>JARGPP010000015.1 GCA_029210085.1 Legionellaceae bacterium | reverse complement strand
GTATAGTGCCACTACTTATCAAGACAACATCTCGATTATTTAATTCCCTATTTAAGTGCACATTTCATACTGCGTAGTTATGCTTTTTTGGTACACCTCCATGGGCTTCTGATAATTCAACGTTTGATGAAAACGTCGGTGATTGTAAAAATTAATATATGTTGAAATCCCGGTTTTAAGAGCTCTCACAGATTTGTATTCATTCAAATAAATATTTTCATATTTTGCGCTTCTCCAAAATCGCTCAATCGCAATATTATCGGTCGCTCGACCTTTGCCATCCATAGCAATTTTAATGCCTTGCTCGGTCAAGAGCTGAGTATGGGCATGTGACGTATACTGGCTACCCTGATCGGTATTAAATATCTCAGGTTTTCCATGAACATCAATAGCCTTTTTTAACACATCAAGAACCAAGGTGCTATCCATTGTATTTGACAGCTTGTGGGAAAGAATAGCTTTGGAATGCCAGTCAATAACCGCTGCTAAATACATAAATCCTCCCTCAACGCGCACGTACGTGATGTCGGTGCTCCAAACCTGATTGGCTCAATTAATTTCAAACTCTCTCAAGAGATATGGATATTTTTGATGCTCAGGGTTAGCAAATGTAGTTCTGATTGCTTTGGTTGGATAAATGGTTTTAAGTCCCAGTTCTTGCATGTAGGAGCGAACCCGATTAACGCCAATTGCAAAGCCAGATTCAAGCAGTTGCTGATGAACCTTACGATATCCGTAAAAAGGTATTTCGGTATAAATACCATCAATCTCTTTAAGCAGCTTCAATTTAGGCTTATGATCAACCTTGCTTTCGTAGTAAAAGCTGCTTCGATTAAGCCCTAATAATTTGCACTGTTTTATAACGGACATGTTATCAAGCTTGGATTCGATTAACGCTTTTCTTTCGCTATAACCCAAGCTCTTTAACTTTTTTGAGGCCCACTCCAATTCTGCTGTGCGTTTACCTAGCTGACGATGAAGCTCATTAACTTCCTTTTCTTTCACTTCAATCACTGCTTTATAACCAGATACCGCTTTTTCAACATTAAATGCCAAACTTGCATTAGCCAAAAAGGTAGCCTTCCACTCTTTTACTGTCTTTGGTGTAACCTCATGCTTTGAGCATATCTGGTTTAATGTTTGCTCACCTTCCAACAACTCAAGAACCACTTTTGCCTTGAAGTCAGCTGTATATTTCTTGCCTCGTTTTGACATGTATATTTTCCTCTCATCAATTTCATTCAAAGTTTACACTTTAGGGAATTGAACTTATAGAGAGGTTGTCTGAATTTTTGGTGGCATTATACTTATTGTGCGTTTTTTGAATGGGTGCGAAAAATTAAATTCTTATCGCTGTTGCTGCGAAATGTGAGTTCAAAGTATTTAAGTAAGAGACAAGCCACTCAGATAATCTTCTCTAGATAACCGGTAAAGCACATGTCTAGATAACGGGCTATCAGCTGATAAATTAGGATGGTTAAAATCATCTTTTTCATCATGCTTTAGACCAATTTTCTCCATCACACGTCTCGAATTACTGTTATTCACAACTGTAAATGAAACCAACTCTGGTAATTCTAAAATATTAAAAGCATATGCAAGTACAGCATGAGCTGCTTCTGGAGCATAACCAAAGCCCCAGTGCCTTTGACTTAAACGCCATCCAATTTCAGTATTAGGCGTGAAGTGTGCATCGAAACCAGGCGTTAACAATCCGACAAAACCAATAAACTCGCCTGTTGATTTTAACTCAACCGCATACAAGCTATAACCATACTCAGTATAGTGCTGATTAATTTTATCAATTAAAGTTTGAGTGCCCACTGCATCTACAAGTCCTGGGAAGTGCGCCATAACCTGTGGGTCTTGATTGATTGCAAGCATACCATCAAAATCAGAGACCTCAAAAGTGCGTAAAATAAGTCTTTCTGTTTCAAGTATCTTCATTCAACCTCCTCGACTATATCAGCCTTTTTAAACACTGAACAATACGTTTTTTGGATATATAATCCTGGTACCTCATACTCCCCTCAAATACACGCATAAAAGCACTAATCGCTTGCTTAGAATGTAATAAAGGTAAAATAAGTGGCCGCTTTTTATATAAGCAATAACTCACAAAACGGGCATACTGAAAATCTTTGCCAATTTCTCGATGAAACACTGCATTATATTGCTTTAACTTTTTCAATCGACCACTTGTGATTGCTTTATTCAACACGCTGGCAGCTAAATAGCCACTTTTAATCGCAGGTCGAATGCCTTCAGCTGTTAACGGATCGACACATCCTGCTATTTCGCCAATGAGCACTGTTCTATCATGCACTAATTTTCGGCGACCGCTGTATAACTGAATAGGATGACCATACAAGTGCTTTTTATTCAAGCTCTCAACATCAAACTGCTGAACATATTGCTTTAATTGTTTGGGCAGCCCTATCCCGTTCTTTTTCCGCCCTTTGATTAAAGCACCCACCCCCAGTGACAACCCATCTGATTTAGGAAAATTCCATGCATAAAAACTTTCAGCTTGATCAAAATTAATTTCCAAATTTTCATGACTTGATTGCGCATAATGCTCATATTCCATTCCCGCAACAATATTGTTTTTAGGAGCAACACCCAGTTTTTTCGCCAGTTGACCTCGTGCACCCTCGGCAATCACGACCACTTTGGAGGTGAACTTACCCAAAGATGTTTCAACACACACCCCTATTTTATGCGTCTCGACCATTGTCACCTCACACCCCAAGCAAGTCTCAATACCTTTTTCTATACATTTGTCTAATAAAAAATGATCAAAAACTTCTCGACGCACCATCAACACTTCACCTGAATCAGCCTTAATACGATTGCCTTCAAACACCATCTCTGATATTTTAGAGCGATGCTCAATTACTTCTGTTAAATCAAAATCAAAATAATTAAATATATCCGGTGAAACACCACCACCACACGTTTTATAGCGAGGAAAAGTTGCCTTATCCAGCAGTAATACTTTTAATTTTGAATTCAAACGTTTCAGATGATAAGCGCAGCTCGTTCCAGCAGGGCCTGCACCCACAATAATGACATCATATTCAATCAACATAATACATTCCTTAATCACATCCTGTTTTGATGTGCGCTATCATACATGCGAAAATCAATACTTACCAAAATATAACGCATCACGAGTCCAAATATGTTCAGCGAGTCAAGTATTATCGATACCCTTAAAGCACATTTTCCAGAACAAATCGGTGATGATGCGGCATGCATCCCGTTGAATCAAACACAGACATATCTCATTAGCAAAGATTTACTTATTGAAGACACACATTTTCGCCTACGTTATCAAAACGAAGAAAGTCTTGCTCACAAGTCGTTACATGTTAATTTAAGTGATTTGGCAGCCATGGGAGCAACCCCTCAGTTTGTTCTTTTAGGACTCTCTATCCCCCCTCATTTCAAACAACAAACACCTGCTTTTTTAGACGCTTTCTCAAAAAAATGTAAAGAGGCTTCTGTGATTTTAATCGGTGGTGATACGACGTATTCTAATCAACAACTCATAATCAGTATTACTGCTATTGGCACAACAGAAACGCAAAACATTAAGTTTAGAAAAAACGCAAAATCAGGCGATTTACTCTGTATCGCAGGCCACCTTGGAGAAGCACACCTCGGTTTTACAGCGCTTGAACGCAATCAACCTCATTTTACAGCCTATAAAAATAGGTTTCTAAACCCTATTGCCCGCATTGCCGAGGGCATTTGGCTTGGTCAGCAGAATGCTGTACACAGCATGATGGATATATCCGACAGCTTATTCATTGATCTTGAGCGCTTATGTAAAGCCTCAGGCGTGGGTTGCGAAATCAACCTTGATAGATCCCCCCCTAAGCATGAATTTAAATCAGCTTGTAAAATATTAACACTTGACCCTCTCACAACACAGCTCGAAGGAGGTGAAGATTATGCTTTAATGTTCAGTGTCGCGCCTGAGGCCTATCCAAGTATTTCAAATCAATTTAAAACTCATTTTAACTATTCATTAAAATGTATCGGACAGTTTAAAACAGACCCAGAAATAAACGTTATACAAAATAACCAGAAAATTACACCCAATATAAAGCCTTTTTTACATTTCGAGTAATTGCTGTTCTGCTGCTTCACGTGTAAACTAAAAGAAATTTTTAGCTCAAAATAACAAGAAGGAAAACACCTTGGCTAACATCATTGTGGTGACATCCGGGAAAGGAGGTGTTGGCAAAACAACATCTTCTGCTGCTATTTCATCAGCTCTCGCCATGCGAGGCCATAAAACCGTTGTGGTTGATTTTGATATTGGACTCAGAAACCTTGACCTTGTGATGGGCTGCGAACGACGTGTTGTTTATGATTTTGTTAATGTCATCAATGGCGATGCCACTTTAAAGCAAGCTTTAGTTAAAGACAAAAGACTACCCAATTTATATATCCTACCCGCATCTCAAACACGTGATAAAGACGCCCTAACACTCGAAGGTGTTGAGCGAACGTTTGAAGAGCTTGCCAAAACATTTGAATATATTGTCTGCGATTCACCTGCAGGCATTGAAGCCGGTGCACTGATGGCAATGCACTTTGCTGATCATGCCATTGTCGTCACCAACCCTGAAGTATCTTCTGTTCGAGACTCTGACCGAATCCTTGGCATTTTGGCCAGTAAAACCAAGCGTGCCATTGATGGCCGCCCTCCTATAAAAGAACACTTGTTACTGACGCGCTATGATCCAGAACGTGTCACAAATGGTGATATGCTATCTGTCGAAGATGTCAAAGACATTCTGGCCATCCCACTGATTGGTATTATTCCAGAGTCTAAAGCCGTGCTTAAAGCTTCCAATACAGGCACTCCTGTTGTTCTGGATGAGAATAGTGACGCAGGGCACGCATATCAAGACTCCATTGCGCGCTTTTTAGGTGAAGAACGCCCCATGCGATTTATACACGCCGAGCGAAAAGGACTTTTGCGTCGGATATTCAGTAAAAACCAAGAGGGAGCAATTGCATGAGTATTTTTAATTACCTTCGGAAACGCAACCAGCCTTCGGCATCCGTTGCGAAAGAACGTCTGCAAATTATTATTTCTCATGAACGTGCACAACGATCAACCCCAGATTATCTTCCGAAACTTCAAGAAGAGATCATTGCTGTGATTTCCAAATACGTGCCGATTAACCCTGATCAAGTGGTCGTTAACCTGGACAGGCTCAATGATAACAGTGCCGTATTAGAACTGAATGTCACCATGCCTGAAGAAACACTTCATGCTCAAACAGAAACAACAACAGAAGTTTCCAAAGAAAAAAAGAGAAATAATAAAAAACAAGAAATAACTAGTCAAACTGAAGCTTAATGCCCCCATACCCTTACCTCGGAACACAACAAAAGATACTGCTATGCCCGCAAAAGCGGGCAACCCCTCTCAACCAGCCAATTTTGGAACCAAGATAGTCTTTATAGTTCATTACAGAGGCTATTGATTTTTAAAAGACCTGTTTTCAGTGTCTATGCAACGGAACTTGTACGCGTTATCCAATTTTTTAGAGTCTAGGCTAATAGGTAGATGCCTTATATAAAAAAGCCGGTCGCTAAGCTTTTTAATTAATGCTTCCCTGCATGATTTGCTGCATTTATATCAAATATTATCATCAGCATTGTCATCATCATCCAAAGACATCAAACTCGCATTACCACCAGCAGCAGTCGTATCTTCAGTATAAGTCCGCTCATGACAGAATCTTAATAAATACTGCGGGCCACCTGCTTTTGGACCTGTTCCTGAGAGCCCTTCGCCTCCAAAGGGTTGCAGTCCAACCACAGCACCTGTTGTATTTCGGTTAACATAAAAGTTACCTGCATGAATCCGCTCACGCACATATTGTACTGTGCTATTAATACGACTATGAATGCCAAAAGTTAAACCAAAGCCTGTACTATTGACTTCATCAATCACACCATCTAAATTATCTTTTTGATATCGTACAACATGCAATATCGGCCCAAACATCTCTTCTTTTAAATCATGCATGCTATCAATTGCAATGGCTATTGGTGGCATAAAATGCCCATCGGCGCAATCTTCGCCTAACTCACACGCATAAATAATCCGATGCTTTTCTTTCATCTTGTCTACATGTGCTTGTAACTGTTTCAAAGAACCTTCGTTTATTACAGGACCAACATCGGTTGAAAGCCAACATGGATCACCCACTTTAAGTTCAGCCATCGCACCTTTTAACATGGTTTCAAAGTCATCATAGATTTCATCTTGAATATACAAGACACGTAAAGCTGAACAACGTTGCCCTGCACTTCCAAACGCAGATAGCAGAACATCGGCAACCACTTGTTCAAGTAATGCAGACGAATCCACTATCATGCCATTCTGCCCACCTGTCTCTGCAATTAATGGGATAATTTCTCCACCACGCGCTGCAAGTGCTTGATTAATGCCAGCTGCAGTGTCTGTTGACCCCGTAAACACAACGGCTTTAATACGCTTATCAGTCACCAGTAAATTACCAATCATACGGCCAGGTCCGGGTAATAACTGTACTGACGCTTTTGGAAAGCCTGCTTCATGCATGAGTTTCACTGCCGTATATGCAATCAGTGGTGTCGGTGCAGCTGGTTTTGCAATCACACAATTTCCTGTCACAAGTGCAGCAACTACTTGTCCTGTAAAAATAGCTAACGGAAAATTCCAAGGACTAATACAAAGTACCGTGCCTCGAGCATGTAAGCTCAATTGGTTTGTTTCTCCGGTATATCCTTGCATTTCCATCGGATTTTCCATGAGCTTTTCAGCCATATTGGCATAATAACGGCAAAAATCAACAGCTTCTCGCACCTCTGCAATGCCATCAACCCAAGTTTTTCCAGCTTCAAGGCAGGCTATTGCTAAAAAAGTTGTGGTATGTGTTTCGAGTAAATCAGCAAAGCGCCTCAAACATGCTGCTCGCTCAGATACAGGTGTTTTTGCCCAACCAGGAAAGCAGGCTGTTGCTTTGGTTAAAGCCCACTCAACATCCTCTTCTAGTGCATCACACACAAAACCCACTTGATTTGTATTCACTTGAGGAGACAAAACTGCTTTTTTCTCTGTATTTTTAGTGTCTCTCCCTGCAATCAGAGGCTTTGCTTCCCATTTAAAAGGCGCCATCGCTTTCAATGTTTTTTGAAGTGTTGCACATACTTGCCTGTCACTCCAATCAATACCATCCGAATTAATACGGCCTGGGCCATAAATAGCTTGCGGTAATGGAATGTTTTGATTAATTTTATTAAGATATAATTCAGCTTGTTTAATCGGAGCTTGAACCAACTGACTTACGGGCTCTGAGTTATCTACCAAACGATTTACAAAAGAAGAATTAGCGCCATTCTCAAGCAATCTTCGAACCAAGTAGGGTAACAAATCTTCATGAATGCCAACAGGTGCATAAATACGGCACGCAACACCCTGTTTATCTGCCGGTACAATTTGGTCATATAATTCACGCCCCATACCGTGTAAACATTGGAACTCAAAATCACGATAATCTTTTGCTAAATGCATCACGAGTGCCACTGAGTAAGCATTATGTGTCGCAAATTGCGGATAAATAAACGCTGTTAATGTAAATAATTTTTTAGCGCATGCTTGAAACGAAACATCTGTGAATACTTTTCGCGTAAAAACGGGATAATCGCTTAAGCCTTCCATTTGAGCATTTTTAATTTCACTGTCCCAATAAGCACCTTTAATTAAACGCACCATCATGCGTCTATTTTGTGTTTTTGCGAGATTTGCCACCCAATCTAATACTTCAAAAGCACGTTTTTGATAAGATTGTACCGCTAAACCAAATCCATCCCAACCAGCAAGTGATGCATCACAAAAAACACGCTCAATCACATCAAGCGAAATATCAAGCCGTTCAGACTCTTCAGCATCAACCGTGAGTTGAATACCTGATTGTTTTGCGGTTTGGGCAAGAGCTAGTAATTTAGGCGCTAATTCTGACAACACTCGCTCATGTTGCCCTTCTTCATAACGCGGATGTAACGCAGAAAGTTTTACTGAAATACCCGCTCTCGTATAAACAGTTCCATCAGATGCTGCATGTTGGCCAATGGTTTCAATGGCCTTCTTATATGCCTCAAAATATGTATCAGCATCTGCCCGAGTTAAAGCCGCTTCACCCAGCATATCATATGAATAACGATATCCTTTGGCTTCTTCTTTCTCTGCACGTGAAAGGGCTTCTTCAATTGTTCGTCCCATCACAAATTGGCGGCTCATAATGCGCATCGCTGCATCAACAGCCTTTCGAATCATGCCCTTACTGCTTTTGTGCATAAATTTTAATACGCGTTTGCCTAAAAAAGAGTTGGCTTTTTCAGCACTAAGCACCTTACCTGTCAGCATGAGTGCCCACGTGGTCGTATTAACAAAAAAAGAATCGCTTCGTGCGCGATGCGCATCCCAATCAGCCTGGGTTAATTTGTCTTGAATCAGTAAATTAATTGTTTTGTTATCCGGCACCCGTAATAACGCTTCAGCAAGACACATCAACACAATGCCTTCATCTGTTGAGAGCGAATATTCAGTTAAAAATGAATCAATACCACTCACATGCTTAGATGTCTCACGAACCGCTTCCACAAGCTGAGTTGCATATAAAGCAATTGCCTTTAAAGCTGACTTATCTAATGCTGCAGCTTGAAGTCTGGCCATAATCACGGCTTTTTCTTGCTCGCGATATTGTGTGTTAATCGCAGCCCTTAAGCCATCAGGTGCTTTAATCGTTTTTTTTTCTAACATGTCTAACTCCCATAAAACTGTTTACTTTTAAATCAATTGATGGTATAATGCTCATCTTTTTTTTATGCCAACGTCATTGAATCAGGAGTGCTTATGAATGTTTTAATTGGCCTTATATTAATGATTTTTTTTAGTGCAAACATTGCATCCACTACTACTAGTATAACAAATTCAAACTCAAACGCTGATATTAACACAGAAGTGCAGCATTTAAGCCAGAAAGCTCCCCAATTAGATACAAAGGTTTTAAAGCTTGCTCTTACCGCTTACCAAAAGGCAAAATTATCGGGGCTTATCAAAAAACCCATTCTAACTGTTATTGATTATTCAAAGCCTTCCTCAGAACAACGTCTTTGGGTTTTTGATGTGAATCGTGAAAAACTACTCTTCAATACACATGTTGCTCATGGAAAAAATTCAGGTGGAAAAACACCTAATTACTTTTCAAACCAATTATCCAGTAAAAAAAGTAGTCTTGGCACATATATCACCCAAGATACCTATATCGGGGCCAATGGCTATTCCCTTAATTTGAAAGGCCTTGAGAAAGGCATTAATGACAATGCTTACATAAGACGAGTGGTTGTTCATGGAGCCCAATACGTTGAACCGAGCTTCATTAAAAACGTGGGTCATGCAGGTAGAAGCTGGGGATGTCTTGCCGTTGCCAAAACGCTCTCAAAACCTTTTATTAATTTAATAAAAGGGGGCTCTGTTATTTTTGCTTACTACCCAGATAAACAATATATTTCACATTCGCACTATTTGTGAATATATAGATATATGCTACCCTAATAGACTGAAATTAGGATGAATTTCATGCTCTGTTAGGAATACATATGAACACAAGTGACTCCTCTTGTCATATTGAAAAACAACAAAAATTAAAAATCATCAACTGGTTAATTGAATACTTTCCCGCTGCTTTTTTCAGAAAAACAAGATACATAAAACCGCTAAAAATCGGCATATTAGAAGATATTTTAGCGTTTCATCAACAATTAGATACACCACCCTTCAATAAAAAAATACTGCGTGATGCACTGACTTATTATTGCACTTCTCCTGCTTATCTGAGCGCTCAAAAAGAGGGGAAAGAAAGAATTGATTTATTTGGGAACGAAATGGGGTTGGTCACAAGTGAACAAGCTAAATATGCCCGACTACGTTATGAACGACAATATTTAACCCCTAAAGCGAAGCAGGCAACTCCGCTTTTTGAGCAACCAAAAGATAATTCACATCCACCTTCTCTGCCTGCAAAGCAGCCTTCCGACTAAAAGGGTTATATGAAAGTCCTGTTATTCCAATTACGTCAAGACCTGCATCACGTACAACAGTTGCAAGCTCACTAGGACGAATGAAACGCTCAAAAATATGTGTTTGTCGAGGTAAGAGCGCTAGTATATATTCTGCGGCCAAAATAACCTCAGCATACGCACGTGCTGTTCGATTGACAGTCGAGAAAAAAACATAGCCACCCGGCTTAATTAAACGAGATGTTGCATGAATAATTGCTTCTGGATGTTCAACATGTTCTAACATCTCAAGGCAAGTGATACTATCGAATAAAGTCGCCGCTTCAAATTTTTCTACGGGTTCACATACATAGGTAATCTCTAAATTTTCGGCTATTGCGTGCGCCTGCGCTGTTTTAATTGCGCCATGCTCAACATCAAGCCCTGTTACCTGTGCACCCTTTTTTGCTAAACCTTCACATAAAATACCGCCACCACACCCAATATCCAATACATTCAATTCAGGAAGCTTAACAAACTGTTGAATCCACTCTAAACGAACAGGATTAATATCGTGTAACGTTTTTAATGGACCGCTTGTATCCCACCACTGTTCGGCATGCTCTGCAAACCGAGCAACTTCTAAAGGATCAATTGTATTCTCTTCTTTCATCATGTAATAGCAAATCCATAGGTTTAAAAAAATCGATGACTTTCAACTGAGTCATAAAACTCAAATTATAAGGATGTTCTGCCAGTAAATAATCAAAACGCTCATATCCCGATATCTTTTCAGCCACTCGTCCAAACAAAATAAGCTTGATATTAGGCTTTTCAAGTAAAAGCCTATCCAAAAGAACGCGCATAAAAGGTGCCCACTGACGCGCATGATATGGAATCTTATTTTTTTGATAGACCAATGAAGCATTCAGCAGCATAAACCCTTGATTCAATAAATGTTTAAACAATGCCTCAAGCGTTTGATGGTAACGTCCATTATCAAGACGTGCAATGGCTGACTGTGAAAAATCAGTGCTCAAATCACCTCGTGCATATAAAAGCATTTTAAGAAAATTACGAAGAGAGGTTGCTTTATTCACTGACTTACTCAAACCAGTATCAGACCAAAGTGCTCCAACAGCCGCATCCCAAAATGCATATCCATTTGCAGACTCTGCTCGTGGGTACGGTGACTCCCCAAATAAAATATAATGAGTGGAAGTCAATGGTTGGCTAAAAGCAGCAAACAGAGCTTCTTGCTTCGGTAAGTAATCATGCTCTTTTGTTAAATACTCCAGATAATGTTCATCCATCACCCCAAGTGCTTCTATTAAAATATTATGCCAATCAACATGTGTGTTTTTTAAAAAATAAGGAGCCATCATGCTTCTGTTCTTAATGACGTTTAAAATACCGTCCGTAGTATATACTATCTAAAATAAAGCTTCTCCCATTATAAAGGCGAGTCAGTATGAAAGATATGTTACTACGAAATGCTAAAGACTCCGATCTAGAGGCCATTCATGCCTTAGCCAAAGAAAGTGGTTTTGGATTAACAACACTACCTAAGGACAGAACTTTACTTGCACAACGCCTAGAGCATGCAACAACTTCATGGCAACATATTCGGCACACTCCCGGTCATGAGTACTATTTGTTTGTACTTGAAAACTCAACAACAGGCGAAATAGTTGGCACTTCTGCCATTGAAGCTCAAACGGGTGGGGAATCACCTTTTTATTCTTATAAGCTCTCCAAACGCATTAAAACGCTCAGTGGCCGCTCTGCTGAAAATCAACACGAAGATGAACTCCTTAACTTAGTCAATGACCACCAGGGACACACTGAACTCTGTACACTTTATTTAAAGCCGCTCTATCAAAAAGAGCAATGTGGTGCCTTTTTATCACGTGCACGGTTTTTATTTATGGCGCAATATCCCGAAAGGTTTTCAAAAACAGTCATTGCTGAAATGCGCGGCATCACGACCCCAGGTGGTAATTCTTCTTTTTGGGACGCGCTTGGTTACCATTTTTTTCATTTATCTTTTTTAGAGGCCGATCAATTAACCCTATCAACTGACAAGCAATTTATTGCAGATTTTATGCCTGAATATCCGATTTATGTTAAATTACTTGCGCCTGAAGCCCAGGCTGTTATTGGAAAGCCACATCCCTCAACCGTCCCTGCAATGAAACTTCTTCAAAAAGAAGGATTTTATTATAATGATTACATCGATATATTCGATGCAGGACCGGTTCTTGAGTCTCCTTTGTCAAACATTAAAACCTATCAATCGACTCAAACATTCATACTTCAAGAAACCACCGAGGCAATAACGGGCCCTCATTATCTTATAGCAAATACGCACATCAACTTTCGTGCAACCAAAGAAACTGCTCAAATTAATATCAAAGATAAAACGTGTGTGCTCAGCAAAAAAACCGCTCGTTTGTTACAAATAAAAGCGGGAGAACCCGTAGTAATCGCTCCTTTTTAAATCAAGTTTACTTCGTACTGGACAAGAATAAAATGCTTGTGTTACCTTAAACCGCAAGTTTTTCTTACGATAAATTTTATATTGATATTATAAAAGGTGATTTTTTATGAAAAAACAACTAACAGCTGCTTTATTTTGCATAAGTACTTTACTCACAACGCCGGTACTTGCAAGCAATCAGCATATTCTAACAGTCTCCCCTGCTATCGACTATGAGCTGCCTGTTAACGAACCTCAAATCATTTCTAATGTTTTTAGGTGGACTATTACCGCGGACTGCACCATTTTGAAAAGTAATGCAACAAGTACTATCTTATTTAAAATTTTAAGAAAAAAAGGAACACTAAACGACATTACACTCTCCCGCGGAGAATCCCTACGCCTCACCATGCAACCTGACGAAACATTTCATATTGTGGCAATACCTGGCTCAAGCGTTGAGTTAACCAATGAAGGCGATATGGACATTACAGCTCGATGTACAACATCAAGCCCAATGGATGCTCATTAATCAGCTAAACATACGCATGAGTAGTCTCTAACGAGGCTACTTATTCTCTCGCTTTCTTTTCCCGACGACTCGCCTAAATTTCTTAAATCATCATTTCTAGGGGCTGTTGACAATCCCCCCCCCCCTTAAATTCCCCATATAGTAAGGTTTGTTTTTTGCTCACACCATACTAATATTAAACATATGTCATGTAGCAATATAGCTCTCAAAATGGGGTTGTAATGGACGATAAATATTCATCATCCGTGGTTAGTTTAGATACAAACGAAGAAGAACAGCAACAAAACTTGCTGTTATTAGGCATTTTTGGAAAAAGAGTGCTAACCCCGCTACACCAATTACAACAAAAAATAGAACCCTCTAAATCTAAAAATAAACAAATAGCAGACCCAATACAAAAAGCCATCATCGACAGGCTACTCGAGGCACACGATATTGCGCATAAGAACCCCGCTGTAAGTGAAAGTATTTATGAATCACTTAAACATGCTGGTTATTATGATGAAGCAAAAAACCTGGTTCTCTTTGATAAAGTCCGCAGAGAAATGATTCAAGGCCTTCTTAAAGATATGAAAGAAATAGCTACAACCCATGCGCCTTCTCCTCGGCAGTCTAAGCGCAAATTACCCGAAACCTTTTTACACGATCAAGATCAGCTGGTTTTAGATATCAAAAAACTATCCCTCATTTTGGCACCTTACCAAACAGCAACCTACCTCAGCACTGAAGAGAGAAATACGGTTGCAAATTATATTGCTATTTGTAATGAGATGATTGAAGATCAAAACACTTGCTTTCAGAGAGATGAGGCCGATACGTCCATAGATACAGCTGAAATTATCGAGATTTGTGGCAGTAAGGATTTTGAAAACTATACGTATAACCAGCAACGACTCGCATTACTTCAAAGTAAAGTAGAAGCACTTAATTTACCTGACAAGGCAACATTTTATTCACAAAAACCGCAACAAAATCTGAAAAGAACATCTGATTCACTCATTGCAATTGAAAAAAAAGAGCCCTCTGAAGCATTTAGAACAAAAATTCATCCCATCAGAGAACAATCATCTGCTGTTTATTTACAAACACGTGTTATTGCACACTTCAAACAATGGGACATGAAGCCCCAAAAACCCAGTAAATTTCAATCTCTACTCGGTAAGCCTCATACACTCGATAAACAGTCCGCTATATTGCAAGCATTACTTTTTCTCAATATAAATAGTCCCGTATCAGCCAAACAGAAAAATGGCCAACCCAAAATAGAGCTACAATATTTAGATACTTATTTAAAAACAATACTCACTGAAGGCTTTCCTGATATTTTTAGTCTTTCAGCCAATGGACAGTTGGCTATTTTAATCGAAAACAACAATGATATTGCAAGAGCACTTGGCTTACACATTGACCCTGACTGTTTAAATCCAGAAAACTTCGATATAGATGCATTGAATAGACTCACAAGCGAGCTAAAAAGAAACCCATCAACTGCCGATAATCCAAACCCACTGGATACACCCTTGTGGCATGTTTTAAAAAGTATGAAACCCGTTGTAGATAATGAATTTTCTATGAGTCAAAAAGTTCAGTCCTATGAAGAAGTCATGAATCTCATCAAAGATGACCGAATTGGGCAGACAGGACAAGAAAAACTGGGTTTAAACGTTGCGAATGCTGCAATACAAACCATAAGGAAAAATAAGTACCAATTAACTGACAATCCTGACACTGCAGATATTGAGAAAGTTCTAATCACACAAACATTTACTCGTATGGATCCCCAAATCAAAAAATGGGGAAATAAGCACACACAAAAAACACAAAAGAGATTATCAGAGCAATGTCAATTATTGATGAACGGGCAATTTAAAACTTATGATGAAATAAGGCCAACCAGAACACAAACAACTAATCTTTCCCCTCCTCATATCGTAGCGCCTCGCTTAGTCCCGTCTCGTGCAGAGTCCCCCTTTATTGAAGAATTACATAACAGACTTGGCATTCAACAAGCAATTCATCCTGCTCACAGTGCCATAAATTCATTGGACACTGCAGCCCCAGTGCCTCCAGACGTTTTCATGTCCATAGAACGCGATGCTGCTTTTTTAGAAAAAACCGAGAGAGCCTTAAATGATTTTGAAGGTGTGTTATCACCTCTTTCTACTGAACAACAGGCTGCATCGCAAAAAGTAGGGTTACCTGACTTCATGACACGACGCGCAGGGGATGAAAATCACACTGCTCGTTTTAATGCACTCAATACTTTTCAGGCATTACTTCCTGATTTATTCACCACTCAATATTTATTTTCACATACCTTGCCTGAAACAAACCACCTTCCCACTATTAAGCATGCTTTAGGTATAGTCGATGAAAATAGCCTTTTAAACCCAGAGCAATTTGACCTCGAAGCACTAGAAAAGTTATATACAACAAACGAAGTTGGAAATGACCAATGTATGACTTGGCTTGTTTTAGCTGCAATGGCTATTGATAGTTCACATACGCTCTCTGACAATCAAAAAATAAAAGTATATGAAAAAATATTTGAAAAAATTAATCATAATACACATATATCTACCACACTAAAAGACGCTTTTGAAAATAAAATTGCTGATAAAGTCGCCAACCTTCGAACACATGAAGTCAGGCAAAAAATTCAGCTGATTCAAAGCAGTGACAGCAATGAATCCGATAAAATAGAAGCGTATAAAAAAGTATTTGAAAACATTGAAACTGGTTTATATCTACGCCCCGCGATAGCAGAAGATTTTCGAAAAGAGCTTGCTGATAAAGTCGCTAACCTTCGAACACATGAAGTCAGGCAAAAAATTCAGCTGATTCAAAGCAGTGACAGCAATGAATCCGATAAAATAGAAGCGTATAAAAAAGTATTTGAAAACATTGAAACTGGTTTATATCTACGCCCCGCGATAGCAAAAGGTTTTCAAGAAGAGCTTGTTGATAAAATTGCAGAACTAAGAGCCCACTTGGCATTAAGCAGCATGCCTCCCCCTCCTATAATTGAACATGATGAGGAGTACGAAGAAGCTCAGGAGAGCGATCAGGAACAAGATATTCAGGAGCAACAAGACGAGCATGCTAGCAATCAAGCAGCCATTATTTCTCCTGTCTCAGTAGATTCCGATCTTTTATTTGAGGAAGACTTTGTTCTTCCCCCACCTACCCCTCAAGAAAAGAAAGCTTCAGTTTTAGATAAAAATACACAATTTAAAACAGATATCAGCAAGATTTTAGATGAACTCGCTGAGCATGGAATCAAACATAGGCAGCACATTGATTCTTTTACAGAAAGTACACCTGAAACTTTAATTAAAATGCTTCCTGTCGGTTTTCATGATGTGATGCTTAATGAAACATTTGATTCATTACGTGAAGCACTTGGCATTAGCTCACACGAAGAACTTTTAGACCCTCAACATTTTGATCTTCACAAACTAGAGTTTTTATTTACCCAATATTTACAAGCACAAGAGGATGGCAATCAAACCTCTTTAATTGATACAAAAGATATACTCACTTTAAAAGCGATGGCGATTAAAGCCAGCACAACACATAGTCCTTTTGAAAAGCTGCAGTTATACGATAGCATCTTAAGTAATCTTGCAACGGTTTCTGACCCGGAAGAAGAAAACACCTTCACAGACAATGCGCTACGTGAATTTGTTCAAGCGGAATCATTATTAATATCTGAAAATATAAAAACATCCTCAGAGACCATTAAAGCCGAAAGCGATTCCATTGAAAAAATCATCCAATCGATTACTCAAAACGAATCGTTAGGAGTCTCAGAGAAACTAGAACTCTGTTTACTCTATATTCAATCTTTCCTTAATTCAGACTTGCCTGATGGCATACTCACCTCAACCTATCTTAAAGAGATCATGGAACCTATTATTGGTAATGATACTTTTCCACTAGACAGTAAAATAAGTCTTTACATGCAAGTAGTAGATACCATCGATGATGATGATGAAGATAACCTAACAGAAGAACAAAGAAACGAAATAATATTAGTACTGACTGAAGAAGCTGCTAAATTAATGGGCAGTAACAAGACTTTAACTTCAGAAGAAGTAGATGAGCTCCGTGCTGATTTTGTTGAATCTATTCTGGAAAGCACAATTGATGATAAAACAACCATAGAGTCGATTAGAAATATAACGCAAATATTTACTCAAGATAACACGCTGTCATTAGACCTTAGAACAACCATATATCAACATGCCATTTTTTTAGTTGCTCACAATAATGAAGTACTATCTTCAGAACAAAGATGTAGCATAATATCCGCTCTTCTGGAAGATAGCATAACATTACTTGCAACAGAGAACGCATTAGAAATAGATACTATTTTATCATTGATTAATACGGCTACTGACAATACTGATTTTTCAGAAGAAGAAATCCATCGTTTTTATCAAGATGCAGTATTATTGATTAAGGATGAGCATTTAGATAAAGCAACCGAAGTAGCACTTACACAAAACATTCTAGAAGCCTCTCCTTTAATCCATAAAGAGCCTAACCCTGAAGAGATAGCACTCAAAACATATCAAGCATCAATTGATTCGGTATTATCTGATGCTGAAAAAGAATGGACTTATGACACTTTATCGCCCCACATACAAGATCCACTTTTTTACAAGCTTCCTCTTAAAACCGAAATCGAACTTTGTCAAAAAATGATTGCCATTGCCCCTCATAATGCTGATTGGATAAATACTTATCTACAGTTTGCAAACGCTTTAATTGCTTATAAACCCACTGAAAACAACGAAGAAATCCAAGCATTAATCAGTGACATAGAGGCACTTATTCCTGGTGATGACGAAGCAGATAGGCTTCAATCGAACAGCGATAATCAACCTCCTCCTCAGCACCCACCAGCAGCTCCATTAAGTATTTTGCAGCAAATACAAAGTAAGCCCCAATTACGTAACCGTGAGCAATCAGAAATAGCACATCCCCCCCAACCCTCTAAAAAAACGATTTTCAGTGAAATAGCCGCAGGAGGACATAAACTACGTGATAAAACAAAAGCTAGTGAACATCATAAACACATACAGACTAAAGACGCCTCTAAGGTAACCCAAATTATAGAAGCGTCTAACAAAAAAAATACTGGCCTTTTAGGAAAAAAAATACAGCAAATTACGGAAGCTGGCGACAAAATATCCCAGAGAAAAAAAGAAATAACAATCATGAGCATCAACTCTGAAACTTATTCAGCTGATGATAACTTGCGGCCCTATTATGGGCTTGATATTGCACAAAAAAAACTCTTTTTTTACCCTAAACAGGGCGGAGATCCATTGCCATACATCTTAGAGACAGCTTTTTTCGATGAATTAAAAGAGGAGTTTTTTGATACAGACACCGGTAACTCTATCGAGTTATCCGAAGGTGCTAATAATGAAGATCTGATTGAAACTGTAGAATCCCTCACTTTTATTCATGCAACACCTCAAACACCGACTAAAATTCAAGATGAGTGGGCAGGTGATGTCATTACACAACCAGAATTACCTGCACTTACTCAGGCAAAAAAAGAGCAGTGCTTGAAACAAGGCTTGCCGAATATACTTTGCATACGTCCAGGTATTCCCAATGATACAGCTTATTTTGCCGTAGAGCCCCCCGCTATTTTAAAACCATTATTGCCTGAAGATTTTACAGTAAAACACTTATTTAGTGATGTACCAGGCCATATGAGCGAGACCAGCCAAGACATTAAAAATGCTTTGAATATTCAATCAGTAAATGATGGTTTAAATCCTCAAGCTTTTAATCAGGACCAATTACAGAGCCTATATGTAAAAGACCAATCTTCAACCTGGCTCATTTTAGAAGCCATGCACGTAGCAGCAAACGATACTTTACCTTTGACAGAAAAAATAGAAACCTATGAAGCCCTCATAAACAAAATTGTTCACAATACTCGCTTAGATTCAGAGTATCAATCGACTGTAGCATTAGGGCTTCTCGACGAAGCACGGACACTCATGACTGCAGCAAAAAAATCCTACGATCCCGAAATTTTACCCATTATTGAACGTATCAAAACAAATATGGAAACACTAGGAGCAGCCAAAGTTCCTCCTGCAAGTGATACTTTTAAAGCACGGCTACAAGCACTAACTAAGAATCAACCGTCACCACCACCTCGTCATAACAGGCCTGAATCTGATGGCCACGACGACTCACCTCATAGTACTTTAAATTAATGCTCTCGTGTTGCTACAAATCGAATTTTAGGATAACGCTCTTCTGCTAAACTTAAATTAACACGTGTTGGTGCAAGATACATCAGCGCATCGCCACCATCAAGTGCTAAATAATCCTCGGCTTTTGCTTTAAACTCTGCCAATGCTTTTTCATCATCAGCATAAACCCAACGGGCACAAGATACATTCACAGCGTCATAGACACATTGCACGTTGTATTCATATTTCAATCGATGTGCAACCACGTCAAACTGAAGTACCCCAACAGCCCCCAAAATTAAATCATTTCGAGCCAGTGGACGAAAAATTTGCGTTGCACCTTCTTCAGACAGTTCAATTAAGCCTTTCAATAAAGCTTTACTTTTCAACGGATCTTTCAAACGCACGGCACGAAATAATTCGGGTGCAAAATTAGGAATACCCGTGAATTTTAACTGCTCACCCTCTGTGAACGTATCTCCAATTCGGATGGTGCCATGATTATGCAACCCAATGATATCGCCTGGATACGCCTTATCAGCATGAACACGACTACTAGCCATAAACGTTAATGCATTACTTAAAGTAATGTCTTTCTTAAGCCTCAAGTGTTTCACTTTCATGCCTTTCTTAAACTCTCCAGAGCAAACCCGCATGAAAGCAATGCGATCACGATGCTTAGGATCCATATTTGCTTGAATTTTAAATACAAATCCTGTTAATGCCGATTCTTCAGGCGGAACAAGACGTTCTTTGGCTTCACGCGGCTGTGGTGGTGGTGCAAAAGCCACAAAATCGTCAAGCAGTGGGCCAATACCAAAATTGTTAATCGCAGAGCCAAAATATACGGGTGTTAATTTTCCAGCTAAATATTCCTCCATATTTAAGGCATGTGATGCCCCTTTAACTAACTCAATTTCATCCCGCAATTCTTCAGCGCCTGCATCTCCTAGCAATGTATTTAATTCAGGGTTATCTAAACCTTCAATCACCAATGCATCTTGTTTCTCAGTATTTTTACCCGACTGATATAAAAAAACACGATCTTGATAGAGATGATAAATACCTTTAAAACGACTCCCCATACCAACAGGCCAAGTAACCGGGGCACATTGAATGTTCAGTACTGTCTCAATTTCATCGAGTAAATCAATCGGCTCTCGACCCTCACGATCCAGTTTATTGATAAACGTCATGATGGGAGTATCACGCAAACGACACACCTCCATTAATTTCACGGTTCGGTCTTCCACACCTTTTGCAACATCAATAACCATTAGAGCTGAGTCAACAGCGGTTAAAGTACGGTAAGTATCTTCTGAAAAGTCTTCGTGTCCTGGTGTATCCAATAAATTCATCACATGCTCAAGATGAACAAACTGCATCACTGAGGTTGTCACAGAAATACCACGTTCTTTTTCCATAGCCATCCAATCAGAAGTTGCATGACGAGAAGCTTTACGTCCCTTGACCGTTCCTGCCATTTGAATAGCACCACCAAAAAGCAATAACTTTTCAGTCACTGTTGTTTTTCCTGCATCAGGATGCGAAATAATCGCAAACGTGCGACGTTTTGTGAAATCACAATAAAAGTCAGACATGAAGAGCCCCAAGAAAGAAGAGTCGTATTTTAACAACAACATGCCGTCATTGCGAGTCATAGGCACGGCAATCTTTTTTTAGAATAGATACGCAATCTAAACGTTCAAAGTTCTAGCTTATTGCGTCACTTCGCTTCTCGCAAAGCCGTCTCTTTTATTGGCGTGCCTTGGCTATCGCTTGACGAATTTTATCTGCATCTTCCGATGGTGAGGGTGTCAAAAGCAACAATCGCTCCCAATAAGCAACTGCCTTTTGATTAAGATGGCGTGTATACGCATCATAAGCTAGCATTGCTAATGCATCAGGCTGTTCTGGATCATCTTTTAAAATAGCTTCTAAAAGTTCACGCATTTTATCATCAAACGATTGTTGATGAAGCTCCCATACGCTTTGTGCATAATGCAGTGTGTATGTTTGATTATTCGCTTCAAGACCATGCGCCATTGTATATGCTTCATATGCATGCTGCCAATCACCATTGGAAACATACACGCGCCCTAATAAAAACCAAGCTTTTGCGTCTTTAGGCGTTTCAGCAAGACGAGCTTTTAAACGCTCAATAATTGCCTCGGTGCTCCCTAATGCTTGAATCACTTGTTGGGCTTCACGTTGTTTTTGTTGAGCCAGTTGAAATGCTTGCCACTGAAACCATCCACCCCACAAACAATATGCACATATCAAGCAAGCAGCCACAATGGGAAGTAAAAGAAAAAATAGCCATTTTTTTTGTCTCAAAGGATAAAGTGCAACACTTAAGCCTATCAAACCTACTCCAGCTAATATCCCCCACTCAGGCATGTTGTGTCCTCCTCCAAAGCAGTATTAAACCTAACAATAGAAAAAAAACAGGCGCTCCCCATAATATCCACGTGACCGATTTAACCGGAGGTTTAAATAAAATAAAATCGCCGTAACGTACTGTTAAGTAACGAATAATTTCGTCATCACTTTTTCCAGTTTGAACTAAGCGATACACTTCATCTCGCAGGTCTTTGGCAAGTGGTGCATTTGAGTCCGCTAAATCTTGATTTTGACAGACCAAACAACGCAGCTCTCTCAATAGCCCTTTGAACTGTGCCGTTTGTTTGGCGCTCTCTAATGGATAAAGCGCCTCTGCATATCCATTAGAGAGTGACATTAAAATAACAAAACAAACACGCCACCAAAACTTACATGTCATGACAAAGTCTCCCATTTAGGTAACAAAATGTGCTCCCAAATGGCCGCATTGACAATACCCACATGACGGTAACGAATAAAACCATTAGAGTCGACCAAAAAAGTTTCTGGAGTACCATAAACGCCTAAGTCTATTCCGGTATGACCGTCCCTATCCATACCAATTAAACGATAGGGATTACCCCAAGTTTGTAGCCAATGCATAGCATCAAAAGGATCATCTTTATAATTTAAACCATATAAAGGAACACCTTGCTCAGCCAGTTTTAATAAAAATACCTGCTCTTCAGCACACACGTCACACCAACTCGCAAAAACATGCAAAATAGCAGGATGCCCTTGCATATGTTCAGACGAAAATAAGTGTGTTTTATCTCCCAAAAGTGGCATTTCAAAAGCTGGTAATTTTTGGTCAAGCCTGACCGATGGCAAATGTTGTGGATTAAGCGATAAACCTCGCCAAAAAAAAACGGCCAATATTCCAAAAAAACATATGGGCAAAAGACCCCAGGTTAAATAACGTTTCATACTCTTTTCCTTGACAGTGGTACACTTAAAAGTGCTAAAAATCCACCAAATAAAATCAAAAATCCTCCTCCCCAAATCCAACGTACGCCGGGTTTAAACATTAATCTTAATGACCAGGCGCCTTTATCTAGAGGTTCACCTAACGCAATATAAATATCTCTAAAAAATCCGGCATGAATGCCTGCATCACTCATCACCATGTGAGTTACATCATACAAACGCTTTTCAGGACAAATTTTTGTTTGCCAGTATGGCTTAGAAAACTTAAAGCAGGCACGTGTTCCTTCATAATTAGGTCCTTTGAGCTGAGATACATCAGAAAGAGATACCTTATAACCAGACCACTGCATCACTTCGTTCGGTGAGAGCTTAACATCTTCTTCTAACCCGAATCCTGCTGATAAACTCACGCCAAGCACTGTGACCGCAACCCCAATATGGGCAAAAAACATACCCCAAAAACGCAATCCAACCTGTGAGAGCATGGTATGTTCAAGACGCACTGTAAGACTTTTAAGTGTTGCTAAAATCACCCATACACCCAGTCCAAGTCCTAAAAAAACCAATGGTTGAATCGGCTTTTTTAACCATAAAAAAATAAATAGAGGGGATAGTAAACTCAGTAAAAAAGCATATTGAAGAGATTTTGTCAGCCTCCGCCATTCATCTTTTTTAAAACGAGCACACACACCTAAGCCCATCAAAGCAAGTATGGGTAACATAAGTGGCACAAAAACAGCATTAAAATACGGCGCACCAACCGAGAGTTTCCCGAGTCCTAACGCATCAATTAATAAGGGGTATACCGTCCCTAAAAGCACGGTTAACATAGCAACACTCAAAAAGACATTATTTAATAATAAGCCGCCTTCTCGTGAAATTAAAAAAGGTTTCTCTTTTTGATCGAGTGACTCAACACGAAAGGCAAATAATAAGAGTGCTCCTCCAACAACAATCAGCAAAAATAGTAAGATATAAAGCCCGCGTGCCGGGTCAACCGCAAACGCATGAACAGACGTTAATATGCCCGAGCGTACCAAAAAGGTACCGATTAAACTCAATGAAAAAGCCGTAATTGCAAGCAATACGGTCCAAGCTTTTAATAAATTTCGCTTTTCATTAACCACAAGAGAATGCAATAAAGCTGTTCCAGCAAGCCAAGGCATAAATGAAGCATTTTCAACAGGATCCCAAAACCACCATCCACCCCACCCCAATTCTCGATAAGCCCACCAACTTCCAAGTGTGATGCCTGCCGTTAAAAAACACCATGCAGCCAGTGTCCAGGGACGAGCCCAACTTGCCCAAACCGACTCAACACGCCCCAGCCAAAGGGCTGCAATCGCCAAAGCAAAAGCCACCGAAAAACCAACGTACCCCATATAAAGCATGGGTGGATGAAATAAAAAACCTGGGTCTTGTAACAATGGGTTTAAATCTCGGCCTGTCGTACCTAAAACATCAAACTGCCTTAAAAAAGGATTTGATGTGCACAATAAAAATAATAAAAATCCAATACTTAAAGCAGCCAAAACCACCAGTACACGTTCATAAAACACACGTTCTAACCGACGACTTAATAGAACAATTGCCACCATCCAAGCACTAAGAATTAAAACCCATAAAAGCATTGATCCCTCATGCCCACCCCATACTGCGCATAGTTTATAAAACCAAGGTAATGAAGTACTACTATTCAACAAGACATAACGCACCGTAAAATCGTCTTGCACAAAACACACCGTTAAACAAACATAAGCCAGAGCAACTGCAACTCCTTCTGTAACGACATAATAAGTCACTGCTTTTCTAGAACAGACGGCAAATACAGCAAATAATAAGGCAAGTATTAGAAAAAACGAGCCAAGCTCAGGAATCATGTTTTTGCCTCTTGTTGTGCTTTTTCACCTCTTGCAAGTGCTTCGCGTGCTTCTGGCGGCATATAGTTTTCATCATGCTTTGCAAGAACACGATGGGCTTTAAATTGTCCGTTATCTAACAGCATGCCTTCTACAACAAGTCCTTGACCTTCACGAAACAAATCAGGCAATAAACCACAATAGTAAACTTGAATATTTTGATTCATATCCGTTAATTCAAATCGAATATTTAAATCATCTCCACGAATCACGCTGCCCTCTACCACACGCCCCCCCATGCGTATATTAAGTGCTTTAGGAACTTTACCTTGCACCACATCTGTTGGGGTATAAAACAAACTAATATTTTGTCTCAGTGCATACATCACTAAAGCAGTGACAAGTGCAAGCAAGCAAACCGGAATGATAATTTTAAATAATTTTTTTCTGCGAGCAGGATGCATTACAAACTTTTACTCCAACGCTTTAACACTTGAAAAACACGTTTTTTTTGTCGCTTTACATGAAAAAAATGCGCCATAAACACAAAAAAAACAGCTGCATAAGCAGGCCATACATATCTGGCATAACCTCCCATATCAAACCAATGTAGCCATGTATTCATCTTTATTTCTCTTTTAACAAAACTTGAACCCACTTTGAGCGACGCTCTCGGAGTAATAATAAATTTCGTGCTTTCAAAACAATAATAAATAAGGCATAGAATAAAAATCCTATGATCATCATCAGTAATGGATACAACATACTGGTATGAATCGTTGGTTTTGAAAAAGCCAGAAGACTGGAGCCTTGATGCAAAGTATTCCACCAATACACTGAATAATGAATAATCGGTAAATCAAGTAATCCAACTAAGCTGAGAATCGCAATTAACTTATCACCTGCTGCCTGATTTTGATAGGCTTGTTGTAACGCCAAAATAGCCAAGTATAAGAGCAATAAAACCAGCTCAGAAGTCAACCTTGCATCCCATATCCACCATGCACCCCACATGGGCTTGCCCCACAAACTTCCTGTAATTAAGGCAAGTAAGGCCATACTCGCACCAACAGGTGCCGTTGCACGCAATAAAATACCTGCAAGTTTAATACGCCATACCAATAAACTTAAACTCAAAGTCCCCATAAAGGCATATAACATCATCGAAAGCATTGCCGCAGGTACATGTACATAAAGCATGCGAAATGCATCTCCCTGCTGATAATCAGCTGGCGCAAAACCAAGACCCCAAATACTGCCTAAAACTAAAAAAAATAAAGCAAACCCACCCAACCAGGGTGTCCATGACCCTGCTCGTTCATAAAAAAGCTTAGGGGATGCTAAAAAAGATAGACAATGCCACATGTTATGTTTAAAAAGTTATCAAAATAGACCGGAATTTTATCATAGTTAGGTTAGAAAAGTCTTCAAATCAAAAAAAAGCCCTATAATCAACATAACTTTTCATTTGATCCAAAATTAAAACACATCAAAGACCCTACCACTATTCATATAGAGCGATGCTTTTTCGATGGCACGTAAACCTCATCATTACGTTCATCTTCATCTCGAGCATTATCTGATGCGGAGAAAAAACCATGCTTTTTGCGTACTCTAATATCGTCGCGCTCATAATTCATATTACAAGCAACACTTTCATTAAAATCAAAACTATCACAAGCATTAACATGACCTTGTTTTTCCAAACCAGTAACTTCTTCACAATCACTTTCTTCTGAACTAAAAAGCCCTTCAACCTCCCCTCCTTTCCAGGACAATAGAGCATCTTCTATAACATGATAATCAGCAATCAGTTGAAAAAACTGCTTTACACCACCTGACTGTAAAAGCAACTGAAATACCTTCACTTCGGTTAATCCAAAGTATTCCTCAAAAGATTACTTTTGCTCATGGGGTAATGCCATTAAATACATCAAAGCTTTGAGCTTCTTTGAGCCACCATGATGCGACAATAAACGTATCACATCAGCTACTTCCAAGTTCAAACTCTGCCAACTCAGGCCTTGCTCACGCAATGCTTCTGTCTGCTCAATATATGCTAAAAGATTCTTCGAACCACCGCCATGTGCCGCAATCTTAAAAATATCTACAGGAGTCAAACCTTCGCCTATTAACTCAGCATGTAAACTCAGTACTGAAGATACTGTTTTTTTTGAAGAGACTTTCAGAATCAAGCGATTAATTTGCTCTTCTGAATAAGCTTGCTGACCTTCTTGATTCTTTTTTTGCTCAAGCAGTGCCTTCTCTTCATCATAACGGGCACGGGTAAGCTTATATTTAGTACAATATTGATCAATTAATTCATCTGACAAATTGACCATCTTTAACTTTGACATCACATACTCTTTGAGAAGCACCAGACGTCCAATGCTATCACCTTAAAAAATTGGGGTGTTATTATCATCTAGGTGTGACTTAATTACAATCATTAAGTTTAACTTCACTCCTTTATGGGGTGAGATGTAAAAATATAATTTTTTATAATAGGTATTTAATATCAGAATTTTTAACCCAAAGGTTACCCTATCCAATGACTCGACATAACGCGTAAACTTTTAAATTTTTTAGACCTCAGAACCTACTCTGAATACTTGAACTTCAATTTTACATCACGCAAACTACATAAAATTACACTTGAGAAAACCATGCCTTATACCGTTATTTTAACCGGAACAATTGCCAGTGGAAAATCAACAGCTGCTGATTTTTTCAAGCAGCAAGGTATTGATATTATCAGTGCAGACGCCATCGCACGCGACTTAACTCAAACAAACACGCCTGCTTTCGCCGCTATTACAGCACATTTTGGTCCTAGTATTATCGCATCAAACGGTACACTCAATAGGCGTGCTTTGCGCCAAACCATAATTCAACACCCAGCCGAACGTCGCTGGCTTGAAGCTTATTTACACCCACAAATTCGCGCTCACATAGAAGCATCACTTAAAACCATCCAAAGCCCATATGCTGTGATTGAAGTTCCACTGTTGACCAAACGTAATGATTTTCCTTATTTAGATCATGTGTTACTACTTGAAATTGAGGAAGCGCTCCAAATAAAGCGTTTAATGGCTCGTGACCAATGCACAGAAGACGAAGCATTTAAAATGGTTCAGATGCAACCTGATAAAACCGTCCGGCGCGCACTGGCCGACGACGTGATACAAAATGACGGCCATCCAGAGCACTTTGAAGCAACATTAAAAACATTACATAAACGCTATCTTAAGGCGGCGCAAGCGGCATGAAAAACTGAGCAACCTCTTCCTCAGTCCATGCTACAGAACGACTCAACGTTTCTTCAGAAAAAATACTGTCAAACAGTGCACGTTTTTGTTTCTGCATGGTCATCATCACTTCTTCAACCGTACCTGCACCTATCAAGCGATAAACAAAAACAGGTTTTTTTTGTCCAATGCGATGCGTTCTATCTGTCGCTTGATCTTCAACGGCTGGATTCCACCAAGGATCGTAATGAATGACGGTATCCGCACGCGTTAAATTTAATCCAACACCACCGGCTCTTAAGCTAATTAAGAAAATAGGTGCTTCTCCTGCCTGAAAACGCTGAATAATTTGCTCTCGATGACGTGTTTTTCCTGTCAAAAGTAAATAAGAATAACCTCTTTGCTTCAGTGCTTCTTCAATCAACGTTAACATACTCGTAAATTGAGAAAAAACCAAAACCGAACGCCCTTCTTCCATTAAGTTATCTAATAATTCCAGACAAACATCTAATTTTGCTGAAATATTGAGAGCTCTTTCATCTTCTTTATCGAGCAGGCGAGGATCGCAACACACTTGTCTCAGTTTGAGTAAAGCCTCAAGAAAAACCCACTGACTTTTTCCTAGCCCTTGCTTTGCAATTGCCTCACGCACAGAGCGCTCGGTTGTCATGCGAATGGTTTCATATAAATCCCGCTGAAACCCATGCAAATTAATTGTTCGTGTGATTTCTGTTTTCTGAGGAAGTTCTGAAGCCACCTGGTTTTTGTTACGTCGTAAAACAAATGGCTGCAAACGCCTCACCAATGATGAACGTGCTTCTTGATCTTGTTGTTTTTCAATTGGATTCTGAAAAAACTGG
This sequence comes from Legionellaceae bacterium, assembly GCA_029210085.1. Lineage (GTDB taxonomy): Bacteria > Pseudomonadota > Gammaproteobacteria > Legionellales > Legionellaceae > JAALKW01. The sequence goes on along the minus strand of JARGPP010000015.1, from coordinate 122,793 downwards.
CGAAATTGTTTTTGTGTACCTAGAAAACCAGGTGCCAAAAAGTGAAATAACGACCATAATTCACCCAAATGATTTTCAAGTGGTGTACCCGTTAAGCATAAACGATGTTTCGACTTTAATTGCTGAATAATTTGCCGCGTTTTGGTTTGTGTGTTTTTAATCACTTGTGCTTCATCAAGAACCAAATAATAAAACGAATATTTCAAGAAAAACGCTTTATCACGCTGCACCACACCATAAGTTGATATAATCAAGTCATACTCATCAAACTGCCGTGTTTGGTGCCTTGTTAGCCCATGATATATTAATACTTTTAAGTCAGGTGTGAATCGCTTCGCCTCTTCATACCAATTTCCCAATACACTTGTTGGTGCCAAAATAAGACTTGCACGACGAAGACGCCCAGCTTCTTTTTCTAATTGCAAATGAGCAAGTGTTTGAATGGTTTTTCCAAGCCCCATATCATCTGCTAAAATACCACTGAGTCGTGCGCTTCTAAGGCGTTGTAGCCAATTAAGTCCTTCAAGTTGATAACTTCGTAAATCAGCTTTTAACCCCTCGGGTGAAACCACAATTTCTGCTGTTTCTTCAGGGTTAAGTAATGCTGCATGGATACGTCTAAACTCAGCAGTTCCTTGCCATCGTGCCGCACTTGCCGCAATTGCTTGCTCTGCTTCTTGCATAAAAAGTAGCTGATAACGTGTGAGTTTTAGCGTATCTACTGAGATATCTTTTCTTTTTAAACCATATTGCCACAATAAACGTAATAACGGTTTAAGGCGACCGAGTGTCACTTCAAGTACTTTTCCTTCAGCAATAGGCAGCCTAAAACGCTCAGTATCATCACGATTCTCAAGTGTTTCAGCACCAAATTGCTCTAATAAATCAGCAACCAGTGGCACAATACTTACGGGTTGTTTATCGATTAAAATGCCTAGTTGGTAAGCAAAAAAGTCGTGTCCTTCGGAACGACTCTGAGAATACCATTTGACTTCATCTTCTTTAATGACTGTTTCGTATAATGGACTTAGAGTAGAAGATGAAGTAGGTTTTGCCGTATCTTCTTGCCCGGTCTCGCGGGCATGCAGAGCTAATAGCGCAGCAACTGCATGTTCGCAATTAATTTTTCGTTCACACCCACATTTAGCAGGTGTATCAGGAAAAATTCTCAAGTCCATATATACATCATAGATTTGATGAGTATGTCCTTTAACCCGTGCTCGGAGTAGACCATCGCTCAAGCGAAACGTGAGCACATCACCCGATTGATGATGATTTTGCCCACGTAACAAAACAGGATTAGAAACCGCGCGCGACATACGCGAAAGCGCTGTTTTTAACATACCAACAAATACCTGAACATCAACAATAACCTCATGCAGCTGTTAATAAACGATTCATCCTTTTTACAAATGCTGCTGGATTATCTAACGTGCCGCCTTCGGCTAACAGTGCCTGTTCAAATAACACCTCAGTCCACTCTTTAAATAAATCATCATCCTGAATGTCATTAAGACGCAATAATAAAGTATGCTCAGGATTCACTTCAAAAACTGGATTGCTTTGAGGTGCTGCTTGACCTGCTGACTGTAAAATGCGCTGCATTTCAAGCCCCATATCATCTTCATCTGCCACGACACAAGCAGGTGAATCAGTCAGGCGATGTGTAATACGAACTGCTTTCACACGTGCACCTAATACATCTTGCATTTGTTTTAGCATGGATGCGAAACCTTCGTCTTTTTTGCTGGTTTCTTTATCATCTTTTGCTTCATCATCATCGAGTTCAAGCTTCCCTTTGGTAATCGACTGTAATTTTTTCTCTTCAAAATCACTTAAATATCCAACAAGCCATTCATCAACTCGATCACTTAACAAGAGTACTTCAATACCTTTTTTCTTGAAAATTTCAAGATGCGGACTATGTTTTGCAGCATTGTAACTCGAAGCAGTTACATAATAAATTTTATCCTGGCCTTCTTGCATACGTGCAACATAATCAGCCAATGAAACAGTTTGTTTTTCTGAGTCTGTATGTGTACTTGCGAAACGTAATAATTTAGTAATACGCTCACGATTAGCTGTATCTTCAACAGGACCTTCTTTTACCACAGCACCAAACTCATCCCAAAACTTCTGGTATGTCTCAGCATCATTCACACTCATTTTATCAAGCAGTGATAATACACGTTTCGTACATGCAGCACGAATACTTTCAACCTGCTTATTATCCTGAAGTATTTCTCGCGAAACATTCAATGGCAGATCGCTTGCATCAACAATTCCTTTGACAAATCGTAAGTAACGCGGTAAAAATTGCGTTGCATCATCTAAAATAAAAATTCGCTTCACATAAAGCTTTAAGCCATGCTTTGAATCAGCTTGCCACAAATCAAATGGCGCATGTGCTGGAATATACAGTAATGTTGTATAGTCTTGCTTACCTTCCACCTGATTATGGGACCAAGTCAACGGCTCTTGGTAATCATGCGATACATGCTTATAAAATGCTTTATAATCTTCTTCTGATATATCAGCTTTTGATTGTGTCCAAAGCGCTGTGGCTTTATTCACTGTTTCGAATTCAGGCTCAGATTTTTTAGCTTTTTGTGTCTCTTTTTCTTCTGTATCAGATGCTGGTTCAGCCGTTTTTTTCATCGCAATAGGCCATGCAATATGATCAGAGTATTTATTCACCAAACTACGAAGACGCCAATCACTCAGCAAATCACTCACTTCTTCAGGTTTCAGATGTAAAGTAATCGATGTGCCACGTGCTTTTTGCTTTTGATTAGCAATGGTAAATTCACCCTCGCCGTTTGATTCCCACACAATGCCTTCCTCAGGTTTAACACCAGCACGCCGACTTTTTACAGTCACTTTATCAGCAACAATAAATGCTGAGTAAAAACCAACCCCAAACTGACCAATCAATTGTGAATCTTTTGCCTGCTCACCTGTCAAATGACTTAAAAAATCTTTTGTGCCTGATTTTGCAATCGTTCCTAAGTTTTCAACAGCTTCATCCCAGCTTAAACCAATCCCATTATCAATGATCGTGATGGTTTTCTTTTTTTCATCAAATTCAAGTGTAATACGCAGATCGGCATCACCTTCATATAAATCAGCTTCTGATAAAGCTAAAAAACGTAACTTATCTAAGGCATCTGAAGCATTAGACACTAACTCTCGTAAGAAAATTTCTTTGTTGCTATACAACGAATGAACGACCAAATCTAAGATTTGTTTCACTTCGGTCTGAAAACCCATTGTTTGTTGTTTATCCGCCATGAATATATCTCCTACTGACTCAAATAAAATTAAAATAAAGCTGAATTTTGATATGAGGACAAAAACTTAAATTTCAAGGGCAAAACAAGAATGATTAACATTGAGATTGAAATAATATGAGCGTAAACTTGCTTCCTAGGTCTGATGAGTCCCAGTGGCACAGCTGGATAGCGCGGCCCCCTCCTAAGGGGCAGGTCAGAGGTTCGAATCCTCTCTGGGACACCATTATTCTATTGGGACTGTATTTTTTTTGCGTTTTTGTTGAAATTAGTTTACACTTATTGCTCTTTATTTTACCTAGAAAGCCATGTGAAAACTCGCCATGATTACACTTATTATTTGTAGCACTTTATTTTTAACGCTATTTTGTGCGTATGTTATGCTCCATAAATTGCGTAGCCAAACCAGCGCTCCACTTTTACGCCAAGAAAAAATAAAGCTCGCTTTCACCGGCATCATTTCTTTCATCTCAGATACTTTCGGCATCGGCAGCTTTGCTGTAACTATTGCTTTATCTAAATATTTTAAAACCTTTGAGGATGAAGAACTACCTGCCGTCAATAATGGCGCCCAAGTTATTCCGGGCACATTAGAGTCGATTTTTTTCATGCAAATGACACAGGTTGATTGGATGACACTGATAACCTTGGTACTAGGCACTTGCATCGGTGGCATTTTGGGAGGAAATATTATGACTCGACTCTCTCAACAAAAAGTTCGTCTGGCTATGATATTCGCTTTTAGCGGTATCATCATACTTTTGTTTTTCAAACAACTCGGCTTTATGCCAGAAGGTGGCGAGCAAATAGCACTCCACTCGTGGAAGTTAACACTTGGTTTTTTTGCGATGATCATCTGTGGTTCATTAACGTCTGTTGGTATCGGTTTATTTGCCATGGTTCAGGGCGTTTTATTTTTAATGGGCCTCTCACCCGCTGTTGCTTTTCCTATTATGACCACAGCGGGCGCCATGCAACAACCACTGACAACATTGGTTTTTCTAAAGCATGATAAAATACCCCTGAAAAAAACATTATTGCTCAGTGCATTTGGATGTATTGGCGTTGCAATTGGGCTACCCATTGTCACCCACTTAAATACGAACTGGCTACATTCTTTATTGTTGCTGATTATGATTTATAACGTTATTACGATTAGCCTAACGTACCGGCGCAAAAAAAACACGGTCTCCCACGTATTGCAACCAGGGCCAACATAGTACTGTCATCACAACAGGAAGCACCCCAGCCCAAATAGACACTGGATATCCTAATATCAGTTGTATGAATAACAAAATAACTTGATAAATACTGCTAAATACAATAATACCTAAAAGCTGTTGCGACATTGGAAACAGACGAAATCGTTGTGCGCGCTTTGCAACAATAAGCGCCATAAACAATAATGCGAAAGCATGTTCGCCAAGCACGCCTGCACCGAGCACATCTAAAACTAACCCGAGCAGCATAATAAACAGGACACTACAATGCTTAGGAAAAGTAGATTGACAATAAATAACAAACAAACAGAGCCATAAAGGTCTAAATAACCCCCACACTGGCCCCAAAGGAATAATGCTGAGCAAAAGCATGACGCTAGTCGCTAAAGCCAAATGCTTTTTCGCTATCATGATGTTCTGACTCCTTGTGTCTTCAGTCGTGCTTTCAACTCTTTCTTTAATGCATTGTTTTTTTCTACAGGCCAAACCAATAAAACCAAACGGTTACGATGATATTGAGTAAACGGTCGGACATCCACTCGAATAAAAGCCTCTCCAGAAGGATTATCCACCCGGTGAACCACACCAACGGGATAGCCTGCGGGATAACGCTTCCCAAGGCCTGAAGTGACTAAAACATCACCTTCTAGGACCGATGCTGTTTTAGGTAAGTAGATTAAAGATAACGAATCAGGATGATTTGTACCCGCCAAAATGGCCGTTTCACCCGTTCGCTGGTTTCTCACAGGTACAGCACTTGCTGCATCAGAAATCAATAAAACGGTGCTTGTCATCAACCCTACATCGATAACCTGTCCTGTTACACCTGCTGTGTCTAACACTAACTGCCCTAATAATACGCCATCTTTTTGACCTTTATTAATCACAAACAAATGACGCGTATGTGTTGTTTCAAATGCGAGTACTTCAGCTGCCATTGTTTGATGTTTTGATGTATCTGCTAAGGTCAACAATGATTTTAAGACTGCATTTTCATTCTGAATAGCCGATAACTGCTGCAATGCAACTTTGAGATGAAGTTGCTCTTCATACAAAGCACGCGCTTCATCAAACAAAGCTTGCTTTGTCCCCCAAAACACACGACTCCATGTGATTAAACGACTGGGGGTATCAGCAACGTATTGAAAAGGATAAGCCAAAGAAGAAACAATACGATGAATAGGAGCGATTGTATTATTTCTATCTAAAAAAATCAGACACAGCGAAAGCAGCAAAGCAACTGGAAAATGCCAGTAGCGCTTCTCTGCTGCTTTAAATAACTGATTACGTTTTTTATTCGGTCGAAAGGAAATCGCCACCGCGTAAGTCCATGGTTTCCAATGCTTTTCCACCGCCTCGTGCAACACAAGTCAGTGGGTCTTCTGCTACCAATACTGGCAAGCCCGTTTCTTCCATTAACAATGTATCCATATTTTTCAACAAAGCACCACCACCGGTTAATACCATGCCTCGCTCTGCAATATCTGCAGCAAGCTCAGGAGGCGCAAGCTCAAGTGCCGCCCGTACAGAACCCACAATACCAGACAGAGGCTCTTGGAGTGCTTCCAAAATTTCGGCACTGGTTAATGTGAAACTACGTGGCACGCCTTCTGCTAAATTACGACCCCGCACTTCAATTTCAAACAAATCACGGCTCGGAAATGCTGAACCAATTTCATGCTTAATACGCTCCGCAGTCGTTTCACCAATCAGCGTGCCATAATTACGTCGCACATAAGAAATAATAGCATCATCAAATTTATCACCACCAATACGTACCGACTGATGATACACAATACCACTCAATGAAATAATCGCCACTTCAGTGGTTCCACCACCAATATCAACCACCATTGAACCACTGGCTTCTTCAACCGGCATACCCGATCCTAAAGCAGCAGCCATTGGCTCTTCAATTAAAAAAACTTCTCGAGCACCAGCGCCCATAGCAGATTCACGAATCGCACGACGTTCAACCTGAGTTGAACCACAAGGCACACACACTAAAACCCGTGGACTTGGTCTTAAAAAACGATTCTCATGCACTTTATGAATAAAATGTTGGAGCATCTTTTCCGTTACAAAAAAATCAGCAATCACACCATCTTTCATAGGACGAATTGCATTGATATTACCCGGTGTTCGACCGAGCATGCGCTTGGCTTCCAAACCAACAGCGGCTACTCGCTTTTGGCCTGACTCATTACGCAAGGCCACAACAGAGGGCTCATTTAACACAATGCCATTATCTCGAACATAAATCAGTGTGTTTGCCGTACCCAAATCAATCGACAAATCATTTGAAAAAACGCCTCGTAGTTTTCTAAACATAATCACAATAACCCTAATGTCATATGGTAGCCACTTTAACTCAATTTGAGTTTAAAATCGACTCTCTTCAAGTATTAATACATTATCCAGCCTATCCGCGAGTACCTGATCGTGTGTCACCACAATTAAAGAGGTATTACGCGAAGCATTTAAAGCAAGCATCACATCAAATACTTGTGCGGCTGTTTCGCGATCTAAATTCCCTGTTGGCTCATCCGCTAACACACATAAGGGCTGTGGTATTAAAGCACGAGCAATAGCCACACGCTGTTTCTCCCCTCCTGAAAGCTGTGATGGCTTATGATGAAAACGTGCTGCAAGCCCTACTTCAGACAACATGACTTCTGCCTCAGCAATCACTGCGTCTTTATCACGACCAGCCAATAAAAGTGGCATCGCAACATTTTCAAGGGCTGTAAATTCAGGTAACAGGTGATGGAACTGATACACAAAACCAATGTTTTTGTTTCTATATATGCAGCGTGATTTTTCAGATAGGCTCTGCCAATTTTTACCTTGCACCAATACCTGACCATGACTTGGCTTATCTAAACCACCCAATAAATGTAACAAAGTACTTTTTCCAGAACCAGATGGTCCAACAATAGCTAAACATTCTCCGGCTCCCACAACCAAGTTAAGTGATTTGAGTACAGACACATTGGTTTCGCCATCATGATAGGATTTGGTCAAATCACGACACTCAATCAAAGGGTTACTCATGATGTAAAGCCTCCGTAATCACTGTTTTAGACGCTCGAAAAGCGGGATAAAGTGTCGCAATAAAACTCAGCACCAAAGCAGATAGTGATACTTCAGCAACATCAGACCATAAAATCTTTGAAGGCAAGTAATCAACAAAGTAGACATTAGATGCTAATAACTGAACACCCAAAAAGCTTTGTATAGCATTCATTAAATCAGTCACATTATATGCGAGTAATAATCCTGCTCCGAGTCCAATTAATATCCCCAAAAGTCCGACTAACATACCTTGCACCACAAACACACTTAAAATAAATTGCGGTGTGGCTCCCATCGTTCTTAAAATCGCAATATCTGCTTGTTTATCATTTACAAGCATCACAAGAGACGACACCAAATTAAAAGCAGCCACCACAATGATTAAAAACAAAATTAAGCTCATCATTGTTTTTTCCATTTTAACCATCTGAAAAAAATCACCAAACTGCTCAGTCCAATTGCCAATGCGATAGCCTTCTCCTAATTTATTTGCAATCACGTCGGTTAGACGAGGGGCATCATAAACCTCTTTTATACGTAATTTAAGACCTGATACAGTATCTCCTAACTGCATAAGCTTTTGCCCATCGTTTAAATCAATAAAAGCAAGCTTGCTATCAAAACTAAACCCCGCTCCTGCTGAAAAAATACCAACCACGGTGAATCGCTTAAAACGAGGCTCCATACCAGCAATGCTCACTGTTGCCTTAGGAATCATTATCGTAATTTTATCGCCCACCATAACCCCTAACGCCTCTGCAAGCTCTCGCCCAAGAACTGTACCAAAATGAGGCATTTTATTGACATCTCCGAGCAACACTTTCTCATCTAAGTGCGTAATCAGTTTTTCTTGCTCGGGTAAAACTCCCGTTAACATCACCGGCAATACTTGTCCGTCATAGGTAATAAGGCCTTGTTCTGCGACAAAAGGCGCAACACCAACTACACCGGGCACGCTTGCCACTTCTTTTTGCGCAGCTTGCCAATCATGAAGCACACCTTCATCACCTGTTATAGTAATTTCAGGCGCCATCCCAAAAAAACGTTTATGGATTTGTTCATCAAAGCCATTCATCACTGACAAAACAGTAATTAAAACCATAACGCCCATGCCAATACCAAGCATAGAAGTAAACGAAATAAAAGATACGAAATGTGTCTTTTTTCGGGCTCGCATGTAACGAAGTCCGACATAAAGTGCCAAAGGCTTAAACATGGTCTAAAAGAGCCTAAATAATGCGGTTAAAATAGAATTGTAGTTAAATTTATCCGAAGAAGATAGCGATATATGGGGTTATACCAACAACTCCCGAACAACTCACACAGTTATCCACGGAATATGTGGATAACTCGATTGTAAACACGTCTTCAAAATAAAAACCTTAAAAACCACCTTGAGTATACTGAGGTAACCGGCTGAGGTTAATATCTGCGTGAGGCTTTTGAAATGTCAGATGCTCTACTTGCTCCACATCTTCTGGTGTCGCAAAAAATCCTTTAGTACAAATAAGCTTTGCCAAACATGCACCATCCATATTCAACATCGCATTAACCATCACTTTTTCTTTCTGTTCTTCGATTCGATATGCCAATACATTTTGCATGTCATGAACCTTCGCATGTATAACTGAAGTACTCTCTTTTTCAACACCACATCCGGTTAATAACAATAAACTTTCTTGTTCTGCAAGCGAAAATTTGAACGTATTTCTCTGAAACCATTCAAAGAAAGCCATTCCAATATCCACATGAAACGTATTTGCCATATGATGCATGACGGACACACCATGAAGCGTTTTTTTAGACAGTAAATGCATGCCTTGTTCTGATGATAATTGGCCCGTGTGGTACAAATAATCTAATGTTGAAAGATATAAGTTTAAACCATACACATCACTAAGAGAGTCACCACCAAGAAGGTTCACACAAAAAGAAAAATTAGGATGCTTGTCACAAAATAATAATTCAAAATAAAGCGACGCTGAAATCCAGCGATTCATATGAGCTTCGTTCAAAAAGTGAAGCGTATAATAAAAAGCATGCCCCGGTATATTGGGCCCTGATAAGCATTCAAATAAATTCAGTCCTCTTTCATCTTGAACCCTAAAAATGAATTCAATATGCCTGCTATCAAAATACCCCAAAAACACAGCTTGCCTTAATAGCTCAATATACAACCCAGATACTTCAACGTTTTCATGGGCCAAAAACGAAAGCGCTTTTTTTCTTGTGCCTATCATCCAATCTAAATATGAAATGCCTTCTACACTCGCTCTTTTGAATACTTGATACTGCTCCTGCAAGAACAAGCCTAAACTTGCTTGCTTATCCGAAAATGACATCCACTTTTGATGACTTAAACTATCAATTAATTGTTCTAAAGACATCTGTATCTCTTGATGAAAAAACGAACATTATATAATAACAACAAAAAATTGACATTTAAAAGCAAAATGTCTCTAGTACATCGTTTCAGTGATTCTGTCTTGCAATACCAAAAATGTGCTGACCTTCCTATGCGCCTTGAGAACACGGGAGGTTAGCACACCTCGATAAAATAGGACCAAATCACTGAAACGATGTAGTATTTATGCATGAAAATTCGCTGACGTTGCCTCAGTGATATACCTTATCGAATCCGTTTTATGGCTTGATTTTGAAAATAAACTGTTCCCAAGCAAGCTCTTTTCTACTTGCTTTTCATGAGCTTCATTCATTAATCGGTTTCTTATCACGGTCACCGCTTGATTCATCTCAGAGGCCTCCAACTTATTTGAAGAACGTCTCGGACTTCGAACAGTGTCCTTTTGCGGCCCCCTCACTTGTTTGTTTTTTAACCGCACCAACTCAAGACGTGAATCTGTTGACAAAACCGCATCATTTTTAATGAATAAAAAATGCAAACCATAATGTGCAATGCTTAAATCAGGTGCGTTAATGATTTGGTGAATCGTTGGAAAGCCACATTTATTTTTTTGTTTAAAAACATAGAGATACTCTGTTTCACTTAAACCATTGTAGCGATATAAACAAGCAATTGTATGTAAATACAACTTAAAATTTTCAAGATTAATAGCCGACTCTGATGGCTCTTCACTCTCACGTAAAACCAATAAATGTAACAAAGAAAACCCAGGTATTTGTTTATCCACTAAAATACGACCATAAGCTGCTTTTGAAAGAAAACCTTCAACGTAAGCTTCATTGAGTAAATAAAGGGCTGCACCAAATGCATGCGCCGGATTTTTTTTATATAACAGTCGCCCCAAAAACACATACTCATTTGCACGTCTATGCTCAAAAAAAGATTCAATATCAGCTTGAGATAAATATTTCAGTCTTAAAGCTTCAAGCAACATGCGTACATACAGCATCGTCACATCCATATTAGGATGCGTTAAGAGGCTCATACGTTCATCTTCTGTGCCCATTATTTTTTTTTGATATGCATCGGTGGTTAAATCACCTAAAATTTTTTTATGGGTCAGATCAATTAAATATTGAGAAACCAAATAAACATTTTGCTCTAAAACAGTATGCTCTAAAAGAACAACCAAAGATAAATCAGATAAAGCACGAGTGGTAGCATGAGAATACATATAACACTTGCATTAAAAATAAATGGTTAATTATGATACACTAATTAAATCTTTCTCGTAAGTGTCGGCTCTTAAAATAAAAATCCCGCAAAGCGCGGGATTAATAAAATAGGAACAACATCATGGCACCATTAAAATGCACGAATTGCACGAACCCATCCATTTTCATTGTTAATATCTTTCGTAACGATTGTAGGTGCTGTCCCTGCAGCATCAAAATTGACAACATAGACATGATCTTTATTCGATGAGTCCACAGTAGAAGACCAATAATTGACTCCCGTTTGTAGTGCACCTGAACCCAAAGTAGCCTGAACCGCATCAAAATTATAATAAATATACTCTAACTCATAAAGCGACGGAAGATACCATCCTCCGTAGCAAACCGTGGTACTGGCAGGTACAGTGGCTGATGGGGTACAATTTGAGCTATCTCCATTTTCATCGGTATACCATTTAATGGCCCTAAATGCCGCTGGCGTATTGTCTTCCTGATTCGTATGACCAATAACGCCTGCTGTATTCACCACACCCGCTCCAATGCCACTTCCAACCCCATTTTCTTCTGAGTTACTTGAATAAATCACCTCGTCACTAGACTGGTCTGCTGTTGCAACCGCTAGCCCATGAATACCGGTTGAGTCTAAATAAAAAATAACGCCACCTTGGTAAAGCTGCCCTATCGTTAAAGTAGGAGGAGCCGCGTCGGTACTAATGGTTGTCGTACTGCCATTCGGAGTAAATGTAATACCTTGCCCTGCCGCATACACGGTATCTAAATTAAGCGTACCAGGACCACTTGCAGATGTTGTCAAGTTCAGGCCCGTTCCAGCTAAAGGCCCTTGTATTGTGCCTGTATTGTCACCATCGGCATCAACGGGCACAAAAACACCATTAGCTCCAGTAAAGCGAGCACTGACCGCTTCAATCGCTATGTTAATCGCACCAACACCTCGATAAGATTCGGTTACACCGGTTGCTACAATAAAGTTACCGGGTTGATCGATTCTAATGCCTGTACCTGCTCTATACGTCACCGTCTCCAGTGCTAAGCCAATGGCTGTATTCACATAAGCAATAGACGCCGGATTACGGTCATTCCCACCAGGAACCGCATAAGCTTGTCCTAAAAGCACCACGCCGCCTATGGCACACAATGACAGGGTTAACTTGTTTTTAATCATCAAAAATCCTTTTTGTTCTTTTTAAGAACTTAAAGCGTAATATTCAAGCTCAAAAGTATGCCGTTTTGAATAGGTATATTTTTAATGCTTGCTGTTTGAGTAGCAAAATTTGCGCTATACCCTAAACTCCCACCATATACACCTTGATATAAAAGACTGAGTGTTGATGAATCAGCAATAGGCATACCAATACCTCCTTGGAACTCACCCCCTATCTGAAACTTATTGCTAATCGTTTCTCTATCAATATACATGCGGCGATAAACAATTCCGCCTTTAAGATCAATAAACACTGGGGTATTAGATGCCAAGGACACCCTTAATGTTGCTAACAAGTCCAGCATTGGGGTAACTGTTGCCTCAATCGGTAACCCCCCTAATACATCAAGTGCGTCTTGATCGATAAAAAGTCTCATGGTATTTCCGTTCTGAACACCAAGTTCAGCACCAAAAGAAGATTGCCCTACGTCACACAGTGCTTTTCCAATAGCAAAACGACCAATGGGGGTTTGGCCTGAACCATCAGCGCCATATTTATAACTGGTATACCCTAAACTTGCAGTCACAGACCAAGGATGGACATCAACCATTGGCATAGGAGGAGGGGGCATAATACCCATAGTGCCAGCAAACGAAGAAAGCGATAAAAAACCACCAAGCAGCGAAAGCGCATGTTTTTTTAACATTGGGTCCCTCCAACGAAGTAAAAAGTATAAAGCACGCATCCAGCCTATATTGTTTACCAAAAACATGTCAAGACAAAAATAAACTAAAATTTGATTGTTTATCTGGTTTGCTTTGTTATAATGCTTCCCTCAAGCCGGGGTGGCGGAATTGGTAGACGCGCCGGATTCAAAATCCGGTGATGGTGACATCGTGTGGGTTCGATTCCCACCCTCGGTACCAAATCAAGTGAATCAAACACTTGTGGTACTTTAACCTGCTTGAGCACCTACTTTACTGTCTTGTTCTCTATCCTTTTCAAATCCAGAAAAAACACCTGCGCGGCGCATCAACATTAAGAAAGGTACAAAACTTAAAGTCAATACAAACGCAATTTCATATAAACCAGCCCAGCCCACATAATATTGTAATCCCCCACCCATAGGACCAGAGAAAACACGCGGTAAAGCTGCAACACCAATGAGTAGAGAGAATTGTGTGGCTGTAAAACGTTTATCAACCCAACGCATAAAAAATGCAACCAATGCTGTTGATCCCATCCCTGCCGCTAAATTATTAAACACAACTGCAACTGCAAACAACGGCACATTTTTACCTGATATCGCCAAAGCAACAAATAATAAGTGGCTTAAAGCTTGAAATAAACCAAATACCCAAAGCGCACGATACAGAGACCAGCGCGTTAACAACAAACCCGCGGTTAACCCCCCAACCAAAACGGCCCCAACCCCCATCACTTTATTCACATAACCAATAACATCAAGTGAAAAACCCATGCCTTGAATTAAAAACGGCATGATGATACCACTGTGCGTTGTCGTAAATGCTTCGGCTAATTTATAACATAAAATAAAAAATATCATGGCAATCACACCAGGCCGCAAGAAAAGTGCCTTAGCCGGAGCCACAAAAGAGTCAATCATTCCTGCTTGCTGTTCAAGCGACTCACTTGAGGGTTCAGGGCTCCAAACAATCACGAACATGCCTAAGCACATTAAAAACCCCATAAATCGATACGTAATCGCCCATCCTAAATGATGCGCCATAATCAACGCGACACCACCTGATAACAATACGGCAACCTGATAGCCACAGACGGCAAAAGACGCGCCAAGCCCATGTTCCTCAGGTTTTAAATATTCTGTACGATGTGCGTCAATTGCAATATCTTGTGTGGCTGAGCAAACAGCAAGACACAAGCCAATAAAAGCCATCAACCCAGGAGAAGTTAACGGTGAAAACCAAGCTAAAAGATTAAATCCAACCAGCAAACAGATTTGCATCGAAAGCACCCAACTACGACGCTTGCCTAACTGAAACAATGAAAATCTATCAAGTAGAGGGCTCCATAAGAAGCGATAAATATAGGGAAATCCAATCAAACTCAACATGCCAGTCGCCATGACAGAGGCACCTGATGCTGCAAACCATGCTTGTAAAGTTCCGCCCAAAAGTGCCAACGGCAACCCTGAAGAAAAACCCAGTAAAAAAACAATCAACAAACGTTTTTTCATACAGAATCATCACAATGATTAACAACGATTAGACTATCCTCCTAGACACTATCTCTAAAGCTTGCCCACACAATAAGTTCAGTTGCAATAACAAGCTTTGAGAGATAAATGTCATACAAAACAAGGTGTTCTACCTATCAGGGCTTATCTAGATAACAGGGAAGAAAGCTGCTTCTTCCCAAACTGGTTGCCCAGAACCAACACACTCAAGTCATGTATACTTTATATATAAGCTATTTTTTAACGGCTTGTTTGTCGTCTTTTTTTACGTCAATCAAGTGAACATTAAAAATCAAAGTTTCATTTGGACCAATTGCACCACCCACATTGCGCGAGCCATAAGCCAATTTAGCAGGAATATAAACTTCCCAAGTAGAACCTGCAGGCATCAGTTGTAATGCTTCTGTCCAACCAGGAATAACTTGTGTTAATTTAAAGCTGACAGGTTTACCTGCTTTTTCAGTGCTATCAAATACTTCACCGTTCAACAAACGCCCTGTGTACTCTACAGTTACCATATCTTCTTTAGTGGGTTTAACGCCAGTACCTGTTTTAAGAATTTTATACTGTAATCCACTCGGCAAACTAACCACACCGGCTTTAGATTTATTTTCTTTCAAAAAGGCTTCACCTTTAACCTTATTGTCTTCTGCTTGCTGATTAAATTCAGAGGCACGCTTATTCATCATTTCTTTTTCAAAATCACTCAGCACTTTTTTCATTTCTTCTTCACTCATTAAGAGCTTTCCACCATTCATGCCATCTTCCATCCCTTTCGCAAACACTTTAGGGTTAATGGTAATTCCTTGTCGCTTCAAATTTTTCCCTAAATCAGAGCCAATGCTATAAGAAACTTTATCTTCCGTTGTGGCTAAAGCTGGGGCAGTTGTATCAGCCGCAAACAAAGGAGCAGACATAGCTACAACAACAGCGCCCGCAATCCATTTCATTTTCATCATCAGTAGTCCTCTCATTGTCTTTTGATATAGGCGCAACAGCACGCCCCATACATTCCCGAATTTATTTTGCCTAAATTTAACTTGAATTACCAGCCTATTTCATTAACATATAAAAGATGATAAAAAATCGACTAGAAACCCTCACTGTTACTCAACTCAACCGACATGTTCGTCGTTGGCTTGAAGAAGATATCGGCTCTATTTCAGTTCAAGGTGAAATTTCAAACTTAAGCCGCCCTAGCTCAGGGCA
Source organism: Legionellaceae bacterium (assembly GCA_029210085.1). Lineage (GTDB taxonomy): Bacteria > Pseudomonadota > Gammaproteobacteria > Legionellales > Legionellaceae > JAALKW01. The sequence goes on along the minus strand of JARGPP010000015.1, from coordinate 107,018 downwards.
CGCATACTTTTCACTCAAAGACTCATCGGCTCAATTACGCTGCGTATTTTTTAAAGGACGACACCGTCAAAATACAAATACCATTTTACAGAATGGACAGGCGCTGATTCTTAAAGGCACTTTAAGCGTGTACGAAGCGCGAGGCGACTACCAACTAATTGTTGACAGCTTAGAGGCTGCAGGTGCAGGCAATCTTTTTCAGCAATTTGAGGCCCTTAAACTGAAACTAAAAGCCCTCGGCCTATTTGAAGCACACCGAAAAAAAACTTGGCCTCAATATCCAAACACAATTGGTTTAATTACCTCACCAACAGGTGCTGCGATTCGTGACATGCAAAGCACACTTAGGCGACGTTTTCCGATGAGTACGGTCCATCTTTATCCGACTGAAGTACAAGGGGAACAGGCTGCTCCTCAGATTATTCAAGCTATTCAACGCGCTAACCTTGATAAAACATGCGATGTGCTTTTATTAGCTCGTGGTGGCGGAAGTTTAGAAGATTTGTGGGCCTTTAATGACGAAGCACTGGCTCATGCCATTGCTGATAGCGATATTCCAATTATATCGGGTGTAGGACATGAAACTGACTTTACCATTGCAGATTTTGTGGCTGATTTACGCACAGCCACTCCAACAGCCGCATCCGAAGCTGTAACTCCTGACCAACACCAGCTCGCTGAGCATTGTCATCGCTTAAATTTACGCCTTAACGCTGCAATCACACGTGTCCTAACACAGCAAGCAAAGCGACTCAGCACATTATCAAATCGCCTCAAATCACCTCAACACATCTTACAGTCACATTATCAAACGCTCGATTACTTAACGCGACACATGCAAACACACATCAACAATCAACTTACACAAAAGCAGCACACACTCAAACAACTCGCAAACACACTGAATGCACTCAGTCCACTTGCCACGTTAAATCGAGGTTATGCCATAGCAAGCACAAACAACCATGTGATTAAGCAACCACTTGATGCTCCTATTGGCAGCGATGTCCAGCTTAAACTTTCTAAAGGAAAAATCACTTGTAAGGTAACGCAACATGACTAACCCTTTTTTTGATAGTGTTTTATTTATTACCGATCAAATCCAAACAAATTTACAAACACTTGGCTGGGTAGTTGTTGTTTTGTGGGGTGTTTTTTTTCTCAATAAAATACTCGGTGGCCTTTTGCTCATACTCGGCATTGTGCCTAGAAAAATATATGGCCTACCCGGTATCTTATGTGCCCCTTTCTTACATGCCAATTTTAACCATTTATTTTTCAATACCATCCCATTACTGGTTTTAAGTGCTTTTATTTTAGTAAACGGCCAACTTTATTTTGCACTCGCAACCTTAAGTATCACACTGTTAAGCGGTACATTGGTTTGGCTTTTTGCAAAAACAGGACGCCACGTCGGTGCCAGTGGCGTCATCACCGGTTACTGGGGACTACTGATTGTCGATATTTATCAAGAAGGCAGTGCAACTGCTATTTTGCTAGGAATCGTGAGCTTATATTATTTTGCAGGTATCTTTTTTGGAATATTTCCTAGTAAAAAAAGCGTCTCTTGGGAAGGTCATCTTTTTGGCTTACTCGCAGGCATAGCCACCGCTTTTTGGCTCAATTAAAACGGTCAGGCATTTCACTTTTGGCCATGCCCTATATCACGCCTGTATAAACGCGTTTATTTACTGACAAAAATACTATTCAAATTTAAATACTGTTGCTTGAACCACATGCAACTCCTTTCATTTTGCTTTATTATGGTCTTTTCAAATCAAAGGAGCGCTTGTATGAAAGTCGGTCAAGACACCCTCGGCACACAATCTACATTAGATGTAAATCACAAAACCTACCATTACTACAGCCTGAAAACAGCTGAAAAAAATCATTTTGAAAATATCTCGCGCCTACCTTATTCATTGAAAGTCTTATTTGAAAACTTATTGCGCTTTGAAGATGGTGATACTGTCACCACACAAGACATTCAAGCACTTGCTGACTGGTTAAAAAATAGAACGTCAAACCATGAAATTGCCTACCGACCTGCTCGCGTTTTAATGCAGGACTTTACCGGTGTTCCTGCTGTGGTTGACTTGGCAGCTATGCGTGATGCACTCAAAGTCATGGGGAAAAATGCTGAAAAAATATCCCCCCTTTCACCCGTTGACTTAGTGATTGATCACTCAGTTATGGTTGATCAGTTCGCAAATCCCAATGCACTTGCAGTAAACACACATAAAGAAATGGAGCGTAACAAAGAGCGATATGAGTTTTTACGTTGGGGTCAAAAAGCTTTCTCTAACTTTCGCGTCGTACCCCCTGGAACAGGTATTTGTCACCAAGTAAACTTAGAGTACCTTGCCAAAACCGTTTGGCATGCTGAGTGCGATGGTAAAACTTATGCTTACCCAGATACACTGGTCGGTACAGACTCACACACCACCATGATTAATGGACTTGGTGTACTTGGTTGGGGTGTAGGTGGCATTGAAGCAGAAGCCGCAATGCTTGGGCAGCCTATTTCTATGCTGATTCCTGAGGTCATCGGCTTTAAACTCATCGGTGAACTCAAAGAAGGCATCACAGCAACTGATTTAGTGCTGACCGTCACGCAAATGCTTCGCCAACAGGGCGTTGTTGGAAAATTTGTGGAGTTTTATGGGCCAGGGCTCGCAGGTCTTCCACTCGCCGATCGTGCAACTATTTCAAATATGGCACCCGAATATGGCGCCACCTGTGGATTTTTCCCTGTTGATGAAGAAACCATTCACTATCTCAAGCTCACTGGACGCGACGAACAAACTGTTGCACTAACCGAAGCCTACGCAAAAGCACAAGGACTCTGGTACGACAAAAATAACCCTGACCCCTTGTTTACAGATTCACTCGAACTCAATCTAGAAACTGTCGAACCTTCTCTTGCAGGCCCTAAACGTCCACAAGACAAAGTGACTTTAACGACACTGCCCAAAACATTTGATACTTTTCTTGATGAGTCAGGCAAAACGACTGAAAAAAATACTGGCTTTAAAGCGGGTGATGAGTCTTATGAATTACATCACGGAGATGTCGTTATTGCAGCTATCACAAGTTGCACGAACACGTCTAACCCAAGTGTACTTATGGCAGCAGGCCTCGTTGCAAAAAAAGCCCTTGAAAAAGGTTTAACACGTAAGCCCTGGGTTAAATCTTCGCTAGCACCTGGATCAAAAGTAGTGACCGATTACTTAGAACATGCCGGTTTACAACAGCACTTAGACAATCTCGGCTTTAATGTTGTTGGCTACGGCTGTACAACCTGTATTGGAAACTCAGGACCACTTCCAGACCCTATTTCAAAAAGTATCACAGATAACGATTTAGTCGTGTGCTCTGTGCTTTCGGGTAACCGAAACTTTGAAGGCCGAGTGCATCCACAAGTTCGAGCGAACTGGCTTGCTTCGCCACCTCTGGTTGTCGCTTATGCATTAACCGGAACCACACAAATTGATTTAAGTACTGAACCTTTGGGGCAAGATCAAAATGGACAAGATGTCTTCCTAAAAGATATTTGGCCAACAAGCGCTGAAATTGCAGCTGAAGTCGCTAAAGTTACCGATGCCATGTTCCGCAAAGAGTATGCTGATGTTTTCAAAGGAGATGCTGATTGGCAAGCGATTCAAACCAATGAAAGCACAACCTATGCTTGGAATACTGATTCAACCTATATTCAACACCCTCCATTTTTTGAGGGCTTAAAAGCAACACCTTCACCCATCAAATCGGTTCAAAACGCCTATGTATTGGCTTTGCTGGGTGACTCCATTACCACTGACCACATCTCACCTGCTGGTGCGATTAAGCCTGATTCTCCTGCTGGACACTATTTAACTGATAAAGGGGTTGAATCTAAAGACTTTAACTCTTATGGTTCCAGACGGGGTAATCATGAAGTCATGATGCGGGGTACTTTTGCGAATATCCGTATCCGTAACGAAATGACACCTACCATTGAAGGGGGAGTTACGCATTACTTACCAACAGATGAAGTGCTGCCTATTTATGACGCAGCCATGCGTTATCAAGCAACACAAAATGACCTGGTGATTATTGCTGGAAAAGAATACGGTACAGGCTCATCACGTGACTGGGCTGCTAAAGGCACATTGCTTTTAGGTGTTAAAGCAGTTATTACTGAGAGCTTTGAACGCATTCATCGCTCAAACTTAATTGGCATGGGCGTTTTACCCTTACAATTTGAGGCAGGTACAACGCGAAAAACACTCAGCCTAACAGGAAAAGAACGTGTGAGTATCCAACTCGATGATAACCTAAAAGCAAAATCAACGCTTGATGCTGAAATCATGCGAGAAGATGGCTCAACCGTCGCGATTAAACTTTTGTGTCGTATTGACACAGAGAACGAACTAAATTACTACAAGAACGGAGGTATTTTGCAGTACGTACTCAGAAACTTAAGTTAAAGCTGCAAAGCTATCTTTCTCCCTGTGTGACCCGACGATTTGTTCGGGTCATTCAAAGTCTCTTATTGCGAACCGTTATGCGTGGCAATCTTATTGTCCAATTAAAGCAAGTCATCAAAAAGATTGAGCCATTTAGGATTTATTTTGCTATTAGGGCGTGTTTGCAATTAATCCCCCGACGCCTAGCGACTCGCAATGACAGAATTTAGTATATGGTTTAAATAAATTGAATTGAGGATTTAAATGCTGATGGTATGATTGATATATTGATATTTGTTCTTAAGTAGATGGCTCGAACAAGTCGCCAAGTAACCCGGAGGAGCAAATGTCAACAATCCCTATTTCCACAAAAAAACTTTCGGGGCTTTTTATATGCCAGAATTTCTTTTTAGCGAAGCATCCAACTCATCAACTTCTTTGACCAAATCTTTTAGGCGGTCTTTAACATCTGACAGTTTATCACTCAGCATTCTTATTGAATATTTTTGATTAATTATATCTTTTTCCTCAATTCGAGTTTGGGGTTTATACAGAAAAAAAGTGCCATATCCTGCTTTTTTAGCCAATGGATTATCATTTTTTATCAAACCAAAACTCAATAGCATAAAAGCAAATCGAAAAAATTGCACTAAATGATAACAAATTCGATCCCATAGCGGTTTTTTTTCTAGCAGTTGGGCTTCTTTTGAATTACCTTGCCCTTCAAGAACATAGATATTTCTTTTATTAAAATACAACACAACATCATCAATTTTTTGACCTAATGTTGCAATCTGCTTTCTAGCTCTTACTGTATCTATCTGGCCCTGAATATGCATATTTTTGATATCATTGAGGCATGCTGCCATCTCTCCCTGTAACTCTTTAAATTGATTGAAGTCTGCTAGCATCTCTTCTTGAACAACGGGAGAGGCTGTGTAATGTGCTAGTTCTTGCATCGCTTGTCCATACTGCTGCCAGTTATTGGTATCAGATACCGTCGCTATTAACTCATCGAGCAACACAGGTGAGAGGCTTGACTCAGGAATTTTTTTTGAAATGTTATCGTATAATTGATTCAAAACTCTCGCATTTTCTGACGTTAAAAAGTCATTCCCAAGACGTTTTAATACAGCCCAATAATCATGATTCGCTTTATTTTCAAAAATCACGGCTAAACATTGATGAGCATCCGGTGTTACTCCAAAACACCCATGACAAAACGCATCTTTTTTTATACCTGAATTTTCAGAGGATTTCAGCAAAGCAGGCTTAAAAGATGTGTTTGTTGCAATGGCTTGTAGTGCCAATAGCACTGTGCGTGTTAATTGCCGGTGTAAAATCGTGCGATTATCATCCAAATTCGCACGATCAGCACTAGGTAAAACACCATTCACACCATGAACAGCTGTATCTAGCTCTTGAAGTAATCCCTCAGATTGAGCCAAAAAATCGATTGCTTCAGGCTGTGTTAAAAATGGCATAGATATCTTCTTAACTCGTTCTCTCAGTCTTACTTATAAAGATAATACAAAAAGTCATTTAATTCAAAAAATGACTTTTTTGTATTTTATTAAAGCCAACTAAAAGCCAAGCTCAATTGTGCTCTCTTTATCATTATCTGACGGCATTTGCTCTTCTAATAGGCGATTAATTACATCCTCAGTGGTTTTAACTGTTTCAAGTAACACTTCAAGAGATATTACCTGCATGCGTACATCTTCTTTCTCAGCTTCTGCCATTGGCTTTTGAATAAAGAAACGTCCAAATCCCATTTTTTCTGATAGCAAATTTCTGCTTGATAGCTGCCCTAAAGTCAGAACATAACTCACCACATTAAAAACAGCCCTAAAAAAACAGGCCAAATGATACACTAAACCACCCAACACTCCTCTTTTTAAAGGTTCTCCTGAGTAAGCCTTATTTTGCCCTTCAAGATTAAACGTATCAATTAAATTTAAATGCTCAGCAAAAATCTTTAAGTTCGCTTGTATGAGTTTAAGGCTCACTTTTTTATCTTGAGCTTGCATCAAAGTATTGGCTATTATCTGTGTCTGCTTTGCAAGCACTTCAAACTCATCGATGGCCTTATCTATGAAATCACTTTCCACAGGAGATACCGCATAATATTTTAAATGTTTGAGGGAACTCAAATAGGTATTTAAAGGATTATCTCCTTCTTCTGTAAGACACGCATCAATCGGCCTGGCAAACTGACTCAATTGAGTGATATCAATATCTCGAATAAAAAGAGTAGCAGAAGGCATAGCAAACTGCTCTTGGCTCAAATCCGCTTCGATGCTCTCTGTCTCAACCGACTTTTCTTCAGGACGCTCTACCACAACTTGTTCAACAACAGATTCTTCGGGAAATACTTCTTCAAGTCCACCTGAGGCTCTTTCTTCTTTTGCATAAGATTGTACCGTAGCAACGGTAGACAATATTTCTGCAAAAACGCTCTTTCTTAATTTTTTTTGAGGGGGTACTTCTTCTAAAGGGATGGGCTGGTTGCTCCCAGCTTTACCATCAAATGCTATATTACCTACAATAGATACGTCTTCGACACTATCTTCTCGCTCATTATCAGAACACGTTTCTTCTAACAATGGTTCCATAACATCAGCAATGTCCTGATTGTCCGAAGAAGGCAGCTTGCCGGGTAAGTTTTGAAAAAGTAAACTCGAAAAAATGGACCGAGTTAAAGTCTCGGGTGAGGTAGATATTTCTCTATTAACTTCATGCACGCGGTCATCACCAGCCTGTAAAATACGCGTCTCTGCCACTAACTTACGTAGCTCTGCTTCATCTAATGTAGGCTTATTTTTAACTATGCTAGAAGCATGAGAAGATATAGACGAAAGTGCATCAATAGAAAGCTGGGGTTTTGACCGCGCCGCAGCATCAAAACGAGAAGCATCAAAACCGGCGATGGGACTTTTAAAAGAACCATTGAACTTAGGCTGGCTAAACATTAAATACCTCAAAAAAATGAAAAACTAGAGCACGATGATAACATACCTTTCATCATAAATGAACTAAATATAATCACTAAGGCCTATTAAGAGTCAATTATAGAGATGCAACAAACAATTCTAATCCTGTATAATCCACACTTTCTTATATTCAAGTTCTAAACATACAATGACATCTGAGCTCTTTTCTATCATTAATCCCAACACCTCAAGCAAAACACGTTGGGGACAACTCCATGGCTCAAGTTTATCAATTGCTCTTGCTGAGTGGTGTAAACCAAGCGCGGCCAATCTCATTGTGGCGCCTAATCACCTCTCAGCCATCACCTTGCGTGATAACCTTCGTTTTTTATTACATACCACTCAAAACACCCCTAATATAACCCTTTTCCCTGACTGGGAAACGCTCCCTTATGATCAATTTTCACCTCATCAAGATATTATTTCAGACCGACTTTACGCCTTAAACCAATTACAACAAGGCGAACCGATTATTTTAATCGCGGCTGCAAGCACGCTCATGCACTACTTATGTCCCCCCACTTTTTTAAGCCAACATGCTCTGGTTTTAAAAACCAATCAAACGTTTCATCTTGAACCTTTCCGTAACCATCTCATTAATGCAGGATACCGCTCTGTTAACAATGTATTAGAACACGGTGAATTTTCTGTTCGTGGTGGCTTGTTAGACTTATTTCCTATGGGAAGTCGTACGCCTTTTCGTATTGAACGCTTTGATGACACTGTTGAAAGTATTCGTGTCTTTAATCCCGAAACACAACGAACCGTTAAAAAATTAGATGAAATTCGCATTCTTCCAGCACGAGAGTGCCCACTTGATGACACAAGTATTGCTCTATTTCGTCGTACTTTTCGTGAAAAATTTTCAGGAAACCCAAGCCTTTGTCCTTTATATGAAGCCGTCAGTCAGGGCCAATTCCCACAAGGAATTGAATATTATTTACCGTTATTTTTTGAAAAAACAGCAACACTTTTTGACTACCTCCCTAAAGCAGCCCAAGTCTGTTTTGTAGAATCTGTCCAAATACATGCTGAGCAATTTTGGGAAGAAGCAAACACACGTTATCAGGAACGAAAACTTGACCCAACAAGGCCTGCACTTTCCCCCGACATTAATTTTTTAACCCCAACCACACTGCTTACACAAGCAAAGCACTTTAATCCCATTCGTATACAGCAAGCACCCGAAAAAAGTCTTGCTCATGCTACAAACTTTGAAACACAACCAGGCCCTAAACTTCCGATACAAAGAAAAGCAGATAAACCGCTCAAACACTTAATTGATTATCTAAATAACACGACATATCGTATTATTTTTATTGTTGAAAGTACAGGACGACGAGAGGCATTACTGGATTTACTCGCAGTTGAACAGATTTACCCAACCTTACACGACTCTTTTTCAGCGTGTCTTTTAAGTAATGACGCACTGAACCTTGTGATTGGCCCCCTCACTGAAGGGGTTGAACTGCCTCAAGCTAAATGCTCTATCATTGTTGAGTCACAACTCTTTGGCGAACAAGCAACGCCACAACAACGCGCACGTGATAAACGCTCCATTGATCCAAACACCATGATTCGAGATTTAAGCGAACTGCGTATTGGTGCACCTCTTGTACATTTAGAGTTTGGCGTTGGACGCTATCTTGGCCTACAACTTATCGAAAACCAAGGTATTCAGAGTGAATTTATTATTTTAAATTATGCCAGTGACGATAAAATCTATGTGCCAGTCACCGCTTTACACATGCTCAGCCGTTATACAGGAGCTGATTCCGATCACGCACCGCTTCATCGCTTAGGATCAGAGCAATGGCGTAAAGAACGAACAAAAGCCGCTGAAAAAATTCATGATGTTGCGGTCGAATTACTCGAAATTCATGCTAAACGTGCAGCCAATAAAGGCCACGCCCATCAATGCGATCAAAAAGAATATCATCTATTTACCGAAGGCTTTCCTTTTGAGGAAACCATCGATCAAACACGTGCTATTCAAGATATTATGAAAGATATGCAGTCCGAAAACCCAATGGATCGCCTCATTTGTGGTGATGTAGGCTTTGGAAAAACAGAAGTCGCTATGCGTGCCGCATTTATCGCCATTCAAAGTGGTAAACAAGTTTGTGTGCTTGCGCCAACCACTTTACTTGCAGGTCAGCACTTTGAAACCTTTCGAGACCGATTTTCTGATTTCCCGATTACGCTTGAACTACTTTCGCGTTTTAAAACCGCCAAAGAAGCCACATCAACCATTGAGAAATTAAAGCAAGGTCGACTCGATTTAGTGATTGGAACTCATAAACTGCTCCAAAAAGGCATTGAGTTTGATGACTTAGGCCTACTGATTATTGATGAAGAGCATCGTTTTGGTGTGAAACAAAAAGAAAAAATTAAATCTTTACGCACGCACGTCGATATTCTATCGATGACCGCAACCCCTATTCCACGAACATTAAATATGGCCATGGCTGGCATTCGTGATATTTCACTCATTGCAACGCCACCTGCAAAACGCCTCGCGATTAAAACATTTTGGCAGGAAAAAAGTAACACCCTCATGCGTGAGGCCATTTTGCGCGAAATTTTACGTGGAGGCCAAGTCTTTTTTCTGCATAATAACGTACAAACTATTCCTCGTATTGCAGAAGAGTTGCAAGCACTAGTTCCTGAAGCCAGCGTGCACATTGCACATGGGCAAATGCATGAACGCGAACTTGAACGTGTCATGTCTGAGTTTTATCATCATCGCTTCAATGTGCTTGTTTGTACTACCATTATTGAAACGGGCATTGATATTCCAACAGCAAATACCATTCTTATTGATAAAGCTGATCATTTTGGACTGGCACAACTGCATCAGCTTCGTGGACGTGTTGGGCGCTCACACCACCAAGCGTATGCCTACCTTTTAACCCCTAAAGATACACTCATAACCCCTGATGCTAAAAAACGATTAGAAGTCTTCACCTCTATCGAAGACTTAGGTGCAGGCTTTGTACTTGCAACCCATGATTTGGAAATTCGAGGTGCCGGCGAACTCTTAGGAGAAGAGCAAAGCGGTAACATGCATGCCATTGGATTTAGTTTATATATGGAAATGCTTGAAGAAGCTGTCACTGCTTTAAAGTCCGGAAAAATACCTGAGCTAACGGTTAAAAGTGCGCCTGGGCCTGAAATTGAACTGGGCATCAGCGCCATCATTCCGGATGATTACGTTGGAGATGTCCATACGCGTTTAACACTCTACAAACGTATCGCACATGCAAAAAATACAGAATCTTTACGTGAACTTCAGGTTGAACTCATTGACCGCTTTGGCTTACTTCCACCCCCAATTAAAAATCTCTTTGCACTCACACAACTCAAGCTCTTTTCAGCAAGCCTTGGCGTATTACGCATCACAGCATCTAACCCCAATATACGCATTGAATTTACAGAAACACCCAACATTGATTTAACAAAACTCATCAAACTCATTCAAACAGAACCTAAGCAATATCAATTAGATGGTTCAAATCGCCTAAAAGTCATACGCGAGACAGCCGCAAATGAAACACGTATTAAAGCCATTGAAGTGCTGCTTCAAACACTGGTTTAAATGGGTTTAAAACGTATTGCTACTAGGGCATGTTGACCATTGCTTCCCACCGCCCCCGCTGCGCGCCATGGAAGCCTGCAGAATGTCAGACGCAGGACAGTCGAGGCCAAAATACTTGCCGCGTTGACGAGTTGATTTCGGGGACTTGGATGTCCCGGAATCTTTCACGAGGTAGCGGCACGTAGGCGGCGGTGGGAAGCAATGGTCAAAACGCCCTATTAGAACTGCGATTATCTTTGACTTGTTGTGCCTCTACATGATGCTCCAACTTGTCCACCTGCATACTTAAGACATCCAATAATGCTTTTAGAAAATCTCGGCTTTCAGCAACACTTTCTTTCTTTTTATCAGACTCGCTCCTTTGAAAGAAAAAAGGACGGCCTATTATTTTTTCAGCTAAATAATTTTTATGTGTCACCTGACCTGCTGTAAAAAAATATGTAATGTAGTTCAACATTGAGCGAATCACAGCATGCATATGTTCTTCTGTTTTATAATATTTAACCGATTGAACTTTTTCTTTAAAATCAAGCTTATCTAACTTTTCAGAATATACTTTTGCAACACATGAGATTTGATGAAAATCTAGGTTTCTATGACCTTCTTCACCAAACATACTATTCAACTCGATTACCAAAGTATCCAAGGCAGCCGCTTTATTTTCATCCTCAACATACCCTTTTAAGTTATCTTTTGCAGCGATGACAGCGTTCATCGCTCTCTGGTACATTTCAATGGCCTCTTCTGGCAACTGCCGAACGGGGATAGCAACTTGTACCTCTTCTTCTTCAACAAGCAACTCAGACTCTAGAGTATCGACTGCTTCCATATCATCTTCTTCATTATTATCTGCATCGTGCTTTGAAATAACATCTAAATCCTCATCATCCAAACCATATGACGCTGCAAGCATGCCTGAGGGGTCTGTAATATTATCTACTGTTGCTGCAGCTGCCTGACGCATTTCTTCAAGATATCTAGGCCATGAACGCGTGATACCCATCTCATTCAGACTCTCCCAGTCTTCTTCGGTTAAAACAAAATCAAGATTATGTTTGGATGCTAATGCCCAAATTTGGTTATAGACTTGATTGCGCAATTGAATATCTGCTCGATTTAAAGCACTGGCATCAAGTTTAACCAGCCTTTCTGTCCAAGCTTCTATGTCATCGGATGTCACAGTGTCCTTCTCTTCGGCAAAAGCTAACTCTTTTCTTAATATTTCAGCAGCATTAGCTAGACTTTTTTCATCCATTATTATCTCCAACTATCTTGAATCGGTTCATTAAACTGCAGGCGTATCGCGAGGAACTGCCTTATCCAATGCCTCATGTACTTGATTGGATAATAGTTTCAAGGTCTCGAGCTGCTTACTAATTACTTTTTCTTCTTCTGTAGATACGGGTGTCTGAAAAAAATAAGGCCTATCCATAATTTTTTTAGCCAAAGGATTGTCATTGTCTTTTACGCCTAATAAATAATGAACAGCACTGGTGGCTAAATTCAGTAACCCACGAATGAAGTTAACCAATGGCTTAGCTATTTTACAATACATTGCATAAGCGCCTTTATCTTCAGCTAAACCTCCCATTCCTTCAAACTTTAAACCATCAAACTGCTTACTTAAATTTTCATACTTTATTAAGTTCACTTTTATCTCAGACTCAGCTAAATTTTTTTCAGGATTGAGATCATCAATCATGTATTTAAGTGCATTCGATATTTCTGTAAGTGCTTGATGGTGAGAACCCACGGCATACACAGACAATTTCTCACATGCTTCTTCAATTAATTTTGCACTACCACATAACTCATTAAAAACATCTTGGAATGTTTCAGATCTCAGAGGTAAGTCGCGTTTAGAACCAGTCAATTCATCTTCTAAAATATCATGCGTTTTTAATGCATCATTTTCTTCCTCTGAGAAATTAAGTTCCAACCCATGTTTGTCTTTCAGCGCAATCAATAGCTTGTATATTGCTCCACCAAATTTACTCTGTTTTTCTTCGCTTATTACAAATAGGCGTAATTTAAATTGATCTAAATCACCTTGTACTAATACTTCTTTAGCCAGTGCACGCTCCATATCGATTAGAAGCTTAGGCTTTTTAGTGTGATAAGTTTGTTTTTTAACTTTCTTTTCAGGAGGAAATTGAGTAATACCCAAGCCCATTAATACTTCTTTTTCAAAATCAGTAAAACTAAGATTTAATTCCGCGTTTTTTGTTTTTAATGCAATAAGCCGCTCATAAATACCGATTCTCTCTTCTTTTTTCTTCTGCTGAACAACTTTCAAATCCAGGTTAAGAAATTTTTCTTTAAACGCATCTAATGCTTCCTGACTGACACTATCTTGTGACAAAGCCTTATCTAAACTGGCTTTTAACTCACCGATAGGTTTTGGCTCATGCTGTCCACCCAATTTTTTCTTAACCATTATCATAATCCTTGTATAAAAATATGAATTTATATCTATAAGAATAGAGTATGACTTAAAATAACTCAAACAACTCTTATTTTAACCTGTTATTTAATCTTAAAATTCATGCTATGATTTGCCTCAAACACCAAATAAATCATAAAACAAAGGAAGTCTTATGGAACAGGATGCCATGACATATGACGTTATTATTGTCGGAGCGGGTCCCGCAGGGCTTTCTGCCGCCATTCGAGTAAAGCAGCTAGCAAAAAAAAACAATCAATCCATCAGTGTTTGCATCCTAGAAAAAGGTGCTCAAATTGGTTCACATCTGCTGTCTGGTGCTGTACTCAACCCCAAAAGTTTAAAAGCGCTGCTTCCTGATAACTGGCAAGATGCTCCCCTTCATACACCTGTTACACACGATGATTTTTATTATCTCACCCAAACACATGCACATCGCTTGCCTACACCACCACAAATGCAGAATAAAAACCATTTTATCATTAGCATTGGCGAACTGGGCCGCTTTTTAGCCACCCAAGCTGAAGCTTTAGGTTGTGAAATTTATCCCGGATTTGCTGCAACTGAACTTTTGCTCGGAGAACAGAATGAAGTAACCGGTGTATCAACTGGCGCTGTGGGTATTAATCAGTCGGGTGAACACACTTCCGATTATCAACCTGGCATGCATTTATATGCTAAACAAACCCTATTTGCTGAAGGCTGTCGTGGTGAACTCAGTCAACAACTCATGGAAAAGTTTAAACTTCGCAATCATGCGCAACCTCAAACCTACGCACTGGGTATTAAAGAAATTTGGCGTGTGCTACCCGAGCAACATACGCAAGGGAAAGTGATTCATACCATAGGCTGGCCCTTAGATAATAAAACGTATGGTGGATCGTTTGTTTATCACCTGAAAGACCATCAAGTTGCACTTGGCTTTGTGGTTGGACTTGACTATCAGAACCCTTATTTAAGTCCCTTTGAAGAGATGCAACGTTTTAAAACACATGCTTTTATCAAACCTTTACTCGAAAAAGGTGAACGGCTATCTTACGGTGCTCGCGCACTGAACGAAGGCGGTTTTCAGTCAATTCCAAAGCTCACTTTTCCGGGCGGCGCTTTAATTGGAGATGCTGCAGGATTTTTAAATGTCCCTCAAATCAAGGGCATTCATACAGCCATTCAATCAGGGATATATGCTGCTGAAGCATGCGTAGAGCATCTAAAAAACACATCCAATACCCCACTTGAAATCACAAGCTACCCTAAAGCACTCAATCGCTCATGGGTCATGAAAGAACTTTACCAAGTACGTAATATTCGCCCTGGCTTTAATCGAGGTTTATTCATTGGTTTGCTCAATGCAGCCTTTGAAACCTATATCACACGGGGCAAAACACCCTGGACTCTCAAGCACCACCTAGATAATAAAATGCTAATTAATATCAATCAAGCATCTAAAATCAACTACCCTAAGCCCGATGGAAAAATTACATTTGATAGACTTTCATCAGTCTATTTAACCAATACACACCATGAAGAAAATCAACCTGCACATCTCAAGCTAAAAGATGCCACACATGCGATTGATATAAATTATAAAAACTATGGCTCACCTGAAACACGCTATTGCCCTGCTGCCGTTTATGAAATAATTCATCAAGATACACAGCCAGCATTAAAAATTAATGCTGCAAACTGCATTCACTGCAAAGCCTGCGATATTAAAGATCCAACACAAAATATTATATGGACGGCACCCGAAGGAGGAGGAGGCCCTAATTACGTTAATATGTAGCCTGATTAAAATATCACTCTTTTAATTACTCTTGAACAGTTTCATGTTTTGAACTTGCCTTCTCCCGCAGGCACTATCTCTTAGTTATGAGTTACCAAGGCTCTAGCAACTTGCTACCTAAAAAGAGATAAGGCGTGTTTACAATTCATCATAAAAAAACCTGCCATCTCAAATCATGCAAGAGGCAGGTTTTCAATACACCAATCGATTTATCCCGCTGGCGTAGAAATTACATTACCCATGGATTGAACCAACTCTTCAGATTCTGATTTAAGTATTTTAAAGGCCGGAGAATCTGGCTTCGCAAAAAATGAATTTGCAAAGTTAGAAACCGTTGTTGAGAAAGGTCTCGCAATGGCTGTGACCAAAGTAACGACTACCCCTAAAAATCCCATTAGAGCAGGTCGAATGACATCATGCCAAATCCAAGGTGTTGCTTTAAAAGCATCTTTCTCTTTAAGCAATAACTGCTCAAGTTCTTTTTTAAATGTATCTAGGTTTTCTTGAGAAGGCTCACCATACAAAGGCTGAAGCATTTTATCGATTAAATGTTGAATTTCTACAGCTTTTCCTTTATGCGCTTTATCTTCTAATTTATCTTTTAACTTATCAGAAAACTCAACTAATTTTGGCATTATTTTTTTCTTAAACTCATCTGCCCGAGCTACTTTTTTATCAGCGGCAGCTTTTTCTGCTGCTAATTTTCTAGCAACCTCTTGTTCAGCTGCTTGCTTTTCTGCCACTTTTTTATCTGCAGCTAACTTATCCGCAGCTTCTTTTTCAGTTGCTGCTTTTTCAATTGCTGCTTTTTCTGCTGCAAGCCTTTGAGCTTCTTCTTCAGCTGCTTGCTTTTGCTGCTCTAAATCAGTCAAGGCACTTTTAGCAACATCTAGTTCCAATTCTGCTTGCTGAACTGCATCTTTAAGTTGTTTAACTCTAACTTCATCAGGTTCATCTTTATCCTGCTCTTGTGTCAGATCATCAGTAGCAGCCTGAAATTTTCCTTGAGCAGCTATAACATTCTGTCTGATTTTTTCTTCTTCTGCTGCTGCAACTTCTGCTTGCCAAGTGGTTGTCTGAGGTTCAGCAGTTACACCTAACGCTGAAAGTTCTGTTTCTTCAATTACAAGCTCTAAATGATGCTTGTTAGCCAAATCATATAAATGATGATAGCAAGTATTTCTTATCGTCTCAGCAGCAGCTTGATCGTCTGTATGAACATCTGTCATTGCTGGAAGCGCCAAAAATGCTTCTTTTAAAGCACCTAAATCCACGACGTCTTTCTCCAAAGACAAGGCTGCTGTTATAACGTCGCTAACTTCTGTTTGCTTTTGAGTCGCTGCTTCTCTAACGCGCACTGCTTCTTGTTCGACTCTAACTCTTTCTGCTTCAACTTCTGCTTGCCAAGTGGTTGTCTGAGCAGTAGCTGTCACGCCTAAACGTGTACAATCACTTTCTTCAATTACAAGCTCTAAATGATGCTTGTTAGCCAAATTATATAAACGCTCATAGCAAATATTTCTTAGCTCCTTAGCAGATTCTCGATCGCCTGTATGAACATCTGTCATTGCTGGAAGCGCTAAAAAATCTTCTTTTAAAGCACCTAAATCTACAACTGTTTTATCAATATCAGAAGCTAAAAGTTCTGTTATATGGTGAGCAAATGCTGATTGTTTCTCCTCAGCTTTTACCCTAATACGGTTTACTTCTTGTTCGACCCTAACTCTTTCGGCTTCAACTTCTGCTTGCCAAGTGGTTGTCTGAGCAGTAGCTGTCACGCCTAACGCTGAAAGTTCTGTTTCTTCAAATGTAAGCTCTAAATGATGCTTGTTAGCCAAATCATATAAATGATGATAGCAAGTATTTCTTATCGTCTCAGCAGCAGCTTGATCGTCTGCATGAACATCTTTCATTACTGGAAGCGCTAAAAATGCTTCTTTTAAAGCACCTAAATCCACGGCGTCTTTCTCCAAAGACAAGGCTGTTGTTATAACGCCGCTAACTTCTGTTTGCTTTTGAGTCACTGCTTCTCTAACGCGCGCTGCTTCTTGTTTTTGCCTTAGCGTTTCTTGCTGCTCTAAAGAAGGTCCAGTTGCATTCTCATCTATATTTATACTCGAAATTGCTGCTGCTGATGGTGATACATTAGGTGTTGTAGTATTAGACGTGCTTTGTGGGGCTATGAGTTTGTTTATTTTTGACTCAAGACGCGTCATCTTGCTTCGCATATTCTCTGTGAAATTATTGCCTGGGATCTGCGTAAACGCTTCAATTCTTGCTCGAAATTCAGCGTAAACACCCTCTTCAAACTCAGTAGTATCATCACCTAAAGCCTTATCCAAAGCGTTGTGTATTGCATTATAAGTATCTTCTGTTGTTGCGCGTGCATCAGTAACTGTAAACATTCAATCTCTCCGATAAAAACATGAATTAAAAACTCGAGTTAAAACTTGAATTAAAAATACATCTATATTTCAGTGTGACAGATTATACCCTGTGGTTTATTTGAAATCAATTAGTTTTATTTTAAATTAGCCGCGATTAAGAGCTTAAGCTTTTGTTCCACCTACTGTTAGGCTATCAATTTTTAGAGTAGGCTGCCCAACGCCAACAGGTACAGACTGACCATCTTTTCCACATACACCAATACCTGGATCTAAACCTAAATCGTTCCCAATCATGCTCACTTTTTTCATCACATCAGGACCATTCCCAATCAGCGTTGCTCCTTTTACAGGTCGTGTCACTCGTCCGCCTTCAATGAGATAAGCCTCACTAGCAGAAAACACAAATTGCCCTGAAGTGATATCAACTTGCCCCCCTCCAAAATTAACAGCATATAGGCCTTTATCAACCGAACGAATGATTTCATCTGGATGATAATGTCCCGCTAACATATAGGTATTGGTCATACGGGGCATCGGCACATGCGCATAAGACTCACGTCTGCAGTTTCCTGTGGGCTTCATCCCCATTAAACGTGCATTTAATCTATCCTGCATATAATTCACTAACACACCATCATCAATCAATGTTGTGCATTGTGTGGGAGTTCCCTCATCATCAATAGACAATGAACCTCGTCTGTCAGCCAATGTGCCATCATCAACGACTGTTACCCCTTTCGCTGCAACTTGCTCACCTAGTCGCCCTGAAAAAGCCGACAAGTTTTTGCGATTAAAGTCACCTTCAAGACCATGTCCAACAGCCTCATGCAGTAAAACACCAGGCCAACCCGGGCCTAAAATAACCGGCATGGTGCCCGCAGGCGCATCATCTGCTTTTAAATTCACAACGGCTTCTCGTACCGCTTCATGTGCATAATGCAAAGCACGTGATTGATCTAAGAAAAACGAATAACCAAGACGGCCACCGCCACCCGAACGTGCTGATTCGCGGCGTCCATTTTCTTCAACAATGACACTCACATTCATACTCACCATAGGGCGTACATCAGCTACATACTGACCCTGCATACCCGCAACTAAAACCACCTCATAAACGCCCGTCAAAGATGCATTCACCTGTATCACACGCGGATCTTCTCTTCGGGCCGCTTTATCTACTGATTCAAGTAGCGCAATTTTTTCTTGTTTGGTTAAACCTTCAATCGGATTAATTCCTGCATAATGGCTAATAGGAGCTGTCGAAATTTTAAGTGCTTGTCCTGGTACACGACCCGCTAATGCAATAGAGCGCGCCGCATCAGCCGCACGTTCCATGGCCAGTAAATCAATATCATCACAATACGCAAATCCGGTTTTCTCAGCACTCACTGCCCGGATACCGACCCCTCTATCAATCGCATACGTGCCACTTTTTACTTCTGAATCTTCAAGATACCAAGACTCATAATTGACACTTTGAAAATATAAGTCTGCATCGTCAATTTTACGATTCAAAAATTGGTGTATTAAACGTTCAAGGCTCGCCTCATCAAGTGACGCAGGCTTTAATAATAATTCTTTAGCAATATCTAATGCATCTGTCATACAAAAACCCCTTATAATACGCGATGTTCAAGGCACGGAAAGGTCGTGCGTCTTGCATATAATTGTTTTAAATCAATATCAGCACAAATAATGCCTGTTCCTTTGTCTAGCTCGGCTATCACATCTCCCCAAGGACTAATGACTATACTATGTCCATATGTTTCACGTGCATTTGCATGCATACCACCTTGGTTAGAAGCCAATATATAACACATATTCTCAATTGCTCGTGCTTTTAACAAAGTATGCCAATGAGCCGCTCCAGTCGTTGCAGTAAATGCTGCAACCATGGTGAATAATTCGGCCCCATCAGCCAGTAGTTGGCGATAAAGCTCTGGAAAACGCACATCGTAACATACACTAAGCCCAATACGACCAACAGGTGTATCGACAACCACTGGCTGATTGCCTGGTGCTGTGGTTTCTGATTCAGTATAAGCTTCTGTACTAGATACCGTCACATCAAATAAATGCATCTTGTCATAACGTGCCACTTGTAAACCTTCTGAATTAAAAACAAGAGAACTCGCCCATACACGACCATCAGGCGCTTTTAATGGAATCGTTCCTGCAACCACCCACATATTATGTTCAGCTGCTAATCGGCTTAAAGTGTCTTGAATGAGACCGCCACCGGCACATTCAGCCCATTGTAATTTATCCCGCTCATGCCCACCCATAAACGCAAAATTTTCGGGTAACACCAACAGCTTTGCTTTTTGTTGAGCAGCATCAACCAATAAAGATTGGATTGTCATTAAATTAGCTTTTAAATCAGCCGAAGAAACCATTTGTGCGACTGCAACCCGTTGCATATCTCTCTCCTTTGAATCAATCCCATGCTAGCATAAACAGCTAACTCCATCCTAACTGCTGGCTTGATGGTAATATCATTCTCTTATTGTTAAATAATATTCAAAACTTGACATTTTTTGGAGAACACTGATAATCTCAAGATTCATTTTTTAACCTATGAACACAACAAATGAAAGAGATGAAAAAAAAAGAATCAGTCAAGGCTGTTAGAAAAAAAACAACGACAAAAACGACAAAAACAAAAATCCGCATAAAACCAGAAGAAACCATTATCACGGTTAAAAAAACAGTTCGTTCTTCTGAAACAATTTCTCCGGCAAAACCTCGTCGTTGTCCTACCCCCAAAGGCAGCAATAGCACTTTTTTCAACTACAATGAGAAAGAAAAAGAAACGGGGCTAACACCAAGCGATGCAGTGATTCCGTTGAGTAAACATCAAATCGGCTCCAAACATCTTTTCAGTGAGTCTCCAGGAAAGACACTCTCAAAAGAAGGGGAGTTTTATACAAAAGATACATTGCGCGGAAAAATAAACGCATTAATATTAGAACTAACCATCCTAAAACGTCGTGTTGACGTTGATTTCTTGTATCACAACTCACTTGATCAAAATCATCTTCGCACAAGCTACCTCAAGGTAGAGAACTGTATTAAAATGTGCTTGGAAATGCATCGCATATGCAATGGCGATTTAAACTTTATTCTCAAAATTAATAAAGCCATCACAAGTGATTGGGCTGAAGATGCCCTCTATAACCCGCTTGCACTACGTGCCGTGTATTTAAAAAATCACTCCCCTGAAGCTGTAACTTATGCATATGATTTTGCCGCAGTGAGCGATAGCGAAAAACTCCAAGCCCCACTCACAGAGCAACTGCTTTTAAATGCGCCTAGACCCGATTTATTTGAACTCAAAAAAATTGGTGTGCCATTATGTGGCGTGCCACTAAGACTCAACACACATATTCATTTTAAAGATGATGATGCAATCTCTGTTCGAGTCTCTTCATCAAACTTATTTGGTACCGATAGCACCGCACCCTCGCCTGAAAATTCTGAAGAAAGTGAGAAAAAACCCTTAAACTCATTGTCTTTTAATTGACTTTATAAGCCAATTAAAAGACAATAATTAACCTGTTTAAAAAGTGATCATAACCATAATGCGCACAAAAACTGAATACTCTAAAGAATCATTGATGTCTCCTGCTAAAGCAACGCCTGCCCACTCACCCCACGATGGTACTGGGTGCATCGCTTTTTTTCATTACAATACTGAGCAAGCAAAAAAAACAGGCTTAACACCCGGTGAAAGTAGAGAAATTCCCCTGGATAGCTATGAGGGAGAACACCACCTTAAATTCAAATCTCCAGGTCAAAAAATATACAGGAGAGAAAATGATTTTTATAGGACATCATCGTTTGATAAAAAATATAAATTCCTATTACTGACGCTCACCAATCTAAAAAGCAGAATCGATAATCATTACGAGCGCCCACCCAAAAGTCAAGACCAGCGGCACTACACAGCTATTTTTATTCAGATTCAAAGATCTTTACATATGCTCAAAGAAATGGTTAATCTTCCTGAGCATGTCCAGGAGTATGATTTTTTACAAAAACTGAATCAAGCCATTACAAGCAAAAAATTTAACCATGCCTTATATAATCCTATCGACATGCTTCCCTGTTATCAGGATAAACACTTTTCAACATATACCAATACATCTGTTGATATAGCCTGTGGACACCAAACACCGCTGACAAAAGCAAGTATCCAAGCCATAAGTTTGAACATCCCTTTATTAACAAATATATTATCTAGCGATGGTATTCCAATCAGTGGTGGTGTACCTGTTGTTCAACGAGCAAATCCAAAACAATCTCCTTCTCGCGCCGCATTATCAAGCTCAAGATTTGCTAGTTTATTGGATGCCGCTAAAACACCTGCGGAAGAAGATGAAGAGACTCATGAAGCAAGCACAACATCTTCAGACACGCTCAGCACATCCTCCTCAGATGCATCACGAAAAATGAGCAAGAGAGAAAGACCAACCTGTGTATTCACAGATATACCTGATGAGTCATTATTACCAGCACCGCCTTCAGGTTTCAAAAAATTCGCTCTTACACCAAGCTCTAAAAGCACACCTGGCTCTAGTGCAAAAAAAAGAAAGAGAGGAGAGCTCTCCAAATCCCCATTTTTCTCAGAAACAGGCGAAGAAAATTCACCTGTACAGACAAACTCTTGTAGCACTACTCCAAATATGGCTTGAAAAAAAGAGATTTGACCTATATCTTATGAGTTAGGTCAAATCTCACAACTTATCGGAGTTTATGATGATAAATAGACGTAACACAGCCACATTAACCCGCTCAAGCGAGTCCGTTTTAGCAACGAATAAAGTATTAAGAAACACTTATTTATTGCTCAGCATGACTTTTCTTTTTAGTGCCTTTACCGCCTACCTGTCATTTGCTATGAGAGTTCCGCCTGTACATCCCCTGTTCCTTATTGTCGGAATTTATGGCCTTATGTTCTTAACACATGCACTTAAAAATAGCCCATGGGGTATTGTCAGTGTCTTTGCTTTTACAGGCTTTATGGGCTTTTCAATTGGTCCTATTTTGAATGCTTATATTAGTATGTTTTCTAATGGACCTCAGTTAATTGGCACAGCACTAGGTGGCACAGGACTTATCTTTTTAGCACTATCTGGCTATACACTCACAACCCGTAAAGATTTCAGCTATCTGGGCGGCTTTCTCTTTGTGGCTGTCATGGTCGCAATGCTTGCGATGATTGCAGGTTTTCTTTTTCAAATGCCAGCTATGCAACTTTTTGTATCAGCCGCTTTTGTTTTAATTTCTTCTGGATTAATTTTATTTCAAACCAGTGCGATTATTCATGGTGGAGAAAGAAATTATATTGTAGCAACCGTGTCACTCTTTGTGTCGCTGTATAATCTTTTCTTGAGCTTATTAAATATCTTAGGCGCACTGTCAGGCCGCGACTGAGTTAACCCGACACATGCCAACTTGCTTTGGCACGATAAAGGGCTGATAAATCAGCCCTTTTTTTATGCCTTTGAGGCTTTAAAGAAAAAACGTCTCTTGTCTCTTGGTAATAAATACCCAGTGGTACGGGATGCTCTGGAAATGTTAAACGAGCCAATTGCATTGCCTGCATAAAGTCAGCTGGATTATGGGTTAAGCCCGCTAATTTTAAATCAACCCCTGGTTCAAGATAAATTGTACTTTGCTCACGATTGGTTTTTGTTGAGAATGCATCAAAAGCACCTTGATTAAAAATATGACAATCCTGATACACTTCAACAAACGCACATCCTTCATGTTCATAAGCTGCTTTTAGCATACTGCCTAAATGCTTTGGATCTTTATCAACCGCACGCGCTACAAAACCAGCCCCTGCACCCAATGCAAGCGTCAAAGGATTTAATGCTTCCGATTGCACACCTTTAGGTGATGTTTTTGTCACCTGTCCACGAGGCGATGTAGGTGAAAACTGCCCTTTAGTTAAGCCATAAACTTGATTATTTACCAAAATAGTATTTATATTCACATTGCGTCTTAAAGCGTGTATCAAGTGATTGGTCCCAATACTTAAACCATCTCCATCACCTGTAATCACCCACACACATACATCATCACGAAGGGCTTTAAGCCCTGTTGCAATTGCTGTGGCACGCCCATGTAACGTATGGAAGCCATATGCGTTCATGTAATAAGGCAATCGTCCTGAACATCCTATTCCTGATACAAAAACATGTTTCTCAGGTGGTAAGCCTAATTCGGGTAACATCCGTTGAAATGCTGCTAAAATTGCATAATCACCACAGCCAGGGCACCAACGCACCTCATTAGTATGCGTAAAATCATTCCGCGTGAGCATTTTTTTTGTCATGTTTTTTTTCCGCTAACAGTGCTGACGACAATGTGCTGATTGAAAAAGGCTGACCATTACATTGTGTCACGGCACGTGCATCAATTAAGTATTTTTCTCGTAATACAGCGCACAACTGTCCCGAATTTAATTCAGCGACTAAAACGCGTTTAAAGCGCTTTAATATATTGCCCAAGTCAGAAGGCAATGGAAATAAGTGCTTTAAGTGCACATAGGCTATATCAAAACCTTCTGCATGACATGTGTCATAAGCCGCTTGAACACTCCCATAAGTACTACCCCAACTCACCAACAGTATGGATGCTTCAGGGTTACCCTCAATCACTAAAGCAGGATAATCATCCTTTATTTTATCTATTTTTTGGGCGCGCAATAATACCATTGCTTCATGGTTATCGGGATCATAACTAATATTGCCCGACTCACCCGCCTTTTCAAGTCCACCTAGCTGATGGATAAAATGAGGAGATCCTGGGATATTCCAACTACGACTCAAATGTTCATCTCTTGTAAATGGTTTTTGGCTGCGATTAAAGCGAATGTCAGGCAAGGTAATCTCTTCTGGATTCGGAATCATCCAAGGCTCCGCTGCATTCGCCAAATAAGCATCTAAGAGCACCACAACCGGTGTCATATATTTAACCGCCAAACAAAACGCCTCAATTACAGTATTAAAGCAATCCGATGGTGTTTTAGCCGCAAGTACCGGCAAAGGTGCCTCACCATGCCGCCCATACAGTGCTTGCTTTAAGTCACTCTGACCGGTTTTAGTGGGTAATCCAGTGGATGTTCCCGCACGCTGAACATCAAGTACGACCAATGGCAACTCTGTGATAACTGCTAAACCCAGTGTTTCAGATTTTAAATCAAGCCCCGGTCCTGAAGTACACGTTAGCGCTAAACATCCACCAAATGCAGCTCCCAAACATGCGCCAATCGCTGCAATTTCATCTTCAGCTTGAAAAAGCTCAACGCCATATGCTTCAAGGCCTGCCGCAGCTTGTAAAATACCTGATGCCGGTGTAATTGGATATCCTGAAACTAAAACAGGAATTTCAGTCCCTGTTGCAAGCGTTGCAAGTGCAAGACCTACTGCATCTACGCCTGTTAGCTGTCGATATTCACCTGGTGTACGCTCAATGTTATCCATGTGAAACGTACGGCGCGTAAGCTCTAACGTCATTGCATAATTATATCCTGCTAGCAATGCCCGTTTGTTTCCTTCTAAAACATCTGGTTTTTTTTTGAACTTTTTATCCAGCAATGCAATTGCATGTGTTGTTTCAAACTCAAACAACCACAACACAAGTCCAAGCACATAGCAGTTTTTTGCTTTTTTTGTTTCTGACGATGTTAAGTTCACTGCTTTTAGTGCCGCTACTGTCTCAGAAATTAACGGCACTGAAAGCACCTGATACTGTGTTTTAATCACATCAAGCATGCTGGATAACGTATCTGCTTTCGCAAAGTCTTTATCTGTCATGCTGTCCTGATTTAAAATGAGTAAACCACCCAGCTTCAAATAAGGTAAGGCTTTTTTAAGTGCTGCAGGATTCAGTGCAACCAATACATCGAGCTCTTCACCTGCCGTAAAAATATGCTCAGATGACATGGCCAATTGAAAACCGGAAACGCCGGCAACGGTCCCTGCTGGTGCCCTAATTTCAGCAGGAAAGTCAGGAAGCGTTCGAACATCTCGACCTGTTAATGCCGCTGTAATCGTAAGTTGTTCACCGATTAATTGTACGCCATCGCCAGAATCACCGGTGAGACGAATAATAATGCTATCCGTTGTAGGCCTCATTGCTTCCGTCCTGAATTAATTGCTTCATCTCCTTAACTGCTGTTTTTAATCCCACAAACACAGCATGCGCAATCATTGCATGGCCAATATTTAATTCATGAATTGCGGGAATACGCGCAATTGCTTTGACATTATGGTAATGCAACCCATGTCCTGCATTCACAACTAAGTTTAACGCATTTGCATCCGCAGCAGCTTGCCTTAAACGCATTAGCTCTTCTGCAAGTTGTGTTGGTGTTTCTGCATCAGCATAGCACCCTGTATGCAACTCAACAACTCGTGCGCCTGTCTGATGTGCTGCTTCAATTTGTACTTTATCTGGATCAATAAACAGCGACACTTCACTACCCACAGCTCTTAGACGCTGAACGGCATCACAAATTGCTCGTTGATGCTTCACAACATCAAGCCCCCCTTCAGTGGTGAGTTCTTCACGCTTCTCTGGCACAAAACACACATATTCTGGTTGTATCTTTTCCGCAAAATCAATCATTGAATCTGTAACCGCAAGCTCCAAATTCATCCGTGTTTGTAGGGCTGCTTTAAACCGAGTGACATCATGCTCTTGGATATGCCGTCTATCTTCTCTTAAATGTAAAGTAATGCCATCAGCCCCTGCTTCCTCTGCATCAAGTGCTGCTTTTAATGGATCCGGATAGCGTGTTCCACGAGCCTGTCTTAACGTTGCGACATGATCAATATTCACGCCTAATAATACTTGTCGATTCATGCTTTCTCCTTCACACCTGATATAATGCACGTGTTTGAATCACACGACCATCTAATAAGTGGTCAATTGCACGTCTCATAATAAATTTGGCTGTTTTCAAAATGGCTGGACTATCCCATATATCTTGCCCCATTGCCAATATATGCTCACCCAATAATCCCTGATCATCGACAATAAACCCCTCTCCAGGTAAAAATAAATAATAAGTATCGGGTAGAATAGCTTCTTGTGAACGTGCTTCGTATTGATAAGACACTTGATAGCCTGATACCTCAATGAGAATCAACTCAAAACGCCGCAATACAATTTCAATGTGTGTTTGATTCACTGCAACTTTTAATGTCTTCAATGCGGTTTCATACGCTTCAAATAAACGCACATCACACATTTCAGGCTTTAATGCACGATAGAGTAATTCATTAATATATAATCCAGACAGTAACTGTGCGCCTGAAAGTAACTGCGGAGATGCTGCAATTTCTACTTGCTTAACATAAGCACCATAGTGGCGCTCATTAAGCGTTAACCAAAGCGGCGTAAACGGTTGAAGAATAGCGCGTTTTTTAGCACCACTTCCTCCAGCACAAAAAGCCTGGACCATGCCTCGCTCGCGCGTTAAAAAAAATACTTGAGTTGTTGTATTTTTTGCAGGTCGTTGATGCAATAACCATACTGATAATTCGTCAGTTTTCATAACCTAATTGCTTGAGTATCCTTGCATCATCAGACCAACCTGATTTTACTTTACACCAACACTGTAAAAAAACAGGCTGTTCTAGTAAACGTTCCATATCGAGCCGCGCTTGACTCGCAATTGTTTTTAATTTACTGCCCCGCTCACCGATAATCATACGCTTATGATTATCTCTATCGACTAAAATAAGTGCTTGTATTTTAACTAATTTATCATCTTCTTGATAAGACTCAATGTCAACCGTTGTTGAATAAGGAAGCTCTTGACCACTAAAGCGAAAAATCTTTTCTCGAAGTAATTCAGCGCATAAAAATCGCTTAGAACGATCGGTGATTTGTGAGGCCTCAAATAAATGCGGACCCTCTGGCATAAGAGGCTTTAAAACCGTCTCTAGCGTATCAACCCCCATCCCTGTTTTTGCTGACAAAGGAATAATGGTTAAAAAGTCATGCTTTTGATTTAAAGCATCCAATGCAGGCAGAAGTGTTTGTTTATCTTCAACCTGATCAACTTTATTTAGCACTAAAATACACGGCGTATCTGTTTTCTTTATGCAATTTAACACACGCTCATCATCTTCTGTAAAACGTGTTCCTTCCAGTAAAAACACAATCACATCAACATCATAAAGTGTTGCTTCAGCGGATTGATTCATTAAGCGATGCATATGCTTTTTACCGCCTTGATGAATGCCTGGGGTATCAACATAAATCATTTGGCAATCTTGTTCGGTCACAATACCGCGAATGGTATGTCTTGTTGTTTGTGGCTTACGAGAAGTAATGCTCAATTTTTCTTTTAAAATACAATTTAACAGTGTCGACTTCCCAACATTTGGTCGCCCAACGAGCGCGATATAACCACAAGTACTTGTCATTTAAAACCAATTCCATACAAAATAGGGCTATATTCTATCAATAATTAAGAGAATATACAAAATATGATTAAATAAAACCCATAATGACTTTTAAAGATCATAGATTTCATCTATAATTATACCCATAATTTTAGAACATGTACTATCAACAAGGACTTGCAATCATGGCTAATACCTCTTCAAGAAAACGCAGAATAAGCCCATTATCAGATACGAATCAAAGCATGGTTGCAACACACCAAAAACGCGTTAAAGCAAAAACCCTTGAGGATTTATTTGCACACAAAACACATGCAATTCAAGCAGCAATCACCGACGATCAAAACACAAAGTCACCCCTGCTGGCTAACCAACTCACCGGGCGCTATGGTTTAAAAAATGCGGCAGCCCTCACTGACTTTTTAAAATCGCCAGGGGGTAAAGCCCTTAAGAGCTTAATTCAACAAAAACTCAATGAACTTGAAACACTCCGTCAAAATAGCCTTCAAAACGAAAAAGAAAAACAACGTGAGCGCGCACTGGTTATGCTTATTTTAGGCCTTGCCTATGAAAAAGAAGCTGCTGCTGAGTATCGCCATTATGCAATCGCACAAAAACAACTTGATAATAAACTTGAGGCACAAAAAACAACAACTCACTCAAGCCAATACGATCAGGAATCCATACAAGCTTACGCTGAAAGCGCTGAGGCATTAAACGAAGAACTTTCAGGAAAAGCAAAATTATTGGCAAGCATTGATTCAGAGTGGGATAGCTTAGAAGCAGCAATTGAAGAACAACGGGCTCGAGAAGCTTTCTTCGATACCTTACTGCTCGATGTTGACTTATTATTTTCTGTATCGCCTGAAGATGAAATACACTTAGCACGACTTAAAAGACCAGAACTTCAAAATTTACGTCACGAAAAACAAATCATTCATCGAAATGGGCAAAGTTACCTTATTCCTAAAGAGGTCGATTTTGATAGTCTCTCCCTTACAGAGCAAAATAAAGCACAAAAAGAATTTGCAGAACTAAAACCGCGTCTTGAAAAAGCCGTGCAAGCATCTAATGCCGAAGAAACGGCCCAACATGAGAAAAGAAAAGCGAATTTAATTCATAGAGCCGCTCACTTGCATCAAGATATTCGTCTTTTAACACAACAACTTTTCTTAGTATACGAAGCCGCAAAGCTGCTCGACGCCGCCCTTTCTCCTGAACATGCAATGCCTAATACCCCTGAAGCACTGATGCGCGCTCATCCTCGTCATAACACAAGCGCTCTTTTTTCGAGTTACAAATTATTACAAAAAGAGACCTTGGCCACTTCTTCATACGCACAAAGAGCTCCAATTTTGAGTGCCTTACACGAAGACATTGACACCTTAGATTTAGAAACCATTAATCGCTCTGGAGGTCCTCAGTTTCTTCCTGAAATGCATCAGTTTAAACAGGGTGCAAATAATATAAATTCCGCAGGACAAACCCAGACCCAAACGTTGCTTTCACTGCTTAAAAATGCAGAGAGTCTAGCAGCTCTCGTCTCCGAAGCGCCGACTGCAAGACGCTTTCATATCCAAGAGCAAGACAATATCCCGCAACCCAAGCCCAACATGCCGCAGCCCAATATGCAAGCAACAAAAGAGAACCAAGAGGAAAACACACCCAACAATCGGTTCAATCCATCACCGTTTAATATGAGACCTTATTAATTATCTCATGACCTGCAAGAGGGTTTGAATGAACTCAATCGGCTTACTCACCCCCTCTTGTGGCTTTTAAATTAAGGGCTGTTGGCAATTCCCCACTGACGTGGCCCGTTTTTAAAACGTTTTTCACAACGAGCCGCATCAGTATAGCTTTGATGTTCTTCATAAAAGACTCACATATCTATGGTGTAAGGAGCTGTAAACCCCGGAACACTCTTGTTCTTATGTTCCCAAACCCGCGCAAAGTGTCCCATTGCGCTTGCTTACCATGACATAAGCAGATTCGGGTAACGTCAAAATCAAATTTGGCGCAGGCTTTGCGTCATGCACCTCCCCACCATTCAGTTGAAATTCAATCGGTAATCTATATGAATCAACAGCTATATGAATTTTTGTTGTGTTTCCTCCTCTTATTCTTTTTAATATCAACAGATTCAACATCCAATAACACCTCCCTTCTTGCACACAACCACTAACTCATCTACCATGAATCTAGGTTAAAAAAATATACATTTAACTTAAACGGATGGAGTATCTCTTTTGAAATCTAAATTCGGAATAGAATCACTAATTATTACACTAGATGCAGATAACGCACTGTTTGACAAACTGAATCAAATTAAACAATCAGGCTTATCTGTTGTTGAGATTAACAATATCGAGCCCAATATCTTAACCGATGCGCTTGATACCTATCCGACACTTCGCATCGGTGTAGGCAATATTCTAAATGCAGAAGAACTTGAAAAGGCACACCAGGCAGGCGCGCACTTTACCAGTAGTTTAGGACTCATACCTGACTTAGTTCAAACAGCAAGTGTATACGGCTTTCATTACTTACCTGGTGTTGCTACTTTTTCCGAAGCCATGTTTGCAGCTTCTCTTGGCTGCCAACATGTCAGACCCTTTCCTGCTACACATGAATTTTGCACCTACTTAAATAAATATTTACCCACTCTTCGATTATTTCCCGCCGAAGTTACGGAAAAAGAAGCAATGGATTTGTTGGAATTACCATCTGTATCAGCCGCAAGCTTAATTAACCCTAATCTTGAGCATTTAAAAACACTAGAAACTTCTGTATTCAGTTAAACCTATATGCCCTTTACACGAAATGAACTTGAACATTTTATTTGTACGCCTAGTCAAAACATTGAAAAAATGGTGTTACTAGACGCCATTCAATGCGTCTCAGCGTATTTAGAGCAAGCTCCAGAGGTTATCACCGATATTATCTCAAACCACCCTTATATCCCTGCAAGCTGCCTACTTGAAGATCTCGCTGAAAAAATAGCGCTTGCTCAAGCACACAGTGATGCCTCGCAATTAGACAGCCTCAATGCCCTCTATGAATTCGCAGACTTCCAAGATAAACTTTTTAGTGCTGACACCAACGGATATATTTTTACAATTTATGACTTAAAGCGCTGTATTTTTGCTATTCCAGCACATCAGGAAGATATATTAACCCAAATATCCTCTGATGACCGACTCATGCAGCGCTTACTTACATCAGCAATTCCAGAGGCACCCGCTGAAACACTCGAAGCATTAATCGATGCATATCCTAACCATACAGACGCTTTTACTGAGGCTTACCAAAGAAACTTTTATACAAGCCCAAGCCCCTAGAAAACGCGTCAATTCATACAATCTGAGCACTTCAATCCATCGGGTAGTTTTAAGCCGTCAGTCAAATAAATACCCCGCGTAAGCGGGGTCAGTAAAAAGTATTATTGATTAAGATTCTCTTTTAAACCACGCACTGGCAACACCAAGAGATAAAGGCTCAATAAAACTCGTACTTTCACTACTTTGTGCATTCAGCCATTGCAAAGTATGCTGTGCTCGAACACAGCCATTTTGGCCTGATTGTTTCAACCAACGTTTAACTTTATCAGGATTAGCATCACCCAGTGCTCCACTGTAGTGCAACATAGCTAGCTGATATTGGGCATAAGCATTACCACGTTCTGAAAGCTTCTGATAAAGCGCTGCCGCTTTATTCGGATCTTTCTCTATCCCTTGACCTCGCTCATACAGTCCAGCTAATGCTAGTATTGCTTTTGCATTGCCTTTATCTGCTGCAGCTTGATAGTTACGGGCAGCTTCCTCAACATTTTGTGAGGTACCTTGACCTTTTTTTGCCATCTGGCCCAGTTGATACAAAGCTTCTCGATTCCCTTTTTTAGCTGCTTTTTCATACCATTCATGCGCTATTTTTTCATTTCTAAATTTTCCAGAATCATGTAAGTAAATCCCTGCCAGTTGAACCATGGCACGGACATGTCCGCGCTCTGCTGCTTCAAGATATAAAGCTTCGGCTTTATCGTTATCAACCGAGCGTCCTTTACCGTACTCATACATTAATCCTAAATCAAATTGTCCAATTGAATTCTTTTTCAAAGAGGCCACTTGATACGCTATGAATGCTTGTTTGTAATTATTATCTACTGTTTCATAAATAAACCCTAACGCAATAGCAGCAGGCATATAATTAGCCATCGCTTTTCGATACCATTGCTTAGAGACTTCATAATTAGGAAACTTATCGAGTTGACCCATTTGATTTAGACGCCCTAGCAAATACTGTGCCATCGGTTGTCCTTGATTTGCTGATAACGTATACCAATGAGCCGCCTCTTCAAACTGAACTTTTCCACCCAATCCTTTTTCTAACAAATAGCCCAATTTTAACTGAGCATCTTTGTCTCCCCTTTCTGCCAAAACTTGATAAATATCACCGGCTTTCTTCATGGATTGTGTATCTTCAGCGCGCGTTAACGCATAGTCGGCTAATAATAAACTTGCGCGACTATTTCCTTGCTCATGTGCTTTCTCTAGCGTCGATAAAAAAGACATATTTCTGTCATGAGACAAAATTGCTAAATTAAAATCAGCAAATGAAAAGCCAGCATCTGATGCTTGTTGCAGTAATGCTGCTGATTTTTCCTGATCTTCGGCTACCTCTTGCCCCGTTGCATAGTAGGTTCCTAAAATAAAAGCACTCACAGGGTTCGATTTTGCTTTTTGGTACCAATAGATCGCTTCACTTTTATCAGGTGCTGTTCCTATACCGCGATCTAGTAACATACCATATAAGAGTGCGGCTTTATCATTACCTGATTTTGCCTCTTGTTTTGCAACGTCTAATGCATGTGCTTGTTTTTCTTTTGATTGGTCCATCGCATCAAAAAATGCCAGTGGCAATAAAGCTTGTTGAATGCCCTTAGATGCTGCATGTTGATATAAGCGCTTCATTAATGCATGGCGCTTTTGTTTTTCTTGAACACTTAAACTGCCTGTTTTATCGCGTACCATCATCTCAGCCAGGCGATATTCACCTTCAGGTGATTGATTAAATGCTGCAAGCGCATACATGGCCATCGCTCGCTCAGCATCAGGTTTAATTGCCCACTTATCTCCTTCTCCCTTGCGTCCTTCTTCAAATAGATGCCCTAACACATACTGTGCTTCTGGGTTTCCTTTAAATGCTGCATCGTTTAACCACCCTAATGCTTGCTGATAGTCAGGCGTACCCCCTTCACCTGCCAAATAAAATAAACCGAGCGTATATTCTGCCTTTAAATCTTGCTGTGCAATGGCTTGCATATAATATTCAACGGCTTTCTCTTTATCTTGCGGAACACTCACACCACGTTGATATAATTGGCCTAAAGCAAATTGCGCAGTTGGATCGCCCAGTGTCGCTTTCTCTTCTAACAACACCGAATATTTCTTTTCGGCTAAAGGATATTTTGGAAAATGAGGCGCTTTTTGACCTAACTTGACCTGCTCTTCTGGTAATGCTTTCACTAAAACATCATAGTATGCTGTTAATGGAACTGTATTTGGCTTTATCATTTCAAAACGCGGATGATATAAAGCTTTTCGACTTAATCCTGCCATTTGTGGCGGTTGATTATATTGATTTTGGCGTAAGGCCTTTGTATCCGTCCAACCGGTAAAAATGCCTGATAATCCATAGCCACTGCTGGTAAAATTTGAAGCTTTTCCACCCGTTAACCAACGAGAAGCCAACACTTCAGGCGTGTTAGGAATTTTAGCACTGGCAGCGTCATACTTTTCTTGCCAGGTTTTAGCGAGTGCTTCATCTCCATTCACTTTCGCTAGCCGTGAAAGCCCTTGCATTGCCGGTAAATAATTTGCCGCAACCGCCAAATCATATAACACTTTTGCTTGTTCTAAATCTTTAGGCGCTAACTTTCCTTCCATATACACTTCAGCTAATAAATATTGGGCTTCAGGTTCTTTTTGCTCTATTGCTTTATTCAGCCAAATCATGCCTAAACGTTTATTTGAAGCATGGCGACTTTCAAGAAAGTGTTCTGCAAGACTCGCCTGAGCAATGCTATTACCTTGTTTTGAGGCTAAAATATCGTAACGTCGTGCTTTGTCTTCATTTTTTCTCACGCCCACACCAAAATGATACGCTGCTGCACAGTAAAGCTGTGCTTTTAAATCTCCATTTTCAGCTGCTTTTTTAAACCACTTTAACGCCTCTTCAGGATTACGCTCATGAATTAATACATAACGTGCCATTAATTTTTGTGCGGGTAAAAAGCCACGCTCTGCTGATTGCTTTAAGTTTTGAATAGCACGTTGGTTATTTTTTAGTACACCATAGCCATGCAAGTACATTTGCCCTAGGTAATCATACCCAACCGCATCCAGTTTTGAGCCTTCTAAAAAATCATTTGCTGCCTCGGTATAATGCCCTGCACGATATTTTTCCAATACATGATTTGCATAAACCACCGGTGAACTTGCTGTAAACACAAGACAAAACCATGGCACGATAGATTTCATAAAGCTCTCCTATTCTTTTTATTTATCTAATACTGCTAATGCGCCTATATTTCATGAAAGTCATCATCTTAACGTGGAATAATCCCGTAATTAATCACTTGTCTTACAGCGCCACCTCGCGTATTGCCATGAGCAAGCCAATAGTTTCCGCGGTTGTTCATACCATATTTAACCCGTGCGTACTCACACACTTTTAAGCCTGTTTGACAGTCAATGATACGACCATGACTCGATTTTCCATCATGAATCGTGCAGATATATTTCATATCTTCACTGCTCGAAAGCACAGCCCAACGTCCTGACGGAATCGTATGATTAAGATATACGCTTTGACTGCTTTCAGACTGTCGCATTTGATATAAATTAACTGGCTTTTCAGCTTTATTATAAATAAAGTATAGCGACTGAGAGTCACCTACGCTGGCAGGTAAAATTTTTAAGACATTGAGGTCAAATCCGTACCCAACATCTTTGCATCCAAGAGGGCTTCTGATTTCAGAATCACGCTTTGCAGCAAAACCTAAAATAGGTGCTCCTAACAACAATGCTGAAGCACATAAAGCCTGTGCAACACCTCTGTAATTGATACTATTCATTATGAAACACTCCTAACAGAATTAGCCATTAGCCGGACGAACAATCACTTTTGTACCTTTTTGATCGTTATCATCACTTGATATTTCAACAAACTCTTCATTCAACCATTTTGCATCACGTGTAAACATGCGAACGCAACCGTGACTTGCTCGATATCCCGGAATATCATTTGACCCATGCATCGCAAACCCTTTATGAAAATACATGCAATAAGGCATCGGTGCACCACCCCGTCCAACAGGATACACGTCGGATGAGCAGCGTGAGTTTTCTTTACTAAACATTCTGAAAATACCTGACATGGTATTACACGATTTTTTACTATCAGGGCATTTATCTCGCCCTGAAGCAATAGGCCCCCAATTTAAGAGCTTTCCATTTTCGTCATAAGCACCCCAGGCAAGCTTATCTTGATCAACAATAATCTGCTTTTCATGAACATCCATCTGTTTAGGAAAAGGAGAAATATCTAATATTGTTAATTCACTCAGATTTTTGGGAACAACAATGACCTTACCCGCCCAAAGAGAATTATAAGTTCGATTAAGACGCTGAACTAAGTCTCTATCCTGGTTATCAGGAAATAAACGCTTCCAAGACTCACCGCTCTTTACTTTAACACACTCAAACTGATCGCTCTTACATAAATTAGGGCCATAATAAAGCGGGTTACCTGCCCATGTTGTAAGTGATGTTAAAGCACAAGAAATCAATAAAGCTGATGCGTGATATAACTTTTTCATATACCCTCCGACGACCCGTCTGACGCAAACTAATTACGTCTATCTTAAGTAAGCTGTCGGCTAAAGCAAATAAAAGTTTAATTCTTTAAATTTCATCTCAATCATCATAGCCTTCATTGATCTCAATATTGTTTAATATGACTGATTTGAATAAAATAACGGCAAATTAAACACCTTGTAAAACCCCAATGCCTTACGACCTGGAAACACGCGATGAAAAAAATAACCGAGTTGTTATCACTTTGTTTGAATCGCATTTAGCAAAATTTATGCTTAATCACCCTGAACTATACCAAGCGGCATATTTAAAGTTATTTGAAACACTGAAACTAGCTTGTGCCTCATCAGATGAACGTCTTCTGTTTTCAGTTTTTTCACTACTCAATCATGAGTATCCTGAATACCATACATTTGGACATTTTCAGGATGTGTTTTATTTACCCGCTGCTGATTACTTATTAAAGTTGATAAGTGACTATTTAATTCGGCCAACAACCCCAAGCCCAACCTTATTTCAAACGATAAGTCCTACTGCCAGAAGTCCTGTAAACCTATTAAGAAGCCAGCGTTTATTTGCTGATAAAAATCGGGGTGTTATTGCGATTGAACCAGATGAAGTCATACGCACCAAGGCGATTGGTATTGTTTCACCTCAATATAGGCCCTATGAATTAGAGGGTTACTTTACCCAAGAAATAGAAGCATCAGGACAATACTACAAGCCTGATGAAGACAGTTATGTTGCAGGTTGGCTTCGTAAGCGTCAACTCCCTATTATTTCTGGCGCATCAGGATCAACAGAAGCCCTGATTACTCGCTTATTTCAATACGCACCTGAGTTAACAAAAGAAGAACAACAAATCATCATTTTTACTCAAGCTTGCAATATGATTGCTAATGGACATCATTCTTTATTTGAAGCCTTACTGGTTGCAGATGATCTTGAACTGATTACAATTAATGATACAGAAACACAAAAAGCATTTTATCTTCAATGTGTTCCTGAAAAAATCTTAACGCATGAAACATTTACGCATTTTATGGCGTCTGACTTGGTTTCATCACTCTTACCCGAGGTGCCGGCAACGGCCCAGAACCATACACTCGCCAACACCACACGGATAGGATTAACGTGAGGGCGTACTTAACGTTAAAGAGGCAACGGGGTTATCTTCACGCTCAGCACTTCGTTTCAAACTTGCAGCCATTAAGCGCTTAATGGCATCACAAGGTCCGCTCGCTTGGCCTCCTGGACGGTCAGCATCAAAAAACCTACACTTTTCGTCTTTTTTGCTGGTATCGGAAAAAGCCACTGCATGATATGGTCCAGCATCTCTTGTGGGATAAGAAAAAAGAGCGTATTCATGCGAACCTAACACCGTATTTAGACTCTCTGGTGTCGTCAATTGAACAACAGGAACATCTTTCTTAATATAAGGCGTTTTTGTTTTAAGAAAAGCATAACTTTCATAATCCTCACCTGCATCACGCATCTGCCTTTGCGCTTCATTCACAGCCAAAGTTCTGTCTAAAGTCACATATTTATCTTTTAAATATTCACTTCCTGTACCATCCATTTGCCCTTCAAGCCAAGTACTTGCAAGCGGTTGACACAACCCTCCATTCCCCCGACCATTCACCCGAATTCCACCAGCCCTAATCATATCTTGCTGTGTCAAGTACATCTTTTTGAGCTGCTTTTTCTCATCTTCAGATAAAAAAGTAACACCAAATAAAGTCCACATGTAAAGCTCCAAGCGCTTAAATTAAACATCAATATCGAAAACCAACATAGTACTAAAAAAACATCTAATGGTCAATAAAAAAAAATAAAGTTTATTTTTTGATCTAAAATAAAGGTAGCTATCGATTAAATATGAAGGAGATTGCTATGCAAGGCACACGTGTTTTACAAGCAGCACGACAGGTTGGTCCTCGCGTGATGAACGCTTTTAGGACTGAGGCCGTTACTGCTAAAGCACTCAGGCCCTCTCCTGTAAGCTGGGGTAGTAAAAAAAACAAAGTCTTAACAGGAATCGCAACAGCAGCCTTGGTTGGAGGTACTGCATCAGTTATGATTTATAATCATGAAAAAAATGCGGGGCCTCACACACCCACTGCGAGTTCAACGGTGGGCGTTGCAACGGATATCGCATATGAAGCTAGTTTTGGAATTGCAGGGGGTATGATGGATAGCGTTGCAGGCCAAGACATAACCAACGAAATAGGATTAGGCACACAAGCACAAACTCAAAAGGTCTCCCATGACCAACGGCAAAGAATGGCCAAACTTGAAGGAGCAAGGCACGTTGTTGGTGTTAATGCTGTATGTGATACACACGGTATTCCATTAAGCGCTACAATTGCTGATCTTTTTATTCTACATCATGAAGTCAACCCAGAGATTGGCTCCCCGCTTGATTCAGCTTTCGAACAACTTATCATAGAAAAATTTCGAGAGGAATTTAATGAGGGTATGTCCGTTGAGAATGCCGAAATCGGTGTTGATCGAAACCTAGGCAAATTTTCTGCTGAAACTAATCAACGTAAGCTCAACTCCGTAAGCGCTGTTGGTGTAGGTGCTCACTCTAGTTTTCAAGGGCTCAAAGAATTCCTCCATAAAGTCCAAGTAGGCCTTAAGGACCCCACAAGATCAAAACGTGCCATGTATTCTCCTGACGTAAAGGATTATTCTGAAGAATATGAAACTGCTCTAGATACTCATAAAGCACACATTACTCAGGCATTGACTGATGTGAGAAGTACCATTAGAGACCATAGAGATGCTGGGGTATATAGTAGACACACTGAGGATGAAAATAATGAGCGAGACAATCTAATTAAAGAGCAAGCGAAAACTTTCATGGCAGCCCCTAAGGAAAACATTGCGCCGGTTACAGAGCAAAAAGCTGCAAGTAATATGGCAAAAACAATGAGCTTTAAAGAACGCATGCAAGCAGGAAGAGCGGCAGCATCACCCACAGAAACACAGGATAAAAAACAAGATGACACATATGATGAAGGGCACTCGTCTTCACTTGGCTCACCTTAATTCATACCCGATATCAATCAAAATGTGAGTTTTAAACCAAGTGCTGCTATATCCGTCTTAAATCATGCCGTTAACACCTTTGATGAGATGCTCGTCATAATCGGGGTATGTACACTCGATACTAAAAAATTAAACCTCTCCATAACAAATATATGGAGATACATCGACTCGCAAAGATAACATGAATATATTAGGGGCTGTTAATCATTCATCAATTAATGTAAATACTCATGAATCAATGTTGCTAATACCTGGCTAATGCCTTCTACTTTCACGATTTCTTCAATAGGTGCTTTCATGAGCTCACGCATCCCACCAAATCGTTTAAGCAATGCTTGCCTACGCTTTTCACCTACACCTGGAATATGATCTAGAGCGGAGCTCAACGCGGTTTTTTGACGTTTTTTACGATGATTGGTGATTGCAAAACGGTGCGCCTCATCTCTAATTTGTTGTAACAAATGTAGTGCTGGTGAGTCCGACGCAAGACTCATTTCTTGCATGGTATCTGCTAAAACTAATCGCTCAAGGCCTGCTTTGCGTGTCACCCCCTTTGCAACACCTAATACTGTCGTTTCAGGGCCGTCTAATCCTTCGAGTACTTTTTTTGAGACACCCACTTGCCCTTTACCCCCATCAATTATCACTAGTTCTGGCCAAGGCTTTTCATCACGCAAGAGTCCTTTAAAATATCGGCTCACAGCTTGCGCCATTGCCGCATAATCATCTCCTGGTGTGATATCTCTGATATTCAAACGCCGATAAGCTGATTTTAATGGGCCATCCGTGTCAAAAACAACACAAGATGCAACCGTATCTTGTCCTTGCGTGTGACTAATATCAAAACAAACCATCTGTGTGATAGGTGCTTTTAATTTTAACGCGGCTTGCAACGCTTGATATCGTGTCTTCATCAAAACTTTTGAAGTGTTATGTATTGAAACTGCTCGCTTTAAATTATCTAATGCAAAATCAATCCAACGCGCTCGAACACCACGCATTTTTTCTTGAATATGACACTTTTTACCACGACATACGGTTAAAGCCTCATCTAACATACCTTTATTTTCAAGGACTTGATTGGTTAAAATCAGTTCTGGAATGCGAGCAGGTGTATCCAAATAATGGTGTGCAACAAATGCTTCAAAAACAGCTTGTTTTAATCCCGATGCTTCAATGCCGGCTCTTGGCACAGTCGGGAAAAAAGCGCGGCTATCAATAATTTCACCCCCACGAACAGCAACCCACTGTACACAAGCAAAATCATTTTGCACCTCAAGTACAATGACATCTGCGTCGCCCGAACGGCTTGTGACACCTTGTTGCTCTTGAATCAATCGTAAATGTTTAATTTGATCGCGTAATGTTGCTGCTTCTTCAAATGCCATAACAGAAACAGCCTCTTCCATGCGCAGAGTCAATGCTTTTAATAGTGCTTGTGACTTACCTTCTAAAAATCGCACAGCATCATGAACTGATGCCTTGTACACCTCTTTTGAAATAAACCCAACGCATGGTGCACGACAACGTCCAATTTGATACTGCAAGCACGGACGTGTACGCGAGCTAAAATCGCTGTCTCGGCAATTTCTTAATTGAAATACTTTTTGAATGGTGTTTAATGCCTCACGCACAGCAGTTACACTTGGATAGGGTCCAAAGTAGCCTTTGGTCTGAGGATTTTTTTTAGTGCGCGCTAAGCTTAAACGAGGATACGCATGCTTTAACTCTAAATACAGATACGGATATGATTTATCATCTCGCATCAGCACATTATATCTAGGACGTAATGCTTTAATCAGCTGACTTTCAAGTAACAAAGCTTCTGTTTCACTACGCGTAACACTCACTTCAATCGTCACAATTTGACGAACCAATGCGCGTGTTTTACTGCCTTTATCAGAGCTATTAAAATAACTCTGCACTCGCTTTTTTAAATCCGCAGCCTTGCCCACATAAATCACACGCTCATTTGTATCGCACATGCGATAAACGCCTGGTGCTGTTGGCAAATGATGTAGTGTCTCGGTTAACTCAGCTGATAGCGTTTTCGGTTTCATGTGAACTGGATTCAAGCACTCCATGTTTTATAGCAAGGTGCATTAACTCAACATCGTTTTTAATGCCTAGTTTTTCAAGCATACGATAGCGATATGTTCCCACCGTTTTAGGGCTTAAAAAGAGCTTTTCTGCAATGAGATTAACCGCTAAGCCTCGGGTAATCATCAGCATCACTTGCATTTCACGTTCCGACAAACAATCAAGTGGTGATATATCTGTCGGATTTAAGCTACTTAAGGCAATTTGTTGAGCAATGTCCGCACTCAAATAACGTTCTCCTGCGGATACTTTTTGAATCGCTTGCAGCATTTCATCTGCGGCTGAATCTTTGGTTAAATAGCCCATGGCACCGAGTTGCAAAAGCCGAGCAGGTAAAGGGTTAGTTGTTGCAGCAGTGAATACAATAATATGAATATTAGGCTTGATTTGCTTTAAACGCCTGGTTACTTCCCAGCCGTCCATACCCGGCATTTTAATATCTAACAGCACAACATCCGGATTATGTATTTTTACTTCTTTTAAAGCAGAATCGCCATCTTTCGCTTCGGCAACCACATCGATATTTTCGGCATCATCTAATAATAGCCGAATACCCATTCGAACCAGTTCATGGTCATCAACAATGAGTACTTTTATCAAAGAGAACTCCTCGGACATTCCCATCGGGACACACGAAAGGTGCAAAGAATACTAGCAACTTTTTTTTTATATTACAATGACTAAGCACTAACAGGCTTGAATATGAATACTAGGATTTCCTGACTCCACCGGAAAATAAGGCGCATACTCACCCAGCTCACGCGCACGTGCTAATAACGCGCCCCAATCTGCCTCAATGAATGAATACAACACCTGATAACTATCAATCACAAAATAAACAGGCTGCAAGGCATCAATTCGATAAGGCATTCTAAAGATAGTAATTGGATCAAATAAAACACGCATTGCTTCACTACTTTCAACGCTATACGCTGTTTCCCCAATCGATGATAAAATACCGCCTCCATACGCTCTTAAGCCCGATTTATCTCGAATCAAACCAAACTCAACCGTAAACCAAAAAAATCGCTGTAACAATGGCCAATCCGCTTCATCAAATGTAAGCACCCGCTTTGCATAAGCATGAATAAAATCTGCATAGACCGAATCTGTCAGCATTGGACAATGTCCAAATATTTCGTGAAAAATATCGGGCTCTTTAACATAGTTCAGTGATTCTTTATGCCGAATAAACGTCGCAGCAGGAAACTTTTTTTCTGCTAGCAGCTCAAAAAAAGCACGTGCTGAAATCAATGCAGCAACAGGACTTACTTCCCAATCTGTTATTGTGCGAAGCTTTTGATTGACAACGGGTAACTGTGGAATTTTATCAGGTGATAGGTCCAGCACTTTAAGACCTTGAATAAATGCATCCGATGCACGGCCTGCTAACAATACTTCTTGCCTTAAAAAGAGCGTATTCCATACTTGGTTTTCTTCATCCGAGTAGGCAATATATCCTTTTTCATCCGG
Source organism: Legionellaceae bacterium (assembly GCA_029210085.1). Classification (GTDB taxonomy): domain Bacteria; phylum Pseudomonadota; class Gammaproteobacteria; order Legionellales; family Legionellaceae; genus JAALKW01. The sequence continues at coordinate 64,438 of JARGPP010000015.1, read as the reverse complement.
CATATGTGAGACATAATTACTCGTAAAATCCATCTCAACTCCTTTCCTATTAAAATTCAATCAGAACCACGACGTAACATTGATACAGGAATAGACGTTTCAACCCCTGCTTGAGTACAGCGCTGCTCACCTTTCCAAGCATGCCCATACACAACTTCATAGGTCAATGGGTACTTTCCACCCTCTGTTTGATGTTTTTTAACTGACGCTTCAAAGTCTGCCCATGCTCGCTTACTGGTCAGCCCTGGATTTCGTTCTGGATTAATATTACGAACACCTTGCTTTCGTAATGAACGTAATAAAGAGGGCAAGTCATTGTAATGTACGGTGAGTTTGTCCATATCAACCACAGGATCTAAAAAGCGCTCAGCCAATAAAATATCTCCCATATCATGCATATCCATAAATGCATTTGCATGAGCAAAAGCCGCTTTCTTATCCTCTTTTAATTCTAAAAATGTATCCGGGCCAAGTGTTGAGAACATCAAGCATCCGTTTTTATGCATGACACGATTCAATTCACGCATTAACGCAGGCCATTGCCCAGACCAATGCAAAACTTGATTAGAAAACACCAAATCAAATAAATTACTCTCAAAAGGTAATGCATGCATATCTGCGCGTACAAAAGTGGCCTTTTTTTGGGGCCAACGATATTTTGACTGCGCTTCAACTAACATCCCTTGTGCAATATCCACACCCACAATCACAGCTTTCGGATATCGCTTTTTGAGCAATGCTGTGAATAAACCTGTACCGCACCCCAAATCAAGTACATATCGAGGTTCCATTTTAAGCAGACTTAAACGCTCAAACAACTGCTCACCTATCTCACGTTGTACCAAAGCAACTGTTTCATAAACAGCCGCTTGTCGATGAAAAGCATTGCAAACTTCTTTTGAAAAACGCATGATACCCATCAGAAAAAAGCACGCCAAATCCAACCATGCGAGCATTAATTAAAACACGGAGTATATCACATCAGTGGCGTCTGAAAACGCCATGTCACTTATGCGCTCAATATCACCACACATCAGGCCCGCTATGTACTGATTGTCATAATCTACTCATCCCACTCGGACCTGCCTGCAAACAATGCGCGACCCCTTTGCCAGATATGGATATCATCCAATGTGGATATTGTATTCAGCACCCACCGCCACTTGATGCCGTCTTTTGCCCTTATCGATTTGAAGAACCTTTAAGAACCTTGTTGCACCACTTTAAATATCATGAAAGCCTACATTTAACGCTTTGCTTAGCAAAAAAAATGCTGCTTACACCTCCTCTATTTACCTCACAAAAAACTTGTTTAATTCCTGTTCCACTACACAAAAAACGTTTACAAAAACGCGGCTTTAATCAAGCGGCTCTTCTTGCTCAAGCATTGAGTAAAACGCTCCACCAACCCTGTTTACTTCAAGCAATACAAAAAATAAAAAACACACAACCCCAAGCAGCGCTAGATGCCAAACGACGTTTAAGCAACATTAAAGATACATTTAAAATTAAACCTGTACCTTATCCAGAGGTTATTTTAATTGATGATTTAATCACAACAGGGAGTACGGCTAATGAACTGGCTTATCAACTCAAACGACAAGGCATAAAACGTGTCAGTTTGTGGTGTATTGCTAAAACATGCTTAGATTAAAAATCTACTTCGATTAAGCATTTCTCACTCACGAGTTAACAGCACCACACGAAATGATATCACTCGATTTCTTCAGCAGTGTGGTCGCGTTCTTGCTTTACACGTTGCGCAAAGGATTGATAAGCTTTTTCAAACCAATTGCCACTGCGTTCTAAAAACTTCTTTTTCTCTTTCGAAATTAAATGAGGCGCAATGCAAAGATTGAACTCACAGAAAACAAAAAACCTAAGCTTAAAACGATTGGTTTAAAGCCACTCATGATAATTTTAGCGCCTAAACCGTATAAAGAATGCTGAATTGCAATTCATTGACGTACAGGTTGCTTGAACCCAGTCTGTTTTGAATGGTTTGTCCATTTGCAATGCCTAAGTTATTTTTACCCCAGTCCGCAAATTCATATCCCACAGCAACTTGGACATGAGGTCTTACTTCACCTTGCAGGCCAATGCCAAATGCATATGTGAGTGCCGTGACTGTATTATTCGCAAATGGAGGTTGTAAGACGGCTGTATTAATGGTCCTGGTAGTCGCATACCCTGATGAGCGATTAGCGCCACCACCGACTTCACCTGAGACATAAGGTTTGACAACTTTAAGAAACATAGGCTCAGTTTCAACCAGCCTTGCCTTAAAAGCAATACGAAATTGGTCGACTTTATAGTTATAGGTAAAATTACTAAAATTAGGGTCAGCATCTTGCCAGACATCTCCTGAAAATTTTGCACTACCACTACCTGTGAATGCAACCCCCACATCAGCTTGAATTGACTTGTAAAGAGGCCCATGCATACCCACAAATAGAGCACCACTCCCTAAAGCTGAAGTGCTGTTGCTTGGAACATATCTGTTTTGAACAACCGGTTGTAACGTTAGGGTTTGTGCCTTGGGGCTTGATGCCCATGCAGGACCACCACTTAATATAATCATAGGGACGTATGCTTTAGTATCTTCAGCCGCTCCCATAGACCCACTATAAGCCGGATGGATAAAAGCAGGCAGCAACAAAAAACAGCAAATTGATTTTTTAATCACAGCATTAATATCCTTATTATTATAATTCAGTGAATTAAAATAGCATAAAGACAAACGTGATACACGCTTTATTAAAGCTGTAAGCACTTCAGGTTTTTCTCTAAAATTTCATCTTCTGTAAACTCCCAACTCTCTGAAGTACGCAAATGCATCAAATGTTCTATGATTTTCTCATCACTCATTGTTGATAAATCAAGCTTCGCACGGCCAAATACAATTTCTGCAAGTGGTAACACCAAGTTCACTTTTTTATCTTTCATCGCACGAATCAATGCTTGCGTTGATTTTGCACAAGCATAATCTGCCTGAAACAAACCAAACCAAGTTTTGCGAGCGCTTGCTGTGACACGAACCAAATCTAATACATATCGCCTTAAATCTGCCGGTGTCATGTTCTCATTTTTTTCAACACGCTTTTTTAAATTGATTAACAACGCCCCCTTATGTCCCCATTGACTCAAATAAGACATGGAGTCGTGGCAAACTTCAATTAGTCCAATCAATGAAAACTGCTGTAATTCTCTAGCCCAATCTTCACCACTATCGCTAGACGCAATTTCTAAAGGAGGAGGACTATTTGAAAAACGCCGTGAAGAAACACCACTGCGATGAAATGTCCCAGGTGGTAATGGAGAATGGTTCGGCGAAAAAGAATGACTCAAGTAACTATCCATTCGACCATAACTACATCCTCCTGTTCTAGAAAATAATCGCTCTAAATTAATTTTTTTCTTAAAAACAGCATAATATTTCTGATCAATACTCTTAATTTTATCAATAAATTCAGCTCGCTTTCCTTCTGCAAACTTAGGATCACTGATCACATTAGTTACCCCAATAGCCGCCATCTCTGAAGCTTGCAAACTCATTTGTAATTTTTCAGTAATGGCCGACAAAATATATTTTAATTGATTACTCACCGTCTCATTTCTTGCAATTGCATCTTCAGCACTTTGACACATTTGCTCAAATGCCATTTGTGCCTTACGTACTTCAGCAATTAAATTTTTTAAAAACTTTAAAAATCCTTTATTTTGTAAAACATGTTCATAGCGCGTTACAACTTCAGAAACTTCTTCAACCAGTTCTGCTACACCAACCATTTCAATAATACTGGGTGGAAATTTATCGATTTTTGAACCGAAACTTTTTTTGGTATCTAATAAATCGGAAACTTCCCAATAAAAATAAGGCTTGGGATTTGCAAGCCCAACTTTGCCTTTAGATAACTTAATATCTCCTTCTCTTTCCAACCAATCTCGATTTAATTGGCTGATTAAATTAATTTGTTCTTTCGCTGTTTTAGGAATATCTTCTTCTGAAAATGTTACACTGCCCGACTCATTTGTTTTCACTTCAAATATTTCTGAGCTCTCTGAATCTACATCAGATAAATTGCTTTCGGGTATATCTACCTGGATTGGAAAAGCATCCATTAAAAGCGCAAGACACGGCGTTAAGCGCTGTCCAATTAAATGTGCACGATTGATTCTCCCTGCATTTCCTTTATATCCTGCTTTAGGATGCTTTTTTAGAGTACGATTAAGTGTCCGAATATAATCTTCATCAAATGCTTCTAAAGCCCGTAAAAATCGTCCTGAATTTTCTTGGGCATCATTTTCTTGCACCTTTAGCTCAGCTCTTACGGCCAGTCTTTCAACCCTTGGCAGATGTGCAAATACAACCAATACATCAATCAAAGTTTCTGGTTTCTGATTCAAAATATCATGTAAACCTACACCTTCAAAGTCATTGGTTAGACGATCAGGAAGCATTGAAATACGCTTTCTGAAAGGTTCTAAGATATTCGGATTAGTTCCTAAATAACGCCTTAAATCTCGTAATATTTCCGCTAATCCTTCTGCTGTTTTAGGATCATCTCGGTGTTTATCGGATAACTCATCATAATCTTGATACAATAACTCAAATAAACCAATGGTTATCATTTTGACTGTTTCACGAGTATGAACCGACAATGGTTTAATCGGAAATTCTTTCAACCGTGCAATCTCATAACCTTTCTGGAGATCTCGCACTAAAATTCTTGCAGTACTGATGAAATCAACCCAAGGTGCTGTTGCTTTATCTTTTAATCTTGGTGCCAAATTTTTTGCTAAGATTGCGGTTAAAAACCCATCTAGTTTCTTACACAACGCAATACATTCTGCTGGAGATAAACTTTTTTTTGTTTTAGCATTCATTGGATGCTGAAGATTCCACAATAAATTAGAAATCGCCATCAACATAAATAAAGACTGATTATAATTATTTAAATAATTATCACCTTCATAAAATGACCAAAAACCATTGGTCAACCAATTTCCTTTTTTAAATGATTTTAATAATTTTTTACGCAAAATAGGCAAAGTAACTCGAATACGTGCATGCATTTCTCGACGAGTACTATCCAGCGCATCCGCATTAGACGTCTCCTCCATAGCACCTGTATCCATATCAGAGAAAGGCAATACACAGTACGCAGTTGGATCGCCTGACTTTTCAGGAGGTAATGAGCGAATCCCTAATAAAGATTCCAAATTATCAATGGCTGTACCCCGAACCAAATCCATAAAATCATGGATAAAATTTTGTTCGTTCGATAAATCATCTTCATCATCGGGCACAATAAAAACAAAACTTCCCAGTTTCATTTGATCACGCATGTGCTTTCTTTTTGCTTTTAAGGTGCTGATTCCTTGGTGAATAGCATCAACCAACTTTCCAACACCTGCAAAGGCCACTGTAATTGCAACCGCCGCATTATCTTTATCTTTCAATGAGTCAATAAAACTATTTGCTTCACCGCTAATCACCCGCTCTAATTCTTTTCCTGCATATTTTGTAATATCTTCTGAGGTTCTGCTGATATCAATGGTTAAAGCCGCTGTACGAAACGCTCGCTCAACGCACTCACGTGCTTCTGAAGAAAGGTTGCCCATATTTATTGTGTTATATGTCATCCATTCGTCCTTGAATAAATAAACTTGATTGATTATATCACTGTTTTTTGGCGGTGTTGTCAACCACTAATTTTAGACTAGGATGTCTTACGCCTTTTGAAAAAGCATATGCTTTTTGAGTTCGATACACCTCAAACACACGAAAGGGCTGATTTGTTTGGCTATCAATCAACTCAACATCTTCCCCTTTATCATCAACCAATGTGAGTGACAGATGCATCTCACGGAACTGACCAATTTGATAACGCTCTTTGAATAATTTAAGAATATGAGTCAAGCTTTCTGATGCTTCATCCCCATCATGTCGACCATCAAAAATAATTTCCATACATCCCCCTTATAGAGCCCTAAAAAAGGCCCGCCGTATATATGACTATAGCGGCAAGGTTTTTAAATGCTTTAAATTTGAACTATAGCACTAAAAATAATCATGCCTCGATAGTAATATACCCATCTATCCATTAAGGGTAAAACAAATTAATGCCAGAAAAGAGCAATAACAATGCTTACTACAAGAGTGCGCATTTACATATCAATTCGCTTTGCAATCCTATTAATCTAGGACCTGGGGTGTTACCAATCCGCTATAAAACAAGGCCTGAGGAAGCGCCATTACTTTCTTCTGCTGAAAATGTTTTTTTGTATTTAAAGCAAGGAGAAAAAGTGTCATCTTTAGACATAAAAGGAAGCATTGCTTGAATTTTTTGTTTTATCATTTCAACATAGTTGATACTTTTCACCATGTCCTCTAGGCCTGCTGCCGAAGATTTTTGAGTAGGATTAGCAGTTAATTGATAAGCTATTGCTTCATAAAGCTCTGCTTGTACTTTATTCATTCTAAAGCTTTCTCGATATATGTCCTCATTGTTCTTGAGAATGACAAGCTTATCTTGACTATCATCATCAAATACACATCTAATAATCGTATTATCACTACACACTAATTCTATCGAACGTCCAAACACTTCTGCATTAAAGGATGAGCGTCCTGTAACTAATATTTCGTGTTCTTCTTCTCCTCCAGATAATGAAGCGTGCACTCGAAGCCTAAAACGAAGATCTGCTAAAACTTGTGGGGTTAATGTCCCATAAAGAGCTTTTTGCTTTTGTATATCGACCACTTTATTCGATAACGCTCCCTTTACACTTAAAACATCTATGTTATTTTCTGAGACAGAAAATCCAGTATGCTTAATCAAGTCATTTAAAACCAAATCAAGCCCATGGGTTGTTTCATCAACCAATACCCCTGGAGATGGTCGAGTTGGCGCTCTATTTTTAGTCCAATTAATTGTAACTGAATTAATTTTTAGCGTATGTTCGAACAGATAATTTGCTGCATGAATAGAGGCTGGAGAATGTCGGATTAAATAACCACCCAATAAATGTCCTGGATAATTGTCTAACAGCGGCTTTATCTCTTCTAAAGCTTGAAGATCTTCCACTAAAGGTTTTTCAACAAATATTAGAGGAGGGGTCTTTAAGCCATTAAATTGTGAAATAAGGGCCAATAAATGCTCTTTGTGACAAGCGGTATTGCTGGCAATAACACAAAGTCCAAGATTATCTAAATCTAAATCTCTGATGGCAGAGTCTAGCTCTTGATAAAAAGAGTAATCTTTTCTCTGAGGTAAATTTATGATGTTTGCATCAACTTCAGAGTTTCTATCGACCACCGTTACATGCATAATCAAATCATGATTAAACAAGTTAATAAGATGAGTCATCCCCATCTGTCCGCAGCCAATTAATAATGCTTTCATTACAACTCCCATAAAAAAATACTCTATCACAAAAAAGCCCCAACCAATGGGGCTTTTTATATGTTTTTATCTTTACCACAGTTTTACTTAACTCAGATAAATCAACTGCTATAATACAATTCAAACTCAGCCGGATGAACCATACTACGTAAATACATAATGTCTGTTTCACACAAATCAATATATGCATCAATAAAGTCCCGAGTAAATACATCGCCTTGCAATAAAAATTCATAATCATTTTTTAAATGTGACACTGCTTCTTCGAGCGATCCTGCAACACGAGGAATTGCATCAAGCTCTTTAGGTGGCAAATCATATAAATTTTTATCCATCGCATCACCCGGATGCAATTGGCGTTGAATGCCGTCAAGACCGGCCATCATCATCGCTGAAAACGCAATATATGGATTAGCAGCTGAGTCAGGAAAACGTACTTCAATACGACGTGCTTGCGCTGAAAATACCAGTGGAATTCGAATAGAAGCCGAGCGATTACGCTCAGAGTAAGCCAATAAAATAGGTGCTTCAAACCCAGGCAATAACCGTTTATAACTATTAACCGTTGCATTGGTAATGGCATTTAATGCACGTGCATGATGAATAATACCTCCAATGTAATGCAATGCCATTTCTGAGAGCCCACCATATCCCTCACCTGCAAACAAATTCACACCATCTTTTGCAAGCGATTGGTGGCAATGCATCCCACTACCGTTATCACCCACTAAAGGTTTTGGCATAAACGTTGCGGTCTTTCCATAATTATGCGCTACATTATGAACCACGTATTTAAGAATTTGCATATCATCGGCTTTATCAAGCAATTTTTTATAACGTGTTGCTACCTCACACTGATTGGCTGTTGCCACTTCATGGTGATGTGCTTCAACTATCATGCCAAGTGATTGCAATACTTCTGAAATGGTTGAGCGAATATCTTGTGATGAATCAACCGGTGGTACTGGAAAATATCCTCCTTTAATCCGAGGTCTGTGGCCAATATTCCCCCCTTCAACCGCTTTGCCGGAGTTCCACTGTGCTTCTTCTGATTCAATCTCATAAAGCGAACCACTCATGCCCGTTTTCCAACGCACCCCATCAAACAAGAAGAACTCGGGCTCTGGACCAAAGTAGGCTTCATCTGCTATTCCAGTCGAACGTAAATAAGCTTCGGCACGCGTCGCAATCGAGCGCGGATCACGAGAATACCCTTCGTTTGTTTTAGGGTTAACGACATTACAACGAATAAAAATTGTTTTTTCTTGATAAAAAGGGTCCAGCATAATCGTCGAAGTGTCAGGAACAAGTGTTAAATCTGACTGGTGTATTTGTTGCCATCCTTCAAAAGAAGATCCATCAATTGCTTTGCCATTCTCAATTGTAGTATCATCAAGCCCTTCTTTTGGAATCGTAATATGCTGCTCTTTTCCGCGTAGATCGGAAAACCGTAAATCTACAAATTTGGCTTGGTGATGCTCAAGTGCATCACGTACTACATTGCTTCCCATCGTTGCTCTCCTTAAAATTGACTTGTATAAGAATGGTCTTAGAATTAAGACAACCTTAAGGTTCTTCAGTCTACCTTAATGACACAAGAAACCCAATAGTTTAGACTCCCCTCATTCAAAATAAAATAAATATGTATTTATGGGCGCTTATCAATATCACGCACTCAAAAACTCAGGAAGCCCTTCAAAAGGCATTATTGAGGCTGATTCATCGCGCCATGCAAGACAATTACTACGTGAGCAAGGCCTCATCCCAACACAAGTTACCCTCTCACAAAAAAAACAAAAAACAGCAGGGAGTCGTCAATTTCAAACACAAGACTTAACCCTTTTAACACGTCAATTGGCAACCCTCATAAACGCAGGTATACCGCTTGATGAGGCCCTGCAAGGGGTCAGTGAACAATCACAAAAAACCGCTGTTCGTCAGTTGGTCATTGGTATTCGTTCAAAAGTGTTAGAGGGATATGGTCTCGCACAAGCATTAGATGAATACCCTGCACAATTTCCTGAATTATATCGTGCAACTGTCTCAGCAGGAGAGCAAACCGGTCGCCTAGATAACGTACTTGAAAAATTAGCTGACTACACAGAGCATCAACAAACGATACGCCAAAAAATCCACCAGGCCATGATTTATCCAACCTTAATGCTTTTTATTTCAATTGCAATTATTGGCTTTTTACTGGCATTTGTTATTCCTAAAATTGTAGGCGTCTTTGCGGATAGCGGGCAAACACTCCCAACGGCGACACACATTCTCATTATGTTGAGTAACAGCATTAAACAATTTGGCTTATATGCTGTATTGTTGATATGCCTATTAGGTATTGGCTTTAAAAAAGCACTAAAAAATCTCACGTTTAAAACACGTATCCACACACTTTTACTTCGTATTCCTGGCATTAATCATATTATTATCACCAGTAATGTTGCACGCTACAGCCACACCTTTGCTATTCTTTTTACGGCAGGTGTCAGTGTGCTCGAGACCATGCGTGTTTCCTCTAGCCTTGTTAATCATGTTATCATGCGTAAAAAATTTGAGCAGGCAAGCATACGTGTCAAAGAAGGGATGCCCATTAGCCAAGCGTTAGCTGAAACCACTTTTTTCACTCCCATGGCAACACATTTAATTTCTAGTGGTGAAAAAAGCGGTCAAATAGCCCCTTTAATGGAACGAACTGCTGTATATCTTGATGGCGAGATTCGACGTTTAATTGATACAGCCTTAACCCTGCTTGAGCCTTTAGTGATTCTTTTTATGGGAGGCGTTATTTTATTTATCGTACTTGCAACACTATTACCTATTTTTTCAATGGAACAATTAGTTAATTAGCTGAGTTTAATAAAAAACCGTAGGAGGTTTAACACATGCAGCAACAACGTGGATTCTCACTCATCGAGATCATGGTCGTCGTGATCATTCTTGGTATTTTGGCTTCTTTAGTCGTCCCTAAAATCATGAGCCGTCCTGATGACGCACGTGCCGTTAAAGCAAAGCATGACTTGCTCGGCATACAAAATGCACTCGAACTGTACCGCCTTGATAATGGTTTTTATCCAACAACGGACCAAGGTCTTCCTGCATTGGTTAAAAAACCAACCACAAGGCCTGCACCACAACATTGGAAAGCATATCTTAAGAGTTTGCCTAAAGATCCATGGGGTCGTGACTACCTTTACTTGAACCCAGGCCAACATGGCGAAATTGATATCTTTACATTGGGTGCAAATGGTCAAGCAGGTGGTGACGGTATCAATGCCGAAATCGGAAACTGGAATGCGGACCAATAACACCGGCTTTACCTTAATTGAAATTTTGGTGGTGATTGTCATTCTTGGCATCACTGCCAGTATGGCCATGATGGCGTTTGGCGATTTTGGAGAAAGCCAACGTATTGAGGCTGAAGCTGAGCGTTTCAAACAAAAAATACGCTTAATACGTTATCATGCTATTTTAGAAGCAAGCCCTTACAGCATTCAAATCTTTCCCTCAGGCTACCAAGTCTTTAGTTTTGTACCACCTGCCCAGTGGAAAAATAAAAACGAATCAGGTCTTGGCATGCATACTTTTCCCCAAAAAATTCAAACCTCTCTTAAACGACACACATCGACTCACAAACACTTTATTATCATTCAAGCATCGGGTGAAATTACCCCTTTCACACTCACTTTTGGGGCTATTGGAAAACCGCCTATCATTCAAATTGATGGACAAAGTAATGGCACAATCATACTCAAAAAAATAAATGGAAGCCGCTAAATATGCATAAAAAAAGTGGCTTTACACTCATCGAGGTTTTAATTGCTCTCGCTATTATTAGTATTGCGCTAACAGCACTGCTCGTTACCACGGCTGAAACTGTTAAAGGCACACAACGCTTACGAGATAAAACACTTGCACACTTAGTGACTCAGCAAGCCTTAACTTTGATTCAATTGGATTTAGCGCCTCTTGAAAAAAATCAAGAAGTCACGCAGCAAATGACTGTATTTGGCACCACATGGTTTTGGCATGCCAAAGCGACAGCCACCCCCTTAAAAAAAGTGGAACAACTTACAATAACTGCAAGTCTTTCTCAAAATGGACCTTTTGCTGAGCCACTCATTGGTTTTCGGAGGCTCCCATGAACATAAAAGGGTATACCCTGATTGAAGTCATTATTGCACTCGCAATCTTTGCAATTATAGGTACTTTAAGTGTTGGGTTACTCAGCCGCGCTTTTGATACCAAAGCACGACTAAGTGCGCAAATAACACCTTTAAGTGACGTACAACTTGCCATCACACGCATTAATCAAGACGCAGCTCAAATAGTAGCACGCGCTATTCGAGACCATGATATGAAAAAAATACCGGCTTTTGTTGCGAGCGCTCAAAATATTGAATTCACACGTGGTGGGTTTGTCCGACCCAATGAAAAAACACCAGAAAGCACATTAAGGCGTGTTGCTTTAAGCTGCGAAAACAATCAATTAGTTCGAAAAAGTTGGGCAAAGCTTGATGGTTTTATCCGTGATAAACCCCAAAAACAAATTTTACTTGAACATCTCGACAAATGTGGTTTTTCATTCACGTCATCTCGTCATACTTGGTCTGATGAGTGGCGTGGTGGTGACGTTTTATTGCCCTCATCCTTTAAACTTTATTTAAGTATTAAAAACCTGGGTGAAATAGCACCTATTTTTATTATTCCTGGTGGTACGCATGTCGATTAATCAACGAGGCAGCGCATTACTTTCAGCACTATTCATCATGACACTCGTGGCCATTACAACAACCACCTTAACTTTGCAGTTAAAAAACAGTTTAGACGAGACACGTCTCTTATTTAAGACCAGTCAATTTCAACGAGAAAGCATACTTGTTCGCTACTGGGCAATGGACTTTCTGAGTCAGAAAAAAAACAAAGACTTTGGTCATACACCCAATCAAACCACACATACTGAAAAGAAAATTTTATTCCCTTCGCTCTCAAACCTACATTTTTCAGTTGAAATCATCGATTTAAATGCACGTTTTAATTTAAATAATTTAAAATACCCAACGGGAAAAACGACACTTTATCGTTTAATCAAACACCTCCTTGAAGATGGGGCTGATAAAAAAAGTTACCCCCTCATCAGCGCTCTTGCAAACTGGATCAACGAATATCAACCCGGCCAAACGCAACATAATACAACGTTTATTGCGCACCTTCCCATGGTCAGTCTCTCTGAGCTATCGCTTATCCCTAATATTGAATCTGCTGACCTCCAAGTATTAATGCCTTACCTAACAGCCTTACCCGGCAAAACACGCATCAACTTAAATACAGCATCAGAAGATCTCTTAATGGCCATGACACAAGGGCCTGAAGCGGTCCAATATATGGAAGAACTCATGGAAGCGCGTGGTGAGCAAGGCATCGATTCTGTCGCAGACGTTAGGCAAATTTTAAGGAAATTATCAATTGAAGAAAATGATGTATCCACTGAAAGTGAGTATTTTTTAAGTGTTGGACACATCAAAAGTGACACACAAGCACGCGTACTTTATAGTATCCTACAACGTATAAAAAATAACAATGGAACCTATATGGTCCATTTGATTCATGAAACCTGGAATACAGACTAGGAGTCTTGCCATGGTAAAAATGCATCAACCAACCGGTAGTCACTATATTGATGGCCACTGGGTTATCGGTTCGGGCACCCCTTTCGTATCCACAAACCCCGCTAATAATCAATCTATTTGGCAGGGACATACAGCAACAGGGCCGGAGGTTGCCGCTGCATTTGAAGCAGCCCAACGTGCTGGCACATCTTGGGCTCGTCTGCCCCTTGAGGAGCGGGCAGTACATCTCAAGAAATTTGCCCAGTGTGTTCAAAAAAAAGCCGAACAATTAACACGGCTCATTTCTCTTGAGACCGGTAAGCCTTTTTGGGAGGCTGCAACTGAAACAACCTCTGTGATTCAAAAAATACAACTCAGTATCAATGCCTACCACGAACGCACAGCAGAGTGTATCACTGAGGCCGAAAGCATCAATCACTGTCTGCGTTACAAGCCTCATGGCATTGTTGCTGTTTTAGGTGCTTTTAATTTTCCAGCCCATTTAAGTAACGGCCATATTGTACCCGCCTTACTGGCTGGCAATACCGTGATTTATAAGCCCAGTGAATACACCCCTTTTGTCGCTGAATTTATCATCCAATGTTGGCATGAAAGCGGTCTGCCCAAAGGCGTTATCAACCTCATTCAGGGCCAAGCAGAAACAGCACATGCACTGATAGAAACGCGCATACAAGCGGTTTGTTTTACGGGCAGCTATCAGACTGGCCTCGCCATTCACCAACAGCTAAGCACACGCCCCGAAGTACTTTTAGCGCTTGAAATGGGTGGAAATAATCCTTTGATTATCGATGACAACATTAAAAATATAGATGCTGCTGTTTACAATACCATACTCTCTTCTTTTTTAACCACAGGCCAACGTTGCACTTCAGCACGACGGTTAATCATCCCGAAAACATCAACCGGACAATATTTTCTTACTCAATTACTTAAAGCAGCAAAAAATTTACAAATCGACACGCCAGACAATACACCCGAACCTTTTATGGGACCTCTGATTCATCCTAATCAAGCCTTAAAAGTGTTCAATGCAGAAAAAAAATTAATTGCTCTCGGTGCAAATGCTTTTCTAAACATTCAAACCATACAAGAAAACACAGCATTAATTACGCCAGGCATTTTAGATATGAGTGCCGTTTATGACCCACCCGATGAAGAAATTTTTGGCCCATTGATTCAGCTCTATCATTATGAGAGCTTTGATGAGGCACTGACCCTAGCGAATCAAACCCGATATGGTTTAGCTGCTGGCTTATTGAGTGATAATAAAGCGCACTACGAATATTTTTACCAAACCATTCGCGCAGGACTCATCAATTGGAATCGTCCAACCACAGGTGCTTCAAGCGCTCTGCCTTTTGGTGGTATTGGTTACAGTGGTAACCATCACCCTAGTGCTTATTTTGCATCAGATTATGTGGCTTACCCCACTGCAAGCGTTGAAGAAGATACACTGAACATGCCCGACAACCTACTTCCCGGTATTCATTGGGAGACCTCATGACAGTCTATGAACTCAATCTCGATGGCTTGGTTGGCCCAACACATCACTATGCAGGGCTTGCTTATGGCAATACTGCCTCGATGTCACATGCTAAAACATGCTCAAATCCAGCGCTTGCTGCACAGCAGGGCCTTCAAAAAATGCGCCTCTTACATCAACTTGGCGTCAAACAAGCTATTTTACCCCCTCAATTACGCCCAAACCTTCACCTATTGCACAGCCTGGGTTTTACAGGTTCAATCAGAAACCAGCTTAATCAAGCAAAAAAAGAAAACCCACGCGCTTTAAGTGCGGCTTTCTCAGCATCTAGCATGTGGGCTGCCAATGCTGCAACTGTTACACCCAGTGCTGATACTTTAGATAAACGCGTCCATTTTACAGCCGCTAATTTAGTCCATCACCTACATCGCCATCAAGAGGCAAATACCTCAAAAGTACAACTTGAGATGCTTTTTGCTGATAACCAATACTTTGTTCATCATGATATACTCCCCAAAACACCTGACTATAACGACGAAGGTGCTGCAAACCACAATCGCTTTGCAAGCCATCATGCCTCACCTGGCTTACATTTGTTTGTTTACGATCGCAAAGCTTTTCAACAACTCGAAACACCTTCTCACTTTCCAGCACGACAAACAAAAGAAGCCTCTGAAGCAATCGCTAAAAAACATACTTTAAAAGCCAGCCAAGTTTTTTTTGCAGCACAAAACCCTAAAGCCATTGATGCAGGGGTATTTCACAATGATGTTATAGCCTTGGCTAACGAGTCTGTTTTTTTAATACACCAAGATGCTTTTTTAAATCAACAATACGTTTTAGAACACTTACAACAACAAGCTGATTTTGAGCTTAACTGTATTGAAATTAGCCGAGGACAACTCCCCCTCAAAGAAGCCGTTCAAAGCTACTTATTTAATTCCCAATTAATTACATTACCTCATACCTCCGATATGGCGTTAATTGCTCCACAAGAATGCCACGACTCAATACGGGTGCAGGAAATCATCCATCATATTATTTCAGATACGACCAACCCAATTCAGACTGTACACTATGTGGGACTCAAACAAAGTATGCAAAACGGTGGTGGCCCTGCTTGCCTGCGCCTGCGTATACCGCTCAATGAAGCAGAGCTCAATGCAATGCATCAAGGGATTTTAATTACAGATGACTTATTAGATGCCCTTGAAATACATATTTCAAAACATTACCGGACTGAACTAAGCCTTGATGACTTAGCTGACCCAATACTTGTTGATGAAGCAGTTACAGCACATGAAGCATTACTTCAAATAATAAACTTCAAATAATAAAACTATAGAAAAGGACCTAAAATGAGCACCGCCACTTTATATCTAAAAAAAAATACATTTATGCTCGGTTTGTATATGATCATCAGTTGTCTTTCAACGATGGCGCACTCAAATCAGCCCTCATTGAATCACTTATTTGAAACGCTGGCACCCGGTGAACCCTATGATAGAAGCTTATTCAAGTTAACAAAGGCCGTGACCTTTAATAAAACAGGTGGTGATGCAACAGAACTGGCCAAAGTAACCCTTACTTTTTTTGAATCCAATGATTGTGGCTTAGGTCATATTGGAGATTATACAACACAAGATGCCGCATCATTTAGCATAAGCGATGATACTCCATTTGGAATTGTGGCCAGTGCTTTATGGGATGCAGGACATGATCATGCGGGTATCACTGTTGCAGATATGAATGCCGTAAGCTCTGTTGCTGTTGTATTAAAAAGCACGCTTAATAATACCCCTCAAGCTGATTTTAGCGGAAGTATCTGTGGTACAAACCCTAGTTTTTGCTGTGTACCCGTGGACTGTACACTCAATAATGAATGTACTTCAGCATTAGGAAATCAAGATTTTACACTAAAAACAACCACAGCAATTGGAGACCCAGCTGATGGTGGCATCATCGCTTGTAAAAACACCGGGGTTTCTCCTAATTTATACAATCTTGTTGTGCCTGAAAGTGATAACTCTGCCAGCATTGAATGGGCTGGAAAAGGAACAACAACAGGTGCGACCAGCACAACGGATGGCACAACCAATACAGCAACTATTGTGGCCTGTTTGACCGGTCCTGGTGGAAGTGTTGGTTGTCCTCAAAATCTCGATGTCAACACGTATGCTGCAGGCATCTGTGATACCTATACAACCGGTCCTTATAACGATTGGGTTTTACCTGCCGGTGGTAATGTCGCAGACACTCAAGTGAATTGTCTGTACAATAATCAACTTACCATTGGTGGATTTATTAATAATAATTATTGGACATCCACTGAAAACAACTCACAGAGTGCATTCAGAAAACGCTTTAGCAATGGTGATCAAAACCCTATTCTTAAAGATGTCTCTATGGCGGTGCGCTGTACACGCACCTTTGTGCCCTAGTCGAGAACTACCCATGCAAAGAAAGCGTATAATACCGTTATGCGCTCTTTAATCCGCTGTATACAATCAAAAAATAAACGCTCACGAGCTCTTTAACCCATGATGAACCCGCTCTAATGCCTGCTTGAAATCATATGACACTTTTATGGATCATAAATTAGTCACCATGATACTATCCCGCTAACTTGAAATTGTCCATTTTATAAACTCTATAATAACGACGAACAGACATCATCTTTAAAAATAATATCTGGATATCTATGAAAGCATTACTCTTTTTTCTAACGCTCGCTTTTTCCACAATGACTTGTGCCATCAAAGTGGCTATTATTGGTGGTGGCCTCGCGGGTTTATCAGCCGCTAAAAAACTGGATGCCGCACAGATTGAAACGGTCTTATTTGAGGCATCAGGCAGGCTTGGTGGACGAGTTGGCACCCGAATCAGTCCTTATGGCACAGCATTTTACAATACAGGTGGTGAATTTATTGATTCAACTCAATCGGAAATACGTGCATTAGTGAGCGAATTAGGCCTAGAACTTAAAGAATGGTATCAGCCATACCATAAGCACTTAGTGCGTAATGTTATCTATGATAATCAAAGCTTTCAAACAGACAATGAATATCTTTATCCGTTTTATTCTCACCACTCTGAAGCAAGAAAATATTTAGAGGAACTTATCCGTGATATTCAGCTCTTAAGCTTTCATGCTCACTCTAAACGAGCACAAAAAATTAAAAAACTTTCTATAAAAGACTATCTTTTAGAAGAACTCAAATTTCCAGAAAAATTAGCCCATTATATTTTTTCCGAAGCCGCCAGTTACTATGCGCAAGAAGCAGATATCATCAATGCTAATATTATTGAAGAGATGTTTATTGACTTAGAAGTCCCTACTTACCAAATCAGTCATAAACATGATGAAAAATATCGCGTTATCGGCGGCACTGGAAAAATAATTGATAAGCTCCTTCAAAAAATACCGACTTGGCGTCATGTGCGCATTCAATTAAAAACCCCTGTTCACACAATATCAAAATCAGATAAGAAATATATGATTAATGACGAAGCATTCGACTACGTGATTTCTACGCTTCCTCCTCCTGTATTAAAGCAAATCAAGGTTGATATTAAGGGTTATCAAGACATGATGGCAACGGTCTTCAATAAAAATAATTACCCTTATGGCGTAGTGGCCAATGTTTACCTTTTCTTTGATCAACGCGTTTGGAAAAATACGGCGTACACGGATAGTTTTGGTCAGCACTATGAGGGCTATGAGGGCCGTGTATCCTTCATGAACGAAGCTAGTATTTGGGATGAAACCAATGGGCAACTCGATGAGAATGGTCTAGAAATCTCCGAAGGTATTATTCGTGCCTACTTTAGCGGAGACAGTGTTCATCAAAAATTTATTAACAAATCACCTGAGTCTATTCATCAATTTGTTGTTCAACCCCTATTAAATAAACTTGAGAAAATGTGGCCCGGCTTAAAAAGTACATACAAAGGCTTTCGCTTCAATTATTGCAAATATGCTTATGCTGGAGCCGTTCCTCCAGGTATGAGCTCGGAAGAATGGAGTGGTTATCCATTACGAATTGAAAATTTGATATTTGCAGGTGAATTTTTTGATAAAAGTGAAGACCAATCCTTTATGAATGGCGCCATTAAATCAGGATACAGAGCGGCCGAGATTATCAAGTCGGGACAATAATATCAGGATAAACGCATTTAAACGTGTGCTCATCAACCTAACTGACTGCTTTACGCACTTTATGCGCAGAATCTAGTTTTGAGTGTTATTTATTGTTGCCTGTATATTGTTCATAAAGCGCAGGACGTAGGCGAAAAAATCCTATCAAGTGCTCAAAATTTAGATGCGTTTGCCCTGATCGCGACGGTTTAAAACTCGCATTTTGATTAATATGAGGTATATACTGAAAAACTCAGATACAACCATTTACTCAGGCTACCTATGCGCACTATCATATTTATCACGATATTGCTCAATACACATTTTTGCTTTGCCACTCCCCAGGTTGACTTACTGCATGCATTTCAAGACGCATCTCGAAACGATCCCTTGTATCAACAACAAACAGCCATATTTAATGCCGTCAAACAAGAGGTTCCTAAAAGTTACGCGATGCTTTTGCCACTGATTGATTTGAGTGCGGCTATTGCACGGGAATTCAATAAACCGGGGGATGTCCCGAGTAATGAGTTTTTCAGTACGAGTAGTTACATGATTGCGGCTGAACAAACTGTTTTTAATTATTCTCAGTTTAATAAGCTTGATGAGTCTCGTTATACAGTACGTGCCGCCTATGCAACCCTCACCGCACAACAACAAGATTTAATGGCACGTACCACAAAAGCCTATCTTGACGTTTTAAGATCTCGAGAAATACTACATTTTATTGAAGATCAAAAGTCATACATAAAAACACAACTTGAAGCTACTTATGGGCTTTTTGAACGAAGAGAAGCAACCATAACCGATTTAGAGCAAGCCAAGGGTGCTGCGTCTCTTATCGATGCGAACTTATATGATGCTCAAATTAACTTTTTTGATGCCATTCAGACATTAAGTCAATTAACCGCTTTTCAATATGAACACTTTTCATATCTTAATCCACATTTTCCGCTGCATACGCCAGAACCCAACAATATAGACACATGGACTCATAATGCAGAAAAAACAAACTGGTTTTTACGTGCTGCGCGATTAAATATTGCAGCCACTAAAAAATCAATACAAGTGGTTCGAGGAGACTTTTTGCCGAATGTAAGAGCAGCCCTTGAAATGGAACATGGAGCCGTACCCAACCAAATTTTAACCGATACGACGCAAAATCAAGACTACAGCTACGGCCTCAATGCAAGATGGAATGCTTTTCATGGTGGTTTAACCATAGCACAAGAAAAAGAAGCGCGTGCTAACTTAAATGAAAGTGAAGCCGCTATGCGACAACAATACTTGCAAACCATGGCAAATACGCGACAAGCTTTTAATACTGTTTTAGTCGGTGTTCCACGTATTAAAGCAGTTCGTGAGGCACTTATCTCTAATACTAAAGCACTCTTATATGCACAAGAATCTTATCGAGCAGGCGAATCTAGTATCACTGAAATACTACAAATTCAGTTTCGTTTATACGCGTCTCAAGTTGATTATGCCCAGTATACTTATGGTTATCTCTATAATATCATTTTACTTAAACAAGCCGAAGGCACTCTTAGTGTAAAAGATTTAGCCCGGCTTAATCGTTATTTAATCCCTAAAAAACCCGTACGAAACGTGCGCATTGATTCGATTTAAACTAAACTGAAAACATGCTGAATATATAAGATCATCATGACTGATGAACACAACAAGCATCACTTAGGCACCTTGCTTCGCGCCTGTAAACAAGGTGTTTCTTATACGCTGGCATTAAGCTGCCTAATTAATATATTAATGCTTACCATTCCCATCTATATGCTTCAAGTATTTGATCGCGTCATTCCAAGCCAAAGCTTTGATACCCTGACTTATCTTACCCTGATTGCTATCATTGCCATTATGGTATTGGGCATGCTTGATTTTGCAAGAACGCTGATTATGACCCGTATCAGTACATGGATGGATAACCAACTCAGTCCCGTCGCCTTATCACGCAGTATCGATCATACCTTGATGGGTGGACGCTACGGCGCACAAGCAATAGCAGACATCACCAACACACGTCAATTTTTAAGCAGTGCGAGTATATACACTTTTTTTGATGCACCGTGGGTCTTTATTTATTTGTCTGTAATTTTCATGCTGTATGCCCCTTTGGGCTTTATTTCAACACTTGGCGCTATCGCCTTATTTTTGCTGTGCTTACTCAATGAAAAACTTTCTCGACAACCATTACAACAAGCCAATGATTTACATATACAGAATCAAAGCACCCTCCAAAATAACCTTAAAAATGCTGAAAGCATACAAGCCATGGGCATGATAGCGGCCATTACCCAGCAATGGTTTAAAAAAAATAATGATGTCTTAAACTTACAAACTGAAGCCAGTGATCGCTCAGGTATGGTTTTATCGCTTTCAAAATCATTGCGCATGATTTTACAAATTCTAATCCTCGGTTGTGGCGCGTATTATGTCGTGAACGGCGAAATTACAAGTGGTGCAATGCTTGCATCAAGTATTATCTTATCTCGCGCATTGGCTCCGGTTGAACAATCGATTGGAGTCTGGAAGCAAGCCGTCGCTTGCTTACAATCCTACCGTCGATTACAACAATATTTTCAGTCCCCTGAAGTTATCCGTTCAGATCTACACCTCCCACAACCCAAAGGGCTTATCAACATAGAAAATTTACTCTATGTACCAGCAGGTGCAACTAAAGCTGTACTACAAAACATCCACTTTACTTTAAACCCATCCGATAGCTTGGCTATTATTGGTCAAAGTGGTGCAGGAAAATCAACACTTGCCCGCTTACTCGTCGGAATTTGGCCTCCCACAACCGGTTCAGTTCGACTAGATGGCGCAAGTATTTATGAATGCTCAAGAGATGACATCGGTCATTACATCGGTTATTTACCCCAAGGTATGATGCTCTTTCCAGGTAGCGTCAAAGCAAATATCGCTCGCATGGGTGAGGTTGATGATAATCAAGTCGTTGCTGCTGCTAAATTTGTGAATGCACATGAAATGATATTACACTTCGAACATGGCTATGAAACAGAAACATCAGCTTATAACCTTTCAGGTGGACAGCGCCAACTCGTCGGTCTTGCCAGAGCATTTTATGGGCTACCACGATTTGTTGTACTTGATGAGCCTGAGAGTAACCTCGATCAAAAAGGGCTTTACGCACTAGAAACCGCTTTAAAGCGTGCAAAATCAGCAGGTATTACGGTCATCATGGTCACACAAAGACCCAGTTGCGCTTCATTCTGTGACCGTGTTATGACCCTCACAAACGGGCAAATGAGCAGCATAGGATCCCACGTTGATGAACACAAAAAACCGTCCTGAAATTCAATCCATCATAATTTACAGCACTTCAGTTATTGTGCTTTTCATCGGTGGATTTTTTACCTGGGCAACCCTTGCAACCCTCGAAAGTGCCGCCATTGCGCCTGGGAGTGTTATTGTGGCGGGTAACCGACGCGTCATCCAACACTTTGAAGGGGGTATCATTCAAAAAATTTATGTGAAAGACGGTAGTTATGTCAAAAAAAATGACTTGCTGATTAAACTGAAAGATATCAAAGCAAAAGCTGTCTCAGATATTAATCAACATGAGTTTTGGACTTTAGTCGGTACGCAAGCTCGAATTTATGCTGAATTAGACCATGATACGATTCAACTGCCTTCAGAACTTATGCATTCAGACTCTCCTCAGGTTCAATCTATTATTGCATTACAACGCAAGATCTTTGAGGCCAACAAACAACATATCAAGAGTAATCTCGGCATTTATCAACAACAAATAGAACAATTAGAGCAAGAAATTACAGGTACACAAGCTATTATTCAATCCAATGACGAACAACGCATGTTTATTGAAAAAGAACTCGACGATGCCAAAATATTGGTTAAAAAACGCTTAATCAAACAATCAAGATATTATGCTCTACAACGCGAGTTTTCAGCAATTACGGGCAAAAAAGGACAGCTTTCCGCAAAGCTTGCTGAGTTACAACAAAAGATTGGTGAGACTGAATTACAAATTAATGCCGTCAAAGATAAGCACCGTAAAACACTACTCGGTGAACTCGATGAGATTCAGACCAAACTTAATGAAATACAACAACGACAAAAAACAGGACAAGATATTTTAAGTCGAACAGAAATTCGCTCACCAATAGATGGCACCATCGTTAATCTAAAATTTCATACCCAAGGTGGTATCATTAAAGCGGGCGAGCCCATTCTGGATATTGTTCCGAAACACGAAGTATTAATTATCGGGGCAAAATTAAGCCCTCTTGATATCGATGCAGTGCATCCAGGCTTAACAGCCAAAGTCATTCTAACTGGATTAAGTCAACGCAATGCACCACGCTTAATTGGAACGGTTACCCACGTTTCTGCTGATGCACTTATCGATCCTAACACACAAAAAACTTACTTCCAGGTCAAAATTAGAATTCCAGAAGAGCAACTCAAAAAACTCAGTCACATTGTTTTATATCCTGGTATGCCAGCAGAAGCCATGCTCATTACAAACAAAAGTTCACCATGGGCTTATTTTACCAAGCCCATCGTGAAGAGTTTTGATCGTGCCTTTCGCGAAGATTAGATAACCACGTTACTGTCACCTAACTCGTTGGATGACACACCGAGCAAAGTAATGGTCTGATTATTCAGATTCGTCAAATCAATTACTGCATTACCGTCTGCGTCATCGCGAATATTCACTTGGTCACTATTGGTCCAAAATCGAGTTAAATCAACCGTATCTTGCGTTGCATCAAATCCAACAATGGTTTTATTACTTCCCCAGTTCCAAGTAAAGTTAAAGGTATCATGTACACTATCCGTAGCCACCAAATGGCTCTCATTCATATCGTGCTCAATCGAGCCAAACGTATCATCAGCAGGCGCTTGTCCTCCCGGGTCAATTGTCGTGCTATTATCTACGGGTGGCGTCACAATGCCTGCGCCATCTGCGCCTATAAAGGCACCTGCGACACCACTAAAGTTATCGGCGGATAAAGCCGCACTCGATACCCCTTGCAATGTGATGGTTTGATTATTCAATGCACTTAAGTCGATAACTGCGTCACCGCTTAAATCATCATAAATCTCAAACTCATCATAATCGGCCCAAAAAGATTGTAGGTTCAATGTATCTTGTTGGGCATCGAAATTACTAATCACCTCATTTGCACCCCAATTCCAAGTATAGGAGTACTCATTAGCACCTGAACTAACATCATCATGGACAGGTGGTGCTGTATCTACAGGCGTATCATCAACAGCCGGTGGTTCTGCTATCACATCATCTTCTATGCCTCCATCATCCACAGGAGCTGAACCAGTAACAGACTGCCAATCTCCTGAAACCCCGGTAAAGTTATCTGCAGATAAATCTGCCACAGACACATCCGCTAAAGTGATGGTTTGATTATTAATGCCTGTCAAATCAATCACAGCATCACCTGCCGCATCATCGTAGAGTGTCAGCTGGTCAAAGCTGGTCCAAAAGTTGGTCAAATCTACTTGGTCTTCCGAGGCATCAAATTCTGAAATTACGTCATTTGCACCCCAATTCCAAGTGTAAGAAAAGCTATCACCCGAACCTGTTCCTTGCGCCATACCTCCTGGATTATTATCTCCGACCACAGGCGGTGTTGTGACTTCATCTCCTGAGCCGCTATCAACAGGAGGAGAATAATCCATATCCACACCAAAATGAGCAGTCGCAAAATCGACAGGTGCTTTGACAAACTGTGCCGAACTCAATTCACTGACCGGAATGTCTTCTAAAATCACCCGTTGATTGTTATCAACCACCTCAATCACTGTTGAACCTTGTTCTTCATAAATATCTAAATTGTTGCTTGCAAATGCATAATTCAAGTCAATTAAATCATGCTTTACATTAAAATTATCAATAATGGTATCCCCACTATTGGCACTCCAACTGATTTGATAAGGGCCGTATACAAATTGACTTGCAGACAAATCAACTGCACTCACACCGGCTAAAGTCAGTGTTTGACCATTAGGAAATCCCACCACGCTATCACCATTTACATCCGAGATACTTAAATCTTCTACGGTTACACCTGAAAAGTTCGATAACGAGATGACATCTTTTGTGACATCAAAGTCTGTGATGGTGTCATGGCCATCAGAACGATTGGCAATGATAATTTTATCCTCCCCACCACCTGTCGTAATCAGGTTATCACCTGCTTCACCTACGAAGGTTTCACTGTAGTCACTTCCCATCAAGCGATCATCTGCATCCGTCCCAAACGGTGAATGATACCCACCAAATTTATCCATGTAGAAGAGAATATTAGTCCCATATTCATCACTAGATGCAACATTATTTAGTAATAATTGAGCAACACCACCCGGGCCTTGTAAATGGGCACTGGCTAAAATACCAGACATTGTTACCGTAGCTACATGCTCCTCCCCAAAGCGTGTATAAGCAAATTCCTGCCCTGTAAAATCATCGATGGTTTGGCCTGCTTGCCCCAAATATTGATTAATCACTCCCATATTCATAGCAAAAGCTTCTCTAATTGCTAATTCTTGAACATCACTCATAAAGTCTTCTTTACTATTTACACCATTTTTACCTGTCCACTCTCCTTGCCATTCATTGGTTGCTGTCGTACCGTAATACCCCGAAGGAGCAGGAACGTAGTAACCTAAGTCAATTAATAATGGCTCACCAAATTGATATTTCCCCATAAAACCTAGCGTATTGTGTACGTGATACTGTAAATCAGCTAAATCAGAGGGATTATTGAAATCAACCGTTGCAGGGTCTACATTCCCATATTGTGAGTCAAAAACTCTTAAATACTGTAATGAAGCCTGTGTTTGCGGTTGAGTTGTATCAATACCGGATTCGAAAGCTGCCAACGCTACCGTAAATTCGGTAAAGTTTCCCGTGCTCATGATACACCTACCTTGTAAACTAGAACGTTTACACTTACCATACTCCTTATGTTAAAGGCGCAAATAGGCGCCATAGTCCTTACTATGATTATAGCTCACCTCTACTTATTGATCAATATTTAAACAAGTTAAGTTTAATGTAACACCCCTCCGCCTACGTGCCGCTGGCTTGTCCGCGACATCCAGAGGCTCTTGCTTAATGACAAATCTCCTCATATAAATCACGCCACTCTAAATAGATTTGCTTGATTATATTTATCTTCCACTGACGTCGCCAGTTAAGGAACACTCAGGAAAAAGTCCCGTTACGTAGAGCTTGTATAGAACTCACAATCATGAATCATCAGCCAACATATACTTTACTTCTTTTCTTTTATAGACACACAATGTACATTGTGTTATTAATTTTTACTTTAGAAGTGTTTGTATGCCTGCTTTAGACAATAGCCACTTACAATATATCCGCAATCAATTTAGCTCCTTATCAGCAGGTACACTCAAACCCCATGTTTGTATTGAAGACAAAACCACTACCCCACAGTTTGATGCTTCAGCAACTTACCCACTCAGCACTGCTTCTCATGAAATTCAGCAACAACAGCAACAACAACAGCAGCAACAACAACAGCAAAAGCAACACGTACGAACACCACAACCTAAAAAAACCATTGCTGTATATCATAAAGACCCTTCAACATTAATTAATCGTGTTCAGGCTGAAGACTATCCTGAATTATCAAGTGCCCTATTCTCTCAATGGGTTGGTAGCACCCAAAATGCCTCACATGTGATTGAACATATCGCCCCTGAAGCCATTGCTAAAATTCGCCAACATGCATCACAATTTCGACACGGCATATCGCAAGATTATGAACTCAGCACCAAAGACGCAAACGACTTAGATGCAAATAACAACCTGCCGGCAGGTTTTTTTATTGCCTACAAATCAAAAGAAGAACCAACACTAGTACTCTGCTTTGATGCAACAAAAGAAAAAGAAGACCTTACAGCTCGTCAAAGCATTGAACATAAGAATCCTTTTGCAATTATTTTGCATCAACCGATAAAACCAGCCGTATCTGCACCTAAAAAATCTAAAGAAACACTCAAAAATCATGCAAAATTAACCTTACCTCATACCCCTGATGATTTTTTAAATGCTTTGTTTGATGCACTCACTGAAGACAACATACAAGCACTCAGTCAACTAGCTCATACCGATAAACTGTCTTCAAATCAACCGACAGGAACAACGTGCTGGGTAGAGCTTGCTTTACTTATGCATCAAAATTTTACGCCTGATCATTTTGAAGTATGGAAAGAGAGATTACTCACCCCCTCTAAAGACTGGTCTGAATACTTAACACGTTCTGAAATTGATGCAATGACGATGAGCATCGTTACCTTAAAAAATAAACCTGCCCTACAAGCAGCATGGTGGGCTTTGGTTGACGCTCATGGTAAAGCAACTGGACAGATGCAATACGCTCCCCTTTGGAGCGCATTTGAGGCAATTCTGACATACACTGAAAAATGCGATATTCACCTCAATTCAGACACACTCAAAGCCTACCTAGATAATCATCCAGATTTTCACGGCACCGTTTTTTTAGGTCGTCTTTATGCCGTCTTAAAACAAGCTGAACAACACCCTGAAAGCGAGCACATTCAGCAATATATACTTAATCATATGAATGATATTGATTGGCATCACAATGGTTTTTATTATGCAGCCATTCATACAGAAAAACCCTATCCATATTGGGATGATGCGCTTCAATTAACAGCGTTCACACACACCCGTACCGAACAAGAAGCCCCTGCTGATTATGCCGTGATTTGGCCACACACACTTCCTATTCAACGCCCTTTAACGCATGCTTGTCGTTTTGCGGTATCTTATTTAAAGCTTGATTTTATAAGCTATTTACAATGGCGTGATGCTTTATCTCAGTATCAAACAAAGCTTGTACTTTCCGCTGAAAATCCTCAACTGATAAGCAATCATCTACGCCTTGCTACATTGTGTAGTACGATGGGTGTTGATACACCGGATTCAATACAAAAAGCGCTCAATAGAAACCAATTTCCTTGCTTTAATACACCAGAACGAGCAAGTATTTTAGACTCAATGAACGCGTCTTTAGCTTTATCTCTCGACATGTATGGATACCCATTATCTAAGTTGCCTCGGAATGAATTACAAATAAAATTTAAAGATATCACTACTTTTTTAGATATTATTGAGTCAATGCCCGCTGATAAAAAACAACGCGTACTTGAGGCTTTCAATCGCTCACCTGAAGAATGCCTTGAACTGCTCAATGCAGCAGGTCGTGCCCTACGCGCATTTCGCGTTTTAAAATGGTCTGATGCACAAAGCAAAAAACAACTCTGCACCTTATTATCCGAAGAACCGCTTTTATCTACATGGCTTGATACTTATCCTTGGTTAACGCAAGATGAGTTTCATCTAATCACCGACCAAAAAGATACATTAAAATCGCCAGAACAAAAACGAGCGGCAAGTCACTTAGACCAGTCATTGCAATCCATTTGCTTTGAAAAATCTGCCATGCTTCCGGATATCAACCAATTCAATGCTATTTATGGGGCATTATTAAATCCTCCAACCCTTGTAATTGATGGTCGCGTTTTTAAATCCAGCATAGCAGCCCTCAACACCCAAAGAATCCAACTGATTAATGACGGATGTGCTATTACAGATAGATTAGAAAATTCCCCGCTCTCAACAGATGAAGTAACTGATGCACTCAATTATTTCCAAAAAGAATTTAAACTCAATTTTAAAAAACACAATCTTGCGCTCTGTAAAACATTTTTATCCCAACATGTAGCCTGGGGCATGACAAATAGTGCTGAAGATGGATTCAGCGCCGTAATCCCTTTACTGACTTGCTTTGCAACATTCAATAATAACCCCGAATACAACGAACTTGCTCCACTGCTCACACTCCTCATAGACAAAGCACAACCCGGAAAATATTACTCGATAGAACAACTGACCGAGTGGTTAAACATTTTTGTACAAGCTACAACCCATGACGAACATTTCCCCCTTGAATTACTCGAAATTTTTCTAGAAAGCAAACATACTGCTCCTGATTTATTAGAAGCAGACTTAGATAAGCTCAGTTGCTCATACCGTCACAAAAAAAATTACCTCTATACTTTTGTTGCACATGAATTACCCCAAATTCTCAAAGCACCCCTTTCCAATCGTACGAAAACAGCGTTAGCAGCATTTATTTTAGAAAATATCACAACGCAATTTGATATCAATCAACAAATACAACGTCTTGTGGCATTACGCCAAAGTAAGGCGCCCGCAAAACTGATTGATGCCTACACAAACCTGCTCACTATTTTTGGAAAAGATCAGACAGGTATAGCGATGAGTCAATTTTATCTTTTCGCCAGAGAAAGACATGCATTTTCAGGTGATCTGTTAACACTCTGGCAAAACACACTCACGCAATGTATCCAATATTCCTGTGATGGCACTGTTTTCAACAATACAAAACCCGTACTCGACTTATTTGCAATATATCCAGAGAATGAAGATAAAAAACCACAAACGGATTTTAATCGTTTAATTGCTATCATTTTAATTCAACTTCAAACCATTCAAGCTGAGCACGACCAACGAAAAGGCCAAGATGAACACCTTAATATTGAGCAATTTCAAGCAATAAAAACAAAACTTACAGCTTGGACAAAAGAAGAGCTCGAAAAATTAGCGCTCTATTACCATCAACACACCTATGTTCCAACCGCTGAAAAACTACTTGAACTACTCGATTCAGCACCCTTGCTGCCTTCTACCGACGGCTTAATGCTCCAATTTAAAACCGCTATTAGCTGTCGTCAATTTGAAATTTTACCGGAAGATGAACCTGACTTTAATCGTGTTATCGATGCGTTAAAATCCAAAGGCAAAACATCCATCCCCCCAGAAGCTAAAGCACGCTTACGTCAAGATTTTCATCTTATTCATCAGGCCAGCAAACAGTTTGTTGCTTATACGGATCAAAAATTACAGGAAACACTCCACCAAAACAAAAATGACCCCATCCAAACGTTAGCTTGCATGCGAGAAATACTCCTCCGTGAAACTGGAAAGTGGCTCAATCACACCCAAATGCTCGCACTTATTTATGCAGCGCATCATAATGATGAAAGCATGATAACGCAGCTTAAAACAGGTGAAGGTAAAAGCCTACTGACTATCATGCGAACAGCTTATCTTGCTCTAAATGGTCATGTGGTTGATGTTTTTAGTGCTAAAAACAGCTTATCTGAGCGTGATTATTTAGAAGCGACCCCCGTATTAAATGCCATGGGTATTCGTCATAGCCTGATTCAAGCCGACTCCCCGGGAGATATATACCATGACCAAATAGAAACAGGGATAGGCGCTATTAATTACTCAACAGCAGGGCAATTCAGCTTATTTCTTTCTGAGCAAATTTGGAAACAAAAAAAGAAATTTAATCTAAATAAGCAACAGCGTGTTGTTTACCTCGATGAAATTGATCACCTTCTCAATGAAGAAGATACTCAGTTTAATTACACTGACAGTCAAAGCGGTGCATCTGCTTATAATCCTGACGCATGGGTCTATCAAGTTATTTATGACTACTACCAAGCAACACAGAGCACTTACCCTATTGACCCGAAAACAAACCAACCTATCATCCAAGCAATACCGCATTTACAAGACTTGTGTCAGCAACTCAAAGCAGCATCAAAACATGCGCCAGCCCATTCACACTTTGTAGACCGCTATCTACGCGCTGATTTAAGTCATGACGCCACTTATCGCAAACAACGTGATAGCCAATTGATTTTATTATTGCGTGCTGCAAAATCTGCATCAGACATGAAGGAAGGTATTGATTTTTCTATCTGCCAACAAATCAAAACATTTGATTACCAAGATGTCCAAAGTGGTGAAGGCAAAAACACAGAGCTCCAAACACGCTTTGCACAGGTCATGATTAATCAACAAATCATTTCAGGCTCAACCTATAGTGGCATGGTCCATCAATTACTTCATACTCGACTCAATAACGAAGCGACTCAACAAGGTCAAGCACCTAATTTTTTTATTGACTCTGTTCATCCAATTGCATTGTCGTTTAATCTGCCTTATTTAATTAAAACTTTTTACAAAAAAATCGAAGGTTGTACAGGCACAGCAGGCAACCTAGATGAAGTATTATCCCACCAAAAAACTTATGGTATTGATCAGGTCATTAAGTTTCCAACCCATAGAGAAACCAAAAGTGAATTTTTAGATACCGTCTACTGCGGTGAGTCAACCTCTCAAAATTCGGAAACAGACTGGAAAGCAGCCATTGCTGCAGCAGAGGCGATACAAATTGAAAGTATTGTGCAACACATTATTCAACCTGATAACCGCCAGCGCCCTATTTTAATTACTTGCGATGATGATATTGTTGTTCAGCGTATATCTCATGCCATTCGGCAAAAAATAAGCGTAAATCATCCTGACATATGGACGAGCCTAGAACCTTTACTGATTGAAGATATACACGCTAAAGGTATTCCTGAAAGTAACATTGTGCCAAAAGCAGGAAAAATAGGAGCTGTAACTATCAGTGCTCGTATGGGACGTGGTACAGATATTAAACCCCAATCTGAACAAGGATTATTTGTACTCGGCACAGCTTTAAATCGGCCACGCATTCGCAAGCAACAAAATGGTCGACAAGGACGAAATGGGGCGAAAGGAACCTGTCAAGAAATCATAAACTACACCCAAATACTGTATGAATATGAAAAATATCAAAACAATACTTTGCATGCTCAAAGCATCAAAGACATTAAACAACGAGAAACAGCGCATCTAGAAGAAAAGATAGCAAAACACCAAAGTAACCAGGGTCTAAATCCCCCCAAACCATCCAAGGCTATTTGGTTAAATTTATCTCAAAATTTAGCTGAGAAAGACAAATATCTCATTGCACGTTCATTACAAGCGTTCAAAGATGAATTACAACAAAAAGCAAAAGAAGCGGAACGTCAAAAAGAAGCTTTAGTTGCCGAATGGTCAGGGCAAGTATTTCATACCTTACATATAGCACCTCCGGCCCAAAGTACTACGTTAAACACCTACCAAACACTACGTGAAGATTGGGTAAAAAGCCTGGCCGACATCTCAACTGCTTGGCATAGTCGTCTTGCTGACCACCCCAAACAAAATGCATCCGCTGCTCATGCTGCATTTTTAGAACAAGCCAAGACCTATTGGCATGCTTTTCAGAACAAACATCCTGAAATAAACGGCAAACCTCCTATTGCAGTACTTCAAAGTAACCAGGCCAGTGTTTCTTTTATTTCAGATACTGCCAGTGCTTCAAATACTACTAGTGCTTCAAATACTACTAGTGCTTTAAGCCAACAACCACTCGACTCTCAGTTAGCCCAACAAGTCCAAGCACTATATGCCAACGTGAAACAACTCAAAAAAGGCAGCACATCCTCTGCACATGCATCTACACCCAAAGCGACACAAGAAAAATTGGCACACCTACAAAGTGCGACTACTTTTTTAACCGGTGTTATCGAAGAACTTGAAGCATCCTTTGATATTACTTTAGATACAACCGGCCATGTGCAGAGCGTTCAACCTAAAAAAGAGAAGAAAATATCATGCCCCCCCAAAGAATCTAAAGCACTCACAGACCTTTTGACTGAAACAAACACAGTCCTCGAGCAGCTCAGCAATAACACGAGTGACTCTCCAGCATTTCAAGAAAACATCCAAAAACTAGCAAAGCTCGCAAATCAATATACCGAAAGCCGTTCAACTTATACCAATACCTTTAAAATTGGCGTATGCCTTTTAGCTTTTGCTGCCGTGCTTACTGTCGCTATTGGTATCATTGCTTTTTCTGGTGTAGCACTCCCGGGTATTGGTGTTTTACTGCCATTTTTGGCGCAAAATTTTGGTTTTGGTTTAACATCCGCAATTTATAATGGCACAGGCCTTACCTATGCTGCAGCAGAAACTTTAGCTGGCGTAGCCGTTTGTGCTGCTCCTATTGCAACAATAACAGCAACTGGAGCAGGTCTCTTAAGTTTCTTTAACTGGACAAAGCCTATCAAATTTGACGGTAAAGATCACACACCCGAGGACGGTGAACAGAACACGCTGTAGACCACTCACCAACCAAACCACGTGATGCGGTTCTGCAGTTCCTTTCGCTAGTGCTCTTTCTCTCGTTAAATAACCCACTATTTTATATCAACCCCTTGATATGACTGCCCATATGCTAAGATAATACGCCAAAATTAGGATGATTTTTGGAGTATTTATGTTTCTTGCACGCCCACACTTAGTGAGACGGAATCTTTCATTATGGACACGGCCTCAGCCTTATCACTTTACACCGCATGCCTCTCTTAAAGGAGAAGCTCTTATTACAGAAGCTTTTAGCCCACTGAAACATAATGCGCTATCAAACGACAAACTTGTCGGCTTAGAAATAAGACACGATATTATCTTAGAGGCTTATCACAATGCCTTAAGAAATCAAGAAAGACCGAGTCGAGTATTTCAGCTCATTTCTGCGATACCCAAGAATCTCGACATAGATAAAAAATTAGGTTGGTTAGCTGTTCAATTTAAAAAATATCCACTGATGCCTGTTATTACTTCTCATCCAACCTATCCATTAAATATTCAGGCTATTATTGATTTATGCCATATGGTTGATACCTTAATTCATTTGGAAAATGGCGGTACTCATTCATTAAAAGATAAAACTCAGTTGGTGCAAACCATGCGAGCATGGGCTGAAAGTCGACTAGTCCCACAAGAAAATTTAACACCACACGATGAAGCTGATTTTGCCTTATTTTTATATCAACGTATATTATCAACATTCCCTGAATTTCATCAGCAAATTGTAAACAAATTTCAAGCAACTCATGGCGGAGAATATGAAATGATTTCCGCACATCTAAAAGCACCTGTGATGGAATCATTTCGTCATGTTTTTAGTTGGTGTATGGCAGACTTTGATGGTAATCGTAATCGCACAAGAGAAACACTCGAACGTACTGTACCCTCGCAACAACATGCTATTTTAGAACTATATTTATCTAAGTTAAAAACAATTTTGAAACAACTCACAGTTGAACATCATCTATTTCAAAAATCTGTTTTAAATGATATTCGTGCTGATTTTGAACGTTGTATAGAAGCCATCAAAACCGATATTTGGTTTGATCTATCAGGAAGTCGAGCACTTAAAGCACAAATTTTATCTAAACTTGAAAAAGTGATTCGCGCTTTTAAAGCAAACTCAGCTGATGAGCACCTTGCTGTTTCAACGGGCTACCTTCACGATTTAATTGATTTAGCCGGTTTTTTTGGCGGATTAAAAGAATATACCCGACAAACTACACAACTGAATCAACGTGTATTAAGCGACTTATGTTCATTATTAGTTGATGAATTTCGGGAAATTAAAATGCTCATGAATGGGCACACATACCCAACATTATCACCTCAAGAACGACAAAAGCTATTAACCGAGTTAAGCAAACATCCACGCTACTTTGAGCAACTCAAAAAAAGTACCGATTCATTTAGTGACGAGACAAAACAAGAACTCGCAAGGCTGTCTTTTATTTTAGAGCACCAGGATATTTTTCCATCCTATATTTTTTCTGATACAGAGGATAAAACCAATTTGGATGAAGTTTTATTATTATTTCATTTTTCTTCTTACTTATCAGGTACATTACGTATTGGACAAATTCGTCAATACCCTGTGAATCCACTTATTTTATGTGAAAGTCCCAAGGATATTAATAATTTTTCTGCAACACTATCTGCAATTTTTGAAGATCCCGCTATTAGAAACAGAATGGCTAAAAGTTACTTTTTTTCTTACGTAGGAGGTCCAAGTGACTTAGGAAAAAAAGGCGGTATTTTTGTTTATGTCTCTTTACTCCGCTCTTTACTTGATGCAGCTAAAACGCTTGAACTACACCAAAAAGAAGATGAAACATTGGCCAATGTTCAATTACGCGTATTACATGGATTTGGTGGAGATATGAAACGGCGTAATGGCGCTGCTGCTCTTGAAGCACATTCAACACAGCAACACTTCGATGCGTTAATCAACTTGGGTGCCACATCAGCCTATTTAGGTTTTTTACATCGTGCTATGGGACATCCATCTGAAAGTTATTTCAGAGCACAAGAACTCGAGCGGTTAAAAAATCACTATCCTGAAGCATTAGATGCATTAGAACTCATGGAATCAAGCTGTATTAAAAAATACAGTCTTTTAGTAGATAGTGCCGCAAACAAACACTTACTCAGCTACTTAACCTCTTTTGAACTAGAAAGAGCTTTAAATGTAAGTTCTCGGGCAGGTTCAAAAGCCAACTTGGATGATCCGACGAATGTTAGAGCAATCGGCGTTGTTAATTTATATTTATTAGCGGGTATTCAATGGGATATCTTCATGAGTTTGGAAGGTCTATTATCTTTACCGCCTAATACTTTACAACACGCTGGTCTTTTATTGAATGAACTCACTGTATTAAAAGATATTGTTTATAAAGTTTGGTTTTCAATTGCTGTCAGCGATTTTGAAAATGCTTGGTTACGTGTACATGGCAGTATTCCTTCATATTCACAAATTGAAGAATGGGCTGAGTTACACCAACTGGGCACAGCGCCTAGCGAACAACAGCTACATTGCATGCTGGCACACATTGAAATCACCGCTAGAAAAATACTAAAACAAAGTACAATTTTCTTATCAGAAAGTGAATATGAACAAGCAGAAGCCTACTTCAATAATATTGCATACGAGTCTGTACCCACACATACCATTGCTTTAGAATTTATGGATTGTTTTGAAGGTGAGGTTCAACAACTCTCAAAAGAAACACGCGAACTCATTCCCTACTTCAAACGGTTGCGTGCTTGCGTGGAAGCCTATGAAGAAAATCCATCAACACAAACAAAAGAGAATGTTGTACTGGCATGTCGAGGAGGGGGCTGGATAGTCACAGGCCCTAAAGTTATTTCTGAAAAAATATGCCCATTGCATCAAGAAGCACTCGGCCAAGAACCTGAACAAGTATCTCAGGTTGTAGAAGCTATAACGCAAAGACCGTCTATGTAACCCAAAATCATAGCCCTGAGGCATGTGCAATTCTCAGGGCTTAAAACAGGCACCAATCTTATCTTAAATCACCCTCTTCTCGCGCTGTTTCACGGGGTAGCATCACCCAATAATGTCCTTTATTTTTCATGCGACCCGCAATGGCACCCGCTTTTTCACCATCACCCCAAAACACATCGCCTCGAACAGGACCTTTAATTGCCCCACCCGTATCTTGGGCAATAAATAAACGCTGCAAAGGGACTTGTTCTTTATTCTCTACATCCGGACGTGTTGTATTTAACCAAACAGGAGCACCTAATGGTACCCACGCCCTATCAACAGCCAAAGAATATCCGGCAGTTAAAAACACACCTTGTGCACCACGAGCAGCAGCTTTCTTTTGTTTTTCAAAAAATACAAATGATTTATTTTGATTAATCACATCCTGCATTTTATCTGGGTGCTCTTTAAAATAAGCACGAATATTTTGCATGGATGCATTATCACGTGTCATCACACCTTGATGAATTAAAACACCTGCAATCGAGGTATAAGCTGCTCCATTCTGGCCTGCATAACCAATAAATATTTCTCGGCCACTCGGCAATTGAATTAAGCCTGATCCTTGAATTTCTAAAAACAAACGATCAACTTGATCGTTCAACCATAATAAAACGGGTGCATGTTTATCAATTGCACCTTGATTAATCTCAGCCCGTGTATGAAACGGATAAATATGATGTCCATCTACACGCCCAACAATTTTTCTATCCGGCAAATTCTCATCAAAATCACTCAAACGGAACGTCACCCAATTACGAGGCAACGCATAAATAGGTACCGTAAAATCATCTGATTTTTTCAAGCTTCCCTGAATCACAGGTACATAATATCCGGTAAATAACCCTTCAATTGATTCTTGTTCGTAGAATTGTCCTGGATTAAACCAAGCTTCAAAAAAAGATTTGATGTCTGCATCTGAAGGGTTCGACAGTTTTTTTGCTGCACGACATGCTGGATGCCAATCTTTTGCTTTCAATGGGAAGTATCGACTACCCACTTCTTTCTCGGCAGGCTGCCTTAAAAAAACATCACAGGAAATATTAAACGCTTTAAATGATGCATTTAAATCTGCTGTATCCCAGCCAGGTAAAACACTAAATGACGCTGCCGGTTTCCACTCAATCGCAGGAGGCACAATGGGTTCTTCCGGTTGTTCAACAGGTGTTTCAACCGGCACCTCAATGGGTGCCATTGGCTTTTTAAATTTCAAAACCCAAATTGATGCAAACACTAGCATGAGTAAAACAAAAAGTACCCGCAAAATATGTACATGTATTTTTTTCATAAATTCATCCAAGTTAAGTCATCATTTTTTCTGTAAATGAGGGTCTTAAATAAAAACCTCGGGGTAACGTCAAGATTTTATGTCCATCTTCATCAAAACCGTAACACAATGAGCGGGCATTTGCAGCCTTTGGGCGCACTTGCAAATAAACGCCTATTCGCGCATCCACTTCTGCCAGCTTGCCTCGGCCTAGCATAAAACTTAAATCATGCCAGTCATTTGAAAGTATTATTTCATCTTTAGCATCAGCCGACCACAAAAAGGCTCGACCAATACGCCGATGTGGAAATGGGATGTTTTTATCTGCTTCTATTGGCAACCAAAGCACACGTTTCAGCTTTGAGTAACACTGAGAAGTTTCCCAAACCTCCTCATGTATGGTTAATAAATTAATACTGGTCACAAAAGTTGACTCAAGGGGCTTACCTTCAGCACCTACGGGTAATGTCTTTAATTCAATGCCTAAATGATGAAAATCAGGTTTGGCAGCAGTGCCTGCAGTTGTCCCTAAAACACGTTCAACCATCCCTCCAAGCCATCCTTTTCGTTTGACAGCATCCATTGGAATCGATACACCTAAATGATCTGCAAGCGCTGAAAAACTCCAGCCTTCAATCTTACGACAACGAACTAAAAGTTCAGCCTCACTGGTCGGGGGTAATATTGGGTTCATGTCCAGTTCGATGGTTTGTTTCAACTTCAACACGTAAAGGCGGAATAGGTGCTTGAATACCCGCTGCTTTAAATTGCGCCATAATAGCAAGTAACACTTCTGAGCGCACAGCAACACGTAGGTGAAGTTTCACATTAATAAAATAACGCACCTCAAATTCAATGAGCGCCTCATCAATATGCTTTAAAAACACCTGGAACGGAGGCTCTTTTAAAACGCCTGGAATAATATCCAGTACATCAAAAATCAATTGCTTCACTAAGGCGGGATCATCCGACCGATTGACTTTAACCGGCAAAACTGTGCGCACGACACCATCTTGATGGGTCCAATTGGTCACGGGCTTATTAAACGTTTCAGCATTAGGAATTAAAACATCCATTTTATCCCAAGATGAGATACGCATAGAACGAATGCCAATATGTTCAACACGCCCTTCATATTCACCCAAAGTAATCACATCTCCCTCTCTCACCGGGCGTTCAATCAATAACATTAATCCACCCACAATATTACTTGCAAAGTCACGTAACCCAAAACCCATCCCTACAGCAAGCCCACCTAATACCATCCCCATACCCGTTAAGTCGACGCCTAAAACACGTAGGAAAATAAAAGAGCCAAATAGAATCACCGTATATTGCGTAAAAATCGATACACTATTTCGAATGGCGGCATCAATAACTTTACGATAAAGCCAACGATAACAAAATTCACGCGTCCATTTTGCAAGCCAAATTAAAATCAGTAAAACAATCGTCGCTTCAATCACGCTGAATAATGTGATATGCACTTCAGTGCCACTAAAAATAGGATAAGTTCCTATTGTCCGGACACTTGAGACCATCGTCAGTTCCCAATTATTTTTAAATCCCCTAAAAATAATCAACACACTTAAAAACAACAGGCCAAAATGAAGCCATTTTTCAAGAGGCTTTACAAGAGCTTCCACCCATAACCAGCCATTATGAAGTTTAGAAACCATTTTTTCTGAGAGTAAATCTAAAAAGTCACTCAGTAACTCTCGTAAAATCACATAAGCAATCAAAATCAATACAAAATAAGCCTGATAGCGTGCTAAAATCCAAGCAAAATGAATATAGCCTAACAAACCAATAATCACTGTTGTTAACAAAATAATAGGTATTAAAAAACTTAAAAACGATAATAAATGTCGAAATGGTCTTTTATTAGAGTGCAACCATGTATGAAATAATTCAGGGAAAATTTCTCTACTTTGCCAAAGCACCCATGCAATGGCAAAAAGAAACAACATAAACAAGCGGTTAAAAACATCTTGTAATAAAAAAGACAAGGGCAGCTCTTGGCCTAAGCTCATCAGTGCTGTTGCCCATGCACCGATAAAAAAGAGCCATTTAAAGCGACGATACAAAGCCATTTCATGCTTCGGTACATCACTCACTCTTTCAAGCAAAACTAACCGTGCAATGCCTATTAGGTGACGATAAACCAACCAAATTAAACACAAATGAAAAAGCAGCAGCAGATGAGTAAACATGACTTGATTCAACAACAAACTGGTAATTAATAACGTAACGATTAAAAATTGCGGTAAGTTTCGATAAAACAGCAGCAAAGCACCATCATATAAATGCCCCGAAAAACGGGAACGTGCTTTCTCTTGTGTCACCGGGCGTAGTAAACGCCGAGTTGCTGTAAAAAAAACTGTAATCAAAAATAAGACACTCCAAAACAAAATTTGAGGCCAAATGTCTTCCCACAAATAGTGGTCGAGTGCTTTCACAAAAAGAGTTTGTAAATATTGATAAAGTTGAAAAGGAACCTGTCCCATTTGATGCATTAAACCACTCAAAGAAGCTTGCTTATAATCGTCAAAAGTTTGGCGAGAAGCGCGTTGTTTTTTGAGCACAGCTTGTTTTTCTTTTAATACGTCAGAGACCATTTTTTTTAATTCATTCAGCTGCTGGTCAAACGCTTTTAACTTCGCTTCTAAAGCCCTCATGCCTTGTTTATCGGCCTCATTCGATAAAATGCTACTTTCTGTTTTTAACGTTTTTTGCATGTATGTCAATGCGTCACTCATCACGTCTAGCTGGGTGGCTGCTCCCATATAAACATCTAAAATAGATTCGAGTGACTTGACCTCTTTATTTTTTTCTAAGAAAACATAATCAGCCTCAGCCAGAGTGATTTCCCACTGAGCAAGTACAGCTTGATGGTCAATCAGTAAAATTTCTTGGTTATTTAAAAGGAGTGCAACTTCATCTCCAACCCCTTTTGCTTCAGCCCGCAAACCCGATTTTTTTTGTTGCTCAATCTTAATATTTTCTTCGTACAATGCTGTTCGCTTTTGATCAAGAGCAGTCAACATATTTTGTTTTAACTGAACAATATGATTTTTTTCTTCAGCTGCCTCCCAAAGAATCAGCTGATGTTCACGTTTGTATAATGTCTTCTGATATTGGTACGCAAGTGTTAAATTCGCTTCAATTAATTCAATGGCTTTTTCATTCACTTGAATGAATGCCCGCACTTGGTTAACTGACTCTTGCAGCACCAGTGCTTCTGAGGGAGTGACTGATGATTGTTTGAATTGTTTGAGTCGTAATTTAAGATCGTGCTGCTTTTTCTCTTGACTCACCAAAAATCCATTTAATGTTTCAATTTTTGCAGTAATTAGCGTTTGCTGCGTTGCAACACGCGCTTTTTGTTCATTGATGGTGTCACGTGTAATCGGAATAGAAAACGATCTGAGATTACTATTTGTAACTGTCAGGTTTACTTTTTCTGCTGCGAGGTATTCGATGAGTTTACCTGATGTGCTGCCTTGTAAGGCCGTGATCGGTGTACTCCATATTAAAAACAAACCGACCAAACCACTTCTGAGAAACAAAAAAAACGACTGTTTTTTGCTCATATTTAAGCCTATTTAATAGGGTTTTTGGTCTGCATCACCCCGAGTGAGATAATTAACTTTAACGCATCATCAATGCTCATGGAAAGCTCGGTCGTTGATGATTTTGCAATCATCATGAGAAAACCTGATGTTGGGTTAGGCGTTGTAGGTACAAAAATCGACAACATTTCTTCCCCAGTATAATCACAGACTTCTTGACTTGCAGCACCGGTTTGAAAAGCAATGGTCCACAAACCTTTACGGGGATACTCAATCAATAACACTTTTCGAAATGCCTGGCTGTTGCTGGAAAAAACGGTTTCCATCACTTGCTTTGTTGCACTATAAATTGAACGGACTAAAGGAATACGGTCCAATATGGCCTCACTCCAGTGCATCAAACGTTGTCCCAAAAAGTTCGTTGCAATTAAACCGGTCAAAAATAAAAGAACCAATGAAAAAACCACACCAAATCCTGGCATATGAAACCCAAACAATTGCTCAGGTTGATACGCACTAGGAAGCAACGCAATTGATTTATCCAGTAAATCAACAATAAAACGCACCACAACTAGCGTCACTATAATCGGCAACCAAACCACAAGCCCCGCTAATAAATAACTGCGCATTGATTTACTTTTCAATCAACACTCCCAGAAGTTTTTGTTGCCGTTTTTTGCGATTTTGATTCTTTCTGAGCGGGCTGACTCGGCTGAGTTGCTTTCTCAGGCGTTTTTTTAGACTGATCTTTAAAATCAGTGACATACCAGCCTGTTCCCTTCAATTGAAAACCTGCGGCTGAAACCAGTTTATTTACTGTATTTTGACCACATTCCGGACATTCTTTTAATGGCTCATCACTCATTTTTTGACGTGCATCAAACGTATGATGACACGCATAACACTGATATTCATAAATTGGCATTACAGGCTCACAAACAATTAAAATAAAACTTTTTTCCGCCTAAGTTATAGCATAAACAATGCGTTTTGAGCAATCTTCCTCAATATTTAGTTTTCTTAAAATCAGTGCTGATATCTCTAGTTGCGCGCCCCTTTCTTCCCCCTAAATGACACCGTCAATTTAACGGTAAATAGACGGTGTCTCCAAAAATGTCATAGCAGATGGGCAAACAATCCGTTTTTTAACCCTCTATCCTATTCTAACTATCGTATTACATGAATACGCATTCTTCCTAAATCTCTACCTACATTCAATCCTAAACGCTCAATCTAGACGACATATTGAGAGCCCTTTAATTTTCAGGTGTAGCTATACGCACATCATCATCAGAGTCAAAGTCATGTCCTTCTACTTGTGAGGGCATAACAGGGAACAACCCTGTGCCACGCACGAAACGACTCACGTAAGCAGAACGACTAAAACCGACTGATGCAAGCTCAGGTGATGTTGTGCCTTCGTCTTTTAGAGCGGGTACAGAAGAAAATAATCCCATGTCTCGAACAACATCACTCAATCCTTCTGAAAAACGAGCGCTCACTGAAGATAAACCATATGATTGCTCTTCTTCCAGCTGGGACTGTTCAAATATTAAGGTACTAGAAAACTCAGAGGGAACTGAATTTGTTTGTTCTACACGAGATGCCTTCATACTGCTATCAGGCGGGCTAAAATCTGGCGCTGTATTAGAAACGGGTCTTCTTCTTTTTCTCCCTGAAGGTCTATTAGGAGAAGTTACATTAGCAACAGCATCATATGCCGCACCCGATGTACCTCTTGTCCTCACCTGACGAGAAGCCATGGCCTCTGCACAATCTGCACAGGTTAATTTAGAAATACCAAAAATGCGTTGGTCTACTGAACTTCTTAAATCAACCCCTAAAACACGCTCAAAATATACAACCAATAACTGCTCAGCATGAAAAGAGGCAATTTTTTCATGGCCAGAAAACTGAAGAGCCTCATCAAATGGATGTACCTGCTGAGAAAGAATCTCACCTGTGGTCATTTGCAGTTGATATTCTCTCACACCGGGATCAACAACTTGAGGCGCTTCTGTTGTTTTTTTCCAAGATGGTAATAATACGGTGAACTCATCCGAATAACGAATGGCGTCTAAAAGAAAGGCTTCCTCTTCCAATAAATCACTGGGTTCACCTTGGCTTGAACGATATAGCTTTTTAAGGGCTTGCTTTAACTCAGCACTTGTTCCTGATATACCGTGTTCTTCAACCAAAAGCCTTGCAACCCTATCTACCTCTGCCTGAAATTCTACGTCTTCATCAATAAACACTTCAGCATCATCAAGAAATGTTCTGAGTATATTGAGTTTTGTTCGTATAGCTTGTGCAAGCGTATCTGAAGATAATTCCCCGGTTGAGTTAGCAGAAGCAATTAAGCGATTATCATGCACAGTGACTGCTGCGCACACCGAGTTCCTTCCATGAAAGCTTAACACACGGGTCAAACTATCGTACCGTCTAACACCCCTGTCATCTGTATGATAAACACGCATATCTAATGCTCGACGCTCTTCTGCAATAGCAGACACAAAATGTTGA
Organism: Legionellaceae bacterium; assembly: GCA_029210085.1. GTDB lineage: Bacteria > Pseudomonadota > Gammaproteobacteria > Legionellales > Legionellaceae > JAALKW01. The sequence continues at coordinate 21,233 of JARGPP010000015.1, read as the reverse complement.
TGCGCTATGGCTCTGTCTTCCTCGCTCAAGCTTAAACTCACAAAACGTTGCTCTGAGCTTGAAAGCTCACTATCTACCTCAGAAGAAGTACTGTGCTCTGACTGATATAAACCAACCACTCTCTCTGAAAAAGCATCCTGTATGTCAGAGGGCATAGCGTCAAACGCCTGATATTTTTGGCGTAAGAAAGGTTTTTTTGCCGGTGAAGGTAAAACATTCAATCCACTCAATGCCTCTATATTCTCATCAAACAACGGTTCAATCGAGGGCCAATCGATGATGGCTTTAATATGCTCTTCTACTACTCCAGCCGCTAATCCCCCTCGCGGATGACAATTATTTTCGCTGAGTATCCTGCGAAACTTTTTTGCCAATTGCATCAAAAAATTTTGCTCTAATGTTTCTCTAAGTGCTTGGCTTGGCATAACTTCAATAACTCTTGGTGAATAACAAAGAGATATATTACATCACATAGCCATTATGATCAATAAAGAGTCACTAAATATCAGGGCAAGAGCATCAAAGTCTAAAATCCTAACACTTTTTCTCTGTATTCATCATAAAGGCCTGCTTTTCGTCTTTTTCTCGGTACTGAAAAATCTGAATCCGATTCCTTTTTTATCAAATTCAAGGCTAACTGCCGCATAACGCTCATATTTTCTGCGGCTAGTCCTCGCCTAATTCTCGAGTCATCTTCTTTAAACGTTACGTCCATAACCCAGTGCAACGCATTTTCCACTTGCCAATGACAGCGAACTGCATGATTAATCTTGGCAGCATCTGCTTCAAGCGAGCTGACATAGTAGCGAGTCTCATAGGTTTTGACATTATTGATTTCACGAGAAGATACTACGCAAGCCAACGTTTTTAAATCCTTCCAATCTTTACGAAAATCTCGAAGATAATTAGGTAAGGCAACAGCATAGCACGTCCTTGATTCAATACGACCATGGCCATAATCATTATCTTCAAAACGTGAATGTTCGACAGCAGAAAAGTCTTTTGCAATAGCCGTTGAGAAAAAGTCACTTGTCATTTCCTGTAATAGACTCTGATTGCCTTTGAGCGCCAAAACGTAATCAGCATCACAAGCTCGTATCTTCTCCGCAATCTCTCGTTGGCACCCCATAGCATCAATAGTCACAATGCAGCCTTTGAGTTCAAGCAGCTCTAATAACTGAGGAATAGCGGTGATTTCATTGGATTTTGCATCAGTTTTTTGCTGACCTAAAACCACACCATTTTGACAGGCCCATGCACTTACCATATGTATGGCCGCTTTTCGATTCTTTGTATCATACGAACGACGAGCTTGTTTGCCGTCAATCGCAACAATTTCACCTTCTGTAATTTCAGCGATTGATTGCACCCAACTGACAAAGCAGGATTGTAGTGCCTTTGGAGACAAACAAGACATGACACGAGCTACAGTATCATGGCGAGGAATACCATTTTCATAAGGTAAAAATTTCCTCAGCCAGCTCAGCTTCCCATACCCAAAATCTTCTATTGCTTCCCATCCATCAAAACCCGAAATAATCGCGCTGATACAAAGAAAAACTATTTCTATCAGAGGGTAATCTGTACGCCCTCGAACTCTCGGATCAGGTAAGTCGCTAAAGTGAACAATCAAATTGTTGGACATAGGGGTAGCCTCATCTGTTTAAATGAAACCTATTTGATCACAACCCTGGATTATTTAAAAGATTTTGGTGATCTTGCCCTGCACTAAATATCATAACCGATTCAATGATTCGAACACCTCTCGAATGGCTTCTGCTGTAATGCTTGATACAACATCAATTACATTGTTATCTGCTGTTAAGGGAGGAAACCAATATAATGTATTCCCTAGAGGCCGCAATAGCACGCCACGCGCTAGCGCGGCGGCAGATAATGCGCGTCCCAGCACCTGATTATCTTCCACAATCAAGTCACCCGCTATCATCCCCCCTACCGTTCTTATATTTTGAATACGCCCAGTTGATGCGGCAACTTGCTCAAAGCAAACCTTCATATAGGCACCCAACGCTTTTGCTTGCTGATTAATATCAATTCGCTGCATATCCTTTAAAGTTGCTAAAGCTGCTGCTACTCCAAGCGCATGCCCTGTATATGTGTGTGAATGTAAAAAAGGGTGCTCTGGATTTTGATGAAATACATTATAGATTTCGTCATCAATCAGCACACAACTCAAGGGCATCGTACCCGCTGTTAATGCCTTAGATAGACAAATTAAATCGGCCGTAATGCCTGCATGCTCTAATGCAAGTGTTCGACCTGTGCGTCCAAGGCCTGTCATGATTTCATCCGCTATCAAATAGCATGTGTTTTGTTTTGCCCACTGACTCAAGCGCTTTAAAAAGTCAGCACTATACACTTTCATGCCTCCAGCACCTTGTAAAATGGGCTCAACGATAACACCACATACATGATGCTTAATCGCTTCTAATTGCGCCTCAATTTGCGGCCAAACTTCACCACAGTCATGCCATAAAGCATCATCTTCACCTGACACATAAGGCACATGCTCTAAAACATGACTTTTAGGGCCCATGCCCTCAAAGGGTTGTTTATATAAACCCACATCACTCACACTGAGTGTTGCAAGCGTTTCTCCGTGATAACTATTTTCAAGTGTGACAAACTCACAGCGCTCAGGCATACCTTTAATTTGCATAGCATGCACAGCCAGTTTAAGAGCAATCTCAACAGCTGAAGAACCATCACTTGCAAAAAATACATGCTGCTTTTGAGTAAGCTCAGTCAGTCTTTCTGCTAACTCAACTTGCGCTGGATATGTTGTATTTGCACCAATCACATGTTCAAAATGCTGCAGCTGCACTTCAATCGCTTCAATCACAGACTTAGGCCTATGCCCAAGAGCCTTACACCACCAACTTGAAATGGCATCAACAACAACACCTTGGTTGGTCTGCAAATAACACCCTTCTGCATGCTCAACCACCAACCGTGGTATTGCAATTTCAGGTTTTAAAGGTGTGCAGGGTGGCCAGATATGTGCGGCATCACGAGCTAATAAACGTTTCTGGTTAACCATATTTTTATTTTGGGTTGACAATCGTATGGCAGACTCTATCATAATGCCCATCGCATGAAAATATGAGTTGAGCACCTAAACATGGACATCAAAACTGTTAGTGATATTTACACCCAGCCTTTCCTTGAGTTGTTATATGAAGCACATACCGTGCACCGCGAAAATCATCCTCGCAACACGATTCAAATGGCAAAATTGCTCAGTATCAAAACTGGCGCATGTCCTGAAGATTGTGGATACTGCAGCCAAAGCGGACATCACAATACTGATCTTGAAAAAGAAAAACTGATGTGTACCGACGATATTCTCGCCGCTGCCCAAAAAGCAAAAGCAGAAGGCGCAACTCGTTTTTGTATGGGGGCTGCTTGGCGCTCTCCGCCTAAGAAAGTCATGCAGCAAATGACTGAAATCATCCAAGAAATCAAAGCCATGGGCCTTGAAACCTGTATGACACTCGGCATGCTTTCAGAAGAACAGGCTCAAACACTCAAGACGGCAGGGCTCGACTTTTATAACCATAATATTGACACCTCACCCAGCTATTATGAAAAAGTTACTTCAAGCCGTCGTTTTAGCGATCGACTCGATACACTCGACAAAGTACGAGAAGCAGGTATTCAAGTGTGTTCAGGAGGTATTTTAGGACTCGGTGAAACACGTGAAGACAGAATTGAGTTTTTACATACACTCGCAAGCTTAAATCCACCGCCTGAAAGTGTACCCATTAATAAACTTATCCCTATTAAAGGCACCCCTCTTGGAGAATCACCGGAAGTTGAAGGCCTTGAAATTGTGCGTACCATTGCAGCAGCACGTATTTTAATGCCTAAAAGTGTGATTCGTTTAACAGCAGGCCGTACAAGCATGTCCGATGAACTACAAGCGCTCGCATTTTTTGCAGGTGCTAGCTCTATTTTTATTGGTGACCAACTACTGACATCACCTAACCCCGAGCAAACTAAAGACAATACTTTATTTGAAAAATTAGGCCTTTATGCTGAAGCTTAAACTTCAATCTCATATCGCAGACGCAAAAGAACGTGGCCTTCTGCGCCTGCGTAGCCTAACCCCTAACAGCCCATTAAACTTTAGCAGTAATGACTACCTAGGACTTACAACGCACACAGCGTTACAAACAGCCTACTCAAAGAGTTTTCATCAATATCCAGCGGGTAGTACAGGTTCCATGCTGGTTTCAGGCTATCATAAGACCCATCAAAAACTCGAGATGGCCTTTGCAAAAGCACTCGGCGTTGAAGCAGCACTGCTGTTTTCATCAGGTTATGCAGCTAATTTAAGTCTCATGCAATTACTTGCAACACTTGATATTCATGCCTTAATCGATAAAAGCGTACATGCCTCTTTTTATGATGGTTTACACCTCAGTGGAGGAAGTTATAGCCGCTATCCGCACAATCACTCCACACCCAAAACGAAACATGCTGAAAATACTGTGCTGATTACCGAAAGTATTTTTAGCATGAGTGGCACCATACCCAACCTTCAGGCGCTGGCTACTCACTATCCATTGATTGTGGATGAAGCGCATGCCTTTGGGGTTTTAGGCCCTAAAGGATTAGGCTGTGTAGCAGAACACCGGCTCACCACAGACCAAGTACCTCTACGTATCATTCCTCTTGGCAAAGCACTTGGCGCATCAGGAGCTATTGTTGCCGGTGATAAAGACTGGATAACTGCCCTCTTGCAAACAGCAAGGCCATTTATTTATTCAACCGCAATCAGTCCTGCTCTTACTGACGGCATGCTCGAAGCATTCCAGTGTCTTCAAGATGCTGATAAAGCACGTTTAACACTCCAAGAAAACATTCAATATTTTAGAACACAAATCCAATCCTCTCCCCTACGTTGGCAAGATTCAAAAGCCCCGATTCAACAACTGCAACTCGGCTGCCCTAAAAAAGCGGGCCTTTATGCATTTAAACTCCAACAAAATAACATTCGATGTATTCCTATGCGTGAGCCAACAGTTAGACGTCCTGAAACCGGTTTACGCATTGTTTTAAATAGCCATCATACACCTGATAACATTCAAAAACTCTTTAAGTGCTTACATCAATGTCATCATTCCATATAAATCAAAGCGGCCAGGGGCAAGCACTTCTTTTACTGCATGGTTGGGGATTTGATCATCATATTTGGCATCCAATTCTGCCCGAACTCAATAAAAGATATCGTATCTATCCAATAGATTTACCTGGGTTTGGGCAAACACCATGTATGCCTTGGAATGACTTTAAGAACACGCTGCTGAAACAACTTCCTTCGCAAATTGCTGTGCTTGGCTGGTCGATGGGAGGCCTGGTTGCAACACGATTGGCATTAGAGCACCCAGAACGTATCTCTCACTTAATCAACCTTAGCTCATCGCCACATTTTCTAGCTTCGGATCACTGGCCTGGTATTCAAGCTGCCAATCTAGATACTTTTTATCAAGGGCTTAAAAGCGCGCCTCAAAAAACGCTTCGGCACTTTATTACACTACAATTGCCTAAATCAACACAATGCAAAGACTTAAACCTGCCCAAGCAGTCAAACTTAGCAGGCCTTCAACAGGGCCTTGATATCTTAAAAAATTGGGATTTTCGTGATGAACTTCACACGCTAAAACAGCCTGTTGCTTACTTGTTCGGCCGATTAGACCGTATTATTCCAGCTCAAGTGCTACCTGAAATGCAAAAAAAACATCCCTCTTTTTATTACAAACTTTTTCAAAAAGCAGGACATGCTCCATTTTTGAGTCACCCTGAAGATTTTTTTAATATCCTTAATCAATTTATGGAGAACAGCTAATATGCAACCTTATTTTATCATTGGAACAGACACTGACTGCGGTAAAACCTACGCCACTTGCCAACTACTGAATCAACTCAATGACGCTATTGCAATTAAACCCATTCAAAGTGGTGGTACAGAAGATGAGGCGCTACTTGCTCAACACCAACCTCACTATACAGCCCCACTCTCTCTACATACCTTTATTCCTCCTATAGCCCCACATATTGCCGCAAAGCAAGCCTCTACAAACATTACATTTGATGCACTCGATACATTTTGTCATGCGCAACCTACCTCTCATCAAATACTACTCATTGAAACCACAGGTGGGCTCATGTGCCCAATTAATGACAATCAAACCTGGCTGGATTATATCAAGCACTACCAAGCACCCGTTATTTTTGTGGTAGGCCTTCGTCTTGGTTGCTTAAACCATGCACTCCTAACAGCTCATGCACTCCAAACATACCAAATACCTTGTGCAGGCTGGATAGCCAATTTATGCGATCCCAATATGCACGTCATTGAAGACAATATTCAAACACTCAAAGAAAAACTTCCATACAAGCACTTAGCAACAATTAACTTTAATGGGGCTATCAATACCGAACTATCGCTGACTACCCCCCACAACCAGTATGACACCACACCTGCGTAAAGATTGTGTCATAGGCTACAAGCTGGTTAAAAATCGCAGGCCATCTCGAACTACGCGCCTCGGCCTTCAGCCTTCCATGGCGCGCAGCGACTGTCAAAAAACAGGATTTAAAGCAGTACGCAACTTGACCTAGGTTGATTCGGCAACAAGCTTGAAACAACGCATGCTTCAACAGATGTCAAGAAACTGAGCGCTCCTTCACATGCACTAAATGCTCCTTTTATCAGTTCTTTCTGAGTATCATTATAAATAGCCAGAACCTCCGGAGAAGAGAATTTCACGTGTTCTTCATGAACTTTTGCCTTAAAATATTCCAACGTTCCCCAGCAACCTTGCTCATAAAACGCTCGACCAAAATTACTTTTTATTTTCCTATCCACTTTATTCGTTCGATTAAGCACAACTCCCTCAGCACTTTGTAAATGTGCAACCCATACATGCATCACTTCAGATCCTTTCTTAGCAACAATCTCTTGCTCAGGACAATCTAATAAAGACATTAATAGGTGATGATCGCGACCACCATGCTCTCTGACATCAGCACCGTGCTCTTCTTGTGTTTCATGAAGAGCTGCTTCTAGCGGATTTTCGATAAAAAGTTGAAACCCACTACTTTCTAATACAGCAACAATTTCTTGATAAGCATCATTTCTAAAGGGTTTGCCAATAAATGGCGTTAAAGCGCTACAGCTCAAATCAGGAAAGGGTTTACCCCACTCTAATTTAATTTCATGTCCACCTTGGATTGCGATAACATCTCGCGCACCAGCGGGTAAATTAACAAGCACTGGGCCCACGCGATTTGATTCAACACATCCCCAAACGATTTGACCTTGCTCATTCAAATAGCAGGGTAAAACTCCACAACGTGTTTTATCAACAGGATAAGTACCATCAGCATTTTTTTCTAATGGGGTCATAGGGTATATTGGAGTACTTTCCAATTGTTGTTTACTTTGAAAGAACATCATGCCGCCACCTCAAAAAGTTAGTTAACACTCGGGAGTATCATACTCCTGCCTCGCTCCTCACCTTATTTTTTTGTTGCACTACGGAGGGTTTCTCTTCAACTTCGAGTTAAACCATGCGGTTTGCCATACTCATTCTCTTTGAAACTGTTGGTGCTTATGCTACGCAATTGAATATATCATAAAGTAGATTTTAAATATTCTCTTCACGCAAGATAAGTGAAGAAATAATGGATTTATTGATTAGAGCTCTTGCATAACCGCACAAATTGATTAAAATCTTTTTTTTGGTAACTCCCTAAGTTGTGGCTAAATTTAGTTTTTGCTCAACTGATTACCTCACGTCATCCAGAGCGCGTCTTTTTGGGCAAGGATGTCGATGAAGTTCGAGCAAATAAAAGATGAGCTACTCGAAGGCTTTCGTAGACTCACGGGTATAAAACGCACAACATTATAATAAATAGAATAAGTACTATGTGGCTTTATGAAGAATGGATTCTCACTGATTGAACTTTTGTGCGTGCTTGGACTCATGGGCTTACTTGCCTCACTTGCCTACCCCACATATACACAGCACTTAGTTCATGCGCGCCGTATTGATGGCCAAAGCGCACTGCTTGATTTAGCCATGCGCCTGGAACAGCATTATCTCCATACGGGTACCTATAACACAGCCACACTGGGTGCCGGAAAAAAAACAGATATACTAAGCTGTGCAACTTCGCCCGGTGGCCATTATCAATTACATATCAAAAAAGCCACTCAAAAAACTTTTTTGTTAGAAGCCACAGCCCTTGGCGCACAAGCCAAGCAAGATGTACAGTGTTCTCACCTAACGCTAGATGCGCATGGCCATGAAGGCCAGGCCGCAGTATGCTGGAGGCAATAGCCCAGTATTTTATTTAGCCAAATTTGAACGATTTTTATTTTTTTAGTATAGTGTCGAGCTCATTTTCAGAAATAGGTTGTTCTATTGAAGCACAATTTTCTCATTGCTTGTTGCTGCCTGTTTTTTTTTCTATCTACTCCTCTTACTTTAGAAGCAGCTGCATATCGTGCTACACCAACAGTCTGGGAAGTCTTGCGTAAGCAATTTATGTTAGACCATAACGTAAACCGTCCAGAAGTCCAAGCACAACTCAAATGGCTAATTAAACACCCAGACTACCTCAAACGATTTGCACAATCAGAACCTTACATGTACCACATTCTAACTGAAATTCAAAAGCGTAATTTACCAGGTGAAATTGCATTGGTTCCCATGATTGAAAGCGCATTCGACCCCTTTGCTTATTCAGGTATGGGAGCTGCAGGACTCTGGCAGATTATGCCTGAAACCGGCACAGATTTGGGATTGAAACGCGACTGGTGGGTTGAACCACGACGAAGCATTGGCCCTTCCACAGATGCAGCTCTTAAATACTATACATATTTAAATAAATTTTTTAATGGCAACTGGCTGCTCGCGATTGCAGCTTATGACTCAGGTGAAGGTAATGTTGCTCGCGCTGTTCGACGTAGTGGAAAAACACGGAAAAATGCTCACTTTTGGTCTTTGCGCCTCCCTCAAGAAACCAAAACTTATGTACCCCGCCTACTTGCACTTGCTGAAATCATTAAACATCCTCATCGATATAATATTGAATTGCCTAATGTCTTATATCAACCTTATTTTGAAGAAGTTGAAATTGGCCAACAAATTGATTTAAGCCATGCGGCCAAGCTCGCTAATATGTCTTATCAAGCTTTAATTCAACTAAATCCTGGCTATAACCGTTGGGCAACTGCCCCTTACGCACCCCACAAAATTCTTTTACCTATCCAGCAAACCAAACAATTCATGAGAAGCCTTTCAAAACTACCCGAAAATGAGCGACAAGGTTGGTCACGTTATAAAATTCGTTCAGGTGAAACACTGAGTGAACTTGCACAGGAGTATCAAACAACGCCTGAAATGATTAAAAGATTTAATCATCTAAAATCAGATAAACTTAAAAAAAATCAGTATGTACTTATCCCTAACCAAAACCAAATATTAAGAAAAGCAAAAAAAGCAAAAAAAGCAACCGCCACAGCAACAATACCAGAGCCCAGTATTCCAGAAAAAGGGACTTACAAAGTCATTCACATTGTTCAAAAAAGAGATTCTTTTGAGGCGCTTGAGCACAAATATGGCACACCTGAAACAGCTGTACGTGCCTGGAATCATTTAGGCAATGACCACCCTCTTCACCCAGGACAAGAGCTACTCATTTGGAAACACCGAAATGCAGGTGGCTATCTCGTTAAACCAGGCGATAGCTTAAGCCGTATTGCATACCGTGAAAAAGTGCCTATGAAACGCTTGCTAGCACTCAATCCTGATATCAAGAAAAACTTAATCAAACCCGGACAAACCATACAGCTGAGCTAAAAATTACCCGTTAAAGACACTAAATTTTCATGTGCTTGCGTACGACCCAAATTATGTTGCACGTCTGTACCATCATCATGAACAGCTACTTCTACTCCCACCCCTGCTGTATAGCTAGCTGGATGGGTAAATGTCAAACTCGCATTCAACGTTTGCAAACGTCTTAATCCTTCAACATAAAACAACGCTATTTTTTGCGCTTCTTCAAACTCAGGTTTAAAGCGCTGTACCGCAGGTGATGCATAGAGAGCAGGTGAGTATCCCACACGATTAAACTGTAAATTAAACAAATAATCCGTCAATGACGTTAACTGATACTTATCAATACACGTCAATAACAAACCAGTCACATAATAAATCGAATTCACTTCTCGATAGCTTGCATGATTAGAAAAAGACGCTTCAGCCCCTGCTTTCACTAGGTTTTGGTAAGACTGGATTGTGGCTGTCGCACTACAAAGAAAGATTCTTTCTTGCCCTGGGCAAATATTCCAAGCTCCATTATCAATCAAAAGCATATTATCCAAACCATATTCATAGGGCATTATTTCCAGTAAATCTTTTTTATCGCCCGCCCAAGAACGAGGTAATTGATATCTTTCGACTTGCTCTGCAATTCGGTGTTCTGAAACACGTCTCATATCATCACGTGAAAATACTTGAGGTTTCGACTCCAAACTTAGGTATCTTTCTTCTCCCAGTGCTTGAATTAAAAGTAACTGAATCAATACATTGTTTCGACATTTATCTCCAGCACTAAAAAAAGAAACGTCAACAGCATCCTTTAAATCAACCAACAAAAGCTGCATCAACTCAAGCACACCCGGAAAAACATAATGAGGCACTTGCTTATCTTCCACTGGCACCTGAATAATTCCCCCTTGACTTAAAAAAAAGGTCCTTAATTCAACCGATATTTCTTCTTCATGTGCAGTGACCAGCGTTTCATCTATATCAAAAAAAAGTCTAAGTTTCATTACGAGTTATTCACATAAAAATCAAAGTGCGCATATATTACAGTTTTTTTCACTTAATGAGAACGCGGCTTAGCATATCTTTCGGTGGCCCCATGCTTTGATACGTTTATATCACACGGTAAAAATATTTTTATCTCATTGAAATATCGGTTAGATATATCCTACACTTCAAACACAATACCTTGTGCAAGTGGTACGGTATCGCCCCAATTTAATGTGTTTGTTTGACGACGCATATACCCCTTCCACGCGTCAGAGCCCGACTCACGTCCGCCACCTGTTTCTTTCTCTCCTCCAAAAGCGCCTCCAATTTCAGCACCTGAGGTTCCAATATTAATATTAGCCAAACCACAATCACTGCCTTGTGCACTCAAATATTGCTCTGCATGCTTAAAGCTTTCGGTAAACAGTGCTGATGAGAGTCCTTGCGACACTGCGTTTTGCATGTCAATGGCCTGATTAAAATCTTGGTAGGGTATCACATACAAAATAGGTGCAAATGTTTCTTGTTGAAGCAATGCATGTTGATTTGAAAGGCCTGTAACCAGGGTTGGTTCCACAAAATAGCCGGGAATATTCAATGACTTTCCGCCAAAAATAATATCTCCTTCTGCTGCTTTTACAGCTCTTAATGCACGCTCGTAACACACCACTGCATCTCGATTAATTAAAGGCCCCATTAAATTGCATTCATCGAGTGGATTGCCTACTTTAATTTGCGCATAACTTTGTTTTAATCGCGATAAAACATCATCATAAATTGACTCTTGAACAAATAAACGCCTGGTTGTCGTGCAACGTTGACCAGCAGTGCCAACAGCGCCAAACACAATAGCAGGAATCGCTTGTGTCAAATTCGCTGTTTCATCTACAATAATAGCGTTATTACCACCTAACTCTAAAATACTTTTACCGAGTCTTGATGCCACACGCGCAGCTACTTTTTTGCCCACAGCAGTTGAGCCCGTAAACGAAATTAACGGTAATCGTTGATCATCTAACATTTCTTCTGCAATCTGATGCGAAGCAGGTATGATTAATGAAAAAATAGCCGGTGCTTGATTGGCTTTTAAGACAGCAGCACACAATTTATGAAGCACAATCGCGCATAAAGCTCCTTGCCGAGACGGCTTCCATACCATCACATTACCACACACAGCCCCCATAAAAGCATTCCATGCCCAAACAGCCATTGGAAAATTAAACGCTGAAATAATGCCAACCACACCCAGTGGATGCCATTGTTCATAAAGTCTATGTTGAGGACGCTCAGAATGCATGGTTTTACCATAAAGCATACGTGACTGACCGACTGCAAAATCAGCCATATCAATCATTTCTTGTACCTCCCCATCTCCTTCTTGCTTAGACTTTCCTGTTTCAAACGAAATCAATGTGCCTAGGCTTGATTTATTATGCCGAAGCATTTCAGCCATTTGACGAATGATGTCCCCTCGCTGAGGAGCAGGTATATCACGCCAAGCTAAAAAAGCTTTTTGTGAGCGCTTGATGACTTCATCATAATCTTCTGCGGAACATCCTGATATCTCAGCAATACATGCTTCAGTCGATGGGTTGTAAGAAGCAATTAAACCTGAATCTAATACGTCACTCATCCAGTCATAGCCGCTATATGCACCAGGATTAACCGCTTCTAGTGACCATGCTTTTCGTTTTTTCATCATTTATCATGTGCTCCCATGCCTTCTGCATAAAAACAACCAAAACGATTTTTTAAAATGGTTGTTAACTGAAAATGTTCTTGCAAAACAAGTCCTTGAAGCGTGTCATCTTCGGCTAACACTTGATCAAGCACCGCACATACAGCAGATGCTGTACTGAGTTGAATAGCAGACCATTCAATGCCATGAATGATCTTAGGATAGATTTTTTTAACATAACTTTCCTCAATCAGTTCACTGTTCTTAATGCCTTCTACTGAAACATATATCAACACCATATCTTGCATCGTTTTAGGAATGGCACGCTCTAAAATTTTTTTCAATGTAGCCCTGTCCTCATTCAGATGTAGGGTTTGCATTAAAAACCGCATTTTTTCACAGTGTCCGGGATATCGAATGGTTTTATAAGTCAATCTATCTACTTTCCCTGCATAAAGAGTACCCAGCCCACCCAGTCCGCCTGAGGTATGAAATGCTTCATAGGCTTCGCCATCAATTTGAATCGACTCTAAGCCTTCAAGTGGAGCAAACAGCACAGGCTCTCCCCCATCAATGCCTGCACACGCCTCACCGTATTCATTGATTAACCCATCAGTTGACCAAGTCAAGGAATAATGTAATGCATTACTGGTTTTTTGGGGTAACGCGCCCACACGTAATTTGGCTTCATGGCACACATCAAATTTTTGCATTAAATGGTGTGCAACCATACTCACAAATCCAGGTGCCATACCGCATTGCGGCACAAACACGGTACTTGCACCTACAGCCAATGCCTTAATTCCTTCAGTCACTGAAATATCTTCTGTTAAATCAAAATAATGTGCGCCAGCTGCTTTTGCAGCGTTGGCAACCGCTAAGTTCAAAAAATAAGGCAAACTCGAAATTACAGCAATTATATGATGCTTTTTTAATAACGCTTCAACAGCTTGGTTATCTTTCATATCCAAAACAATAGGGTTTAAGTCAGGCATTTTTTTGAGTAGTGCTTTTGTATCAGGTGCATTAAAATTACAGTCACCTAAATAAACTCGATATGCTTTGGTATCCGCTAAAAGACAAGCAATTAAGCGACCTATTTTACCAGCTCCTGCAATCATTACCGGGATCATCGGCATCCTTTTTCAAATCACTCAATTTTTAAAATCATCCAATTTATCGTACACCAAACAAATCGCACCTGCCTATTACTTTCAAAAATACAATTGCTTTTTTTTTAAAAAAAAGTTATAACTTGTTAAAAAATAAAGAGGTTTTCGATGAACATAGTCACAATCGATTTTGAAGAGCCCCTAATCCTTTCAGTAGACAACGAAGCTGTACGTGTTGTTGCTTTTAAAACTCAGGAGCACGGACATATTAAATTTGGTGTTGATGCACCCCGTAGTATTAAAGTCCATAGAGAAGAAGTCTATCTTGCCATCAAAAAACAAGAAGAAGAAGGTAGTCTCGTGTGATATTGGCGCGTCAGCTATTCACTGACCATCGCCTTTTTATCACAATTGTTTTTTTGTTTCTTGTCTGCTCAAGCATTGCTTTTGGTCTTAATGCAATGCTTTTTCATTACCCTGGAAATTACTACTACCCCAAAGAAGCACCTTTTGTTTTAGGTGCCTTATGCTTAATCTATTTTGGCATTTGCATTCAATGCGGTAAACAATCAGGAGCCGCAAAAAAAATACGCGAAGTTTTATATCTGTTTTTAAGCATGGCGCTCATCATTATTGGGTGCATGGCTATTCAATATACGCCATTCCCTCCGATAGACGCATCTATTGTACAGAGCTCTGAATGGATGAATATTGACCTCGCAAAAATTATTCATTGGAGTAAAACGCACCCCAGACTTTATGACAGCCTAGAAGTTTTTTATGAGTCTATTGTCTTTCAAATGGTTTATCTTCCCTTAATTCTCATCATATTTGGATATTTCAAACGACTGCATGAATATTATTTTTTGCTGTTAACCACCGCTTTCATCGGCTATGTATTTTATTATTTTTTCCCGACTACAGCGCCTGCAAGCATGATTGAAAGCCCTTATTTTACAGAAGCACAGCGTGCGACAGGACTTAAATTTAACCAAATACACGCATATATTCAGCCGTCTACACTGGAAGGTGGCATGGTTGCATTTCCTTCATTTCATGTCATTTGGGCTTGGCTTTGTGCTTTTCTTGTTCGTGATTGGCGATTGGCATTTGGCTTGATATTAATACTCAATACTGTTGTTACCTTTTCTTGTGTTCTACTCGGGTGGCATTATATCCCTGATATTTTTGCAAGTATCGCGGTACTTAGCATAGCCCACTATACCTATGCCAAATGCTATCCCGCTACACAATCATAACTACACAATCATAGGAAAACCATAGGCATCAATCTCATTCAAAACAGCGGCTAATCGACACCCTGCTTCTGCCAAGCGCTTTTGAGAGACTGCTTGTACCATCATTTGATAAGCATCATCTAAATATTTTTTAGCGTGAACACCCTCAATCAATTGATATGCTTTCTTTTCAGCAATCACATGAGATTCAGCAAGCCAATCGATGGGATCTGTATCCACTGTATTTAAATCACATGGCCACATTTTTTCAAGTACATGCGCACGCAATGAAACAGGCATACGGTTGGTTAAAAATCCCCCCGCACGATCCCAATACGTATGTAAGTTTCGAGATACTTTATTCTTAGGCAAGCGAACCTTATTTCCACCCGCATCTCCCTTCGGATTTTTGCGGGTTAAGCGCGTGGCCGCATGGAGAGGTTGATGCAAATCCGCTGTTACATGTAATAAAATACGCAATGCAATCATTTGCTCTAAAACACTGGTATTACCTAAAAGTAATATTTGACGCGAGCCTGTATAGGCCATGAGCGCATGAAGTAATTGATGGTCTGCTGAACCATCAAACTGAACTTCGCTTGATGACAGGATAGGAATATCGACATAATGCATACTATCAATTCCTGGAAACCGCCTGCCACGGACCGTATCAAACCAGACAGCAGCCTCAGTAAACGAAATAAGCTCATTAGGCTTATCCAATAATAAGGTATGTGCCACCTGAAAACGTGCTTTAGCACCTGGTGTCATATAATCAAGTGCAATGTGTGCAACCACACGATGTCCTTCAGCATTCCATGCAAAAACGGGGAATGCAAATAAATAGCATCCCCAGAAAATAATCAGCAACCTCATCCGAAAAAAGGCGACCAAGCTGGCTCTTGGATATCGCCATCACGTGGTGGATAAATCATTTTAACCGCGCCATCTAATGACACCAGACCTAACAAACCTCGCTCTTGTTGCCGGGTTGCATAAATCACAAATCGCCCATTAGGTGCCACCGATGGTGCTTCATCTGCATCAGCATCTGTTAAAATGAAAACTTCCCCCGTATCTAGTGCCTGTGTTCCAATATTAAAACGCTTATCTTCTCGATGAAGCATGACTAAATGTTTTTGATCAGGTGTATAAGAAGGACGCGCGTTATAATTACCTTCAAATGTCACTCGACTAACCGCTCCATCGGCTAAATCCAAACGATACACTTGAGGTGCACCACCACGACCGGATGTGAATACAAGAGAGCGGCCATCTGCCGCATAACGCGGTTCGGTATCAATCGCGGTTCCAAAAGTCAGTTGTTTCATTGCCCCTGTGGCTAAATTAACTTTGTATATCTTAGGTGCACCACCTTTTGAAAGCACCACAGCTAATTCTTTACCATCAGGAGACCAGGCAGGTGCGCCATTAATACCTTCAAAGTCAGTCACTAAGCGTCTTTTAGCTGTTTCAACTGAAATAATAAATATCTGTGCTCGTTTTTTTTCAAACGAAACATACGCAATTTGTCGACCATCTGGAGACCAAGCAGGCGACATAATGGGCGAAGTCGATGTCACCAAAGCATGTGGATTTTTCCCATCCATATCCGCTATCTCAAGCGCATAGATTCGTTTATTTCTTTCATGCTTCACAAAAACATAAGCAATACGTGTTGAGAAAACACCTCTAACGCCTGTTAATGCTTGATAAACCTCATCACTGATATGATGTGCTAACGCATGTAGTTCACGCCCACTCACTTGATAGTCTTTTAGAATCAGCGAGCGTCCCCTTGCTGCAACATCTAAAAGCTCTACATGTACGGCAAAACGTCCGTCTTCAAGTCGCGTCACATGGCCTGACAATACACTATCAACACCTACTTTTTGCCACAAACTAAGCGGAGCTTTCCCATCTGCAACACGTGGGGCAGGTATCAATTTAAATTGACCAGACAACCTCAAATCACCATCAATAACTGTTGATAAGTCACGTGCTTCTTTGATGTTTCCAAAACCATCAATCCCCATTGGAAAAGCTTTATTGACCCCTTCAGTTAATTCTAAATCAAGTGAAAAAGCTGTGCTCGATACAAAAACCAAACAAACCCACAGTAAACGCACCATCTGGTTTTACCCCCTCACATTTTCAGGTCGCACCGTAAGACTAATCTCACGAAATACATTAAACATTTCAGGCTCACTTGGAACCGGCAATGGAGAAGCTTTATAAATCGCTGCTTGTGCTGAGCGATCGAGTACTGGATCTCCACTGCTTCTTGTGAGTTGAACTTCAAGCACTGCACCATTAGGTGCTAATCTTATTTTAAAACGACTCGACAAGCTTGTATCCACTTGATCAGGTAAAATCCACTGCTGGCCAATGGCGCCTAAAATCAGTGCTTTATATTTATCAACAACCCCTGACATGCGTGCTCGGTTTGCTGCATCAAGCCGCGCTTTCTCAAGACGCGCTTGCTCAAGCTCACGTGCTTTTTCTTCCATTGCACGGGCTTTCTCCTCTTCTTGCTGCTTTTTCAAGGCCAATTGCTCTTGTTTTAATGCCTGAAGTTGACGGGCTTCCGCCTCTTTCTGTTTTTGCACTTCTTTTTGACGTTTTTGCTCAGCAAGGGCTGCTTGTTTTTGTTTGGCTGCTACACGTGCATTTTCTGCGCGTAGGCGCTCAAGCTTACGCTGCTCTTGCACGCGACGCGCACGAAGTACATTTGCTTCTGCGGTTAATTTCTTTTGCTGTGCTAACTCTGCTTTTGCTTTAGCTTCACGTTCAGCCTTTAGTTGCTGAACTGCTGCTGTTACTTCTTTTGCATCGACACTCACAGCCTTCACAATTTCTTGTGCTGGCGCTTTCTCTGCGCGCTTTGCCTCAAGCTGCATCACAGGACGCGTCGTTTTAGGATGAATCATAAATGCCAGCATCAGCGCAACATGCAAAAATACAGCAGAAAATAATGCAATATGATAAGTTCGATTCGACTTCATGCGCTCGCCTCTTTAGTAGCATTTTCAGTAAAATCGGTCAGTAAACCTACTTGCTCTGCACCCGCTTCTTTTAAAAGTCCCATGGCATGAACGACTTTGCCATAGGGCACCCCTGTATCGCCTTTTACAAGCACATGTAAAGGTTCTTTGTTTTGACGTGCGATTTCAATTTCGGCTGCTACACGAACCATAAGTGCATGCGATTCAAGTGGCACATTAGGCGCACTGCTAATATTTAAAAAATAACGTCCTTCTTTATCCACTGAAACAATAATAGGCTCTCGATTATTGGTTTTCAGTGCCTCACTTTGTGCTTTGGGCAGTTCAACACTCACGCCTTGTGTGAGCATAGGTGCTGTTATCATAAAAATAACCAACAACACTAACATCACGTCAATATAAGGCACAACATTAATTTCAGACATTGGGCCTTTTTTATCACGCCCTCTTTTTTTTAAACGTACACTCATGCCACATGCGCCTTTTGTTGAGATTTTTTCGCTGTTTGTTGCACGATTAATGCCAATAATTCTTCTTGAAACACATCATATCTATCCAACATACGAGAAGCGCGTGTTCCATATCGATTAAATGCAATCACAGCAGGAATAGCGGTGAATAAGCCTAACGCTGTTGCAACCAAAGCTTCAGAAATACCAGGTGCTACCATAGCAATCGTTGCTTGCTGCGCATTACCTAGGGCCTGAAAAGAGGTCATAATTCCCCACACCGTACCAAACAGTCCAATATAAGGCGCAATTGAACCCACCGATGCAAACCAAGACAAATGTTCCTCTAGTGCTTCTTCTTCTTTAGCATGACAAATTTGCATCACTCTTTGAATCGGCTCAAGCGTTACAGAACCTAAACTTTGCCCCCTTAAAAACTCTTTAAATCCGGCATGAAAAATAGCCGCTAACCCTGTACGACTGTCAACATTTGTGTCAATTTCAGAGTAAAGCGCACTTAAATCAGAACACCCCCAGAATCGCGATTTAAACCCTTCGTAATCTGCACGCTTTTGCTTAAAATACCAGGCTCGCTGCAAAATAAAGGTCCAAGAAACAATCGATGCGAGTAATAAAATAAACATCACCGCTTTTACAACACCGCCTGCTCCAAGAAAATAACTGAGTACTGTTGTCTGTTGCATACTATTCATACCTCTTGATTATTCTTAATAATGAACTGAATGATTATTCTGTTGCCTCACGACTCACAGACATCCCAAAATGCTGATAAGCCAAAGGGGTTGCTGTACGCCCCCTCGGTGTTCGCATTAAAAAACCTTGTTGAATCAAATAAGGTTCAATTACATCTTCAATCGTTGTTTTTTCTTCACCAATGGCCGCAGCCATACTTTCAACCCCAACAGGCCCGCCATCAAATCGTTCAATCACGGCTAAAAGCAGTTTTTTGTCCATTAAATCAAAACCATGCTCATCGACTTTTAGTTTTTCTAATGCATATTGTGCAATTTTTTTAGTAATGACACCATCCCCAGTCACTTCCGCATAATCTCGCACACGCCTTAATAAGCGATTCGCAATACGTGGTGTGCCTCGTGCTCGCCTTGCCACTTCAAACACTCCTTCAGGCTCAGTGGCTAAATGTTGCAAATCAGCTGAACGTTTCACAATGGATGTTAAAGCGTCTACGCTATAAAATTCAAGGCGTTGTACAATTCCAAATCTATCACGCAAAGGTGATGTTAACGCACCGGCACGGGTCGTTGCACCCACCAAAGTAAACGGCGGCAATTCAAGCTTGATTGAACGTGCAGAAGGCCCCTCACCTATCATAATATCGAGTTTATAATCTTCCATTGCAGGATACAAAATTTCTTCAATCACCGAGCTCAATCGATGAATTTCGTCAATAAATAATACATCGTTCTCTTGAAGATTGGTTAAAATTGCTGCGACATCTCCTGCGCGCTCTAAAACAGGTCCTGATGTTTGACGCAAGTTCACACCCAGCTCATGTGAAATAATATTTGCAAGTGTTGTTTTTCCAAGTCCAGGCGGACCAAAGATAAGGGTGTGATCGAGTGCTTCTTTTCGTTGACGTGCAGCGTCAATAAAAATTTGCATTTGAGAGCGTACATCATCTTGACCAATATACTCCTCTAAACTCAACGGCCGAATCGCTCTATCAAACGTTTCTTCTTCAGGCTTTGCATCCAAGCTGATTAAACGGTCACTTTCTAACATGATAAATTTAGCCTTTAGACACTCACATCAAGATAAAACGAGTTTATCACAGAAGGCATCACAGTAAATCTATGATTTTATTTTTTATTCAATGAACTGAATTTTTCTTTTGCAAAATACGCACAATCAAGAGCCACATGATTTTCATAATTCAAGGCCTCATAAAATGCATGTGTTCCTTCTTTTTTCCTATGATTTGCGCTGATTAACTCCACTGTTTTAGCACCCTTTTCCATTGCATAGTGTTCTGCTAATGAAAGCAATCGCTTACCAAGCCCTTGTCCTTGATACTGCTTATCAACCACTAAAGTATCAATATGACAACAACGCCCTGTTAATCGAAGTTGCTCGTAACATCCAAAAGCAATTGCTGCAATCACTTGATTGGACACCTCAATCACCAGTAATTGGTGATGCTGTGTTTTAAACGCTTTAATACGTCCTTTCATCTCATCAAGTGTCAAATCATAGCCCATTTGAGATAATAGCTGTATCAAATCATAAGCATCACTTACCTTAACATCACGTATTTCCATGGCTGTTTCTCAATGCTGATTTTAATTTTAATTAAAGCAGGTTTATCTCAAATAGCTATTTTCCATCGCCAATGAAATTGTGAGTTCTTGAATGCCAAACTAGTTCCCGGGTTTACAACTACTGACACTATTTAGAGTGGCGTGATTTATATGAGGATATTTGCCATTAAGCAAGAGCCTCTGGATGCCGCGGACAAGCCAGCAGCAGGTAGGCGCTGGGAGGGAATTATCAACAACCCCTAAAGTTATTGTGACTACTCAAGTACTGAATAGGCGCCATTTCATCAGGAATTAACCAGGGGTTATCATACCGCCTCAAACAGTTATTACGTCGAGCTTCATCATCTTTTGTACATGAAGAGGAAGAGACAACATCAGAAGCAACGTATAGTGATGCACTATTAATCGTCGCAGCACTCGCACTTACTTGTTATCTTTTAAAACGCTTCTACAATCGCTGCGCGCCATGGAAGGCTGAAGGCCGAGGCGCGTAGTCCGAGATAGTCTGCGATTTTTTAAACAGCCCGGAGGGAAGTTAAAAAATCTTTATGCAGGCGTAGAGTCATTGGGAGGACATTTTTCCTGGCGCGTTTAG
>JARGPP010000009.1 GCA_029210085.1 Legionellaceae bacterium | reverse complement strand
TCTGCAGCAAACTTAAATTTAATTGAGTAATAAATTCTTCACATAAGGATAACGGCTTCAAGCAAAACATCTTGTAAAATCAATCCATTGATTATTGAAACGGCAAAGCTACAGACTATATCAATGAAAATCAATTTTTTATTAGAGTCAATAACAAAAAAGTCGATCATCGAGTGACAGACACAGGGTATCAAGGGATACATAAGTTGCATTCAAATTCGGCACTACCCAAGAAGAAAACAAAGAAACGTCCGCTTACGAAAGAAGAGAAAAAGAAAAATCGCGCATTATCTAGTGAGCGTGTTTTGAATGAAAATGTGATCGGTATGCTCAAGAAGTTTAAAATCATATCGGACCGATATCGAAACAGGCGAAAACGATTTGGACTCAGATTTAATTTAATTGCTGGAATTTATAACATGGATCTCGCCTAGTAAAGTTTCGAAAGAGGTCTAATACCTGGGTGGTCCATACTATTAGCCGTGACTTAGGTCATACTTTCAATTGCACCCGGGCAAAGTGGAGTTACTTGATGAGTGAGGTTGAGGAGCCCGCACCTAATTGGAATGTGATTAGGGATGGATCCCCGTCGCCGGCGGGAGCAAAGATGCATGGCGGCGGGGGTGAAGTTGGATGTCAGATTACTGCATCCGTCTTCATTTGAGCAGGTTGCATTCGTGTCCACCTGAGCAGATGCATTCGTGTCCACCTGAGCAGATGCCCGATGTGGGGTTATAGCCAGAGGCGTTAGCATTATGCGGCATTAGTGTAATGGCTAGAACCGCGCTACATAAAAGGCACTTTGTCCATTGAGATATACTTAAATGAATTTTTTTCATGATAGATCTCCGCTTAAGCTCCCATGAAGCAGCTACGCCGGCTGGCTTCACTCTCCATGGGGTTTGCCACCCTGGAACCATCACTGCAACTATTCAAAACACTCACGCACCATGATGTCCATCGTGCTATATAGCGTTCAATGCAAGCATCACTTGCACCTTACGCATAACGCTGGGCTATATTGTCACGATGTTTTTCCAGAGTGGGTTTTGAAATTTCAGGTGTATCACCGAAATGAACGCCTAAAAAATCAAATCCTTTTTTAATGCCCCCTAAAAACGTCTTGTCGGGATGCATTTTTAATTTCAAACGATTTAAAATATTGTGGGTTAATTTAATGATTCTGCGAAGTTGACGTTTGGTTTTTACGATGATAAGCCAGTCATCCATGAAACGAACGTAAAAGCCATGTTTGCTCATTTCATCATTAAGTGGTTTAAGGTAAAGCACTGCTATCAAAGGGGAAAGTGGACATCCCTTTGAGATACCACGCTGAAAATGGTAATAATGTCCATCTCTCGTTTCCAGTCGCTGACAATATTGTGCAACCAGGTGAAGTAGTATATTGCAATCAATCAGCTTACTTAAGGCGGTTAGCAAGATGTAATTGTCTATGGATTCGTAATAATGCCATGCGTCGCTTTTTAAGATATGTTGGTAGTGGGCTTTGCTGGATGTGACTTTTTTGATGGCTGCGTGAATTCCACCTGCATTTTTTAGGTGGGTGCAATGCTGGAAGATGGTAATTGAAAATAAGGGTTGCAAGGTAAGGCTAAGTGCTTTTAACACCAGCGCATCAGTTGCATCCCAGCTGCTGATGAAATCGTTATTAATATTGTAACTGCGTAGGGGGCTTAAACGGTAATGACCGGCTAATAATTGCCGTTGCAATTCAGTTTTGAGCGCAATCCAATTGTACTGTAAATGCCAAACACTATTATTGTGGCTGCAATTTTTTCGTTGGGCACAGAGCCAATCATAAGCCTGTTCTAAAAAATCGCTGGATGCTAAATTTAGGACTGAAGGTGGTGAAGAGCCAACTAGTTCATTAGGACATGGCCGTGCTTGATGGGTGCACGGCCCTGACAGATGATAATTGTTGTTGTGGTGCTGCTCGAAGGTCATTTAAAGCCCCATTTATTAACCAATCTAATTAAAATATAGACTGTTGTTATTTAAAATGCAAACTAGGCCAGGGCAAACGCATCTTAAATTACTTGCCTAATTGTCAAAGTCAAAGAAAATTCGGTTGTGACTCAGAATGGTTGTTGCTCATTATAAAGCCACTTCAAATTCATATCGATTAATAAACAATCCAATAACAATGTCATGCATTTTCTCTAGTTTTGAAAAGCAAATTGTTCGTCTTGCCAAACGTTTGATACGCGTGCGTAACACTAAATGTTTTCTTTCAATTGCCTGGGTGTTACGTTTGCCAAGAAAATGCTTTTGAGAAGGCAGATTTCTTTCATAAGCACCCCAATCATTCGTGTAATAAAAGTCGATATCAAAGCAGCTTAACTTTTTCTGCAATTCTTTTAATGCCTTGTCTTTTCGTTTACCAAAATGATATGCAAGAACCTCATGAGTATTATGATCAATCGCATGCCATAACCAGCGTTGGTTTGACTTTTTGCCAACAAAACTCCACATCTCGTCAAGTTCAATTTCTTCGACTTTAACGATATCAACTAGCATCGAAGCTTTTTCTAGCTGCCTCTGTCCAAGCAAATTTCTGTTTACCGTTTCGAGGCTGAATTCTTTTTTTTTAGCTCTGAAATCACGGTATTCATACTAACTCCAAGTACTCTTGCTGTGTCTCGAATACCACTACCATTTAACGCCATATCAATAATCTTCTGTTTTATTTCTGGAAGATCACCATTGCGAGAATA
>JARGPP010000013.1 GCA_029210085.1 Legionellaceae bacterium | reverse complement strand
CTCACCAGATCTAAATCCAATTGAGAAATGCTGGGCAAATTTGAAAGATAAAATTAAAAAAATTATTGGGGGATGCGGGAGTTTGGCTGAAGCCGTCGATTATGCCTTTCAATCGATCATTTAAAATTTAATCGACTATACCAGATCAAAAAGAATTTTTAGGGGTATTTCATTAACCGCTTACGATAAATTAGAGACGATTAGCGATTAAACTTTGTGGAGAGTATAGGCTTGCTTGATTGATAGGATGCTTTTTTTGTCATGGCTTTTTTAGAACTACCCGAACATACTGATAAATTGTCCTAAATCATTGATAATAAGCTGTGCGAGTAATACACAAAAAGCAATAAATGCGAGTTGGTGTAATAATACTTCAACGGCTATTGATAATGGTTTACCACGTACTTTCTCTAGTAATGTATACATGAGGGAGCCACCATCAAGCCCTGGGATAGGGAGTATATTAACCACTGCGACGGCAAGGCTGAGTGTCCCAATAAAATAAGAGAAAACACTGAGACCTTGTATGAAAGATCCGGCCATGGCAGAAAATAATCCGAGGGGGCCCAAAAGGAGTGCGAGTGGCAGTTTTCCGGTTAACAGCTGTTTGAGCATCATCAAGAAAAATCCGGTCAGATATTTTATTTTATGTAATGCGAGTTGACTGGCTTTTAAGAAGCCAACACCTGCGATTTGCTTGTGTTTAATATTGTCCATATCAAGGGTTATGCCCAGGCTTACCAGCAGTGCATCTTTTTGGCGCTTATAGTGCCAATCACTTAGATTAAGTTGTGTATGGTAAATGATTCTCGTTTTGTTTTTGAGTGTGATGGGTATATTGCTTTGGCCAAAATGTGTAATCAGTTCCATTCCCACTTCACGCCAGGTGGGTGTATCAATGCTTGCTAAGCCAATGATTGTATCTCCTGATTTTAAACCGGCTTTTGCTGCAATACTTTTGGGGGTGACGTTATGAATGATGGCGGGTACTTGCTTATAGCCCATCATAAAAACCAAAACCAGTGCAATCCAGGCAATTAAGAGATTTGCTAAAGCACCTGATATCAGAATAATGATGCGGGCATAGATAGGTTTTTTATCGAAACAATAAGCATGGTCTTGAATAGATACAGGTGTTATACGGCTATTTAATAATTTAACATAGCCACCGAGAGGCCACTTTGACCAAACCCACTCGACTCCTTTTTTTCTTTTCCAAGTGTACAGTGGCTTTCCAAAGCCAATCGAAATACGTTCAATTTTTACGTTAAAGCATTTGGCAGCGAAGGCATGTCCTGCCTCATGCATACCTACGACTAAGATGAGTGTTAATATAATAGCAATCAATGCAAGAAGAATAGTCATGATTATTTGTTTTTATTAAATAAAATAAGTATTGATTAATGTACGTGCCTTATCTGCTCGGGTAAAGTATTAAGTGAAAGGCATTTAAAATGGGAATGATGTATGCGGCCTCTAAAAACCATTGTGTTTGGTCTGAGTGGGAATCCACCCACAAAAAATCATTTGTTGTTTATTCAGCATTTATTAAGTTTAAAAACATATGATTTAGTGCGTGTGGTATTGAATGCTCAGTCACCGTTAAAATCATTTCAAGGTTATATTCCAGCTGAAGGCCGTTTTGAGTTATTAAAAGCAATGCTTGATTTTGAGTCGGTTGATTTTAATCGTTGTATTCTTGAGCGGTTAGAGCTTGAGCGTCCACCACCTTCGTATATGATAGATACATTAAGTGCATTGATCTCACGTGCGAAGCAGCAGGGTATTGATGAAAAAATTACATTAGCTTTAGGCTTAGATGCTTTGAAGCAGTTTACACGTTGGTATCAATGGGATACTTACGGTACTTTGTGTGAGGTTAAATTTTATCCGCGAGTCGGTGAAGAAATGCCTTTAAAAGACGTGAATACTAGCCTATCTCCATTGCACGAGGCCGGTATCCAGGCTTCTGTGGTGTCTTTTGAAGATGAAAAACCTCATATGGTTGCAGGTTCTTCAACTGCAGCACGTGCATATTACGCAGCAGGTATGACTGGTAGACCGGACGGAATAACAGAGGTTGTCGATAAACTGATTAGGGAGAAAGGATATTATGGTGCGACAAATTAGTTGGATTATTGTGTTAAGTTGTTTTGTATTGAATATAGGTTTTGCAAAAATATCGGAGGCTATTTTTTCGGGGGGATGTTTTTGGTGTCTTGAAGCCGATTTTGATAAGGTTCCAGGTGTTTTAAAAACAGAATCAGGATTTGATGGTGGAACCACTGAAAATCCAACGTACGAGTCAGTATCTGCCGGAAAAACGAGTTATGCTGAGGCGGTACGCGTTACGTATGACAGCCAAAAAATAAGCTACCAAGAACTGCTGGCGTATTTTTGGCGTCAGATTGACCCCACCGTAAAAGATGCTCAGTTTTGTGACCATGGGCATCAGTATCGTACAGCTATTTTTTATTTGAATGCAGAACAAAAGCAAGTTGCAGAGCAAAGTAAAAGTCAGCTTGAGCAAAAGTTTTCTCACATATATACAGAGGTAGTGCCGTCCACACATTTTTATCGGGCAGATGCTTCACATCAAGATTATCATGTGAAGCACGCGCTTCAATATAAGTATTATCGTCATCGTTGTGGGCGTGATGCACGTTTAGAAGACATTTGGCATCAGAAGGGTGTTTTTACAAAGTCAAATCACTTAAAAATACTCACGACTTTGCAGTATCAGGTGACACAGGAAGGCGCTACTGAAAAACCGTTTGATAATCCATACTGGAATAATAAAGCAGCAGGAATTTATGTGGATATTATATCAGGCGAGCCTTTGTTTAGTTCAACGGATAAATATCAGTCCGGTACCGGTTGGCCAAGCTTTACAAAGCCAATTTCCAAAGCTGCAGTGGTCTTAAAAAAAGATAGAACTTTTGTTTTTATTGTTCGAACAGAAGTTCGTTCTAGAAAAGCAGATTCACATTTGGGGCATGTTTTTAAAGATGGCCCAGAACCCACGGGCTTACGTTATTGTATTAACTCTGCTGCCTTGCAGTTTATTCCTAAAAATAAATTAAAAGAGCGAGGCTATGGTAGCTATTTGAGTTTGTTTGAGCATTCAAAATAAAAAGATGCTTGGCGGCTGGGTGTTTATGTCCAGCTTATTTTTATCATGGGTCAGTATGTTCATATGGAGCATGTTGAACGAGATAGCTTGAGATATCGCTTATGAATAGTTAAGATTAAAAAAAAATCAGTATGATGTTTATTTGAATTCCCCTTTTTTTGTTCTATACCTATATATATGGATCAAAAAAACACCTCATTAAGCAGGTGTCTATGGGGAGGATCGCATGCCAGATAATACTTATATCGATAAAGGGAGAGCTGTCCGTGGTTATGCACAAGCAGCGCTTGCGATTGCTATTTTAGAGCAGCAAAGAGCACATCGGGTTCTAGAAGTGGCATCTGCTCAAGAAATTATTGAGTATCATAATGAGAAAGAGCGCCCCAAGCTCATGGATTTGATTTATCATTTGATGAATGCACCAGAAGAAAGTATTGCTGGAGGGAGTGAGTTTGTTGCTGTACTGGGTGGAGAGCATGCGTATCAAGTAGTTGCGAAAAAAATGCGTGATGCTGAGACAGGAGAGCCTGTAATTGAAGTGAAAGTACGCAAAGAATTATCTCAAGATAAACAAGAAAAGTTTGGGCTTGAAAGAGTTGATTTTCCCCCTATTATGGTTAAGAAGGGAGAGAAGCTAAAATATTCTGTTACGATTGAAGGAAAAGAGGTTTTTAATGAAAGCTCACCTAAACCAAGACCTTTGCAGTTACGAGTCATTAATAAATTTGCTGACGCCATGGTTCGAGGAAATCCTCAGCAGCTCGCTATTATGGGAACGGGGACAGGTAAAAGTTGGGTGATAGCAGGAGTGACTCATGCCAATGGGGGTAAGGGTGTTATTGTTGTGCCGAATGATGCACTTGCTCATGAAATGAAAAATGATGCTATCGGTATATTACAAGGAGCGGAAGCAAAAAAATCGGTTCACACTTCCAAAGAATATGAAACCGTCGAAGCTTTTGCTGAGGCTTTAGAGGGCAACTCACAAATTATTTTGATTGCAGATGACCCGCTTTTTCATGAAAAAGCAATGGCCGTTCAAAATACAATTGTTTTAATGGATGAATCACATCAGCACACGTTTGATGACAAAAGTTTAGGAACGCTGAGATCACTCAAAGAGCATAATGCACTTCTAGCTCTAACCGGTACACCCACCAGTAAGTTAAAAACAGTGATTGGTAATGATACTTTGGTTGATATCAATGTGCGTTTTGTGATGGATCAAGGGGGGTTAAGGCAAAACTGTCGGAAAACAGATGCAAATGTATTATCAACTGATTTATTGTCTACTGCGATTAAAGGTTATTTTGCTCGAGATGAATATCCAAGCAAAGGGCCTGGTTTAGTTTCGGTCGATCAGGTACGGAATTTGATTGCAGGTGATCCACCTATGTCTGAAGAAGCTGCCATTGATTTTGCAATGAAAAAAAATTGCCAGCGAGGACTGAATCAAAAAAACTTTGTGTTTACGGGGGATAATCGTTTACGCCGAGATTGGATTCAAAGTTATCAAGATATTGCAGAAGGACATTATCCGAATGAAATTATCTTAGCCACTCAAGTGCGGCAAGCACGTCGTGATGCAGAAATTAATGCACGAGTTGAGATGATGCAAGCACTTCATCCCGAAGCAGATGAAGAGGCACTCTACCGTATTGCAGAACAGCGCGTTGGTCCAGGAAAACCGGTTAATTTAGTAGAAGAAGTTAAAACAGCACAACAGGCGCAAATTGCAATGTCTATGAATGTACATGCTTTAAGTTTGCTTTACCCAGATGTACCCGCAAGAAAATTGGAAAGTCTGCAGCGTCAAGGGAGATTGGAGGCACTTATTTCAACGCATACTAAAACGCCTGTCGATATCGCAGCTATTTCTTATGAGGGAGTTGCAACGGGTTTACCAACAGAACAGCGAGAAAAATATATTGAGCAATTACAAGAAATTATTGAGCGGTTAGCGACAAATCCAACGGATCCCCATGGTTTATGTACTGCGGCTGATATTGATTTGGAAGCACTGCAGGCTCAGTATACAGCATCGGCTACGATGGGCTCTAAGGTACAAGCAAAAACAACCGCAGAAGAGTCAGCCGCCATATTAGACCAAATGAGATGTGGCTTGGTGATGCATGTTGCGAGTGATTCTTGTTATACCACGGGTATTTCAATTCCAAGTGTTTTAGGCGTACAGCAAATTGTTGCGTCAACAGCAGATTCTTTGAATAACCCAGTTGATGCACCTCAATTACATGGTCGGAATATTCGAGCTGATGATCTTGCTGCATTTAATCAACAAATTGTGAGTAATCAAGTTCCTGAAGGGCAGTATGTGAAATTAGATGATATTTATGCGGAAGACTCTGGTAAAAGAATGGATGTTATCTTTCAAGCAGAGAGAGATAAAGCAAGTAGAATGGAAGCTTTTTCGGAGTTAAAAGAGCAAGTTTCAGGGCGAAGAAATACCTCTGAATATGATTCTGACAGCCCAACGCCTCCTATTGCTGATAGTGATAGTAACGCCGCACCTTAAGCTGTTATTTATGACTCAAAGGTGTGTTTTAGGTCGTGTAATCAATTATAGCGTATTAATTTATCTTCCACTGACGTGATATCGACATAATTAACAGGCTAAATGGTCTAATTGCAGTAAGGAAATTAGATGCATAGTGATTAATATATGTTTATCTCGTGGCCAACAAATACAATCACGTGCTTTATGTTGGCGTTACCAATGATTTAATCCGCCGTATTTATGAACACAAACATAAACTTATGTATTATGAGGTTTGCTCTGATATTGTCGTTGCTATTGAGTGGGAAAAACAAATTAAAGGTTGGTCTAGAGATAAGAAGAATGCGCTTGTTCAGACTATAAACCCAGACTGGAACGATTTGTACGATAGTTTGACGGACCAGGGGTGTTACAAAATATGTTTAATACGCGAAGAGATACTTATGGGTAATGATATGGCCCCGGCACGTAAGCGAGGAGATGAATTATCAACAGCCTCTAGAAAAGAACGGTTATTTTTAGCGATAGCACTTGCAAAACTTCCTTAACTCGTACCATGATAATGATTTTATTTTTGATAAATAAGCGTATAATGGCGACCCCTTGTGCTTGTTTTGTGAGCATAAATAAGATTATTTATAATAACAGAGGTTGGTTTATGCGACAAAGACGTCATCAGAGTAAATTTGGTCATCATAAAAGCTCTACAGGCAATACAAAAGTAGAGGCTAATACCATCGATTTGGAACAGGAAAGTACTGTTAAAGTTAGAGAATTAACGGCGCAAGAAATCAAAGAAAAATCAATGATTCTTAAAGATACGGGCAGGCGTGTTTCTCAAAAAGATAGGGTCTTTAAACGCGGCAATAGGCATGTTCTTTTTCAGGACGGGGAACCTAAGCAAGTTATTTGTTATGCCAATAGAAGTGAAGGTCAGGGAAGATACTTGTATTATAGTGGGAAAGCAGTTTTACCGCATGATACTGTTGTAGGTCGTGGTGGAAATAAGCATCGTAAAACATATGTAGAGAACGATGGGAAAAAAATTCCTGTTTATAGAAAATATAATTGGTTTAAATTCATTTTTTCATATCCAGATGGCAGTGATGTACCGCCTGATGCGCATATTGAGTTGGTAGGTGATAATCATATCACGTATGCAAGAAAAGAAGGTGAGCTTCAGTTAGTGACGAGAAAAATGGTTCGTAAGAAAAATACCTTACCTTTATTTAAAAATCTTGTTCAATCGTTGTTAGAACCCACTCCAATCCGTGAGAATGGTATTGATATTAATGATGAAGCATTAGAAGATGATGAGACTCGATTAGCCGATGTGTTGTATGAATGTGAAAATCAAGGGAAGATAACGCCTCCTCGAATTGATGATCAAGACACCAATGCATTTTTTTCACCGGGTACCCTTGCTTTGCTTGTAAGCTTATCACAAGGAAATGCTGCTGAGGATTTAGAAAAAGCAGAATCGAGCACAGTGCTGGAACAAATTAGTGAGGATAATATCTATCGGATATAATTTATTTTGACCAACATGGATGGTCACTTTGAATATCGTGTGTGATTTATTTTTTAAGCTAGACTTATTGTTATAAAATTAAAATGTAGTATTAATTATATGGTTTATTTTATAAGGATATTGATTGATGCATGTGATAATTGTCGGGGCGGGGCCAACAGGCCTTACTGCAGGTGTTGAATTAGCACGACGCGGTGTGTCTGTTGAAATCATTGATAAAAAAAAGCAAGGTTCAACGTTATCACGTGCAGTTGGGATTAATCCTCATAGCTTGAAAATTTTAGAAATTTCAGGTGTTACAAACAAATTGCTGGCAGAAGGTATTCAATATCATACTGCCCGTTTTTATCATGGCGCAAAACACTGGGTAACATTGAAACTGACGGCTGCTAATCCTGTTCAATATGGTTACAACTTTATGTTGGGCTTGCCACAAGATAAAACAGAAACAATTTTACGAGATACTTTTTTAAGTTTAGGTGGAGCGATTCATTATGATACTGAACTGGAAAGTATTACACCCCAAAATAAGCAAGTGCTTGTAGGCACGACTCAAGGTAAAATTTTCAAAGGTGATTACATCATTGGTGCCGATGGTGCTCATAGCTTAACGCGAGAGCTGGTCGGTATTAAGTCTAAAGGCATTGAGCTTCCAGATGTATGGTCTATTGCAGATGTAGAAGCCTATTATCCAGAAGATATGATGAGTAGTGTTGCTCTGTATACTGTAGGGCATGGACATATTGTATTTGTAGCACCGATAGGAAAAAATCGTTTTCGCTTTGTTTCTAATACTAAGCGCGTATTAGATGATGTGCCATTTGAACTTGATATAATTAAAATTCACCGAGAAGGTGAATTTAAAATAAAAGTTGCACAAGTTGAAATATATCGTAAGGGGCGTGTTTTTCTGGCGGGTGATGCAGCGCACTCTCATTCTCCTGCAGGGGGACGAGGTATGAATCTGGGCATTGCTGACGCAGCAGATTTAGCTGAAAAATTAGTACAAAATAAAGCAAATGAATACACTCAGTCTCGCTATCAAGAAGGTAAAAGTATTATTGCAGGTTCAGAGGTGCTTCGAAAAATATTGACAGCGAGTAACCCACTGAAACATTTTTTAGTATTATTTATGTTAAAAATCATGACTCGTATACCTTTATTACAAAAAAAAATTGCGAGTAAGTTTTTATATGGTTAATATTTTTTATATGGATTGATTAACATGCATGTTCTATGGTTTGAGTTGAAAATTCTGATGCGCTGAGCACGGGCCTAAAAAAAGTAGGGCTAGCGTTTATGGGCTTTGTATGTGTAGTCGCTAATGAATGTTCTGATGATGGAGAAAGTGTTCGCATCGCTTGTTCTATTACTTCATCTGCATGCATCAAAAGTTTGTCTGTTTCTTCAAAAGTGTCTTCTTGAAAAGTGCTTTTTTGCACGGATTGTTCGGAGTCTAATTGACAACATAGCTCATCCAGTTCATCAATGAATGCATTCATATAGATAATATTCTTTTGAAATTGTGTTTTTAAGGATGAAAGGTGTGCTTCAGAGTCTTTTAATGAGTCGATGCTTGTATTGAGTTTTGGGGTCAGTACTTGTGAAATATGCTCTTTTTCTTCAAGCAGTGTGGTTTGTGTTTCATTGAATAATTTCAGTAATTCTTGCGCTTTTTGATGGGTGGTTTGCTCTGTTTGATTTAATGCTTGGGCAACGGGATTTAATATATCGACTGCTGTTTGATATGAGTCATTTGTTTGCTCCATACTTGATAACCGTTGTTGAAATGCGATGTGTTCTGTTGCTTGAAATTGATAGAGTGTTGAGCAAACATGGGTGATATTATCTAGCTGATGACAGACAGCGTCAATTGCATGGATTGATTCAGTGAGTGTTGATTCGAGAACTGCTAAAGTTTTTGTATTAATACTTTGATGCGCTTCATGATGATTAGATAAAAAGTAAATACTTATGCCATAAAAACTCACTAAGGGAAGCATCCACCAAGGAGATAGCCCAAAACAGGTAATAACAGCAGCCCCAGTTAGCAAAAAGCCGATAAAAAGCAGTGTTTTTTGCCACCACGCGGCTTCTCCATAACTTAAGGATAATCGGTTTAAATAACTTTTATCCTCACGGTTTTTAATTAAGGTATCTAAAGAGCCTCGTAAATCCCCAATATGCGTGCTTTGTTCTTTTAGATTCATGAGGAGTTCACCGGATGACTGTATTTCATGTAACATGACTGTTCTTCCTTGAATTAAGTTCAGTTAAATAGGCTAAATTAAGTATATTGAATGGAAGTAATTGCTTCAGGTTGAGATTCAGATTGATGGGCTGCAGTACCTTCTTTTTTTGGTGTGACAGCTTGAAGGCAGGCAGTTAATTGAACAACTTTATTTTGTAAGCGTTTGATGTGTTCTTCTTGCTTTGGTTGATTGGCAATTTTTTGATTTAATGCACTATTTGAACGCTGTAATGCTTCAGTTAAAGTTGAAATTTGTGTGCGATATTCAAGTTGAGTATTTTCCAGAGTTACACTCATTCGCTTAAATTGCCCAACAACGTTTGCAAGAGCCACTTCTTTGCTGGATAATTTTTGAGTTGCTTCCTCTATTGCGTGACTTCCAGTTGAAATATTATGCTTGAGCGCATCAATTTCAGTGGATAAATGGTGGACGGTACCTTGTGCTGATGTGTTCGCCAAATTGAGTGTTTCGATTAATTTTTTTAGTGTTTCTGTAGACTGTTTCATTTCATGTGTTTGTGTTTCAAATGTTTGTGCTAGGCTATTGAGTTTTAAGCGTGATTTGTAAGCCCCTTCTAAGACTTTTTCAATATGTCCCATTGCTTCGTCACCTATTTTTTCTAATACCCGTTTTCTTTTATTCTTGGTTTCCGTTTGAATCACTTCAGCTGCTTGAAGGTGTTTTTCTTCTTTAGCTGAAGCATTTGAGTTTGTTGGCGTAGCTGGGGGTGCTGCAGGATGAGACCAGAAATAGCCGAGAAACCCTCCTGTGCCTAAAGCACCTACACCTACGATATAGACTGTAAAGTCTGTTGCTGCTGCAGCAAGCGTTGGAGCAGCTAAGAGTAGAGGTAACATATGAATCTCCTATGATTGAGTGAGTTGCTTGAATTAAAGGGATTGAGGTACAAGTAGTTTTTCACTGTCTTCTTCCGAAGTTTTAGGTGCAGGTGAAAATAGTCTCCATAAATGATATGCACTGCCTAAAAAAGCCATGCTTCCTCCGAGTGCGTATGTGGTTGTTTCAGCCATAAAAACCACTTCAAAACTAGGGAGAGCTAATAAAATCAAGCCTAAAACAAGAACCACACCCATAATGGCGCTCAGTTCTTTACTTTTTAATATTTGTAGACAAAATTCAGTGTAAGAAAAGGGCTCTGCTAATTCCTGCATGAGCTCTTTTTGAATGATAGATTCAAACTGTTGCTGCGTATTTGTTTTTGCAGCACGTTCAAAAGCAAGAAAAGCCACACAATAAGCTTTGGGGTAAATATTACTGGATGACTCTATTTCATTTTGACTTCTATTGAGGCATTTACTTTTAAACACTGTGTCGGAGTTTGTCAGGTAGCCATTGTCGTGAAAAGTTCTGCTACGAATCATTTCAAGTGATTCTAACTGAGTATTTTGACAGGGCATAGGTGGTGTTGGTGTCTGAATCCAGGGAACTTGTGCTTTAACCTGTTCAGCTTGCGCTTCTTGGACGGCCGTACTTTTGTCTGCTTGATTAGATGAGTATTGATAACTGCTTTGAATTAAATTGAGCATGTTTTGAGCTGCAAGACGACCAAAAGCATCTGAGCGATTTCTAGGAAGATGAGAAGACGAAGCTTGATGTGCAACACAGCCTGCAAATTGAGCTGCTTTTTCTGTGATTGAAGCACTGGGCGTTAAAAATATTTTATAGGCAACCTCGGAGAGAGGCGCTACTAGAGCACGTTTCATTGTGAATTCCTTTTCTGTTTGACTAGCTTTATCTGGTTTGCCAAGTGGCTCCCCAATTCCATTGCAGTAAACTATAAACACTTTTCAGATGAAAATCACGTTTTTTTTAGTGTTTTTTAAGTGGCGTGATTTATATGAGGATATTTGCCATTAAGCAAGAGCCTCTGGATGACGCGGATAAGCCGTGGCCATATCATTACCCATAAGTATGTCCGTATGCGTTTTGAAATGCTTCACGGGCTCTTATATGCTCACAAAGACTTCTCATGCCTTTCCACATCACCATAGACCCTGGTTCACCATCATGTTTTCGACCAAGGAACCCACCCCAGTTGCGCAATCATTTTTAAAACCTCTTGTAACGTTGGTATTTCCTCTGGCGCCGGAATGCTTTCCGTATTTCGCAAATATAATTAAAAAAATATGTTGAATACGCGAAGAGATACTGATGGGTAATGATATGGCCACGGCACGTAGGTGCTGGGGGGGGATTGTCAACAGCCCCTCTAGTATAAAAGTCAGGATTAGGATTTGTTGAAACTTTATCTGTGATGCCAAGCGTTATGATTTATTTCTAAGCTGAGATAGGTAAGTTTGATGTTTTATAAAGGTTTTGATCGAATAAGGTTCTTAATCACATCATAACCATTTCGGTGATTTGTCATATAAATTAAAGTCCATGTGCTGATCATTGAGGTATCACCAAATACACAGATATCAGATTGTCCTAAAGCACTTTTAAAGCCACCGCTACTGAGTGTTCCTATAGATGTACCCCCTAAATTTTGGCAGACATTTAAAGAAGGGTTACTCGCATGGCCCAGCCATAAAGGTGAATCTTCATAGAGAGGTGCTAAAGTTTTTGCGTAGCTTGCTGCAATACTAGGGGCTGTGGACGAGAAAGTTTCAAGACCAATCGATTGTGTGCCGTGGTCCATATTAAATTCGCAGAATAGTTTTGTTAGGCCATGAACTATGCCATGTGATGTTGAGAACTCGGCTTGCATTCTTTCTACGTGACCACCAGATTGAATGCAATAAGCTGATAATTCATGATTTGAGGCATCAGCATAAGCATAAGCAGCAAAGTTTAAATTAAATAAAAATGTGCTACATAAAAGAGTCAGTAATGTGCTTGTGTTTTTCATTGGATTTTTCACATGATAGGTATTGATTATGTGTGTCTTTTTAAATGTCAGGGTTATATTTGGTGTCTAAGAATGAATTATACTTGTTTTATTGCGACAAAAATAGATCATACTGTCATTAGTAAGCACTTTGTTGTTGTATTTTAATCTTGAGCGCATTATTTTTTGGCGATTGTATCTTTTTAAATGTTCTATATATGGCCATCATTAATAAAAATAGATTATTTATGCTATCCATGCGAGCGAAGCGTAGCAATCAAGTGTTTTTAAGCTGTAATTGTCGCGATACTATCAACCATTTAATTCAACCATCAGGTAGCCTTCTTTTTCTTGTGTATTTATAGTACTAAACAGTTTGAAAATATGGGTTAAATTTTCTAGTGTTTTTTGGTGATTATTATTCACTAAATGGCATGGGAATGTAAAAGTTTCCCATTGTTTTTGTTGATTTTGTTTGGCTTGCGCTCTGATGAGTATTGTAAGGTGAGAAAGGATATCTTGACGCTCTGACAAAAAAAGTTGACTCACAAAGCAAGCAACAAGAGGATGATGCGTCTCTCGTCCATGAGTTGCATGTTTATTTAAAAAATCACCTAAAGTATTTAATATAGTTTGTCCACTATGGCATGTCCTTAGCAAGGATGCTAACTGATGTGCTTTCGTCGCAAATGAATAATGATGATGATAAGCATGAATTGCCTCTAGGATAATATTTCGTAAGTCTCCAACATAAAGTTGCTCCTCTGATGGTGTATGTGCTGTGTGAGTTGGAAGTGCTTGGGAAAAGAAACTGTGCTCAGCTATGGGATGAGTGCTTGGCAAATAAAATGAATCCACTTTTTTGCAGTTAATTTTTTCTAAAAAATGTTCCATATTAGATTTGCTTTTAGACATAAAATCTCCTTTTGAATATTGTAATATAGGCGAATAGCATGCTTGTTTTGATGCGTTGCAATGCATTTGATTGGGCACTGTATGCCTGTGTAGCAGATAGGAGATAGAATCGCTTATCAACAGCCGTTGGTTTTGAAACACTAAAAACAAACTTGACCCCATATCTCACAGGTTTATTCTATTTATACGCTTTAAAGAAGTGTTGAGGAAGTCAGGGTGAATTTCGATCGGCATAGTTGGGTTTTTGAAGTAAAAAAAAGCGATAAAAGTTGATTCAGCCTTGAAATTTGTGGCTCACTATTAATGCATAGGATAAAACTGAATGATGTTATTTTATTCCACACGTGAAGACTGGTTTGGCAATATCCGAGCAGACCTACTGGCAGGCATTGTTGTTGCATTAGCGCTGATTCCTGAAGCAATAGCTTTTTCAATTATTGCAGGTGTAGATCCTAAAATAGGCCTGTATGCTTCATTTTCGATGGCTGTTGTGAGTGCATTTTTAGGGGGGCGGCCAGGGATGATATCAGCTGCCACTGCGGCAATGGCGCTATTAATGGTGACCTTAGTTAAAACGCATGGGTTACAGTATTTACTCGGTGCAACACTACTCACCGGTATTATCCAGATAATTTTTGGTTACTTGAGACTCGGCAGTTTAATGCGTTTTGTGTCACAGTCGGTTGTCACGGGCTTTGTGAATGCACTCGCTATTCTTATTTTTTTAGCGCAATTGCCTGAATTAACAAACGTAACCTGGCATGTTTATGCAATGACGGCAGGTGGGCTTATGATTATCTATTTATTTCCTTATATGAATAAAACAATTCCGTCTCCATTGGTTTGTATTATTTTTTTGTCGATACTTTCTATCTATTTAAAACTACCGATTCGCACAGTGGGTGATATGGGTACATTACCGGATACATTACCTGTATTTCTTTGGCCACACATGCCGCTCACTTTGGAAACATTGGGCATTATTTTTCCTTATTCTATAGCGCTTGCAGTTGTCGGTCTTTTAGAGTCGATGATGACTGCAACAATCGTAGATGATTTAACGGATACCCCCAGTGATAAAAACAGAGAGTGTAAAAGCCAAGGAGTTGCTAACCTTATGACAGGGCTTCTTGGTGGAATGGCAGGTTGTGCTATGATTGGTCAGTCTGTAATTAATATTAAGTCGGGTGGACGTGG
Organism: Legionellaceae bacterium; assembly: GCA_029210085.1. Classification (GTDB taxonomy): domain Bacteria; phylum Pseudomonadota; class Gammaproteobacteria; order Legionellales; family Legionellaceae; genus JAALKW01. Next base: position 214,324 of record JARGPP010000013.1, on the reverse strand, counting down.
CCGCTTGTCTACTTTGACAGCAGGTATTGTGCTCTTACTTATGGTGGTTTTTTTAAGTGATTGGGTTGCACGTATTCCAATGGCGGCTTTAGTCTCTGTGATGATTATGGTGTCTATTGGAACATTCTCTTGGAATTCGATAAAAAATATGAAGAAAAATCCGCTGTCATCTAATATTGTGATGATAGCAACCGTTGTGGTTGTTGTGGCAACCCACAATTTAGCTTATGGTGTTTTGATTGGGGTATTACTGGCCTCTTTGTTTTTTGCGAACAAAGTGGGACGATTTGTTGTGGTCAATACCACCGTTGATGTTAAAAGCACGTGTCGTTCTTATCATGTATTGGGTCAAATTTTCTTTGCTTCATCAGAGAAATTTATACAATCTTTTGATTTTAAAGAAGCGCTTGATAAAGTTATTATTGACGTGAGTCATGCGCATTTTTGGGATATTACGGCTGTTTCTACATTAGATAAAATTGTGATTAAATTTAAAAGAGAAGGAACGAATGTTGATATTATCGGCATGAATACAGCAACAGCAACACTTGTCGACCGTTTTGGGGTTCATGATAAGCCTGATGAACTTGAAAAATTAATGAATGGTCATTAAGTGAAGGAGTGATTTATGTCAAACCAAATTATCGCTTGTATTGATGGCTCTATCTCAGCAGCTGCCGTGTGTGACTGGGCTGTTTGGACCGCTGTTAAACGCTCAATACCTTTGACGTTATTACATACATTGGATAACCCATCAAAAGTTTCTCATACAAATCTTACCGGAGCGATTGGTTTGGGCAGCCGAGAAAAATTGCTTGAAGCGTTATCAGTACTTGATGAGCAGCGTAATAAAATTGCGTTTCAACACGGTAAGCAGCTTTTAGAAGAGGCCTATCAGCGCGTGATAGCGGGGGGTATCAAAGAGGCACGTTCTTTACAGCGACATGGAAGTCTTATGGACGGGTTATTAGCGCTTGAACATGACATAAAACTTATCGTAATGGGCCGCAAGGGAGAAAAAACGCAGTCAAGAACATCTCAAGTTGGCGGTCAATTAGAAACAATTATTCGAACACTTCATTGCCCTATATTAGTGGCTTTGCCCGATTTTAAAGCTCCTCGGGCGGTAATGTTTGCTTTTGATGGCAGCCCTACAGCACATAAAGCGCTAAATATCTTGGTAGAAAACGTTCATTTATTTGAGGGTTTAACCTGCCATTTGGTGATGGTGAATAAAAATAATCATAACGACCTATTTTTAAAAGCAAAAAAAAGATTAGAAGGTACGGGCATTCAGGTGATGAGTGCGCAATTAACAGGAGACATTGAGCCTGTTTTAACGCATTATATTGAGCGGCATACCATCGATTTATTAATCATGGGTGCATTTGGTCATTCAAAAATACGACAGTTTTTTGTAGGCAGTACCACTAGCCATATGCTTCATACAACAAAGATACCGCTACTCTTATTTAAATAGTTTGAATTATAGTTTATATGGATTTTTGATGATCAATTAAAAAAAAGACTTCAATATTATCTTTTTTGAGAGTATAAGTCTTTTTTACTCGGCCTAATCAAAGGTTAACTGTCTGAATCGTATGTTGGATGCTTATGTTAGATATTATTAGAAAAACAATTGCCCCCTTATTGAGTTTGTTTATTTTTGTTTTTGGGAGTGGATTCTTTTTGACGTTGCTATCGCTTACCATGAATATTAATCATGAGCCGGCATTGCTTGTTGGCTCAATGACGGGTATTTATTACGCTGGGCTTGTATGTGGCTCATTTAGTATAGAGCGATTTATTGCACGAGTGGGCCACATTAGGTCTTTTTCTACTTTTGCTTCTGCGTTAGCTGTAATCACTATTTTACATGGATTATTTTATAATATGCCGCTATGGCTTGTCCTTAGATTTTTGGGAGGGGTTGGAACAGCTGGTATTTTTGTTGTGATTGAAAGTTGGCTGTTATGTAATAGTACAGCGTTAACACGTGGACGTATTTTATCTTTATATATGATAGTGTTTTATGCGGCACAGGCTTTTGGGCAGTTGCTAATAAGGTTAGATAATCAAAATAATTTACTGACCTATGGTGTTGTCGCAATGTTATGTTCTTTATCGGTTATTCCTTTGTCTATGACATACATAACAATGCCACAGTTTGATGAACCTTCCACCATGAGATTGAAAACTTTATACAAGCAGACAACATCTGGTATTTTGGGATGTTTTTTTGCTGGTATGACATTAAGTGCAATTTATGCATTATTCCCTGTGTTATTTTCAAATGTATTTCATGACAATTCAAGAGTTTCTTCATTTATGTTTTTTCTTATTATTGGAGGCATGACATTACAATATCCTGTTGGAAAGCTTTCAGATATTTTTGATCGAAGACTAGTGGTGGTGATTGTTTCTATTTGTGTGATGCTCGTATCATTATTGTTAATGTTTTCTTTTGAAAACTACATACTCTCGCTTGTACTCATTACTATTTTTGGTGGGTTAACCTTTACTATTTATCCAATTAGCATTAGCTATTCTTGCGATACGCTAGAAGCAAAAGATATTGTTGCAGGCATTCAAGGGTTATTACTCTCTTATAGTATTGGTGCAGCCCTTGGTCCTTTTGTCGCTCCACTGTTTATGCATCGATTAAATGGGGCGAGTGTTTTTATCTATTTTATTTTAATTTCCGGATGTGTTGCTGCATTATTTTCATGGAGAAAAACACAAAAAGAAAGTCCGCCTCAAGAAGAACCATTTCAGATTATGCCACAAACAACACCTATTATGGTTGAGATTGATCCTAGAGCTGAATGATACATTTGTTGAGCGAGATCCAGGTAAGCTCTATGGGTTTTAGGAATATCATAAAAATAAAAAATAGTAGGGCGTATTGACACTTGTTAACACGCCCTAAGCTCATGCCTTTCTCGGTAAAATTATCCTCACTTTAGCAATGCTTGTGAGTGTTGCATGCATAAAATCATATTTGTATGAGACATACGAACTTCAAATACGGATGAGCATCTCAGATTAGTCATAAAAGCAACTATACTAAAATGAGTGATAATTTTTGGAGATAGTTCTAATAAGTAGCGTGATTAAGGGTTAGTGAACGCTAGAATGGGGTAAAAGTTACTTAAAGAGCGTTATTTTTCTTTTCCTTCTATTACGTACTGTTTGTTTGGTGATGAGCTCTTAGGTGGATGATTTTCAAATCCCAATGCTTTGAACAAAATAAAGTGCATAGGTGATACGAAGAATGATAAAAAAATATTGGACTAAAAATGCAACATTAAAAAATAAAATGATCGTTTTATCACTCTGTATTTCAATTTTTCTATCACTGCTTGTAGGATTTTATGGGCAATCGACTTACCAAGCGAAGCTCCTAGCCAGTACCCGAGAAAACTTAGAGAAAAAGACAGAACTGATTGGTTTGAACTTTTTCAATGAGTTAAATGGTATCACAAGAGCTTTAAATGTAATCAGTGATACGCCACCGATTCAAGGTATTATCCGAAGCACGGATAACAAAGGCATAGATCCAGTTGATAACTCTTCTCTGTCATTCTGGAAAAGTCGGTTACAAGTTATTTTTTCTGCATTTCTTAAAACAAACCGAACTTTTAGTCAAATCAGATATATCCATCTTAATGGACAAGAATTAACCCGTGTCGATCAAAAAGAAAATAAAACCAGTCTAGTGCCAGAAAAATCACTACAAAATAAGGCAAATGAACCTTATTTTTATCAGTGGAAACAGATGAATTATCCAGAGTTGTATATTTCAGATGTTACACCCAATAAAGAAAATGGCAGGATTGAATACCCCGTTTATCTAACCATGAGAGTGATGAAACGCATTGATTTTGATGGAAAACCGTTTGGTGTATTAGTGATTAATCTAAACTATGTCGCATTTATACAAAAAATTTTATTGAACTTATATGATAATCACTTTTTAGGCAATCAAGATAATATTAGTATTTTAAACGATGCGGGAGATTTTTTTTGTTTAGAAAAAAATATTGTTTCTACTTCTTTTGATAAATCAATTGACGTAGAAACTAAGCAATTAGAGACATATGCGCATAAAATTAAGCAACTCAATAAAAATTCAGGTTTTGTTTTTTTTAAGCATAAAATAATATATTTTTCTAAGTTGCATTATGATGAGCGTGTTAAAAGTAGGTATATCTATTTAATCAATCAATGCAAAATACCGTCTTTTTTTGATTTAAATGATCGGGTGATACAAAAAATTATTTTTGCAAGTCTTATCTTTTTCCTGCTTTCATTTGTTGTCATTATATGGCTAGTCAAAAAAATATTTAAGCCTCTTTCTGATTTAGCGTCTGCTGTTATTGAGTCTAATGAAAAAAGCCTTCCTTTAAGGTTTGTATATCATTTACCCGATGAAGTTTATGTACTTAAACAAGCGATTTTAGATAAAGAAAAAAAACTATTAGAGCTGTCTATTTACGATACTTTAACGGGGGCTTTAAATCGTAATCAATTTATTTTTAAATTAAATGAGGCCATGAAAAAAACAAAGGGTTTTCTCGCTGTTTTATTTATAGATATTGATAACTTTAAGCATATTAATGATATTTGGGGACATAAAACAGGAGATAGCATACTTCGTGAAGTTTATCAGCGTTTAGCTAAAATAACGAAGAAAACTGATTGCATTGGACGAATTGGCGGTGATGAATTTGTACTATTATATACGGAGTTTAAAAATAAAGCGGAGATTAAGCGTTTCACCGAAAAATGTCAGGCAACTTTAAGTCCAAAATTTATGATTGAACATGGCCGGTTAAACGTTTTTGTTAGCGTTGGTATTTCAATTTATCCCGAACATGCAAAGACTCCAGAAGCGCTCTTAAAATATGCTGATTACAGTATGTATTGCGTTAAAACTGAAGGAAAAAGTAATTTTAAAATTTTTACTCAAATACTTAAACACGAATTTGAAAGAAAAAGTAAGGTTGAAAAGGCACTGCAATCGATCATTAAAAATGATACGTTTAATTTATATTATCAACCACAGTTTTTTGTAAAAACAGGCCTGTTATATGGTGTTGAAGCGCTTTTTCGATGGCCTGAAGACAATGATTTATACCCTGTATCACCCCAAGAGTGTATTACTGTTGCCGAAGAGTCAGGTTTAATTATTCCTATGGGCTACTCTATTTTAGAGCGAGCAATGATTAGTCATATGGAGTTTCTTAAAAATATTGATAATCAAAATGTTCATTTATCTATTAACTTGTCTGCTGTACAACTTAGAGAAGACGATTTTTTGGATAAGCTTAAAGCTATTATTCAAAAGACTCATTTCCCAGTAGCGCTTTTAACTTTAGAAGTAACAGAACAGAAATTACTTACAAACTTTAGGCATGAACAAAGTACGTTAAGAGAAATAAGAGCAATTGGTATTGATTTAGCGCTCGATGATTTTGGAACGGGTTATGCTTCTTTACGTTATATTAGAGAACTTCCTTTTTCTATTTTAAAAATCGATAAAACACTAATTGATGGGCTTCAAAAACGTGATGCTAAGGTTTCAAATATCATAAAATTTACGATTAACTTTTCTAAAAATTTAGATTTATGTATTGTTGCAGAGGGTGTGGAAAACGAAGATGAAGTGACTTTTCTAAAAAAACATGGGTGTCATATTATTCAAGGTTATTATTTTGATAAGCCACTTCCGTTACAAACGCTCATCAAAAAATATGGTGATAACGCTCAAAAACGCTAGCTTATGTTTTAGGGTGTTGTGTTGTTAAATGGGTGCCGCTCAAATGGGAAAGACCCAATGAAAATGGTGCGCCCGGAAGGATTCGAACCTCCGACCCTCTGGTTCGTAGCCAGATACTCTATCCAACTGAGCTACGGGCGCACATTGCTTTTGGCGGAGAGAGAGGGATTCGAACCCTCGATGGAGGTTTTGCCCCCATACTCCCTTAGCAGGGGAGCGCCTTCAGCCACTCGGCCACCTCTCCAATATTGCTGCGACAGTATATCAGTAATTTTCGAGCGGTCAACTAAGTATTTTAATTTATGAAGTGTTAAAAAAAAGTTAAAAGTCATGTATGGTTCTATCTGGACTATTTATTCTTGGGAAAAGCTTTGTCAGGAGACAAAATGAAAAAATCTCAATCAAATTTAACCGGTAAAGCGGTCTATGTTGTGGATGGGGCCCGTACTCCATTTTTAAAGGCAAAAGGCATTGGAGCATTTAGTGCATCTGATTTAGCTGTTTCAGCGGGTGAGAGTTTACTCATTCGTCAGCCTTTTTTACCCAGTGATTTAGATCATGTCATTATTGGTTCGGCAATGCCAAGTCCTGATGAAGCCAATATAGCACGTGTGATTGCTTTGCGGTTGGGTTGTGGCCATCAAGTACCTGCGTTTACGGTGATGCGGAATTGTGCCTCAGGTATGCAAGCCATTGATAACGCAGCGCTCCAGATTGCAAGTGGACAGAGTGATTTAGTGCTTGCAGGCGGAACAGACGCCATGAGTCGAGCACCTTTATTGTTTAATGCAAAAATGACCGCTTGGCTTGGCCAATGGTTTATGGCAAAAAACATGTCGCAACGCATGGCTTTACTTCCTAAAATACGCCCTTCTTTTTTAGCGCCAGTAATTGCGCTCATGCGTGGTTTAACGGATCCCATTGTAGGACTTAACATGGGGCAGACGGCAGAGAAACTCGCTTATAAATTTAATATTACACGTGAGCAAATGGATGTTTTTGCCGCAGAAAGCCACGCTAATTTATTAAAAGCATATGCTGATAATCAAATGAACGAAGTCATTCCTATTATTGATAAAAAAGGCCGAGCATATGAAAAAGATGATGGAGCCAGAACAGACTCAACGCCTGAGAAGCTTGCTAAATTAAGGCCTTTTTTTGATAAGAAGTATGGCATGGTGACCGCTGGCAATAGCTCGCAAATTACAGATGGCGCTTGTCTATTATTGCTTGCAAGTGCAGATGCTGTGAAAAAGCATAAATTATCGGTCATTGGGCGAATTGTGGATTCTGAATGGGCTGCACTTGATCCGTCTCAAATGGGGCTTGGACCTGTACATGCGGTAGCGCCTATATGCACACGTCAAGGTATTAAACCTGCTGATATGGATGCTTTTGAAATCAATGAAGCGTTTGCAGCACAAGTGCTTGCGTGTTTGAGTGCTTTTGATGATGAAGCATATTCCAAAGAAGAGTTAGGGCTTTCAAGTGCTCTTGGTTCACCACTGAGAGAGCGTTTAAATCAAGATGGAGGCGCTATTGCTGCAGGACATCCTATTGGGGCGAGTGGAGCACGTATTGTTTTACATGTGCTCCAAGCTTTAGAAAAGAGTGGAGGTACGCGTGGTATGGCGTCTATTTGTATTGGTGGTGGTCAAGGGGGCGCGATGTACCTCGAGCGCACAACGGAGGTGAGTGATAATGCGTAATGAAAAACAATGGAAGCTAACAAAAGATGCTGACAATATTATTTGGCTTGGACTCGATAGGCAGGGCATGGGCACAAATAGTATTAATGATGAAGTGCTGGATGAACTCAATACACTATTACAAGATATTTCAGATGTCACTACGAGTGATGCGAAAGGGCTCGTTATTTATTCATGTAAAGACAAAGGGTTTATTGCCGGTGCTGACGTTAAAACTTTTTCAGGATTAGATACTTCTGAGCGCGCGGAAGCGTTTTTACACAAAGGGCAGGCTGTATTTTCACGTCTTGAGAGCCTTAAAATACCAACGGTTGCGATGATTGACGGATTTTGTTTGGGTGGCGGTATGGAACTTGCTTTAGCATGTGACTATCGTATTGCAACAGATAGTGATGATACGCGCTTAGGATTACCTGAAATTTTGCTTGGAATTCATCCTGGTTGGGGGGGAGTTGTGCGCTTGCCGCGATTAATTGGTGGTTTTAATGCCTTGTCTCAGGTAATTTTAACCGGCGCGATGCTTCGTGCTAAAAAAGCAAAAAAATTAGGCCTGGTTGATGATGTCGTACCGCTTCGGCAATTAAAACGTGCAGCTATTTACTTTATTCAAAATAAGCCTCCAAAACATAAACCTTCAGTCTTGCAAAGCCTTGATAAATATACGCCTGTTCGTGTGTTGATGGCAAAAATTTTGCGACGTGAAGTTGCCAAAAAAGCACGTCAAGCACATTATCCTGCCCCTTTTTCAGTGATTGATTTTTGGGAAAAAGAGAGTGGGTTTGATGAACGTGCTTATCGAAAAGAAGCCGATTCAGTTGTTCAACTAGTGACAGAAGGAGATACAGCCAAAAACCTAATCCGTCTTTTTTTATTGCGAGAACGCATGAAAGGCTTTGCAAAAGCCTCAAAATTTAAAGCAAATCATGTACATGTGATTGGTGCAGGTGTTATGGGTGGAGATATTGCCGCGTGGTGCGCAAAGCAAGGTTTGCGCGTGACGTTGCAAGATCAAACGTACGCACAAATTGCGCCAGCGATAGGGCGTGCTCAGACGTTATTTAAGAAAACACTTAAAAAGCCACGCCTCATTCAGGCGGCTCAAGACAGATTGATTCCTGATCCAGAAGGGCATGGATTAAAAAAAGCTGACGTGATCATTGAAGCTGTTTTTGAAAACCTTGAAGTCAAACAAGATATTTTTAAACATGCTGAAGCGGTTGCAAAACCTGAAGCAATTTTAGCGACCAATACCTCAAGTATTCCACTTGATGAAATCAGTGCGGTCATGAAAAAGCCAGGACGCTTAGTGGGTATTCACTTTTTTAATCCTGTATCTCGTATGGAGTTGGTTGAGATTGTTAGTGCAGAAAAAACACTGTCTCGAGTTGCTGATGATGCAGCGGCATTTGTGAATCAAATTTCACGCTTACCCCTGCCTGTTAAATCAAGTCCAGGGTTTTTGGTGAATCGCGTACTCATGCCTTATTTGTTAGAGTGTATTCAGCTACTCGAAGATGGCTATGCGCCAGAAGTCATTGATGAAGCTGCTAAGGCGTTTGGTATGATGATGGGTCCTGTAGAACTTGCTGATACAGTCGGCTTAGATGTTTGTTTAGCTGTTGCTGAGAATTTAACGGCCCATTATGGTGGGGGTGTTCCTAAGCGTATTGGTGAAATGGTGAAAAAAGGCTATTTAGGTCGTAAGTCTGGCAAAGGATTTTATCAATATAAGCAAGGGAAGCCTGTTAAAAATAAAGCAGTACTAAAGCAAGAGGCGAGTTCACATCATGAAGAAATTGCACATCGTTTAATTTTACGTATGGTGAATGAAGCAGCTGCATGCCTTCGAGAGCATGTTGTCGCCGATGCTGATTTGTTGGATGCAGGTATGATTTTTGGTACAGGGTTTGCGCCATTTAGAGGTGGACCAATGCATTATGCAAAAGCATTTGGACAAGATAAGTTAAATGCCTCGTTTGCAGCGCTTGAAACACAATATGGTGAGCGCTTTAAAGCGGATCAAGGGATTGGTGATAAGCCAGCTTCTAAATAAAACGTTTTAATTGATTTGTTACATTGAGCTTTCTGTAGATGACATCACTTATTGTTTGCAGAAAGCTTAATATTCTATCTTCTTCTGTAAACATGCAAAGTAGATAACCTCAATGCAGCATAATTATTTAAATAATATAAATCATGCGGTCGTTACTTCGTCACACTCTGGACGATATAGGTTAGACTGTTCGTTAATCCCCTAATAAATGTGTGGCGAAATATCTCTAAAAAATTATCTTAGCTTAAAAAAAAGCGTTGCTTAGCCCCGATGAGAATCGGGTATTTAACCGTTCATGGTCTATAACAAGGCAAATGCTTTTTTGAATCAAATAAAACCAAGCAAGGATTGTTTTATACTTAAAAGTATATATAATTTGTTTTTTATACTTTAAGGTGTTTCATGGGTTTTTCACACTACATACCCGTTTTAAATGCAGCTGTGCTACTTTTGGATCCATTGCTTGAAATTGTTATTCATGATTTAGAATCGGGTAACATTTGCTTTATTGAAGGAAAGCTATCTAATCGTTGTGTTGGTGATGCTTCTTTGCTGAATCGTGAGGAGCTAGAAAACGATCTTTCGCACATTACTTATCCAAAGTTAAATTTTGATGGTCGACTGATTAAATCAATATCGGTTCCTGTTGATGACGCGTTCTTAATCTGCATGAACTGCGATATATCCATATTTAAACAAATCCAGAAATTTAGCGAATTGTTCACAATGTCTCATGAGCCGAGCATGCCGAATAGCTTGTTTAGACAAGATTGGCAAGAAAAGTTGCATGTTGTGATTCATACCTATTTGAATGAAAAAGCATGGAATTTTGATGGTCTTACTCAAAAACAGAAAAAAGACGTGGTGCATTATTTGTTTCAACAAGGAGCCTTCGTAGAAAAAAATGCAGCAGATTACATTGCGAATGTATTGAAAATGGGACGTGCCACAATTTTCAACTATTTAAAATCTTGGAGAAAAATAGAGTGAGTATCAATCTTTTTAAATTAGAGGAGTATCTTACACAATATGAGTTTAGTGCACCTCATTTGCTCTGTTGTTCTGATGCAGAAAGTGTAGCAATGTCAGAAGTCATAAGTTTGGCTAATCAAGAAGAGCAAAATTTATGGAACACCTTAGAGCTTAAATATACGGAGCCATTCGGGTACCCTGCATTGAGAAGTAGGATTGCAGAAGTAATGTATGAGAATATGATGACAGATAATATCTTATGTTTTGCTGGCGCAGAAGAAGGTATTTATTGTGCATTATATGCGTTATGTGAGCCTGAAGATCATGTGATTGTTTTAACGCCTTGTTATCAATCATTGAAAGAAATTCCTAAAATTAAAGGGTGTGAGGTAACAACACTTGAGTTAGATGAATCCAATAAATGGCAAATTTGTCTTGATGATATTAAGCAAGCCATACAATCAAATACGAAATGTCTTGTGATGAATTTTCCTCATAATCCTTCAGGGCAAATTATCTCGCAGCAAGCACTGAAAGATTTAGTTAAATTACTGGATGAGTATGGTATTTGGCTTTTTTCTGACGAAGTCTACCGTTATCTTGGTTCACCAACGGAATCATGGGCAAGCCCTGCGGCTGATGTGTATCCCAAAGCATTGTCGTTAGGTGTTATGAGTAAGGCATTTGGTATGCCTGGTTTACGAGTTGGGTGGATTGCATGTCAAAATAAACCGCTGCTACAGCATATTAAGCAAATGAAAGATTATGCTTCTATTTGTAACAGTGCACCATCTGAAATTTTGAGTTTGATTGCTTTGCGTAATAAGCATTATTTTTTGGATAAAAGTAACCTGATTGTGAAGCATAATCTTGCGTTGCTAGAGGTGTTTTTCTCAAAATTCTCAGATAAGTTTCAGTGGGTGAAACCGGAGGGTGGTTGTATTGGATTTGTCAATTATCTTTCAGATGAATCCAGTGATTTACTTTGCAAAAGGCTTGTTGAAAAGCATGGCATATTATTGATGCCAGCCTCAGTTTATGATTATAAAAGCAATCATTTTCGTATTGGGTTTGGACGGCGCAACATGCCCAAAGTATTGACTCTTTTTGAATCCGTTATGATATCTTGATAATCCTGGTGTGTAAAAAAATAGTGACGACTCGTTTTTCTTTTGTAACTTACTTCGGCTTGTAAAGCACAATAAAAGGAGTAGGTGCTTTCTCTAATAAAAATATACCGTGCTCAGCTTCAGTAAAACTGAGTACGGCATCATAATATGTTTGTTTAAAGCAGTGATTGAATAACACACCCTAAAAAGCGTGTTGCCTCGCCACCGGTTACAGCGCGATGATCAAAGCTTAAAGAAAGTGGCAGTAGGTGACATGAACGGATTTCACCTTTGTCGCTTTTAACGCCTTCATAGAGTCGGCCGACAGCAAGAATTGCAACATTCGGCGGAACAATAATAGGGCTTGCAAAACGACCTGAAAATTTTCCAAAATTGGACAGTGTAATGGTGGAGCCTGTGAGTTTTTCTGCCGGAACCGTACGCTCTTGTACACTTACTTTAAATGCATTGATTTGTTTGCGCAGTGTTTCATTGTTTTCTGATTGAGCATTGTGAATAACAGGTACAAATAAGCCATCCGCATTATCCATAGCAAGGCCTAAATGTACGGCGTCAAAACACTTACGTGCGCCATGTTGAGTATCAAACCAGGCATTTAAAGCCGGTTCTGTTTTAGCCGCGTCACAAATAGCACGAATGAGTCGTACTGTAATATCATCCTTTCCAATCCAGGCTGATACATCAGCCTCATCAAAAATGCTAACAGGAACAACGGTTTGATGTGATTCAACCATGCTGCTCAGCATAGCCCGGCGAACTCCACGCAAAGGCTCAAACCCCTCAGGTGGAGTTGCCTGTTTTTTAGCTTCAGCCTCGACATCGTCAATAGTCACAAGACCATCAGTGCCTGTGCCGGTTATTGTTTTTAAATCAATGCTCAGCTTTTTGGCACGAAGGCGTGCGGCAGGCGTTGTTTTAACCCGTGAAGAGGGTGAAGATGAGCCAATAATAAAGTTATCTTCAAAGTTATCAGTACTTTCTTCAAGTGTGCCAACCACCGTACCTTTGTCTTCATTTTGTGTTGATTGTTCTTTTACGAAAGCGGCGAGTGGATCGCCCGTTTTAATAATATCGCCAGATTGTCCAAATAATTTTTCAATAACACCAGCCTGAGGACAGGGTACATCCACAACAGCTTTAGCGGTTTCCATGGAAACAAGCGGTTGGTCTAATTGAACTTCGTCTCCTTCTTTGACGAACCACTCGTGAATTTCAGCATCAGGTAAACCTTCGCCTAAATCGGGTAAGTTAAAAATAGTCATGATTACTCCACTTATACCTTAATAAATTATGCCAGAATGCTCTGCACGCTTTCGGTAATACGTGCAACGCTAGGTAAATAATGTTTCTCGAGTTGAAAATAAGGCATGGTCACATCATAGCCTGTTACGCGCTGTACAGGAGCTAGCAAAGTGTCTAGGCTATTTTCCATAATTTGGGCTGAAATTTCTGCACCGACTCCCCCAGATTTAGCCGCTTCATGAATAATCACTGCGCGCCCTGTTTTTTCAACAGAATTTAAGATGGTTTCTATATCAAGCGGTTTAATAGTCGCAACATCTATCACTTCACATGAAATGCCTTCTTTGTCGAGTGTGCGTGCTGCTTGCAGGGTTTCATGCATGCTAGCGCCCCAACTAATCAAGGTTACATCATCTCCTGTTTTAAGGGTAAAGCATTTGCCGAGAGGCAAAGCTTCGCCGTTATCAGGAACGGGTTGCTTAACCAGGCGATAAATGCGTTTAGGTTCTAGAAAAATAACAGGGTCAGGATTGCGCATGGCAGCAAGTAATAATCCATAAGCGCGTTTGGGCGATGAGGGAATCACAACTTGAAGTCCTGGAATATGGGCAAATAAGGCTTCTGTGCTTTCAGAGTGGTGTTCTGGTGCATGAATGCCACCACCGAATGGTGCGCGAAAAACAATGGGGCAACTGAGGCGTCCTCGCGTGCGATTTCGCATGCGCGCTGCATGTGAAATAATTTGGTTCAGTGCAGGGTAAATAAACCCCATAAACTGAAACTCAGCCACAGGCTTTAAGCCTTGTGTGGACATGCCAATCGCAAGACCTGCAATCATTGACTCAGCAAGTGGAGAGTCAAAGACGCGTTTTTCACCAAAACGCTCTTGTAAACCTGCTGTAGCACGAAAAACACCGCCATTTTTGCCGACATCCTCACCAAAGATAACGATGTCTTTATCAATGTTTAATTCGTAGGCGAGTGCTTGGGTAACCGCTTCAAGGAGGGTAATGTCAGACATATTATTGTGCCTCCTTGGCGGCTTCACGTTGTTCTAATAATTCCGGAGGAGTCTCAGCATAGTGATAATCAAATATGCTTTCTATAGGTTGAGGCGTGCGATTTAAATATTCTTGAACTGCTGCGTCAATATCTGCTTTCAGCTGATGGGTTAAGGCTTTATCTTGAGCTTCATCCCAGCCTTGCTCTTTTTCTAAAAAGCGTTTAAAACGCTCAATTGGTTCACGTGTTTTAGCTGTTTCAACAGCGTCGAGGGGTTGATATCGGGTTGCATCATCAGCTGTCGTATGGTCTGAAAGTCGATAAGTTAAAGCTTCAATGAGGGTAGGGCCTTCGCCACGTCGTGCTTTTTCAATGGCTTCACCCATGGCTTCTCGCATGGCAAGAATGTCATTTCCATCAACTTGAATGCCTTCAAAGCCGGCAGCAATTGCTTTTTGAGCGAGTGTTTTGCACCGGGTTTGTTGTTCAAGAGGAACAGAAATAGCCCATTGATTATTATTGACCACAAAAACAACAGGTAGCTTCCAAGCTCCTGCAGCATTTAAGGCTTCATAAAAATCACCTTCAGAGGTACCACCATCACCAATACAGGTCACAGCCACACGTGGTTCATTACGATGTTTAAAGGCAAATGCAGCACCTGTTGCATGCAAACACTGAGAAGCGATGGGAACACAAATTGGAAAGTCTTGAGATTTACAGTCAAATTGACTGCCCCGTTCATCTCCACCCCAATAGGCAAGAATTTCAGACATTTTGACACCGCGCTGAAATTGGGCTGCATAATCTCTATAATAAGGTGCAAAAACATCTTTAGGTTTTAGCGCATGCCCAATGGCCGTTGAAATGGCCTCTTGTGTATTAATAGGAGCATAGGTACCCATTTGACCCGTGCGTTGTAGCGCGATTGCTTTTTTATCAAATAAACGTGCTTGAAGCATGGTTTTGTAAAGATGAATGAGCGTTTCTTTCTGTGCCGCAAACGCAGGTAGCGGAGCGGTTAATTCACTTTTTTCATTGAGCACTTGTAGATAAGAAATTTCAAAACGAGCAACAACAGTCATCACGGCCCATTTCCTTATGTAAGCAATTTGAATCGGGCTAGCATAACGAGAATTTAAATAAAAAACCAGTGTAATGTCACTTTTGTGAAAGTTGTCTGTTTGCGGCATTTACAGTAGACTGAGCGACAGTTTTTTAGGAACAATATATAAATGAATAAATTACCTGTTATTGTTGGTATGGGCGGCATGAATGCAGCTGGACGAAGTTCCGGTGGGCATAGCTATAAACGTATGCTTAGTGATGTGTTAACGGATGACATACTTCAAAATACATGGAAAGATTTGGGCCATAGAATGGGCTTATCTATTGATGATCATGTGACCCCTGAACAAATTGATGCGATTAAAGCCGGTACTTTGGTGCGGCGTATTGATCGCTTTAATCCTGATGCAGTACGTTGTCATCAAAAAGCCCGTGTGAGTGGCGCAACGGCTGATTTTGTGATTCAGAAATCTAAAACCTTAGAAGAGCGTATTCAAGTTACATCAGAACAAGAGGTATTATTACCGGATACTTATGCATTATCTGTCTCAAGTGGAGGTGGTTTACCAAGTGGTTTTGATCCCGGTGAGTTATATAATTCGCACCACCATCCACGTGGACTTAAACTCTCAATTTATGGCATGTCTGATGCACTGAACGCTATGGGGATTGAGTGGCAAGATTTGCTCCAGCATATTCAACCTGATGAAATAGCTGTGTATGCCGGCAGTGCTCTTTCTCAAGTTGATGAGAACTCTTTAGGTGGCGTGATAGGACAGCCTCTTTTAGGGGGGCGAGTTAATTCTAAAATGATGGCATTGTCGTTAGCTGAAATGCCAGCTGATTTTATTAATAGTTATGTCATTAATAGCGTAGGCATGACAGGTCATAACGTTGGTGCATGTGCAACGTTTTTATATAATTTAAAGCAAGGTTTTGATTGTATTCAGTCCGGTCAAGCACGTGTTGCAATTGTGGGTGGAGTCGAAGCACCATTACTGCCAGAAATTGTTGAAGGTTTCCGTGTGATGGGCGCTTTGGCAACGGATAAAGAACTCGCGGATATGGACGGAGTAACAGTCCCTAATCATGCGCGTGCTTGTCGGCCATTTTCAACCAATGCAGGGTTTACTTTGGCCGAAGCAGGCCAGTTTGTTATTTTAATGGATGATGCACTTGCTTTTGAACTGGGCGCAGAAATATATGGTTCAGTTGCAGATGTGTTTGTGAATGCAGATGCGAATAAAAAATCAATTGCAGGCCCAGGTGTTGGAAATTATATTACCATGGCTAAAGCCGCTGCGCTTGCTCACACAATGTTGGGTGATTTAACGCAAACTTATGTGCAGGCGCATGGTACAGGAACGCCACAAAATCGTATTACAGAGAGTCATATTTTAAATGAAGTTGCTAAAACATTTTCGATGAAATCATGGCCTGTTGCAGCGATTAAAGCATATGTTGGACATACAGTGAGTGCTGCAGCAGGTGATCAATTAATTACTTCTCTTGGTGTGTGGCAGCATGGCATAATTCCTGGTATTAAAACGATTGATCATCTTGCTGATGATGTACACCAATCACACTTAAATATTTTAATGGATCACCTAACCGTAGGTACACAAGGTTGTGATATGAAAGCTGTTATTTTAAATTCGAAAGGATTTGGTGGAAATAATGCCAGTGCACTTGTTTTATCACCGGAGCAAACTCGAGATATGTTAGCGCATAAACATGGCTCGAAAAAAATGGCCGATTATCAGGAAAAAAATAATGCTGTAAAGCGTGAAATAGAAGCTCTGGATGCGCGTGCTGTATCAGGAAACGAACGTATTATTTATCAGTTTGGAGAGGCAGTTATGGATGCAGCATCTGTGACAATGACTCCTTCATCTATCAAACTCTCAGAGTTTGATAGTGTTATTGAGTTGTCTTCTTGTAATCCTTATGCAACGTTTTGTGCTTAATATTTTGATGCATGAAAGCAGTTAGGTTGGCTGTTTCGTCTAATCGATATTGATAGACGGCATAAAAAGCCATTACACTTTTGAGGTAATTACGTGTTTCTCCCCAGGGCAAGGTATCAATCCAGATGTCAATTTCTTGAATGGGATGCGTTTTTATCCAGCGATTAACTTGGTGTGGCCCTGCATTATAAGCCGCAACCATCAGAAGTGGATTATTATCAAATCGTTTTGCAAGCTCAGCAAGATAAGCGACGCCTAGATGAATGTTTTTCTCGGGTTTAAATAAATCTTTGGTGTTTTGATAAGCGATATGCTTTTGGCGTGCGACATGTTTTGCCGTTTTAGGCATCAGTTGCATGAGTCCATGTGCCCCAACAGGTGAGATAACATCATGTCGAAAGGCACTTTCTTGACGAATCACGGCATAAACTAATGCCTTTGGGATATGATATTTTTGAGCATAAGTTTGAATGTGTTTTTGATGTGCGAGTGGAAATCTTAGGCTGATTTGATGTTTGAGTTCATCTGCACCGCTTAGATAAACTGATTTTCCTGTCCAATGTAATGTGTTCGCAAGCCAAGCAATAAAGGCGCTTTTTTTATTTTTAGGCAGCTCACTTGCAAAATCATTGGCCATGCGAGATGCTTGAAGCTGTTTTTTGTTTTTATAAAGTGTTTTGATTTCATCGGTAATGGGTTGATATTCGTCTAAAATTGAGGTTTGATGATTTGCTTCTTCCTGCTGGAACGCAAGGGGTTGCTTTAAGCGCGTGCTGGCAAGAAATCCATAGTAATGCCTTGTTTTGGCAAGTTCTTGATATATTTTATTGCCTTCCTGTGGATGGCCAAGCGCAACTTCTGCGCGTGCAAGCCAATATTGCCAAGCAGGTTCTTCTTGTTTATTGGAGAGTTGAATTAGGGTCTTTACACGTTCCCACTCATGATTTCGTAATGCAAAACGGATTTGCCAATCAAGCAGGGTTTCGTTGTATGCATCAGGTGTGACTTGATTAAACCAGTTATAGGAATCAGGTTTATTTCGTATGGCTTGATAGAGTGCTAAATGGGTTAGAAAAGCCTGTTTTTGTTCATCGGTGAGGATATTTTGATTTTTAATTTCTTTCCAAAGTGCTATGGCGCGTTTCGGATTAGAGGAAACAAGGCTTTTTAAGCCATAAAGATAATAATGACTGTGGAGCTTACTTTGGCTTAATGAAGCAATACGTGTTGGTTTTTTTTGAATGAGTTCGAGGGTACGTTTTTCATAAGGGTCGGGTAGATTTGCATGTGAGAGTAGATATTTTGCGAGGGTGATATTGCGCTTCTCAAGCGCTAAATCAACGCGTTCAAGAATTAAATCATTTGTTATTATTTTTTTATCAATAAGCGTACTGAATAATTTATCACAAGCCGGAGGTAAGTTTTCTCCTGTGAGCCATATTTTTTTACTGGCATCAAAAATAGGACGTTTTTTTTGATGCAGTGCGAACTGTTGATAGCATTGTAAACTGATGTCATTGGAGCTTTGGTAGTGCTCGTTATACAGGGTCCAGTCATTGTTTTTTGCGAGCGTGTACAGCCATTTTTCACGTAACTTGCGAGATAGTGGTGCATCACCCTCAATAAACTCTAAAAAAGCGGGAGTGGGTTTGGCCGGCAATTGTTTGCTCCAAGCCAAATAATCCATAAATCGGTTCAGATATGAAGGTTTTGGGGGGGTGTTTGCACAGGTTACGAGTGCAAGACAACTCCCACATAGGATGCGAGAAAAAGTATTCATTACTTTTTCAGTTTCAGCTGTTTCTGCATGGTTGAGATCGTATGTTGGTAGTCCATACTGTTGAATATAGCAGAGCCCATAACAAATTGCGTAACACCCGCTTGCTTGAGAAGATCCAAATTTTTTTCTGATACCCCGCCATCAATCATGATAGGGAGCTTAGGATAAGTTTGTTTTAAAGCTCTAATTTTAGGAATAACTTCAGGCATAAAAGCTTGATTGCCAAAACCTGGATGGACACTCATTACCAATACAAAATCTAAATATTGGGTGTAATCTTGAAGCTTCTCGAAGGGTGTATTGGGGTTGAGTGCAAGACCCGCTTTACATCCTAATATTTGAATTTTTTGAAGTAGTTTATTGGGGTGAGGTGTTGTATCCGGATGAAAGCTTATGCGACTTGCACCGGCTTTTGCAAAGGGCTCAATGATTGCATCAACCGGTGAAACCATAAGATGAACATCAAGAATAAGTTTTGGAAATTTTTTCCGAATATCTCCAGCAATCGCAGGACCAAAGCTTAAGTTAGGCACATAATGATTGTCCATAATATCAAGATGAATACCATCAGCTCCTGCTTGCAGAACATCTTCAATTTCTTGCCCGAGTTGCATGCTATTTGCAGCAAGTAGTGAAGGAAATATCATGGTATTTTAACTACAGTCAAAGGCGCTGTTAAAGACAAGGTTGACACTATACATTTGATATTTTGCATCAAATTGATTGGTCACCCGTTTGGTCTGACGCGCAATAATGGTTTGCTCTTGTGAAACCAGATAACGCCCATCTAAAGCAAAGTAAGCATAGTCATCTAGATAATAACTAATACCCGCAATGGCTTGTCCAACAATACCCGATCGGCTTTTATCGCTTGGAGTGATGCCAAAGCGATCTTGGACACGCTCTTTAAATCCATCGCCTAAGCGTACATCGTTATAATAAAACTCAATTTTATTTGCTATATAAGCAAACCCAATGCCAGCTCCTAAGTAGGGCACAGCTTTAGAGGAATAATCTCCAAAAAAATCATACAGAAAGTTAAATGTACCCACACCTGATTGAGTGACCCCTGATATTCGAAGCGCTGTGCTGGTGTCAGGGCTATGAATGGTGACATCATTGAGACGTAAGTAACTGTAAGGACTGTTGTTATAAATACCCTCAAATTCAACACGAAAATTGTCACAGAATCGATAACCAACTTGTCCACCAATACTTCCCATAATGTCGTGACCTAGCTGCCCGGGTCTTTTGATACCAGATGGGTTAGCAGCGCTGACATCGTTTACATACGTGAATTTTACATTGCCAACATAGTTTGCACCGACAATAAGACCTGCATACCAATCAGGTTGTGGATTAAAGGCATGGAGTGTACTTGTGGTAAGGGTAAGGCTTGTAAGTAAGGTTTTTAGAAACCATTTCATGACAGACTGTCCTTAGTTATCATTCTTTAAGTGACTATTTTTTATTTGTATTTTGCCTCATCATAACGGTAAATAATACCAAAGTTTGCAAGATGGGCTTGGAATGATTTACCCAGTTTGAAAACAGTGTTCGTTCCGATATAGCGGTAGGCAACATTAATGGCATAGTTTTCTGAAAAATTGAAGGTAATACCAGCAGTACCTTGATAGGCAAAAGCACTGTCAGCTACTCGAAAATCAGTGATATCTAGACGTGAGTTATCGACTTTTACGTTAATCCAGCCGTATCCAAGCCCTGCTCCTAAAAATGGAGAAATAGCAGGGATAATCATAGGAAAGTCATAGTAAACATTGGCAAGGCCAATCACTGCATTATTATAGCCTGCAACACGTGGGTCGCGAGTACCGTTTTCATAGACGTGATTGAGCATGGCACTGATGTAAGTCACTTGGCCTTCATAACGCATTGGATTGCTTTTATAACCAAAGCTCCCTCCAGCGTTATATTCAGACTCATAGTTTGCATCTGTATAGGTAATTCCATCATGTGTTTTATTGATATTATTAGGAAGATAGGCGTAACCGCCAAAAGCACTAGAATACCAGCCATCAATCGGAATGGCTGCTTTAGCAGCTACTGTGGTGAGGAGTAACACGCAAGCAATAAGGGTTAGTCTCACAGGTTTCCTAAGCAAATATTAACTTCTTCACATGGTATCTATTTGCCAAAGATTTGCAAGTGATACGCGTGTTTTTATCATAAAAGTTAACGAATGGTTGGAGAATTGGGTAGCATTTCTTGTGGCAAAAACGTTGTTTTCTTGCTCATGCCCTTCTGCCTTTTATGACTGATATCAAAAAAACGGAGTGTTTCATCTGTTTTAAGTGCTACAAGTGTATCTTGAGTTGGAGATGCAATAAGTGATATAAATCGCCCGTTTGTAGGGCTTTCAGGATCTCTTTGGATTGTATCTGCTGATGTTTTAGATACGGCTACAATCTGATTTTTTTTAGATACGTACCATAAATTAAGTGTATTTTGACCATATCCGTGACTGGTTACAATGTAGCGGGGATCTTGTAAATGTTGAATACCTGTGATTTGCCCATGCGTCATTTTTGTATTTGAAATAACATTTAATTGTGTGTTAAATAGGCAAATCTTTTTGCAAGCCGTGCCACCACCGGAAAGGAGGTGGTGAGTGCCGTAAAAACTTAAAGCTTTTATGCCTGCTGAATGCCCTTGGTGAGAGAGTAATTCAGTCCTGTTTAAGTGGCGAATATCCCATAGTTTAACGGTGTTATCATTTGAACCACTTGCGATGTTAAATTCATTATTATATGCGAGACCAGACACTTTTTCTCTGTGTGCACTTATATGAATTGTTACAGCAGCTTGTTGAGATCTTAAGTCAATTAATCGTAAGTTTCCCATGAAATCTCCGCAAACAAAAGTGAATGCGGTGAGTGATTGTATGGTAGATATAGCTGAAGCCTCTTGTGTGTGAAATGTTCGATAATAAGTTAATCTTTCTAAATTATGTATGCGCAGAAAACCATCACTCCAGCCAGACACAATATCTGTTTGAGTCATTGGGCTGATAGCACGAACGGTTGTTCCAAATGCAGTAGGTTCAGTCGAGGCAATACGATAAGGTGTATTTGTTGCTAGATTTAATGCAGATGTATTATAAATGCGGCTAAAGGGTAAATTAGAACGATTGTCCACTTCATTTAAGCTAACAATCACTTGATCATGTGTGCAGGCAAGCGTATTAGAATAAAAATCGTCTAATGTACCCGGTGCATCCATGATTCTTCCTGCTTGAAAATGTAACTTAGGAGGGGATGGTTTTGTTTTTTGGGGTTGATTGAAAGATACTTTAAGCATCTGATAAGGCTGCTGTTCTTTGAGTGGAGAGAAGAGAAGCACTCGATTGTCATTCGGATCTCTAAGATTGTCTTGAATAAGCTGCTCATACATTGTTTGTGCAACGGTGTTTTTTTTGTAATCTAGGGGAGAATCAGATGAGTTTCTTCTACGTTGAGGAATGAAACGGTCATAAGTGAATGACTCGGGTGTGTGTTGTTTTTTTTTCGCCAAATAAGAAGACGTACCGAAGAAAGCACTGGATAGCATAATGATTTTTATATTAAAAAAGCCAAAGACAAACTATACTTTAAATATCCATGAAGTTCAATATATATACTTTATATTTTTTATGGGTGTAAAATTGTTATTTAGAATTTTGAGGTGATAGGGTAACGCCAGTCTCGCCCAAATGCTCGTTTTGATATTTTTGTGCCAGGTGAGGCTTGTCTACGCTTATATTCATTTTTTTGAATCAGCTGGATGATTTGATGGACCACCGTAGGTTCATGGCCTTTTGCAATGATATCATCTGTGCTGAGTTTTTCATCCATATGATATGAAATAATTGCATCTAATTCAGGGTAGTCAGGAAGTGAATCTTGGTCTGTTTGGTTTTCAGCAAGTTCTGCGGATGGTGCGCGTGTGATAACACGTTCAGGAATGACAGGACTAATGGTGTTTCGGTAGCGCGCGAGGGCATAAACAAGCGTTTTAGGAACATCTTTAATGGGGGAGAATCCACCACACATATCACCATAAAGTGTTGTATAACCAATAGCACTCTCACTTTTGTTACTGGTTGAAAGAACAAGTTTATGATTACTATTAGAAAAAGCCATGAGCATCATTCCACGCAAGCGTGCTTGAAGGTTTTGTTGGGCAATTTCAGGAATAACACCGTTATCAAGGTGTGGTCCAAGGGTTTGTAGTAAGGTATTAAAGCCGGGTTCGATGGAGATGGAATGGTGTTTTATGTCTTGAATTTTTAAGATTTTATCAATGTCTTCTGTACTCATGTCTGCGGTATAGCGTGAAGGGAGTGCTAAAGCTTCCACACAATCAGCACCGAGCGCATCAACAGCAATAGCAAGTGTTAAAGCAGAGTCGATACCCCCCGACAACCCGAGTAAAACGCCCGGAAAATTATTTTTATGTACATAGTCTGAAAGACCCGTGCAAAGTGCTTGGTAAATGAGCGCATGCTCATCTAAGTCAGGTGCTATTTCAGATTTAATATCTTGGCCTGTAATATGAACGGTTTGTAGGTGTTCTATAAAAGCAGGTGCTTGTGCTTTAATTTCCCCTTGATGATTCAGCACAAAGGATTGACCATCAAACACCAATTCATCTTGTGCGCCGACTTGATTGACATAAACAAAAGTTAAGTGATTTGGAGCATGTGATAATAATAAATCAATGCGCTGTTTAGGTTTGTTGATTTCAAATGGAGAGGCATTAATGCAGACAAGTATGTCAGCATTTGCTTTAATGATTTGTTCAACGGGGCCAGGTTTCCAAATATCCTCACAAATACAAAAGCCAATGGTCTGATTTTTGAGGGTTAATAGACATGGAAGTTCAGGACCAGGTTCAAAATAACGTTTTTCATCAAATACGCCGTGATTAGGTAAGTGCTGCTTTTTGTAAGTGGCCGTGATTTGGCCTTGATGAACAATGCTGAGTGCGTTGTAAGATAAAGCATCATCTTGGTGTGGGTGACCGATAATCACGTGTGCATTATGAGTGGCATGGCTAATTTGATGTAATGCTTCAAGGACACGAATCTTGCAAGCCTCACGAAACAGTAAGTCTTCCGGTGGATAGCCTGTAAGGGCCAGCTCAGGAAATATAATAAGATCGTGTGTATTTTGATGTGTTTGAATGATTTCGATGATTTTTTTTGCATTGGCTTCTATTGCACCGACGGTGGGATTAATTTGGGCCATCAGAAGCGCAAGTGGTTGGGACATGTTTTTACCTGGTTAAAATGCTGGGTGTTAAGAATAAAAGCGGCATTATAAGAAAGTCATAGGCTTGTGTCACGAGATGCTTTATTTAGAGTGATGAGGGGTTGGGGGCGCTTGCTCTTCTATTAAATTTTCGATGTTATTTTTGTAGGCTTCGAATATCTCGGTTGTATTGGTTTTGGCAGGTTCAAAGTGTTCTATGTTAATGTTAAAAAAATCGATTAAGAAGTTCATTTCTTTTTTAAATTGCTCAAAAGGTTTTTGGATATAATCTTGAAACCATTGTACTGAGCGATGTATTTTGAAGAAACGCTCTCCTTCAAATTGAGACAGTAGTTTGTGTATGGTTTTTTGAAAACAAGGTAAGTTTCCTGATTGTCGAAATTTATTTTTTGCTTTTTTTAAATCCTGAAGTAGCTTTTCAGCATGTTGAATAGCTGGTTTATATGTTTTTTTTGAGTGCATGGCATGTGTTGATGTGCTTCTGGTGCGTAGCTCATCAATTTTTTGACTAAAAGTCTCTGTGAGCATATCAAACTTTTTGATGATGTCATTTTTTTCATGGGCTATTTTTAATGTCATTTTATCCAGCAATTGAAAGGTTTCGCCATAATCTTTTTGGCTGATTGATTTTTTCTGGATTGATTGGATGAGCAGTGCTTCACTTTTTTCTTGGGTGAATAATTTGAGCGCTTGATAGTGTTCAAATTTGACATGGCCTTCAGTTTCTATAGATATAGCTTGAAGTGCATGTTTTATATACTGATTGAGTTCTAAAAAGTTCGTGATAGAGGCGGGTGAAATAATATCAGCATTTTTTTTCTGAAAATGAGCTATTTTCTGGTTTAATGTTTTGCGTGTGTATTTGATGTCATCATGAGGCAGTAATGTGTTGAGCGTATCAAATAGGCTTAAGAGAGCTTGTGCCGCAATATAACTGTTTGCTCCAGCAATGTTAATTTGCTTGAAATCAATCTTACTGGCTTCACTTAAATGATGCTCTAGCATTGTTGTCAATTGGGCACGTGTTTTATCGTTCATGGGGTTGGTGAGCGCAAGTTTATGGGAGACAACAAATTTTTTGATGGTTTTGAGTGTAATGACAGCCTGCTCTAGTTCGTCGAGCATGTATTGGATGGTTTTTTTTTCTTGAATATCAACTGAGTCAGTATCGTCTAGTGTGCCTTTGAGTTGCAGCAGTTCATCTCTAAGGCTTTTTATTTTTTTATAGCCTTCAGGTGCAACTGATGCGAGGTGTTTTAATTCAGAAATTTTTAATATCATGGATCATATTCACTATTTGGTCTATTTTAATTTTCGTCTTTTTGTATCTTGCTGATCTTCTTTTGTTAAATTTTCATCATGATGGCCTAAGTTTTTTAGACCTTCTTGATATGCTTCAAATTTCTTTTTTGTGCCTGTCTGAGCCGGTTGAAAAAAAGTGTGCAAGCTTTCTTTTTGGCCATGAATTTGGGCATCTATGGCTTGAAGTATTGCATTTAACCCTTTCTTGAGGGCTTCAAATGGCGTGATGACAAGGGTTTGGAACCAGGGTTGAGAGCGGTTCGTTTCAAATGCTGCTTTTCCCGGAAAGTCTTTCAGCAATTGCTGTGTTGTGCTTTCAAACGCAGCAAGATCACCTGTTGTTTGGAACGTTTTTTTTGCTTGATTTAAGTCTTGGATTAAAGTCTTAGCATGATTAATTGCAGGTAAGTAAGTTTCTTGGGCGTGTGCATCAGAAACAGTACGAGATTTTTTCTCAAGGGCGTCAATTTTTTCTTGAAAAGACCGCGTGAGCAGATCAAATTCAGTAATAATAGGATGCACTTCTTTTTGAATGGCTGCAGTGATTGTTTTGAGTAATGCTTCTGACTGTTCGCTTTGTATATGAAAATTTTCATGCTGTGTTTCAATGACATTTTTTAGCAATTGGTAATGCGCCAATCTTGTTCTAAAATTAGAAATTTGATTAATCTGATTATATTCAACAAAGGATAACTCAATGATTTTATCAGAAACTTGTGTGAGCAGTTCAAGCACGCTTTGATCATACGCATCCTCTATTTGATCGGATGATTGAGTGGGCATAATAGGGCCGATTAAATCAAGAAGAGCACCCCATGCGCCTTGGCTGACTTTTTCTGTAAGCTCTGAAAGTGAGTGTACTCCATCCTCCATTGAAAGTCCTTCATTTTCAGCGCTTGCTTTGATGAATGCCTGGAGGCTTTGATGAGCTTTTATTTTTTGGCTGTCAGGACAGGTTTCATCAATATTTTTAAATTCACTAATGACGTAATCTTGAAGGTTAGGCAGTGATTTTATGGGGTTTAAGGGGGTAGATAGCTCATATGGTATGACCTCTATGTCGGCTTCTATTTCTTGTTCATCTGCATTTGGATTTTCTTTTTGGTACTGCTTGATTTTTTCTTCTAGTTTTGTGCGGGCCGCAGCCAATTTGTCATGTATTTGATGAGGAAAAAGAGACTGAAAAGTTTCAAGCATTTTCAAGAGTGTTTGTGTCGCACTGTAGGATTGTTTGTCGGTTATGTTTATTTTGTCAAAATCGATATCAGAGACTTTTAAAAAAATGGATTCTATTTGTTCAGCTAAAGCGACCCGCCCTGAGCTGCTAAACGGGTTCACAATAGCTGTTGTATTAGCAAGAATATACGCCTCTAGTTTTTGATTAAGTTCAATGGCTTGATTTAATTGCTGGAGTACATGTTGTGTGGTTGGATGTGCTTCAGAGGCGCTTTTCAACTGTGACTGTATGTCTTTTTGAAATTGAATGATATCAGCGCTTCCTTTTTGTGCAACAGGGACCAGTGCGTTTACTCCATTTTTACCCGTTAAGTCTAGTTTAAACATATGAAGATCCAAAAATTTACTATTGGTATTATCATAATGCTAGTATATGTTTTATTATAACTCAATATGATTTTTTTTGATTCTTGTGCTGTTGTTATTTAAATTAAGCATATAAATCTGATTTACGTGTGCTTTAAATCTCGATATGATACGAGCTAAATTTTTTGAGGAGTGAGAAATGAGTTTTTTTATTTCAAATGCAATGGCTGATGCAGCAGACGCAGCAGGCAGTTCTGCGACACAAGGTGATGGTACCTTTTCGCTCGTGATGATTGGCGTTATTTTTGTTTTATTTTATTTTATGTTGATTCGCCCACAAAATAAGCGTGCTAAAGAACATCGTGAATTAATTAACAAGCTTGAAAAAGGGGATGAAATTGCGACTTCTTCCGGTATCTTGGGACGTGTAGTTCATCTTGATGAGCAGTATTTAAAAATATCTGTTGCAGAAGGCACTGAAATTACCTTACAACGTAGTGCAGTGAGTGCTGTATTACCTAAAGGAACACTTGCAGCGCTTTAAGTAATTTTACTTTAAATATATTAATAATAAGAAATAAAGAGACTTACAATGCAGAACAAGTACCCGCTATGGAAAAATATCTCCCTCGTTTTATTAGTTCTGGTGGGGCTTGTTTATGCGATTCCAAATATTTATACGGAAGAGCCAGCAGTCCAAGTCTCATCAAAAACGCCTATTTTGCCAACGGCTTTAAAAGCTAAAGTTGAACAAATGTTGCGACTTGCACACCTCAAATATAAAAGTGTGTCAGCAGATTCTGAACGTCTTGAAGTCCGTTTTACATCGACGGATGTTCAGTTGCTTGCACGGGATGTTATCAAATCGGGTCTTGGCCCTGACTATACCGTTGCTTTAAACTTAGTACCTTCTACACCCAAGTGGCTTTCTAAAATTGGGGCAGAGCCCATGAAGCAAGGGCTTGATTTGCGAGGAGGCGTTCACTTTTTATTAGAAGTAGATGTTGACAGTGTTTTAATGCGACGTTATGAAGGCTTAATGAAAGGCGTTGGGCGCGGCCTTCGTGATGCTGAGCTTCGCTACTCGGGAATTCGCTATGTGCCGCAGCACGGCATTGAAATACGGTTTAAATCAAATACCCTCTTACAAAAAGCTACATCTTTTTTGAAAACAGATTTTCCTGATTTACTGATCAAAGCATCCAAAGAAACGCCTGAGCTTTTATTATCATTGTCGGATGCAGAACTTTCAAAAATTCGCCAAAATACCATTGATCAAACCATGAGTATTTTAAGAAATCGCGTCAATGAGTTGGGTGTGGGCGAAGCCGTGGTGCAGCAGCAAGGTGCAACCCGTGTTGCAGTTGATTTACCCGGCATACAAGATGCAGCCCGAGCAAAACAAATTTTAGGGGGCACAGCAACACTCGAGTTTCATTTAGTAGATTCAGAGCATGATCCAGTGATTGCGAAAAAAACAGGCGCAATACCGGTTGGTACAAAATTTTATATGATGGATGGCCAGCCTATTTTATTAATGCGCCAGGTTGTGTTAAGTGGTGACTCTATTACCAGTGCCATGTCTAGTTTTGATCAACAAAGTGCTTCTCCTGCTGTTTCTATTCAATTAGGAGGCGGAGGCGAGTCCTTTTTTACAAAAACAACCCGTGAAAACATTGGTAAACGCATGGCCATTGTTTTTGTTGAGTCAAGAACCAGTATGCAAAATATTGGTGGAGAAACGAAGCGTGTGACTCACCATGAAGAGCGTGTGATTAGCTCACCAGTGATTCAAAGTGCTTTGGGTAATAATTTTCAGATTACGGGTTTACATGACTCAAAAGAAGCGGCTGATTTAGCCTTATTATTACGCGCAGGCGCCTTACCCGCTGCAATTTATCCTGTTGAAGAGCGTACCGTTGGCCCAACACTTGGACAAGAAAATATTCATCGAGGCATAGTGTCACTCGAAATAGGCATGTTACTGATTTTGATTGCAATGCTTGTTTATTATCGCTTTTTTGGCTTGGTTGCTAACATTGCTTTACTTTTAAATCTAATTTTACTGAGTGCGTTGCTTTCACTATTAGGTGCGACCTTAACGCTACCAGGTATTGCCGGTATTGTTTTAACAGTGGGTATGGCGGTTGACGCGAATGTTTTGATTTATGAACGTATTCGTGAGGAGCTGCGGGCTGGATTATCACCACAAACTGCTATTCATGCGGGGTATGATCGTGCATTTTCAACTATTTTGGATGCAAATGTAACTACCTTGATTGTTGCCATTGTGTTGTTTTCTATTGGAACAGGGCCTGTACGTGGGTTTGCTGTGACACTATCACTTGGTTTACTGACTTCTATGCTCACAGGTGTAACATATACACGAGGTATTGTGAATGCCGTTTACGGTAGACGTCAAGTTAAAAAGCTTTCAATCGGTATTTAAATTAGCGCATTAAGGGGATTTTTTGTGGAGTTTTTTAACCCAAATTCAAATGTAGACTTTATGGGTGCACGTCGCTGGACGGCATTTCTTTCAGGATTAATTTTTGTGCTTTCTATCGGTGCATTGGTCATGAATGGATTAAAGTGGGGACTCGACTTTACTGGGGGTACTCAAATTGAAGTGACCTATCAAGAAGCAGCTGATTTAGCTTCGATTCGTCATGCTTTGTCCGATATTGGTTTTAAAGAAGCACAAGTGGTTCGTTATGGCACATCTAAAGATGTTTTAATTAGTATCGCACCACGAGCAGGTCAAGATGCAAGCTCTGTGGTTGAGCATGTGATGCATGTTTTACCCGGTGCGGAAAAACAACGGGTTGAGTTTGTGGGACCGCAAGTTGGGAAAGAGCTGGCAACTAAAGGTGCGCTGGCTATTTTTGTTTCGCTTTTGGCGACTATGATTTATATCGCTTTGCGATTTGAGTATCGTCTAGCATTTAGTTCAGCTGTTGCTTTGGTACATGATCCAGTACTTATTTTAGGGGTGTTTGCTTTTTTTAATATTGATTTTGATTTGAAGGCACTTGCAGGTTTATTAGCCGTAATTGGATATTCTCTGAATGATACAATTGTTGTATTTGATAGGGTACGTGAAAATTTTGTGAAATTAAGACGTGCAACGCCAATTGAAATTATGAATACTTCGATTAATCAAACGTTATCACGTACTATTATGACTTCGGTTTTAACATTATTTGTGGTCGTGGCTTTGTTTGTTTATGGCGGAGAAGCTATCCATGCTTTTTCTTTAGCCTTGATTATTGGTATTGTGGTTGGAACATACTCTTCTATTTATGTTGCTGGTGCGTTGGCAGTTGTAATGGGGCTTAGTCGAAAAGACTTTTTACCGACTGAAAATAAGTTAACGGATGCACCTTAAATACATGCTTATCAGCAATAAACAAATAGTAAACCGCCCTAATTACCATAAAACCATCCGTTCGCAAAGACTCAGAAACTGATGGTTTTAAAGCTCACAAATAGATAATTCAAGTGTATTGCTTTGATCGTAAATTTCTCTCATTGTCTTAGCTTCACAAAGTCTAAGACTTAATCCATGGTGCCCAATTTGCATTTTAGGAATTTGGGCATTTTGTTTTTTTATACGTACAAGAATTAAATGGCAAGACGTTTTAGTGCTATGTGGTAAGGGACATTGATAAAAGCCATTTTCAGGTGTTATTTTTTCAAAATGTGCGGCATCTCGTAACAAAGATAAATAGACTTGTACAGTTGCTTGTAATGGTTCCAGCTGTTTCAGCCAGTGCATTAAATCATTTTGGCGTGTATTTGGCTCAGATTCCAACCAAAAAAGCAGTTGAGGCGTGTAAAGTTCTCCTTCCAATGTTTGACCGGTTGACGTTAGGCCTGTGGCGTGTAGAAAAGGATCGTTATATATCTCACCTCCAAATCGTCCGGCTAACTGGCTAAGAACCTGGATTTGACTCGAGAGAGCTGAATAATCTATTGGGGATAATAATTTAGAAGTTTTATTGAGTGCATGTTCAATACGTATAAACTCTTGTAGAAAACGACTTTTTAATTCAGGTTTTTCTGTTAGCTTAATGATTTCAAATAAGTCATTGAGTGCTGCATGATGAATAACAGGGTGTTGTTCAAGACTTGCTTCTTGAATTGTAAATAATAAGCGTTCGACGCGCAGTGCTACTCGCGACAAATAATGAGTCCCTAGCTGAAAAGTGATGGTATCACAAGCCATGTAGAATAGACGCCGCCCTATGCCTTATTTTAAACCCTAACATATATTTTTTTTTAAATCATCTATTGAAAATAAGCAATAGCAGTTAATTAATGCATATTTTAAATCGAGTGAATATATTATTTTCATACTAACAGAGCCTGGCTTGCGCCACTTCGTTACGTATTAATAAGTGGCATGATGTAGTCTTCATGAAAAGAGGGTGTTTAAACTTACACAGACCTTGAAATAACAGTGATTTTTTCTTGACACTGGTGAGTGGCATGATAGGTTATTTTAAAATTGAATTATATGTCCTATTTACATATTTAATGGAGTTTAACACATTGATTTTAAATCAGATAACTAGAAAATTGGGCCATAATTTAGGACGATCAATAGGAATAGTTCCTTTTAGAAAACCACCTCTTTTATTACTGATCTTGGATGGTTGGGGGCATGGTGAAGCGCATCCACATAATGCCATTACTCAAGCACAGACACCTGTTTGGGATGAACTGTGGAAAAGCCATTCACGAACGTTACTCAATGCTTCGGGTACAGCTGTTGGATTGCCAATAAAACAAGTAGGAAATTCAGAGGTGGGCCATATGCATATTGGCTCAGGTCGAAGAGTTCCACAGGATTTAACACGCCTGGAAGAGTCCATTCATTCAGGAGAATTTCAAAAAATAGCTGTTTTGAATGACACAGTTCAGAAGCTGAAGAAAACAGGTAAAACTTTGCATGTTATGGGATTGTTTTCTCCGGGTGGTGTGCACAGTCATGAGAATCATCTTTTTACTTTTTTGGATTTTTGTAAAGAAAAAGGTTTTCACCAAATAGCACTACATCTTTTTTTGGATGGCCGAGATACACCGCCTAGAAGTGCTCTTCAAAGTATTGAGCGATTAGAAAAGCAGTTGGTAGCCATGCCTGGTTCAGTGATTGCATCTATTACTGGGCGGTATTATGCGCTTGATCGTGATAATAATTGGGATAGAATCAAACGTGTTTATCAGTTACTTGCTGAAGGTCAAAGGGAAGCGCACTTTGAAACTGCTAGCATTGCTATCAATGCTTATTATCAAGAAAATATTACGGACGAATATATTCCGCCAACACAAATCTCTCAAGCTCAGCTGATTGAAGACGAGGATGCTGTGTTTTTCTTTAATTTTCGCTCAGATCGTGCACGACAACTCACCGAGAGCTTTATTTCAAAGCAGTTTTCTGGGTTTAATCGTCAAAAAAAACCTTGTTTAGCTGATTTTATCAGTATGACGCAATATGCAACCTACTTGGAAACAACACCTGTGTTTCCACCTGTTCAATCACAAAACACATTAGGCGCATGTATCTCTAGTGCGGGTATGCGTCAACTTCGTATTGCAGAGACTGAAAAATATGCGCATGTTACTTTTTTTCTCAATGGTGGTTTAGAAAAGCCGTTTTTGCATGAAGAGCGTATTTTAATTCCATCTCCTAAAGTGGCTACCTATGATTTACAACCTGAAATGAGTGTGGAGAAAATAACAGAGCGGCTTGTTGTTGAAATGATCAAACAAAAATATGACCTGATTATCTGTAACCTTGCAAATGCAGATATGGTAGGACATACGGGTAATTTAGATGCGACTATACGTGCTATAGAAGCGATTGATGCTTGTTTGCAACGTATTTTATATGCATTGAAGTTCACAAATGGCTCGGCAATTATTACGGCCGATCATGGTAATGCCGAAAAAATGTTTGATGATGAAACAGGCCAGCCACACACGGCTCATACCTCTGAGCCCGTGCCATGTTTATATATAGGTGATTCTAAAAGAACGTTTATGGCTGCTGATACAAGAGGTAGTTTAATTGATATAGCGCCTACTATACTTGAGCTTCTTGAATTGCCTAAGCCAAAGGAAATGTCGGGCCAATCTTTGCTTAGAACACGCTATAATTTTTTTGAAGAAGCGAGAACAAAAGTAGATGATACGGATGCTACATTTCATGCGAGTTTCTCTTATCATGGTATTCGAAAAGAGTAATTTAATGGATGCATGCTAAGCGTCATGATGATGTAATCTATTTTTAATAGGCCGATTTTATTAACATTTATGTGATACATTTTTTATCCATAAAAAAGCACTCGACAGGCTTTAAAGCATGCCTTATGCTCTCAGCTTATTTTGAAAGAAGGAGTGCTTTGATGAAAATAAAAAAATTTTGGCTATTATCAATCTTAATAGTGAGTTATATCTCTACGGTTGCGGCAAAATCTCCAGCAGGAAACTGGACAACAATTGATGATAAAACAGGTAAAAAACGGTCGGAAGTGTATTTGAGTTTAGATGAACATCATGAATTATCAGGAAAAATTATGCATGTATATGCCGAGGCAGGCGATACTGGTATTTGCAAGTTATGTCCTGGGGTATTAAAAAATAAACCAATTAAAGCATTAACCTTTTTATGGGGTTTAAAAGAAAACCAAGATGGAAGTTGGAGTGGAGGTGATATTCTTGATCCTAAAACGGGTAAAGTGTATCACGTTAAAATGATTCAAAAAGGGAATAAATTATATGTGCGTGGATATGTGGGTTTGCCTGTTTTGGGGCGCACACAAATTTGGCAACGTTCATCGCTAAATCATATGTAGGGAGCATTTTTTCTCGGTTTGAATATTAAACCAGGTTTCATGTTCAAGTAACACACATACTTATCCACGGAATATGTGGATAAGTGATTTTTGAGTTTTCATTTCAAATAAGTTAGGCTTTTATACCATATGCTCGTAAAATTTAATCAATTGAAGGTTGTAGGTCCAACAATAGGGGTAGGCAGTTTTTCAAAAGTGAAATTAGGCCTTGCGGATGGGTGTTCTGTTGCGATTAAAAGAGTGGCGTGCTGTGTTGGTACATTAGAATATCATTGGGTTCAATCTGAATTTAAATTGCATGCTCAATTGGCTCATCCAAATATTGTGCTTTTATTATCAGTGATTGAAAAACCAAACCATATTTATCTGGTGCTAGAATTAATGCCAGGGAAATCTTTAAAGCATTTTATTTCGCAACATCCGACACGTCTGAATCAGGTAAATACGCGTTCAATCTTTGAAGGTATATTGAGAGGACTAACCTATTTACATCAGCAAGATATTTTGCATCGAGATTTAAAACCTGAAAATATTTTGTTAACAGCCACAGGTATGGCAAAAATATCAGACTTTGGTTTTTCTGTTGTATCAAAGGCTAAACATGATAATACTTTTTTAGGGTCTATAACAGGCATTGCTCCAGAACTGATGGATGCATACCTTATGAGAAGTCATGTTTATTTTTATGACGTTAATACAGATATTTACGCATTTGGACGGTTGTTACTGGAGCTCGTTTCTAAAAAGTTAGCTTATAGGGAGCCTTGGATAAAGCACTTATCGATGCGGGAGTTAATACAATATGTAAGAGATGATTGTACTCATTATGAGATACCTCAAGAAACTTCTTTGTTATTAGCCTCTGTGATTCAAGCATGTTTATCAGAAATCCCCAATAAACGACCTACCACAAAAGATATTGGCACGATGCTTTTAGACGATAAGGCCAGAGTCAGAGAATATGGTTTAAAGCTGCCATCAGGAACAGCACATCTTTGGCCACCTCATCATCAAGGTATTCGTTCAAATACAGTACCTTATCCACGGTTTTTTGATGCGATAGCCACGCCATCTGCACCAATAAGTGTTCCAGAGAGTAGGACCCTTGGTGTCTAAGCATGTGCAGGTGCTTTTGATATCACTTTTAAAGATAACTCTAAGCTAAAGTTCGCTACTTCTTGGGGTGCATCAGGATAATCGACATATGCTTTGACGTCAATTGGCCGATTAACACGATGCCCTTCTTTTTTTGATTCAGCTATCATGGTTTGTACTGTTTGCCCCATTTGACTCACAAAATATACATCTGCTTCAGGACGACGTATAAAATTGGCCTGAAAAGATTTGAAGGCTAAAGAAATATTTAAACCACTTTTTTTTGCGTGGTATAAACCATGAAAACCACCTGCAAGATCAGCACCGACAGCTAATGCACCAAAGTACATTGAGTTTAGGTGATTTTTATTACGCCGACGGCAGGGAAGTTTAATGATAATCTTTTCATCATTAATGAAAAGAAGTTTAGGCTTTACATAGCTAATTAAAGGAACTTTTGTTTTTCCAAAAGCCCATAACATAAATTTAAATTGTGTGAGAGGTTTCATGCGATATACTCTTTGAATGATTGAGTTTTAATGGACGAAGTGGGGCAGAGTAGCATTAACGACCCAATTACTGCAGTAAAAATGAGATTTTTTGGTGGTTTGAAAGATTTATCTTGTGTTGTCGAGGGAAGCAGTACACAAGACTCATTCACTCCTTTAGTTTAAGGGTATAAGAGTGGGTATAAAACGCGCTACAATATAGCTCTTTTTCGGCTGGTGAATTTAAAATTATGGCAGAAACCAAAATACGACAACAAACATCGGGTGTATTGAAAAGTCCTCCGCACTCAGTGGAAGCTGAACAAGCAATTTTGGGTGGATTAATGCTTGATAACCAGGTGTGGGATAAAATTGGTCATAAACTTTGTGATACTGATTTCTATCGGACGGAACATCGTTTGTTGTTTCAATGTATTGCAAACTTAGTGGCTAAAAATCAACCTTTTGATGTGGTAACGGTTCTTGATGGTCTTCAATCAAGTGGTCAGTCTGATGCAGCAGGCGGTGAGGCTTATTTATTTGAACTTGCCAATAATACACCGAGTGTTGCCAATGTTGCTGCTTATGCTGATATTGTTCGTGAAAAATCAGTTCAGCGACAGCTAATTGGTGTGGCGGGTGAAATCGCAGATGCAGCTTACCAACCCGGTGAGCGAGAAGTCTCTGATTTGCTGGATTTTGCAGAAACACGCGTGTTTGCTATTGCTGAGCAGACAGCACCTGAGGGTGGTCCTGAAGCGATGCGATCGGTTGTAGTGCGTGCAGTTGAAAAAATTGATGCTTTATTTCATCAGGGTAGTGCGATTACAGGCCTGCCAACAGGACTAACCGATTTAGATAATTTGACGTCGGGGTTGCAAGAAGCTGATTTAGTGATTGTTGCGGGGCGCCCGTCGATGGGTAAAACCAGTTTGGTGATGAATATTGCAGAGCATGCCGCACTTGAAGTACAAAAGCCAGTTTTGGTATTTTCAATGGAGATGCCGGCTGACTCACTTGCGATGCGGATGATGTCATCTTTGGGGCGAATTGATCAAAATCGTATTCGGACAGGTAAGCTTGATGATGATGATTGGTCACGCGTCACTTCAACGGTACATATGTTATCAGAAGCCAATTTATATGTAGATGATTCACCATCGTTGAGTCCGGCTGAATTACGTGCACGAGCACGGCGGCTGGTGAAAGAACAAGGCCAGCTTGGTTTAATCGTTATCGATTATTTGCAGCTAATGAAGGTACCAGGGTTTCGTGCAGATAACCGTGCGGCCGAAATTTCTGAGATTTCGCGTAGTTTAAAAGCTTTAGCGAAAGAATTAAAAGTACCTGTTATTGCGTTGTCACAGCTTAATCGAAGCCTCGAGCAGCGGCAAGATAAAAGACCTGTGATGTCTGATTTGCGAGAGTCTGGGGCCATTGAGCAGGATGCGGATTTAATTTGTTTTATTTATCGTGACGAAGTATACAATGAAGAAAGTCCGGACAAAGGCAGTGCCGAGATTATTATAGCGAAACAAAGAAATGGTCCGATTGGAAAAGTACGTGTGGCGTTTTTAGGACAGTACACACGGTTTGAAGATTTAGCGTTTCAGGGTTATCAATCTCAAGGAGGTACTAACCATGACCAGGCCGACACGTATAGAGGTTGATAAGGGATCTATTTGTCATAACATAGCGCAGGTCAAGGCGTATGTGCCCGGTAAACAAATTATCGCTATGGTAAAGGCTGATGCTTATGGTTGTGGAATTTCAGCCGTTGTGCCTATCCTTGATTTATCAGTGGATGCATTTGGTGTTGCATGTCTTGAAGAAGCAAGGCATGTTCGCCAATATACTCAGAAACCGTGCATTTTATTTCAGGGTGTTTTTACAGAAGATGAGCTCTTTTCTTTAGCACAGAATCACTTTGAAGTGGTTGTGCATCAAAAAGAACAGCTGCAATGGATTTTAAAAGCCAAGCTAGATAAGCCTATTCGTGTTTGGGTGAAAGTTGATACTGGTATGCATCGTTTAGGATTTATGCCTGATGAATGTGTAGATGTGATTTCGGCGCTTCAAACGTGTGCTTGGGTCCAAGATAATATTGGTGTAATGACCCACTTTTCATCGGCTGATACCCCTGAAAGCATAACAAATCATATGCAATATGAGACATTTCAACATCTTCGTTTATCATCAGAGGGAATATTCACAAGAAGCATTGGTAATTCAGCGGCCATTCTTTCGATACCCGAATTGCTTTTAGATGCTGTTCGCCCTGGTATTATGTTATATGGGGTGTCTCCTTTTTTTGAAAAAGAGGGTGAAAGTATAGGTTTAAAACCGGCCATGCAGTTTGTTTCAGCTTTAACGGCTATCCATACTTATGCCAAAGGTGAGCGGATTGGCTATGGTGCAACTTGGGAAGCTTCACGCTTGTCACGGATTGGCGTTGTGGCAGCTGGGTATGGTGATGGATATCCACGACATATTTCAGCAGACACACCCGTGTATATTAATGGACATTATGTGCCGATTGTAGGTCGTATTTCAATGGATATGTTAACCGTTGATTTAACGGATTATCCAGAAATAGAACTCGGTAGTCGTGTAGAGCTTTGGGGAGAGAATCTTCCTGTAGAGCGTATAGCACATTCAGCTGGAACGATTGGCTATGAGTTAATTTGTCAGGTATCTCCACGTGTGCGTGCGCAAGCTGTAATTGTTTAAAAGGAGTAATCAATAATGCGTAAGATCAATTATTTAGGGATGATGAGTTTGATGGCGCTTACAGCGTGTATTCCTGTGACCAATGAAGGCGTTGGCATGGTTGCAGGAGGTGTTGCAGGCGGTTTGTTGGGGAGTCAAGTGGGGAGTGGCTCAGGGCAAGTTGCAGCTGCAGCAACGGGGGCATTTATTGGTGCTGTTTTAGGTGGGAAAATAGGACAGCATATGGATAAGCAGGATCAACTTGAAGTGCAGCGTGCATTAGAAAACTCACCCACAGGCAAGCCTGTCAGTTGGAAAAATCCAGATTCAGGCAATCGATATCGTGTCACGCCAACACGCACATATTATCGTCATGATCAACCTTGCCGAGAATATACAACGTACGCCAATATTGGTGGTAAACAAGAACAGATTTATGGCAAAGCATGTCGAAAGGCTGATGGTTCTTGGCAAGTGACGAATTAATGAGGAATAAGTTGACGACTTTTAGCTATCTCTGGCAAGATGCTCGTCTTGATTTTGCGATGTAAAGAAGGACGAATTTTATGTCAATGAAGATTTTAGTGGCTGTTAAACGTGTGATTGACCCATACGTTAAAATACATGTAAAACCTAATCATGAAGGTGTAGAAACAGAGCATGTTAAGCATGCAATGAATCCTTTTGATGAAATTGCAGTTGAAGAAGCATTACGCTTGGTTGAAAAGCAAGTCGCAGATGAAGTGATTGTTGTAACAGTGGGCTCGGCTGTATGTCAGGAAACACTAAGACATGCGTTGGCACTTGGAGCACACCGCAGTATTTTGGTTGAAACAGATGCAACACATGGTGCTCTTCATATTGCAAAAATTTTAAAAGCCATTGTTGAACAAGAATCACCTGATTTAGTGCTGATGGGCAAGCAAGCGATTGATGGAGATAATAATCAAACACCTCAAATGCTCGCAGCATTACTGGGCTGGCCACAGGCTACTTTTGCATCATCAATCACGTGTTCGGATGAAAAGTTGACGGTTACACGCGAGGTAGATGCAGGGCTTGAAACGATAATGATAAACTTGCCAGCAGTTGTGAGCACAGATTTAAGGCTTAATGAGCCGCGTTATGCAAGTTTACCCAATATTATGAAGGCTAAGCAAAAGCCTTTGAATAAAATTGCTCTGGCAGATTTAAACCTGGATTTAAAACAGCATACAGAAATTGTATCCGTTAAGCCTCCAGCTGCAAGGAAGGCAGGTGTTCAAGTTGCATCTATCGAAGAATTGATTAGCAAATTACGCGAAGAGGCAAAAGTGCTTTAAAAGGGAGAAGGGGTATGAGTGTTTTAGTTTTAGCCGAACATGATAATCAACAACTTCATCCTGCAACAGCACATGTATTGAGTGCTGCAGCATTGTTTGAAAGTGATGTGATTGTATTGGTTGCTGGGTATGGATGTCGTACAGTTGCAGATGAAGTGTCAAAGCTCTCTGGCGTGAGTCAGGTACGTTTAGTCGATGCTGCTTGTTATACGCATGCATGTGCAGAAAACTTAAGTTTATTGGTCAATACACAATTAGAAAATATTGATGTGTTATTAGCACCCGCAACAACATTTGGTAAAGATATATTACCACGTGTTGCAGCATTGCAAGATGTGGTACAAGTTTCAGATGTGACACAAATCATAGGTAAGGAAACATTTGAGCATCCTATTTATGCTGGGAATGCCATTGAAACCATTCGTGTTTTAGATAAACTAAAAGTCTTGAGCATTAGAACTACTGCATTTGATGCGGTTACCCATGAGCAAGCATCTTGCCAAGTTGAAACATTAGACTGTGCATTTGAATCAGAAAACACACAATTTATTAATGCTTCAAAGCCTGAGTCAACACGTCCAGAATTAACAGCTGCAAAGCGTGTTGTTTCAGGCGGACGAGGGCTTCAAAGTAAGGAGCAATTTAAATTAATTGAAGATTTAGCGGATAGCTTAGGAGCTGCAGTGGGTGCATCACGCGCAGCAGTAGACGCCGGTTTTATTTCAAATGATCATCAAGTAGGGCAAACAGGAAAA
Organism: Legionellaceae bacterium; assembly: GCA_029210085.1. Classification (GTDB taxonomy): domain Bacteria; phylum Pseudomonadota; class Gammaproteobacteria; order Legionellales; family Legionellaceae; genus JAALKW01. Next base: position 174,276 of record JARGPP010000013.1, on the reverse strand, counting down.
ATTGTAGCGCCTCGTTTGTATATTGCAGTCGGTATTTCAGGTGCGGTACAGCATTTAGCAGGAATTAAAGATGCAGGTGTGATTGTTGCTATTAACAAAGATGAAGATGCACCTATTTTTCAAATTGCAGATTATGCGCTCGTTGGGGATCTCTTTAAGATAGTCCCTGAATTCATAGAAATGCTTAAGGGGTAGAAAATGTTAGTTGGTGTTCCAAAGGAAATTAAGGCACAAGAAGCACGTGTTGGTTTGGTTCCAGCAAGTGTTCGTGAAATCATACGTGCGGGTAGTGAAGTGATTGTTGAGAGAAATGCCGGTAATGGCATTGGCATCACAGATGCAGCCTACGTAGCAGCAGGTGCTGTTTTAGTAGATACCGCGGATGAGATATTTGCTCGTGCTGACTTAGTGATTAAAGTGAAAGAGCCACAACCCAGTGAATGTAGGCGTTTGCGAGAAGGGCAAATCTTATTTACATATTTACATTTAGCGCCCGACCCGATGCAAACACGATTGTTAAAAGAATCAGGCGTGAGCGCGATTGCTTATGAAACCGTCACGGAGGCTGGAGGTGGATTACCTTTATTAACCCCGATGTCACAAGTGGCTGGGCGGATGTCAATTCAAGCAGGTGCGCATTGCTTAGAAATGGTAGAAGGTGGATCAGGTATTCTACTGGGTGGGGTGCCTGGCGTTTCTCCGGCTAATGTTGTTGTCATTGGTGGAGGCGTTGTGGGTACAAATGCTGCTCGAATGGCGATGGGCATGGAAGCACGTGTGACTGTTTTGGATAGATCTTTATCGCGTTTACGAGTTCTTGATTTTCAATTTGGTTCGAAATTAAATACAATTTATTCGACAGCAGAAACGTTAGAACAGTATGTAACAGATGCTGATTTGGTGATAGGGGCTGTATTAGTGCCGGGTGCCGCCGCACCACGCTTAGTGACACGCGATATGTTAAAAGCCATGCGACCAGGTTCTGTTATGGTTGATGTTGCGATTGATCAGGGGGGATGTTTTGAAACAAGTCGCTCAACAACACACGAAGAACCAACCTATGTCGAAGAAGGTGTTGTGCATTACTGTGTAACCAATATGCCAGGTGCTGTACCACGTACTTCAACGTTTGCTTTAAATAATGCAACATTGCCCTTTATTCTTAATTTGGTGACAAAAGGTTTAAAAGTCGCATTATTAAGTGATCCACATTTACTAGCTGGCTTGAACGTACATCAAGGAAAAATTACGCATGAAGCCGTTGCACGTGATTTAGACTATGAATATGTTTCAGCGAAAGATGTTTTGTCTGACTTATCATAAATTAGGGGTTAAAATGAATATTTTTTTGAAAAGATTAGCGCTTGGAATGTTTGTGTCTTCAGTTGTGATGGCTTCAGAAGGCACCACAACTGAAGAACCAGAAACATCGGCTAATACGGTGTCATTCCAAGTGATAGAGAAAGAGCTCACTTTTAATCATCACTCGATTAAGTCTGCAGTGGCAGTGCCCGCTGGAGAAGGCTCAGAATTTTATAATATAGATCTTGAGTTGACGCCAGCAGCAGCAAAGCAATTTGAACAGTTAACTGGTAATAATTTGAATAAAAAATTGAATATAATTGTAAACGATGAGCTTGTATCTTCTTCTTTTATTGCCAGTGCATTGAAGGAAAGGTTCATGATTTCAGGATTAACAAAAGCACAAGCAACACGTTTTGAGGAAAATTTTAAACATGGGCATTAGAGTTGGTTTATTCATTTTAGGATTGGGTCTCAATGGCATAGCGTATACTCAAAGTATTTTTCCGATGAAGCATGTGATTGCAAATAAAACGACAGACATGATGTCTTATCACTTTCATTTTCTAGGGGACGCGGCATGTGATAGTAGCGATATGCTAAAGCCAGGCCATATTAAGCAAGTGGACTGTCAGAGCGGGGGATTATTTAAACCTGGTGCTTATAGAATGGATTTTGAGCAAGTTTATTTTTATGGTAAACGAAAAGTACGCTGCTCTGGTTCTAAAACCTATCAAGTTAAAGAGCACAAAAAATTGATCATTTGGAAATTATCAAAGCGATGTCAGTTAGATATAATTGATACTTAGCACTTGATTTTTTTTAACCAAAAAAGCATCTATCGCATAATAATCAAATAACCTGTTTATGAAAAAACACCGTGACTCAAGAAAAATTCGAGCAATATGTTCCAGCTCGTTTTGATGCCGCAACACTTTCTCAACAGCCCCTAGTACGTGACATAGAAAAGAAGAGAGTCTATCAATTTAAGTCTGAAGAGCGTGATGCTGGCCCAAGAGGGAGCATATCATCATCTTTTTTAAATTCGAATGATGGGTGTTGATGAGTATTTTTTTACAGTCAGTCACTTAAAAACGATTTAAATTGCCCCGACTGTAAAAAAGCTAAGATATGTTGTTGCACGAGATGATTATTCATCATAAAGGTGTGACTGACAGGCAGTACAATAAAGTCTGTCATATTATCTGTTTTAGCGCTTGATACAGCGACTTTGCCATCATTTTTTCCGTGAAAAAAATGGGTTGAAAAGGGTATTAAATTAAAGCTCCCTGCAATAATACCGATTTGATAGTTTGTATGGGCAGATTGTTTATTCAGTTGAATATTATCCGTTGTTAATGCTTGCCCTGCAGGCCCCATAATACTTTGGTATATCTTGTGATGATGTAGTAAATCTGCAAGTGGGCTTCCATGATGAGGGGGGCTTAGCATGACAATACGTGATAATTGGGGAAGCGAATGATTCTCTAGGTATTTTTCTAGCACAATCCCGCCCAGTGAGTGCGTTACAAATAATATATGTTGCGGGCTGTGTGCAAGGCACTGATTAATCATCGGTTGGATAGATTCATTTGCAAGTGTGTTGATAGATTTTTTAGTTGTTGGGTAGCTTTGATTAACCACCCAATAATTTTGTTTCTTGAGCATGCTTTCTATGCCAGACATCGCATGGTGTGAGCGTGCAAGTCCATGCAATAACACAACGCAATCAGTTGGGCTGCTGTGTGCATGGACTGAAGCACACAAAAAAGTACTAAGGATGAATAAAATAATTTTAAACATGTTTCAACACGTGCTTGTTTTAAATATGTACGACAGTGTATCATGATCTCTTCTATATTGAGGCGATAATGAGTTGAGATGACATTGAATCAAATAACAACAGATGAGATAGCCAAGCTAAAGTGGCGTTGTAGGCGCGGCATGCTTGAGTTAGATTTAATTTTATCGCGCTTTTTAAGCAATCATTGGAATGCACTCACACGTGATGAACAAATGATATTTGAACGTTTATTGCATGAGCCCGATCCAAATTTATATGCTTGGTTTATGGGATATGAAACCGTTGAAGATGAATCGTTCAAGCACATGGTCACCCTTATCCAACGTTACGGTAAACCTTAAATCTTCAAAAGATTATCAGAAGTTTTTAGTGTTAATGTACTGTTTTTTGGCTGTTGCGTTGTTTCAGTCTAATTTTTATGGGATGGTTGATGTTGTTTTAATGCTAGCTCTGGGCGTTTATTTTGTTTTTTTAGGACGTTTAAAAACACCTGGTGCTGCTTGTGTACAAATACAATATATAGAGCAGAAGTGGCAAATTACGGATACAAAGCATCAAATTGAAATCTATCAAACAGTACGTGTTCGCTTTGATTTTGGCTGGTTGATGTGGCTTGTTTTTCAGAATATTGCAGAACAAGGGCAACACTCTCGAAAGCATGTGTTGTTATTTCAAGATCAAATTACCTCGAATGAGCGGCATTTACTTCGGGTGCTGTTGCGAATGGTTTCTTAGACGTTTGCAGTTTATTTTTGACAAATTGCATGCCATCAAAAATGGGCTCTGATATGCCTTTAGGAAAGTTGAGGGGGAGGTTGATAGACACTTGCTCTATGACTGAGTCAACACGTGCGAGCATATCGTCAAGAATGGCTTCAGCACGTTCAACAGAATAATGAATGCTTTTTGCTGTTTCTAAAAAGTGCCGACGTTCCAGTTGATGCCAGAGAGCTTCTGTTGGCTTGCTATGGAGTGGCATTGCCATTTTGATGTCTTCAACAGACATAAGTTTTTTGGCCATCAATGGGTAGCTAGATGAAATATCGTACAGTGGGGTAAGGTGATATTTCCCTTCAGGCTGAATAAAAACACTGAAGTTTTTTGCATGGCCATCGGTTGCTGCAAGTAACCAAAATAAAATTTGACTGCAATAAAAAACATCTCTGTCATGAATGGGGTTTGAAGAGCCGAGTAAAAATCGCATGATGTTTTTAATGCCTGGACCTCCATCTTGGGTATATTTTAAAGAGGATGGTATTCCAAGAGCCTGACAAATATCTTCTTGGGGCAGGCGCATGAACCAGCTTTTATCGGTTGCATATTTTCGGTCAAAGCGTTTAATCGCAAGTGTTTGAATGTCTTCAAAATGGAGTAAGTGAGATTTGGCAACAGGTAAGCCAAAAGCTTCCGTAATTTTTAAGCAAAGCCATTCGTTTTCGAGTTGATTAGGTATGGCTTGTGTCAGCTTTAAAATATGACTGGTTGGTGTTTTATCACGGGGTCTTGCCCAGGTATCGTTGTGATATAAAAAAGCTGCTTTTTCTTGCGATCCTGAGAGAGTAAGCCTAAACGTGTCAAGACTGGGAGCCATACCCAATGGGTAGTTTTGTATATCGCGCAAACGTGTCGCAATGGATACATCATCTAGGGCTTCAAATCGTATATGTTTTTTAAAAACTGGGATGCGATTTGGAATGATTTGTAGTGCACCAGTACATTCTTTTCCGATGGCTGTGAGTAAGTCAAAGGTATGATTGCTTTTTGTCTTAAATTTCGTTTGAATACGCGATTTTATTTTAGGATTATCAGGCAGTAAATTGCTAAAAAATGAATGCACGTTGCTTGTTTTAAAGGGGTTATTGAGTAAAGGGAGAGAAAGCGATATTGGCCGTGCACCAGGTGTTTCTAGCCAGCTTACGGCATAGGCAAAGTGTAGTTTATTGTCTGCTGTTTTTTTGAGAGATCCAATGTGTCGGCCATTCATTAGAATATTGAGACTTTGGCGTGTTTTTTTTTGAGTTACCATTCTTCATTCCATTGTGATTCTTTTGGAGTTTGTTCGTCTTTTGTCAGTACGGTTGCGTCTAACTTAACCGCAGATAAGATTCTAAAAAGAGTGTCAAGCTTGGTACCCTCAGGGCGTTTTTCAAACTCTGAAATGGTTTGTTGTTTTAGTCCAACCAATTTACCCACGGCAGCTTGGCTGAGTTTTAAATTTTTTCTACGATTTGCAATAAGCAGTGCTAGCTCTTTGGGTGAGCAAATAAACATAATTATGAGCTCTTTCTCATTAACTGGTATGCTTAACCATAACGGTTATATTAAGTGAAAGCTAGATGTTACATGTAACAGATCTTATATTTGATTATTCGGATAAATTTTTATTGCAAAATGTATGTTTTTCGGTCTCTAAAGGCACTATATTGCATGTTAAGGGTAAAAATGGATCAGGAAAAACAACATTGCTTAAATTATTGGCCGGTTTGTTACATCCAGTTTCAGGGAATATTTCCTGTCAGGAGAAGTTGTGTTACGTAGGCCATCAGAATGGTGTCAATACGCGCTTAACACCCTATGAGCATCTCCGCTTTGATTTGTGCGTGCTGGATGATGGGGTATTAAATAACATGCTTGACTGTATGATATTACAAGATGTGCGTGATATGCCTTGCGCTTTACTTTCTTCGGGTCAAAAACGTCGTGTGGGGTTGTTAAGATTATTGATGGCCGAGGCAAAATTATGGCTTTTGGATGAGCCTTTAGTGGGGCTGGATGAAGCAGGCATGCAAGTGTTTAGTGATTTGATTCAAATGCATTTAAAGCAAGCAGGAAGTATTGTGCTAACTTCTCATCAAAACTTACCTTTTAAGGTGGATGCAGGAGTGCTTGAGGTGTTGGTGTTATGAGTATATTAAAGCAAATTATTGGACGAGAAGTTATATTACAAGGGCGTGCACTGCGTAGTGTTGTGAATGCAAGTTTGTTTTTTTTAATGGTGTTACTGCTTTTTCCACTTAGTTTTGAAGCTAATCCAAGTTTGCTTAAAAAAATTTTACCAGGATTGGTGTGGATTGCGGCTTTGTTTGCTTTGTTTCTTTCAGCAGATAGTGTATTTCAAGAAGAAAATGAGAGCGGTGTTTTAGAGCAGTGGTTGCTGTCTTCTATGCCTATGCATACGCGTATTCGAATAAAGCTTTTAATTCATTGGTTGAGTCATATCATTTCGTTTTTATTACTTTGTTTTTTAATCGCTTTGTTATTTGATTTAACCCGTTTAGAAATGGGGGTGTTGATGCTAAGCCTTGTGTGTGGCACACCAACACTCTATATGCTGTGTGCTTTTTCAGGCGCGTTTGGTTTGAGTCTAAAAAAACAAGGGCTTTTTACGGCACTTATTGTATTGCCATTGACGTTGCCTGTGATGATTTTTGGGGGGGGCGTACTGACAAGTACGATGCAAGGATTATCAGTAAGCGGACACTTGGCGCTTTTATTGGCTGTTGCAGTGATTGCTGTTTGGGGGGTGCCTTATGCTATTTCGGCCGTTATTCGTGTGAGTGTGGCTGACGTGGCTCGATAGCAGTGCTATGATAGGTGCCTTTATTGGATTGCATCAAGCGGAGTAACTCATGTACGAAAAAATTCAAGTGCCTGAAACAGGCAAGGCTATTACAGTGAATGCGGATTGGTCTTTGAATGTGCCTAATCAGCCTATTATCCCTTTCATTGAAGGTGATGGCATTGGTGTTGATGTAACGCCTGCTATGCGTACTGTGGTTGATGCAGCCGTTGAAAAAGCGTATGGCAATAGCAAACGTATTGAGTGGATGGAAATTTATGCAGGCGAGAAAGCAACCAAGCATTATGGTTCAGATGATTGGTTACCTGAAGAAACATTAAAAGCCATTCAAGAATTTGTGGTTTCTATTAAAGGACCTTTAACCACACCTGTTGGGGGTGGTATTCGTTCGTTGAATGTTGCGATTCGTCAAAAGTTAGATTTATATACGTGTTTAAGACCTGTTCGTTATTTTGATGGGACTCCCAGCCCATTAAAAGAGCCATGGAAAACCAATATGGTTATTTTTCGTGAAAATTCAGAAGATATTTATGCAGGTATTGAGTGGCAAGCAGGTACATCTGAAGCAAACCAAGTGATTGATTTTTTGAAAAACACAATGAATGTTCAAAAAATTCGTTTTCCTGAAAACTGTGGTATTGGGGTTAAACCTGTGTCACAAGCCGGTACAACACGTTTGGTAAAAGCCGCTATTCAGTATGCCATTGATCAAGATCGTGACTCTGTAACGCTTGTGCATAAAGGCAATATCATGAAGTTCACAGAAGGAGCCTTTAAAGATTGGGGCTATCAAGTTGCAAAAGAGCAGTTTGGTGCGGAGCTTCATGAAGGTGGCCCTTGGATGATTTTAAAAAATCCTAAAACCAATCGTAATATTATTATTAAAGATGTGATTGCAGATGCATTTTTACAGCAAATTTTATTGCGTCCTGAAGATTATGATGTGATTGCAACACTTAACTTAAATGGTGATTATATTTCGGATGCGCTTGCAGCTCAGGTTGGCGGCATTGGAATTGCGCCGGGTGCAAACTTAAGTGATAACGTTGCTGTATTTGAAGCAACACACGGTACAGCGCCAAAATATGCAGGGCAAGATAAAGTCAATCCTGGTTCGCTTATTTTGTCAGCAGAAATGATGCTGCGTCATTTAGGATGGCATGAGGCCGCCGATTTGATTATCAAAGGTATGGAAGCTGCAATTACTGCGAAAACAGTGACTTATGATTTGGAGCGTTTAATGTCTGATGCAAAACAGTTAAAATGTTCTGAATTTGCAGCAGCCATGGTTCAGCATATGAAGTAATCATGTTGTGTTGACTTGTTCTTGAAAGTTTAAAAAGCCAAGATTTTCTTGGCTTTTTTTTTCTTTTTTCTTTTTTTTTACAGACTTAATCAAAAATTCTCTCATTGATTTACTGGCTAAATCTGTTTTCAAAGACTATAAAAAAGATAAGGGGATTTTGTTTATGCCAAGACAGATGCCAACAGAAACAGAGGGCGAATTAGTTACTGAGGCATTACTTGAGCTGGCAGTACAAATGCCGAAGCAGTACCAGGTGCTTTTGTATAATGATGACTATACACCAATGGCATTTGTGGTTGAAGTTATACAACTTTTTTTTCATGTAACAGAAGATGTAGCAACACGGTTAATGATGCAAGTACATGTTGAAGGACGAGCTGTTTGCGGTATTTTTACTCATGATGTAGCCGAAACCATTGTGGGGTTGGTGAATGAGCATGCCAGGGAAAATGAGTATCCATTGCTGTGTATGATGGAGGTTGTTTGAGCCTGGTCTAAGTCAGATAGGAGCAACGATTATGCTAAATAAAGAGCTTGAGTTCACGTTAAATCTTGCCTTTAAAGAGGCACGAGAAAAGCGTCATGAATTTATGACTGTTGAACATCTGCTTCTTTCACTGCTAGACAATCCAGCTGCAGGTAATGTGTTGCAAGCATGCGATACGGACATTGAAATCTTAAGACGTGATTTGGTTGAGTTTATTGACGAAACAACGCCTAAAATTCCTGAAGGTGAACTAGAGCGTGAAACGCAACCAACGCTTGGCTTTCAACGGGTGTTACAACGTGCAGTTTTTCATGTGCAATCTGCTGGCAAAACAGAAGTTAGCGGTGCTAATGTTTTAGCCGCTATTTTTAGTGAGCAAGAAAGTCAGGCAGTGTACTTTTTAAGACGAGAAAATATTACGCGTTTGGATGTGATTAACTATATTTCGCATGGTATTTCAAAACAACAGCGCCAACATTTTCATGATAATATGAACCCTGCGTTTGATGAAGAAATGATGGGTGGAGAAGCTCAAGAGTCCCCTTTAGAAAGCTATTGTCTGAATCTGAACAAACGTGCTAAAGCGGGTAAAATTGACCCATTGATTGGACGACATGAAGAACTGCAGCGTAGTATACAGGTGCTTTGTCGTCGCCGTAAAAATAATCCTTTATTAGTCGGTGAAGCAGGTGTAGGCAAAACAGCCATTGCAGAAGGACTTGCGCGACGAATTGTTGATCGAGAAGTGCCAGAAGCAATTCAACACTGTGTCGTTTATGCATTGGACTTGGGCGCATTACTTGCTGGTACAAAATACCGGGGTGATTTTGAAAAGCGTTTGAAATCGGTATTAAAGCAACTGAGTGAGCAAGATGGTGGCATTTTGTTTATTGATGAAATTCATACAATTATTGGCGCAGGTGCTGCCTCTGGTGGCGTTATGGATGCTTCTAATTTAATTAAACCATTGCTTGCTAATGGTGAACTGAAATGTATGGGCTCAACGACCTATCAAGAGTACCGAGGTATTTTTGAGAAAGACCGTGCGCTTGCAAGACGTTTTCAGAAAATTGATGTGGTTGAACCGACCATTGAAGAGACGTTTGATATCTTAAAAGGCTTAAAAGAACGTCTGGAAGATCATCATGGTGTTAAATTTTCAGTGCCATCTTTACGCGCTGCTGCAGAATTGTCAGCTAAACACATTCATGAGCGTTTTCTGCCAGATAAGGCGATTGATGTCGTGGATGAAGCAGGGGCATATCAAAATTTATTGACAGCTTCTAAACGCAAAAAAATCATTAGTGTGACAGAAATTGAAGAAGTTGTTGCGAAAATTGCGCGAATTCCTGTTAAAAAAATTTCCACACGTGATAAAGATGTATTACGACATTTAGAAAGAGACTTGAAATTGTTAGTTTACGGGCAAGGAGAAGCGATTACAGCCTTGTCATCTGCTGTTTGTCTTGCGCGCTCAGGGCTTCGGGAAGAGACAAAACCTGTAGGAAGTTTTTTGTTTACAGGTCCAACAGGCGTGGGTAAAACAGAAGTGACACAGCAATTGGCCAATGTTTTAGGTGTTGATTTATTACGCTTTGATATGTCTGAATATATGGAAAAGCATACGGTTTCTCGCTTAATTGGAGCACCTCCAGGATATGTTGGATATGATCAAGGTGGACTATTAACAGAAGAAGTGAATAAACATCCTCATGCTGTTTTATTACTGGATGAAATAGAAAAAGCGCATCCTGATGTGTTTAACTTATTACTGCAAATTATGGATCATGGAACATTAACCGATACAAATGGTCGTTCAGTTGACTTTAGACACGTGATTTTAGTGATGACCAGTAATGTGGGTGCACAAGAAATGGGTCGAAATTCCATAGGTTTTTCAGAGCAAGATAATAACTTAGATGGTGTAGAAGTTTTAAAAAGGCAATTTACACCGGAATTTAGAAATCGCTTGGATGCGGTGATTAACTTTTCAGTGTTGGATACACATACCATTGGCTTAATTGTTGATAAGTTTATTATGGAGCTTGAAGAACAATTAGAACAAAAAGGGGTGTCATTAACGATTGATCAAGATGCACGTACCTGGTTGATTGAAAATGGTTATGATAAAAGTATGGGTGCACGTCCAATGGCACGTTTGATTCAAGATGAAGTGAAACAACCTCTGGCTGAAGAACTTTTATTTGGAAAGCTTGTCAAAGGTGGACATGCGCTATTGACACTTAAAGATGGCAAGTTAAATTTTGATACATATGATTATCGAGAGGGCGTTTGTTAAAACGGAGACGTTTTTTTAAAATCCCGTGCTTGATCACGGGATTTTTTTATGGTTTTTCTCCATCATAATTATTTGAATATGTTATATTATATTTTTCTTATGTTGTTTTTTTATCTAATTTTATGATCAGTGTTATTATTATTACAAAAAATGAATCATATCGAATTACACGTTGCTTAGATTCAGTAATGTGGGCTGATGAAATCATTGTGCTTGATTCAGGCAGTACAGATAATACAGTTGAGATTGCAAAAACGTATACACCGCAGGTTTTTGTGAATACAGATTGGCAAGGTTATGGTGTACAAAAACAGCGAGCTTTGTCTTATGCAACAGGCCAATGGGTCTTGCATCTGGATGCTGACGAAAGGGTTAATGATGCTTTAAAAGCAAAGCTGATACAGGTTGTAAAAGAAGATAAAGTTGATGCGTGTCGTGTGCCAATTCGCTTATGTTTCTATGGTAAACCCCTTCGGTTTTCATCTAGTCCAACACGTCATGCACGGTTTTTTAAGCGTGCAGGCGCACAGTTTAGTGATGATATTGTTCACGAAAAAATTGTATTACCTGAAAATGCACGTATTCAACAACTTAAAACGCCTATTTTGCATGATTCATTTTTAGATATTAGCCATGCCATTCAAAAAATGGATAAATATTCATCGTATTCTGCTAAAATTCGTATTGATGAAAAACGTCATGCAGGTTTTTTACAAAGTTTTTGTGGGGCATTTTGGATGTTTCTACGGTGTTATATCTTGCAGCGAGGTTTTTTAGATGGACGAGCAGGACTTATGCTTGCAACTTTGAATGCCCAAGGTAGTTTTTATCGAGGGATTAAACAAATTTATCGTGACAAGAGTGTATTGAATCAAAATGGGGTGCATGAATGATTTCAAGAATTTCCTCCTGGTCCGCTTTTTTCCTTGTATTTTCTTTGTTTGCTTTGCCTATTAGCTCAACGGCGAGGGGGGTGTTTGTCGCTTTAGCGTTATTTTTTTTCGTACTAGATGCCGAGAGTCGTGCTGATTTGCTTCATGTGCTAAAGCGCCCTTGGGTGCTTGCGGCTTTTGCTTTATTTGTTTTAACCTTATTGGGGTGTTTCTGGAGTCCTGCTAGCTGGCATGCTAAATGGCTGGTTCTTCAGAAGTACACAAAACTCTTGTATTTGCCATTTTTTGTCGTTGGTTTTCGAGACAAACGCGTTCGATATGCGGCAGCTCATGCGTTTTTATTAGCGATGTTGATTACAAGCGTGTTGTTAATTGTGAAAGCTATGGGCTTTATTCATTATGGTGGAGTGGATCCGGGTAAGCTCTTTCGCAATCATATTATGACAGGTTATATGCTGGCTTTTTCAGCTTATTTAACCGCATATTTTGCGTTAAAAACAAAAGGGTTTTATCGAGTACTTTATGGGTTGTCTACGGTTTTATTTAGTTATACTGTGTTGTTTATTTGCACAGGGCGTATGGCTTATTTGGCATATACAATGGTCATGTTGATTTGGTTTTTTCAGTGTTTTTCATGGCGAAAAGCGTTGCTTTGGGGGGCTGGATTTTTATTGTGTTTTTGGGTCAGTTATCAAATAAATCCAACAATGCAGTTTTTAGTGCATCAGGTTGAAGAAGATTGGACTTCTTATCATCATGAACATAAAAATACCTCACTTGGGTTGCGACTACAGTTTCATACTTATGCTTATGATTTATTTAAATATCACTCTTGGATAGGGAATGGCACCGGAGGCTTTAGTCATTTATTTGAGCGTGATACGCCTGTTTCTAATTGGAAACAATTGACTGTTTGGGAGCCGCACAGCCAATATTGGCTGATAGCTGCAGATTATGGTGTATTGGGCTTGCTTTTATATTTTATTTTTTTAGGAACCTTATTGGTGGAAAGCTGGCAGCTTTTTGAAATGCGAGGCGTGGCATTTGCGACCTTGCTGCCGTTTATGATAGGTAGCTTAACAGACTCATTGTTGCTTTATTCAGGAACAGGTTATTTTTTCTTTTTGTTTATTGCACTTTCTTTTGGAACCGTTAAAAGCTCCAACAGGACGTATAATCAAGCTGACGTAGAGGATGAGCGAGCGCATCCTGTGTCACTAACCAAGGCAGGTGAGATTCAAACATAAAGGCTAAAGTGTCTTCATATTTTTGGGGTTCTAGATGTTCATTAGCGGCCATTTGATGTGTTTCTGCATCTGGGCCGTGAGGTATCATACAATTATGAATGCTCATTCCCCCAATAGAAAAACCATCTTGTTTTGCATCGTACTCGCCTTGAATTAATCCCATGAGTTCACTCATAAAATTTCGGTGAAAATATGGGGGTCTGAATGTGTGTTCTGCAACCATCCAACGGGATGGAAAAATCACAAAATCAAGATGTGCAACACCAGGCGTTTGGCTTTCAGATGTTAATACTGTAAATATTGAAGGATCTGGGTGATCAAAACTCACCGTGTTGATGGTGTTAAATAAAGATAAATCATAAGCATAAGGTGCATATTTACCATGCCAGGCAACAACATTGAGAGGAGTGTGATTATTTTCAGAAATCCAAAGGTGTTGTTGATATTTACAAATAATATCTACTTCTTCTATGCTATCGTCTACAGATGCACTTGGGTAAAGAAAGTGGCGAGGGTTTGCTAATCCATTGGCACCAATGGGCCCTAATTGAGGCAATGTAAGGGGGGAGCCACCATTTTCACACAGGTAGCCACATGCGCAATTGGTTAATAGCTCTATAGTAAATGTAACACCACGTGGAATAACGGCAATCCAACCTGGCTTAATCGTTAACGCGCCAAATTCGGTGCGAAGAAGTAGCTCGCCTTGATAGGGTACAAATAATAACTCACCATCATGATTTTTAAAGAATTTTTTATCCATTGAACTGGTGCAACGATAAATATAAGTATTTAAACCTTTGTTTCCAGCAATATGAAATAAACCTTCAAGAAAATCTTGAGGTGTGCTGGGGGTTGGAAATGCTGACCAACGTAATGGGTTTGGAGGTTGCGCTGCAGCAAAAGGTTGCATGGGCATATTGAAGTAAGGTGTGAAGTCATTCTGACTGACAGAAGGCTTCGTGCGGTAAAGCCAACTATATAGGTTTTGGTGTCTTGGCTGGGTGAAAGCACTACCGCTTAATTGCTCGGCATATAAGTGATGTGGGCAATGTTGAGGTGAGTTTTGATTCTGGGGAAGTGCGCCTGGAATGGCCTCTGTTGAATGATAATTTCCGAAACCACTTAAAGTCATTATATTCTCCTGATTGATTACTACTTCATCCTTAGGACAAAGCATACTATACTTCGTTTTAAATTTTTATTATTTATTTTAAGATGTGCGGCAAGTTATTTTTTCGCTATTGAGGCTCGTCAGTAAGGCGACTTAGATACTTTAAAATACAAAGTGAAGTTGAGAGGGCACGAATTAACTTTAATATTTAACGAAGAGGATTGAATTGTGGCTGGACATAGTAAGTGGGCAAATATTCGTCACCGTAAAGGAGCACAAGACGCAAAGCGTGGAAAAATTTTCACAAAATTGATTCGTGAGATTTCAGTGGCTGCACGTGAGGGTGGTCCTGATGAAGCAGCAAATGCAAGACTTCGTGATGCTGTTTTAAAGTCACTTAAGGCTAATATGAAGCGTGACACAATAGATAATGCAATTAAACGCGGTGCTGGCGGGCTTGATGGTGCTGATATGGTTGTCATGCGTTATGAAGGATATGGTCCAGGTGGTGTTGCTATTTTAGTTGATTGTTTGTCAGATAATAAAAATAGAACAGTATCAGAGGTTCGGCATGCTTTTACTAAATATGGTGGAAACTTAGGAACAGATGGTTCAGTTGCTTATTTGTTTAATCAACAAGGTGAAATTTTATTAGCACCTACGTCTGAGCATGAAAAAGCAATGGATCTTGCCATTGAAGTGGGTGCGGAAGATGTTCTTTTAGAAGGAGAGCAGCTTGAAATTATTACACCACCAGATGGGTATCATACTATTTTATCTGCTTTAGACGATGCTGGATTTGATGTGGAGCAGTCACACTTAACCATGCGGGCTCAGACCTTGGTGGAACTAAAGCCTGAGCAGTTGGAAACACTTGAAAAGCTGATTGATGTACTCGATGATTTAGATGATGTGCAAGATGTGTATAGCAACGTCTCATTTTCCGAAGAGTAGCATGCAGCTCATTACTCCCCAATACAAGTGCATCAGATTAATGCACAGAGATGTGAAATTACTTGAGTAAAGAGAATGTTTTTTGATTGATTTTTAGTGATTAAATGGTTAATATAGCCTCCGTTTAACTATAACCTTGCCTTACGCAGATGTTGTGATCAGCGAAGGCTTTAATCCTAAAGGAGATCACATGAGACACTATGAAATCGTGTTCATGATTCACCCTGATAGAAGCGAACAAGTACCTACCATGCTTGAGCGTTACCTTGGTATTCTTTCAAAGCATGCAGGTGTTGTGCATCGTAATGAAGATTGGGGCAGACGACCACTTGCTTATCCTATTAATGACCTGCATAAAGCGCATTATCTTTTGTTGAATATTGAATGTAATCAAGAAGCACTTGATGAGTTAAAATCAACTTTAAAATTTAATGATGCTGTTTTAAGACATTTAATTATTAACCGTAAAGCTGCGGTTACTGATGAGTCTATTATGATTAAAAAAGACACACGTGATGCGCGCGACACACGTAGTGCTCGTGATGAGTAAAGGGAGAATTGAGTATGTCTACATATTATCGTCGTAAAAAAATGGCACGTCCTACAGTGGATGCTGTGACAGGAGTTGATTATAAAGATATCGCTCTTTTAAAAGGCTTTGTTTCAGAAAGTGGTAAGATTGTGCCTAGTCGAATTACAGGTGTGCCTGCAGGTATGCAACGTCAAATTACACGTGCAATTAAGTTGGCACGCTTTTTGGCGCTTCTTCCGTATTGTGACAGTCACAAGTAGATATTAGCCGTGCAAAAAGGTTTTTTTCAACAGCAAGCGTTACGCGTGCTTCAGCAAGAAAAATACGCACTGTTGCTTGCAACAGTGCTTGCAGCTGTGCCTCATATGGATTGGCTTGCGCTTGCGCTCATGTCATTAGTTACGCTACGACAGGGTGCAAAGGCAGGTGCAAAGTTGTTTGCTCCTGTGATGTTCGTGCAAGTGTTGGTCGCCGTTTTGTCCGTTCCGGTATCAACAGCTGTGATGATGAGTATTCTTCATGTTTTGCCTTGTTATTTGGCGGCGTATTTTTTAAAAACAACGTCGAGTTGGCGTGTTGTTTCAGGTGTTTTGTTGGGTCTAACAGTAATCGGCGTGATCATTTTACAAGGATTTTCACCTGAGTTGATTACGCAGCAATATGTACATTTGGAAGCAGCTTTGCAAAGTATGGCTTCAAGTCAAATGAATACTTTAGATTTTTTTGAAAAACAGGGGATATCATCCCTTGTTTTAGCTAATTATTTATTAGGTGTTCAGGCTGCATCATTGGCTTTTTCGGCTATAGTGCCATTACTTTTTGCACGCTCAGTTCAATCACAGTTGTTTTATCCTGGAGGGTTTCGCTCTGAAATGCTTAATTTCCGAGGTGATAAGACAGGTTCGATGATATTGATTTTGTTGTTGGTTTTAGCTTATTTTGAGCACTTTTTGGCAATAAATTGTCTGCCAGTGGTTTTGTTTTACTTTATACTATCTGGTTTGAGTTTTGTTGCTTACGTGTTTTCGAATATGCGGCCACTTGCACTGGTGCTTTTACTGGTACTACCTATGATATTTTTATCTTGGGTGGTTTTACCACTTTATGCGCTACTTGGAGTATTGGATAGTTTATTTAATTTTCGCTTATACCTGTCACCTAAGACTGGGCAAGCAACCTAACGTAAAGAGGCGAAGACATGCATGTAATTTTGTTAGAAAAAGTAAAAAATTTAGGGAATCTTGGAGATATCGTTGATGTGAAGGCAGGCTATGGCCGTAACTTTTTGATTCCAGAAAAAAAAGCTGTGTTTGCAACAGAAGAGAACAAAGTTGTTTTTGAAAAGCGTCGTGCTGAGTTTGAGAAAAAAGCACAACAAGCGTTTGCAAAAGCAGAGCAGCGAGCAGCTCAACTGAATGATGTGACATTGATGCTTGAAGTTCAAGCAACAGATGAAGGTAAGTTGTATGGTTCAATCGGTGTTTCAGAAGTCAGCGAAGCATTGGCTGCACGTTCTATTGAAGTAGACAAGCGCGAAGTGATGATGCCAGAAGGCCCATTACAAGCACTAGGCCAATATACATTAGCGCTTCAGCTTCATAGTGAAGTAACAGCTAATTTACAAATCGAAGTTGTTAGCAAAGGAAATTAAAATTAAATATATCCCCGTGAGAGCGGGGATATATTTTTTTCATTGACATTAGTTTGATGTATCGATAGGTTATTCTTATTATTAGATTGGATGAGAATAATCATGTGTGCTTTTTTTAAAAAAAATATATCCTTAAAATCTACTCAATTATTCATGCTTTGTATCGTATTAGGTGTGATGTCTACACGTATCACTGCAGGAACAGCGGGACCAAGTGTTTCTACAGAAGATTATCTTAGGTATTTAAAACAAAGTCATTTAATCTTACAGCTGGGTGGGTATTGGCGTAATGCAAGTAGTGAGCAATACATTCATATTGACGATTTAATAGGGGATCGTTTCACTGTTTTAGATACGAAGCCGAAAAATGGCTTATTTGGCGTGGGTTATTTTATTGATGGTCAAGAGCACACACACTTTAAAATGAGTTATGGATTAAATTGGTTTTATCTGCCACAAACAAGAACTGCTGGTATGGTGTTCCAAGAAAATGAATTTAGAAATTTTTCTTATGATTATAATATTACACAATATCCTCTTTATATTGTGGCAAAATCGATAATTAATACGGATTTTTCAAATCACCATTTGGCATTGAATATGGGGATTGGTCCTAATTTCATGAAGACCAGTGATTTTCAACAGCATGCTATTTTGAGCAATAATATTACCCCCATTCCTGTGCCTATTTTTTCAGGTAAAACAAATACTGTTTTTAGTGCAACTGCAGGTGCTGGTATTCAAGTGGCTAATGTCTTTGGGAAAGCACCGCTCGAGTGTGGCTATCAGTTTTTTTACTTAGGGCAAGGAAAGTTTAATATTTTAAATGATCAAGTTAAAAACACCTTAAAAACAGGACAACTTTATGCGAATGCGGTGATGTGTTCAATTTTAGTATAAATTTTATTATGGTTAAGGAAAATAATATGAAAAGGCGGTTTTTAGGGCTTAAAACAGGACTGTTAATAGGACTTAGTACCTTTGTGCTTTCCGCAATGGCAGCCGAGGCATTATTTTATACATCTTTTGTGAAAGACAAGGATGGGGAAGGGCGTTCACTCATTATTCGTTCGAATACAAGTCACCGCTATTCCAATCTGGGGGTCAGTATTGATCATCCAGATTTTAATCTTTTAACAAATAATAAGACTTGTATCATGAACCCTAAAAATAATTGGTGTCTTTTTCCTGGAGGATACGGAGAACCTAGAACATTCAAACTAGCAAGGCTATCGAATCGTACTGTTGAAAAAGAGAATATTAATATTCGTGTTGCTTTGAATGCAAAAAATCAGCCTATTTCTGTTCAAAAATTTAAATTACTGACAATTACGCCAGGTAGAATAATTGGCTATATGTATGGCTGGGAAAAGCCACCATTAGCCAGTGAGATTGCTGATGCTTATTATACACATGTGTTGATTGCATTTGGATTATTTAGTACATCCTCTCCTGGTGAGATTAATATTGAGGCATTGAGTGGATTTGGTGGTGATCAACCGGATCTAAAAACTTATGTGAAATCATTACAAGATAAGGGAATTAAAGTATTACTATCACTAGGCGGTGCATCCACTAATATTCCTGATACCACTGTGAGTTTTGATCAAGCCGTTAGTCTTGCTGCAACACCACAAGCATTTATAGATAAATTTACAGCATCAATGACTTTTCTGGTAGATACTTATGGATTTGATGGTTTTGATTTTGATATTGAGCAGGGGCTTAATGAAGCGCTTTCATTTACAGATCCAACCGAAGGTTGTACTGATGGGACAGTATATAATTCGAAATGTGATATTGCATATCTTTCATCTGTCATTAATACGTTTCATGCAAGTTCGCCTACGCAGTTACTGACTTTAGCACCTCAAGTGCCTAATATTGCCGCGACCCCCAGTTTCACAGCAATATGGGGAAATTATGCGGCACTTGTGATGCAAACAGCCGCATCACTTGAGTGGGTGGGCTTTCAAACCTATAACTCTGGATGTGCTTATGGTATTGATAGGGAGTGCTATCCTCTGGAAGGCACTTCATTAACGAGTTCACCTGATTCAGCAGTTGCTTTTGCAACGGATTTATTAGAAGACTGGCCTGACTCTACCCCATCGGGTGTGCCAACAGGCTTTCAAAAGTACAAAAGTTTGCTTAAGCCCTCTCAAGTCGTATTGGGCTATACCGTTATGAATGGTTCTGGTGCGAGTGATGGTTCACCTTCTGCGGTGATTAATGTAGTGAAAGATGCGATTCAATGTTTAAGAACAGGAGATGCATGTGACAATTATAAGCCACCTAATACTTATCCTGATATAGGTGGAGTATTTGATTGGACATTAAATTTTGATAAGTCAAATAACTACGCATTTTCTAGAGGGCTACAAGCATGTGTTCTAGGTGGAGACTGTTCAAATGTATCCATGAAAAGCAAGTAAGTTTAATGATAATCTTATGTACCCTGCGACATGCAGGGTATTGAGTTAAATTAAGATTTAAAATCAGGTGCTGACAGTACTTCAAATTAAGCGGGTTGAGTTTCTTTCCATTTAATATTACAACCAATGCTTGGTTTCTGATTGCTGGGCACGTTTTCTCCTCTGATTAAACAGTCGAGTGCTTCACGAATTGAGCTGCCATTAGGCTCTAAACCATTTCCTGGTCTTGAGTCGTCGAGTTGTCCTCGATAGGCAAGTAATAAATCTTGATCAAATACAAAAAAGTCTGGGGTGCAAGCAGCTTGGTAAGCTTTAGCAACTTCTTGAGTTTTATCAAATAAATAAGGAAAAGGATAGCCTTCTTCTTTTGCCGTGATTTTCATGTTTTCAGGTGAGTCATCAGGATATTTATTGACATCATTTGAGTTAATGGCAATGAACCTGACGTTTTGAGGTATATAGTCATGTGCTAATGCTGTAATGGCTTGATTGACATGTTTTACATATGGGCAATGATTACAAATAAAAAGAATAACAGTTGCAGCTTCCTGATTATCTGACTGGTGTAAATTAAGAGGTAAGCCCGTCATGACATCAATAAGTGAAAATCCGGGTGCTTGTGTTCCAATAGGAAGCATGGAAGAAGGTGTTTTAGCCATGATTCGTCCTTATGTTAATGTAAAAAATATGAGTGATTGTATCGGTTTTTAATATGTGTTTACCAGCGCAGTAAAATACCTTTTTTAATGGAGTCGCGAATCACTTGTTTTTGTGGCTTATTGGTCGAAACCCAATAGCTACCCATGTTACTTAAAGCAAACTTAACACGTGGATATTGGCAAATGGTTAAGGCTTCACGGCAGTTAATACGGGTGGGTTTCTCTGTTGTGTTTGAAAAGCATTGAAAATGAACATCACTGGTATCCGATGCAAATGCAGACCACCTGTTTGGATTTAGTTTGCTTTGTAACTTAGGACTCATGAATGTATCTTCTGTTTCAACACGTTCAAGCTCGATGTTCATATCAGAGTGATTTTGAATCAGGTAATATGTTTGTTTACCTGTATCGTTGAAAATAACATAAGGGTCATCAAAACCAAAGCCACTATTTTCACAGCCTTGAGGAAAAGCAAGTACTATATTTGGAATCCATAATAAAGCTGTAGCTAAGCTGTATAAAGTTGTTCGGGACCAAGTCATAATGATTGATAGAAAGAAAGTCGTTACTGAAGCATAGCATATTCTTTATAGTACAATAAGAAATAATGAGCTTTATTTTAACTCATAACGAGTAATAGTTACATTAACTTATATTTTAATATATTTTATGTTGGGTTATTAAGGTGAGCTTTTTAACATCGTTTGATAAACAGTACTTTTTGGCAAACTTAGAAAGGGTAGCGAAAAGTCATATGCAGCTTATTGCCCACTTTATGCAGGATTATGATGATTGGATTTTTAGGCTGGGCTTTGCTCGAGAAATCCAAGATTTTCAAATTTTCTGGTGTAATGTCAAAGACAATTGTTTCTGAGTTGGGAGAAATCGTTCACAATGAAACTGATAAAGTAGCTTTAACCAATGACATGATGAGTTGGCAGAGCTCTTTTCGATAGTTCTGCGATAGACATTTTTTCCTAAACGTCACGGTTTTTAGTTTTTCATGGTACTCAATGGAAAAAGCTGCTCATGATGGGCTTGCTGAAACACTGGTGAGAGAAGACGCGGTTGCGTTTAATGAAGCGGAAGGGATGACCGAAGAATTATAGTTCCAGGTACTTCCCCCATCTGTAGTGATTAAGGCTAAAGGGTATTGGGTCGTAGTAGAAATGCCAGCGCTATCCGTTTGTGTTGCTCTATAAGTACCTGCGGCAACGCAAACGCTTCCTTCGTTATTACAACTTACAGACGTTAAATATCCTGCGATAAAGCCATCTATGTTATTTAGATAAGTTTGTTCTGGATAACTCCAAGTGATGGTGCCAGAAGTGCCACTAGCATCTAGCATTGTTGCTTACTGCAATTAAAGGCTGCTCAATCTCAGACGTAACATCAGAAGTGTTTGTATAGCTGCCGGTATAACTGCCTACAGCAAGGCAAGTAACAGACGATGCATTACCGTCACAACTTGCGCCTGTGAACGTGCCATTAGATACAAATGAAGCAGGTAAATTACTTGAGGATGTGATATCAGGCTGGTAACTCCAAGTGGGGCTAGAAGTACTTGTTGCATTATTGGTGAGTGCAATTAAAGGAAGCTCGGTATCAGCAGTCACACCAGAAGTATTTGTATAGTCACCTACAAAGTTTCCTACAGCAATACATATCGTGTCATAACAACTTGCGGCATTTAAATAGCCATCACTCACAAAGGTAGGTGTTATATTGTTGGTATTGATGCCAGAAGGATATGTCCAAGAACTAGTAACATCGGAAGCGGCAGTACTTTGTAGTAGTAAGGGGTAAACCGCGGATGAGGTATTTAGATAGCTGGTTGCAATAAAGCAGAAGTTTTTGCTACAGGCTGAATCTAGCACAGTAGTAAAGAGCGCACCAAAGTCAGGTATTGAACTGATATAGCTTGAAGTTTTAACATAATCCCAAGACCAAGCGCTACTGGTATTCGTACCAACGCCTATAAAAGGTATGGGTGAAGAAGAGCTAATATAGACACCAGCATTGATGCAAAATGAAGATGTACAAGTGATTGTATTAGCCTCGTAATTACGTTGATATGCAGGGTCTAAGTTATCTAAATTGTTTGTTCCTGAAAGGTATGCCCAAGACCAAGTGCCATTACTGTTCGTGCCAATTGCATTTAAAGGAAGGCTGGTGAGCTCACTATTATATTCGCCAGTGTACTGGCCTGTAGCAGCACAAAAGGAGGCTGTACAACTCGTACTATAGAATCCATTGCCTTCATATTCTGCTTCAAATGAAGGCGTGATTGATGGGCTTGTGATTGCTTTTGGATAAATTAAATTGGCAATCGAGGCATTAGGAGTAAAGGCCAACAAAGGATTTGTATTGTTCGCAGCATTAGAAGGGGAGTACGAGCTAGCCAAAGCACAGACACCAGTGCTACTGCAGCTTACTGTCGTAATAAAAGCATTATCATCAGCGATTAATGTAAGAAAACGAGGATTAGTGAGCGGGGTTGTTGTTGAGTTGGACATGCTCCAAGAGCTTCCATTATCCGTGCTAACACCTATGAGTGGATAGGACAAAGGTGTTAGTGGATAGGACAAAGAAAAATTCTCGAAAGCACCGGACACCATATAGGTTGTTCAATCGCAGTTGCTTCGGTAATGGTTAAGGCTTCTTCAGTGGATGCTTGGGAGGCAGTAGGGAAATACCAGTCAGTATTTGGTGCGCGCAGATTAACCCCTACTTGAGGAAAATTATTCTTTCCATTTGCTGAAAAACGTTTAAGAGCCGCTTGTGCGCGTAAACCAACTCTTAAGGTTAAAACGCAACAGGCTTGTGGTTTTAATCCTTCAGCAAATTTTGTACGACAAGATGAAGGGCCGATATCCAGTAGTTCTATGCCTGTTAGCGTTGGAATAGACAGGATTCTTGAGGTTTTTGTATTATTACAGACGCGATAGTTAATATCTTGATGCGCTGTTTGTGGAATTTGCATGTGATTGGTATTTTTTTTAATGAGGGTAATTTTAAAGAGTGTACCTGGATGAGCTGTTATTTTTTGCTCGGGTTCTGCAAAGGTTATTGTAGTGAAGAGTGGTATTGAGCAACACAGTAAGCTTTTTATTATTTATTGCGGGCATTATTATGCACTCTTTGGTTTGTACTATGGCTATTGATGGTATCAGTATTGCATTAAAAACTAGAATATTACTAGTGATGAGTGAAAATCATATATTTATATTTGAATTGATAAACTTTCAATTGATGTCCTCTTGTAGGTAGCATAAAATTTAAAGATTTAGTTGATCTTAGGTTTTATGATGATTCAAACGATTAATCCCGCAACTGGAGAAGTGATTCAGTCTTATTCTGAACTATCGAAAGAAGCGGCATATGCACGTATTAGGCATGCAGAAGATGCCTATGCGTTGTGGCGAAAAACAACTTGGGATGAACGGCGAACGTGCATTAAAAAACTTGCTGATTGTTTACGTGCAAAAAAAGAAGAATATGCCCACTTAATGGCACTTGAAATGGGTAAGCCATTGCAAGCAGGTTTAAGTGAAATTGAGAAGTGTGTTTGGGTGTGTGAGCACTATGTAGAACATGCAGAGGCGTACCTTGCAGCAGAGCCGGTTCAAACCAATATGAAACATACAAAAGTTGTCTATCGACCTTTGGGTGTGATTTTTGCTATTATGCCCTGGAATTTTCCATTTTGGCAGGTTTTTAGATATGCGGTACCGACGATTGCTGCAGGTAATACCACAATTTTAAAACATGCGCCTATCTCAAGTGGAACAGGTGAAGCGATTTCAGATTTATTTTTAGAAGCAGGTTTTCCAAAGCATATTTTTCAACATATGGTATTGAATAATCAAGTTGCGTCAGATGTGATTGCGCATCAAGCGGTTGTCGGTGTTACTTTTACAGGGAGTGCATTTGCGGGCTCTCAAATAGCAGCACTTGCCGGAAAGCATTTAAAACGTGTTGTGCTTGAATTAGGTGGCAGTGATCCTGCTGTTGTATTGGCTGATGCTGATGTTCAATTAGCGGCTGAAGTGATTGTTGCTTCAAGGTTAAATAATACAGGGCAAGTTTGTATTGCTGCAAAACGAATTATTGCGGTCACTTCAGTCAAGGAGAAGTTGCTTCAAGCAATGAAAGCATGCATCAAAAAATATCCTGTAGGCCATCCACTCGATAAAAATACAGTAATGGGGCCTATGGCACGAGCAGATTTACGAGATACAGTGCATGCACAAGTAGAAGCATCTATTCAGAAAGGTGCCCAATTAGAGCTAGGCGGTGTGATACCTGATGGTGAAGGGTTTTATTATCCAGTGACTATTTTGACTGATGTAATGCCTGGAATGGCTGCTTTTGATGATGAAATATTTGGGCCTGTGATTGCACTCATTGAGGCGCGTGATGAGTCAGAGGCGATTCAGCTTGCGAATCAAACTGAGTATGGATTAGGCGCTTCAATCTTTACACAAGATGAGGTGCATGGTGAAATGCTTGCAGCTGATGTATTAGAAGCAGGAACTTGCTTTGTGAATGGTAAGGTGAGCTCCGATCCACGTATGCCGTTTGGTGGAATTAAACAATCTGGATTTGGACGTGAACTTGCTCGTGAAGGTATTTTAGCTTTTGTGAATATGAAAACAGTGGGTATTGGACATGCCTAAAAAAGAGATTGTGATTTCAGTGAAAGAACAAACGCTGCAATGCTATGAAGATGATGTATTGCGACAAGTCTATACTGTATCAACAGGTAAAAAAGGCGTGGGTGAGCAAGAAAATAGTGAGTGTACACCGAGAGGACAGCATTGTGTTCATGAGGTGATTGGACAAGAACAATCGATTAATAGTGTATTTGTTGCTCGGCAGTGGACAGGCGAAATTTATACAGCAGCATTAGCCGATGCGTTCCCTAATCGTGATTGGATTTTAACACGGATTGTGCGATTAAAAGGTCTTGAACCTGGACGTAATCAAGGTGGACATGTCGATACATTGAAACGTTTTATTTATATCCATGGCACTCCTGATTCAACCGTGATAGGGGTGCCTGGTTCTCATGGATGCATACGTATGCGTAATCAAGACATGATTACGTTGGCTGATTGGGTAGCAGTTGGTACGCCAATTCTTATTGAGGGGTGAGAAGGTATGACGCATAAATTTGAAGTTGGAAAAGAGCGTATTATTAAAGATGTAGTGAAATGCATCCATAAGCGATTAAGTAAAAGAGAAGCTAGCCTTTGCGCTGAGTTTATGAGTCAATTTTTAAATACAGTTGGGCTTGAAGATTTACAGGATTGGACCATTGAAAGTTTAAGTTGTGCCGGTATTCATTTTTGGTCAACAATTCAGAAGAGGGACGTGAATAAACCTAACGTTCATATTTACAATCCGTCATTGAAGCAAGATGGTTGGAAAACAACCCACACAGTACTTGAAGTCGTGGCAGATGATGAGCCTTTTTTAGTGGATAGTATTCGAATGACGGTTAATCGTATGGGGTTTTCTTCTCATTTGATTATGTATATGGGAGGCATGCGTCTTGAGCGTGGTAAAGATCGTACAGTAACGGGTATTTTTCCACGTCTCGGGGAGTCGCGTCCCGATGTGATTGTTGAAGCTGCTATTTTAATGGAAATTGATAAAGAAGCCGATGCGACTGCACTGAGTGAGTTAAAAACAGAACTTGAGCGTGTACTTAAAGTTAATCGGGCGGTGGTTGAAGATTGGTCTTTAATGCGAGAGCGTTTGCGAGCAAGTATTGATGAATTAGAACACGCACCGGCAACACTTGATGCGTTTGAAATCGAAGAAACGCAGCTATTTTTAAAGTGGATTGAAGATCATCATTTTACTTTTTTGGGGATTCGTGATTATGAGTTGACCCATATGGGTAGAGAGACTTTTTTAAAGCCTCTGCCTGAGACAGGACTTGGTGTATTGCGCGAAACCTTGAATCAATCGGATAAGCGTACGCTGTCTGAATTAACTCCAGAAGCAAAAAAACTCACTTTATCTTCTAATATTCTAGTGATGTCTAAAATTGGACGTTTATCAAGTGTACATCGTGATACTTATATGGATTACATTGGAATTAAGCGGTTTAATTTAAATGGTGAAGTGGTTGGTGAACGACGTATTTTAGGCTTATACACTTCTGCTGCGTATAACACAAATCCAAGGCATATTCCTTTTTTACGCCATAAAGTCGCTTGTGTGATGCAAAACTCACAGCTCAATCCTCGCAGTCACGCAGGAAAAGTATTGCTTAATATTTTAGAGACATTGCCTCGAGATGACTTAATTCAAGGTTCAGAAGATGATTTGCTTGAAATGTCAATGGGTGTTTTTCATATGCAAGAACGTCGACGTATTCGCATGTTTGCCCGTATGGATGTATACCGCCGATTTTTATCTTGTTTGGTTTATGTGCCTAGAGACCAATTTAATACTGATCTTAGAAAATTAATGCAAGCTGTATTAGCTGAAACTTTTAATACTGAAAATATTATGTTTTCGACCTATTTTTCAGAGTCTGTATTGGCACGCATTCATTTTGTGGTCCGATTAAATGCATCCGACAAAAAAAATTATAATTTTGCGGCACTTGAAAAACGTTTGGTTGAGGTGGGTCGCTCTTGGGTCGACGATTTACACTATCTGCTTTTAGATCATTTGGATGAAGAGGAAGCGGAAAGGTTATTTTTACGATATAAAAATGCTTTTTCTCCTTCTTATATCAGTCGTTTTTCACCTAAAATAGCAATGAATGATATCAAACAAGCTGAATTACTTTCAGAAGATAATTTGCTCGGTATGTATTTTTATGCTTTGGAAAATGAAGGTAATCAAGGTTTTAGATTAAAGCTATATCAGGAAAATTTTACGCTAATACTATCTGATGTATTGCCTATTCTTGAATGTTTAGGAATGCGAGCCATTAGTGAGAGGCCTTATACGATTAACTTACAAGATGGCAGGGTTATCTTGATAAGTGAGTTTGTGATGCAATATACACGTGAAGATTTACTTGATGTAGAAAGTCTCCATGTTCATTTTCAAGAGGCTTTTAAACGTGTGTGGTTTAAAGATGCAGAGAATGATGGGTTTAATCGTTTAGTGCTTGCTGCAGGCCTTGAATGGCGTCAAGTTACAATGATACGAACCTATGCCAAGTATTTAAAGCAAATTGGTTCGGCTTTTAGTCAAGACTATATGGAATTAGCATTGGTTAAACACAATGTGATCACAAAAAAAATAGTTCAATTATTTGAAGTACGTTTTAACCCAAAGGATGTTGCTCAGCGCGATAAAAAAGTAAAAGCATTAAAAAAAGCAATTTTGACTTCATTAGAACAAGTGACTAATTTAGATGAAGATAAAATTATCAGGCAATTTGTTCAAGTAATCACAAAAACATTGCGGACAAATTACTATCAGGAAACATCAGAAGGTGAATTTAAAAACTATATTGCAATTAAATTAGATAGCAAAGCCATCTCAGGGATGCCACGCCCTTATCCATTATTTGAAGTGTTTGTGTATTCACCTACATTTGAAGGAATTCACTTGCGTTGTGATAAGGTGGCGCGTGGTGGGCTTCGGTGGTCAGATAGGAAAGAAGATTTTCGAACCGAAGTGCTTGGCTTAATGAAGGCACAACAGGTTAAAAATGCTGTGATTGTCCCAAGCGGTGCAAAGGGAGGATTTGTGACCAAGCGTTTGCCTGAAAATGATTCGCGAGAAGCAATTTTAGAGGAAGGAATTGCTTGTTATCAGCAGTTTATTCGAGCTTTGTTAGACATCACAGATAATTATCAAGACCATCACTTGGTGAAGCCCCCATCTGTTGTTTGTTACGATGAAGATGATCCGTATCTTGTGGTTGCAGCAGATAAAGGAACTGCAACATTCTCGGATATTGCGAATGATATATCAAAAGAATATAACTTTTGGTTAGGTGATGCTTTTGCGTCCGGTGGCTCTATCGGTTATGACCATAAAAAAATGGGTATTACTGCCAGAGGTGCTTGGGAGTCTGTAAAACGTCATTTTTATGAAATGGGCACGGATATTATGACCACTGATTTTACGGTGGTTGGTGTGGGTGATATGGCGGGAGATGTGTTTGGAAATGGCATGTTACTGTCTAAACATATTCGCTTGCTTGCAGCGTTTAATCATTTACATATTTTTATTGATCCCGCAGCTGATGCTGCTGTTGGGTTTAAAGAGCGGGAGCGTTTATTTCATTTATCGCGTTCAAACTGGAGTGATTATAAAAGTGAATTGATTTCAAAAGGAGGGGGTGTTTTCTCAAGAAGTGCTAAATCGATTCCTGTTAGTAAAGAAATGAAAGCCCTGTTTGGAATTGAGCAAAAAACAATTGAACCGAATGACTTAATTCAAATGATTTTAAAAGCGGAGGTTGATTTACTGTGGAGTGGAGGTGTTGGCACCTTTGTAAAAGCAACATCTGAAAGTCACTTTGACGTAGGAGATCGCACAAATGATTTGATTCGTGTCAATGCAGATGAGTTGGGCTGTCGGGTCGTCGGTGAAGGAGGAAATTTAGGCTTAACTCAGTTAGCTCGTATTGAGTATGCATTGAAAGGGGGCTTGGTTTATACCGACTTTATTGATAATTCAGCAGGGGTAGATTGTTCAGATAAAGAAGTGAACATTAAAGTTTTGTTGAATCGGCAAGTGGAAACCAATCAACTGACCTTTAAAAAGCGTAATGCTTTACTGGCTTCAATGACAGATGAAGTGGCTCATCTGGTGTTGCGAGATAATATTTTGCAGACACGAGCAATTAGTTTGTTAGTTGCACAAGCAGGACGAACAGTTGATTTGAATAGCCGATATTTAAATACGCTTGAGCAAGATGGTAAGCTTGACAGAGCACTTGAATTTATACCGGGTGAAAAAGTTTTAACTGAGCGGAAATTATTGGGTAAGGGGCTTACGAGTCCTGAAATTAGCATTTTGCTCTGTTATAGTAAAATTCATTTGAAGGCTGCAATTTTAGAGTCCGATATTCCCGAAGACTGCTATTTATTGCCTTATCTTATTGGTGCATTTCCAAAGCCGCTGCAAAGTCGCTTTAAAGAAGATATTGAGGCACATCCTCTGCGGCGTGAAATAGTTGCAACAACCTTAAGCAATATTATTGTGAATGAAATGGGCTTTAATTTTATTTATCGTTTGCAAGATGAAACGGGTGCGCCTGTTTCTGCAATTGTAAGAGCATATATGATTGCTCGAGATGTTTTTAATATGGGTACTATATGGCAAAATCTTGAGGATTTAGATGCTTCTATTAAGGCAACACATCAAACCGAAGTGATGGTGAGCTGTGTGCGCTTATTACGACGAACAGCCCGTTGGTTTTTACGCTGTAAGCGACAACATCTTGATATGGCTGATACCATTAACCGTTATGCAGAGGGAGTGTCGAGTCTAAAAAAAGCATTACCTCGACTTTTGAGTGAAGCACAACAAAAAATTTATGCATCACAAACGGCACATTATCGTGTGTTGGGTTTACCCGATACAATCGCTGATGAACTGACTGCTAATCGGACACTTTTCTTTGCAATGGATATTATTGAAATTTCTGAGGAGCAAAATATTTCTGTTGGTAGAGTAGGGCAGTTATATTTTGATGTGGGTGAGTTTTTAGAGTTAGCATGGGTGCGAGTGCATTTAATTGAACATCCAACAGAAACACATTGGGAAGCTTTATCTCGTGAAGGTCTTCGTGATGATTTAGATTGGCAACAACGTAAATTAACAGCTTCTATTTTAAAACTTGAAGATAGAAAAGGTAAAAAAAGTGGTGGGCTTGAAGCGTGGGCAAAAACACATGAAGCATTGATTGCGCGTTGGCATCAAATTGTGGCTGAGCTTCGTTCAAGTAGTGTTTTAAATTATACGATGTTCTTTGTTGCTATTCGTGAATTGCTCGATTTAACAGAAACGACTTTGCAAGAAACAGCAGCTGAAATATGTGTTAGTTGAGGCGGTGTCTTCGTTTGTATCCAGCATAGAAAAATAAGGGAGCTATATGAATAAGGATGTGACAGCATATTCAACAGGTTTTAAATGGTTACATTGGCTTGTTGCTTGTTTGGTTTTAGGGATGCTTGGGGTTGGTTTTTTTTTGGGAGACTTACCTCAGCACTTTAAACCGACTGCGTACATGCTGCATAAATCAATAGGGCTTACGCTTTTGATCTTAATGTTGATTCGTGCGGTTTGGATTATCAAATCAGGAAAACCAAAATTGCCGAGTACGACGCCTAAATGGGAGTGTTTCTTGGCGAGCAGTGTGCAGTATGCTTTATATTTATTTTTAATCATGATGGCACTTTCTGGATGGTTGATGGCTACAGCCTCAAATAAAATACCTGTCTATTTTGGTTGGTTCCGTGTACCATTCCCAGCCTTATTACCGAATGAAAGATTGGCAAATTGGATGTATAGCACACATGAGACCATTGCTTGGATATTATTAGGCTTGGTTAGTTTACATGTTGCAGGTGCTTTAAAGCATTGGCTGATTCAAAAAGATGATGTGCTAACACGTATGTTGCCGTGAGGATTGAGATTTTTAATGAACGAACCATGTACAATTGCGCTCAAACAAGTGGGTATGGCTTATGGGCGAAAATTACTTTTTTTAGATGTTAACTTACACCTTAATTCAGGCAATGCATATGCACTTGTTGGTGCAAATGGTGCAGGAAAATCGACTTTTTTCAGATTGTTAACTGGCGAAGAAGAATTAACCTCAGGTGAGGTTATGATTCCTAAACATGCCAATGTAGGTTGGCTTAAACAAGATCAATTTCGTTATGAGAACACGCCGATTCGCGATATTGTTTTACAAGGGAAAATGGCACTTTGGGATGCTTTAAAAGAACGTGAAGCACTTTTTTCTGATGAAGACTGGACGGATAAAAAAGGTTTTCGGCTGGCTGAGTTAGAAGAAGTGGTTGCGCATTATGATGGTTATACGGCTGAGTCAGAAGCAGAAAGTATATTGGAAGGCTTAGGTATATTACCGCAATATTTTGATAAACCACTTAAGGCTTTATCGGGCGGTTATAAATTACGTGTATTACTTGCACAAACCTTATTTCAAAAGCCTGCTATTTTATTATTAGATGAGCCAACCAATCACTTGGATATTTTATCCATTCGTTGGCTTGAGAAATTTTTGAAAACAGAGTTTCAGGGTTTATTGGTTTTTATTTCTCATGATGTGGATTTTATTGATCATGTTTCCGATCATATTTTAGATATTGATTATGGTGAGGTACGTGCATATAAAGGTAATTATGCCAAATTCTTAGAGGCTAAAAAGTTACTTGAAGAACAAAAAGCCGTTGAAAAGAAATCGGCTGAGAACAAAATTGCTGAGATGCAGCGTTTTGTCGATAGATTTGGAGCAAAAGCTTCAAAGGCAGCTCAGGCACGCTCTCGTATGAAAATGATAGAAAAGGTAGAGATTCCAGATATTAAACACTCTTCTCGTGTTGCACCTGGTTTTCAATTTACAGAAGCTCGCCCTTCGGGTAAACACGTGCTTAAAGTTGATGGTTTGGCTAAAAGCTTTAAAGATAAAACTTTATTTGAAAAAATACGATTTCAAGTTTCTCGTGGTGAAAAAGTAGCTATCATGGGAGTCAATGGAATTGGTAAGTCAACCATGATGAAGTTATTAGCAGGGCACTTAACACAAGATGCGGGTGATATTACTTGGGGACATGAGGCACGTATCAGTTATTTTTCACAAGACCATCATGAGCTACTTAATCGTCATGTTAGTGTCTTACAGTGGCTAACTGATGAAACGCGTGGCGCAAATGATCAGCAAATTCGAAAGATGCTTGGACGTATGTTATTTGTTAAAGATGATGTAGATAAAGATGTTTTAACTTTAAGTGGGGGAGAGGCGGCACGGTTGTTGCTTGCCAAAGTCATGCTGGAATCTCCTAATATCATCTTGCTTGATGAGCCTACTAATCATTTAGATTTAGAAACAATCGAAGCATTAGGTGAAGCTTTGTCTCACTATAAGGGAACGTTGCTCGCTGTGAGTCATAACCGGCACTTTATTGATAAAATTGCGAAGCGTATTTTATATTTTAAACCAGGTGGCGTGATACTTGATCATCAAGGTCGTTATAAAACGTTCGAAAGTATGCTTGAATAAAAGTGATATTGAGTTTATATGGATCACTGTGATACAATATAATAAATTATTAGTTAGTTAGATGTTAATCATGAACAATTTTTTTACGGCCCTTAACCCTTGTTCAAAAAATGCAGGTCTTCAAATTAAAGCAGAAGTGTCTGACAAAACCGTTTTTTTTGATGGGAAAGATTTGACACTTTATGAATCACTTGAAAATAAAATCCATTCTTTTTTAAGTGTTAAACGTGGGCTGACCACTGATTATTTTGCAAATGTATTTCACATGATGAGCTTAGTTGGGGGTGAACACCATCCGACACTAGATGCAGCAATCCTACGTCGCTCGCTTGATTCAAAAAATGAAATATTGGGGCACGGTTTTTTTCATAATGATGAGACAGGGAGTAAAGGTTTACTGGATTTTTTAATCTTTCCTCTACTCGCGCGTAAATTAATGGCTGATACTTTTTTAGAGTCACGTGAAGATGCTTATTTATTTAATGTTTTAGCTTGGGTGATTGCTGTTCCTTTAGAAATAATGCGCGATGTTGCTGTAGTGAGCTTGACCTTGTTTCTTGCACTAACAGTCGCTCCTTTGGTGACAATTGTGCAGCAGTTTATAGCGCCTAATAAAGATGACTCGCCTGAAAGTGAAATGAGCCAATTGAAAGCTACGCAAGATCATTTAACAGACAATCTTGTAAAAGCAAAAGATGAAAGAGGTGATAAGCGTGCTGCAGAGCATATTCGTCAGAGTGCTCCTGGCCAGATTTAACAAATACAGACCCTTATTGAATGACGAGAGTTTTTTATGATAAAAGATGATGCGCTAGATGCTGTTGATCAAATGATTATTAAGTCATTTCGAGCGATGGGCATTGATAATTATGGTGAGCTTGCGAGTAAGGCTCGTGAGGCATTGGATGCTGCTAAAGGTGAAGAGGCTCAGAAAAAAGCATTAGCTGCTTATCCGCCATTATGTGCGCTTGAGATTGCAT
The DNA here is from genome assembly GCA_029210085.1 of Legionellaceae bacterium. Lineage (GTDB taxonomy): Bacteria > Pseudomonadota > Gammaproteobacteria > Legionellales > Legionellaceae > JAALKW01. Next base: position 140,795 of record JARGPP010000013.1, on the reverse strand, counting down.
TACATGATGCGATAGATGTTTTCTTTGATAAATCAGAGAGAAAAGAACAAGATATTAATCAATTAAAAAAAGCATTTTCTGATGCGGAAACGATATGTGTTGAGGCTTATAGAAAGCAAGGGAAGCCAACAATCGCTGAGTATATTAGAGTCTCTATTTTAGCGCTTGTCGGTGTGATTATTGCACCTCTTGTTCCCCTTGCAATGCTTGTAAAAGGCGTTGATCCTGTTAAAAAAGCGTATTTAGACCTGTTTTTTGGTGGACCATGTAGCCCTGAAGCTCGAGCTGCAAAAAATAACATTCATGTTGATCTTGATGTTGTATTAACTGCAGGATAGGACGTATTGTTTACGTAAGATTAACGCCTTGCGTAAACAATAATTGAAAAAATAACAAGCCCCATGCCTGCACATTCAATTAAAGTTAAATTTTCACCTAGAATTATCCATGCAAAAATAACCGTTGCGATGGGCATTACCGCTGTTGTAATAGAAGCCATAATACTATCCACACGCTGACTACCAATAAAGAAAAAAGCGTAAAAAAGTCCGGAGCTGAGTGCACTAATAATCAGAATCAACCAATTAAAGAGTGAAATGTGAGATGGATTAAAGGGCATGAAGGCAAAGGCGAGAAGGGTGAGTATTCCATTAATGGCATTAATCAGCGCAGATACTAAAAAAACAGGTAAGTTATTAGGATAAATTTTACATAAAATATAATACATAGCCTCAGGGAATAATGCGAAAAAAATTAAAAAATCTCCTAGAAATGAATGAGGCATGCCCGGTACGGCTTGTTTTCCCCATGCAATGACGACAAGTCCTGCGCATGCTGAAGCAACACAAAGCATTTTTTTTCGCGTGATTTTAACGCCTAAAATAAACCAAGCCATAATCGCAATAATGGCAGGGAGCGCGCTTGTAATAATTCCAGCTAAATTAGCATCTGTATATTTTAAACCTAAGAAAATGAAAAAGTTAAATAAGGCGCCACCACAAAGTGCTTGAAGCACAAGAAAAATCCAATCTTTAAGGTGAAGTGATGAAAGATGTTGTTTGATAGGTATTTTTTTGTTTGTCGTGAGATAGTGCAAAGGAAGGAGCATACAAGTTGCTAGAACAAATCGAGTGGTGAGCATAAAAATAACAGGAATTGACTCGAGTAAAAACTTTGCAAGGACGATGTTAATGGCAGACATGATTTGAGCAAGCACAAGGAAAAAAAGACCTTTGGGTATTTCTGAGCTGGACTTGGACGTTGTTAATGTGATGGACATGCGTATTGCCTTAAGTGCTTTCTGAGTTCAAAAAGAGCGTTTGTGTTGGAAAAGCACATTCAGCTTGATGTGATTCAATAATGCTCAATATCTTCATTAAAACATCATGGCGAACCGCTTGATATTCTGCGCGTTTGATTGTTTTGGTAAAAGTATCAACTAAAATATCGAGAGATGAGGCTCCAAATTCAGTTAAGCAAACAAGAATGCTTTGTTTTGTGTCGATACCGGGATGATTAGTCAGCATCTGTTGGATGTCTCCTGTAATGGCATCAATTTTTGATGCGTCTTCGTAACGCACACCTACGAGTGTTTTAATGCGTCTGTTGAGCATACGAGAGCCATTCTCAACGCTAATGGTCAAGAAAAAGCTATTAGGAACATAAAGTGCTCGTTTATCGAAAGTGCGGATACGCGTCACTCGCCAACCAATGTGTTCAACTGTGCCTTCGATATTTTTATCAGGAGAACGAATAAAGTGCCCTACTTTAAAAGGCTTGTCCATATACACAACAAGGCCACCAAAAAAATTAGCAAGTAAGTCTTTAGATGCAAATGCAATTCCAGCGCCACCAATACCTCCAAAAGCAAGTAAGCCAGAAATAGGTAGGCCGAATAGCTGCATAATGCTCATGCCGCCTATTACTATCACTGCAATGGTCATTAGCAGGGCAAGCGCATGCACCATGGTTTCATCGACTTCTTTGCCTTTCTTGGTTCGTTTAGCACGGTTCTGAACAGTGAGCGTTTCTACTTTTCGAATAAAGCGTACAGCAGCCCAGGTGAGTGAAAAAATAATACCTGCGTTTTTTATGGGGGTAATGTAAGTGAATAGCCATGCATCATGCTTTCCTGGAAAGCTGAGCATGCATGCAATTGATAGGCCAATGAGCCAAATGCCGAGTGCAAGCGGTTTATGAATAGCGCGCAGAAAAGCTTCGGCATATATAACTTTTTTTTGTGTTGCCTTGATTGCAAGTCTTTGAGTGATTTTCGAAGAAATAAAGTGAGCCAAGAGCGTGCACATGAAGGCAGCGGCAACATGTAGAGTCCACAAGTGGGTACCGAAAAAATTTTCTAAATAATGCATGGAATCTTAGGTTTATTTTAATACAGCTTGTATTGTAGGAGATTGTTGAAGATAAAACAAATAAATTAACCATCAAAAACCAGTGTTTTTTTAAGCCTTACTGTTCTTTTATTGTTAATATATTGTTAATATAAGTGATGTATGATGATTTTAATGGAATAATGCGTTGTTTGGAAAATGATACTGTTTGAGTTTGTGCTTTGGTTTTTATGAATAGAGGCTTGTTATGGCGTTAAGTGAAAAAATCACAACAAGGAGCTTTGAGGCATTAAGGGATAAATACCCTGAAAAACTGAGGAATGTGCATTATCAAAATTTATTAGAGGCGGTAAATAAGGTCGCGGCTTCAAATGACGTGCCCCTTGATGCACAAAGCGTTTCAGTTACGACAGAGTTATTTCGACAGCTCAACTTATATGCTAATGCTGAAGCCAATTCAGAAATAAATATAGAAGCTTTATCTCTTCAGATATTTAATGAACTAGAGGTGTTAAGTCAAAAGGATACAGAGCAGAATCATTTAACACATCAAAACAATAGTGGTTTTTCTAGAAAATATATCCATGAACGTTCTAAAAGAGAACAATTAGAAGATCATGATATGATGGCTTTAATGCCTGAATCAACGCAGCATGTTGAGGTTCTTGCGCAGCTTAAAAGAGATACAAGCGAATCATTTGAGGCTGTGCGGGAGGGTGTTAGAACCGCACTTCAAAATAAAACAATTCAACATATTATGCTTGCTGTTGGTCCGGGTCACTGGAGAGGACTCTATTTGAGTAAACCACTTGGCCCTGATGAAAAGTATCAGCTTGATATATTTGATCCATTTGGTCCGTCCGGAGGCAAATGTCTAGAGCGTTATGCGAAAGACTTTTTTTGTTCAGCAGGGATTAAATCAGAAGATATAGTGGTTCATTTTTCTGGGCCCGCACATCCTCAAAGAGATCTATACGCTTGCGGTGATTTTACGTGTGCTTACAGTCATCAAATGATGAAAAAATTTGGAGTGTTGGAAACAGGTTATCATCAAAGTTTTATTGATGTTTTAGAGCAAGATGGCAATAAAAATGATGTCCTTCGAAATATGTCGAGATCTATATGCGCAGCACGCTACGCTCAAAGTTTGGATTTAGAATTAGACTTTAATGCTGATTTAGATGAGCATTCAATTCGAGAGAAAAACTCACTGAAAAAAAAGAGAAGAAAAGTAAATATCCAAGCAGAAAGCCAGTTATCCAAAAGGGCTGCTAAGGTAAGTGAGAAAAATGGAGATGAGTTTGATTGGATTTTTCTTTTCAAATGTTGCAGTTATTTAGCGATGCTTGCTGGAGGAGCTATGTTTTTGTTGGGACTTTTACTCCCGATATCCAGCCTTGCATTTGGCGGTGTTTGTGTTTTTAGTTTAGGTTTTTTTGCATATAACCAATTGCCTGTAGAGAAGACTCAAAAGCCTGCTTTTTCTTTTTAAAATATATCAAGTCAAATTAAATCAAATCACACTTACCTCGCATATGCCAAATGTATTGGAATCGTTCTTATTTTTGCCTTAAAATGCCGCTTTTTTAGAAAGCATGCGTGAAATCCATTCTTTTGGGTTTGAGTTTTCACTGATCTGTTCTATAGTGTTAGAAAGTGGTTTAAACTAACGAAAAAGTGGAGGATTGTGGGGCGTCTCACAATAAGACAATCATGTTTCGTGGAATAAACGCTATTAATCTAGACAGCAAAGGCCGATTCGCTATTCCTGCTCGATATCGTGAGGGATTAGGGGAAGATGTTGTTGTCACGATTGATACCGAGGAAGCCTGTTTGTTGCTTTATCCGGTTACAGAGTGGCAAACCATCGAAAGTGGCTTGCAGCGTTTGCCCAGTTTCAATGTGGCCGCAAGGCGTATTCAGCGTTTACTGATTGGGCATGCAACCGATGTAACCTTGGATGGTAATGGGCGCGTATTACTTCCACCACTTTTAAGAGATTATGCTGCACTTGAAAAGCGTATGGTTTTAATTGGGCAAGGTAATAAATTTGAAATTTGGGATGAAGTGACTTGGCAGGCGAAGCGTGCTGAGTGGCTTAAAGAGGAATCATCAGGTGATGGGTTGCCTGATGAAATGAAAACATTTTTTTTGTGATGGAGTCTTCATATGATAGGCACACATCAGCCGGTTTTGCTCGAAGAAGCAATTGAAGCTTTAAAGCTTGTACCGAATGGTATTTATGTGGATGGTACATTTGGGCGAGGCGGGCATTCACAGGTTATTGTGGAGGCGCTTGGACCACTTGGTCGATTAATTGTATTAGATAAAGATGCAGAAGCGATTGCACATGCAAAACAGCTTTTTGCTCAAGACCAGCGTGTTTTACCTATTCAGAATACATTTGCAAATATTGAAAAAGTTTCACGTGATGTGGGAATTCATGGGCAAGTATCAGGTATTTTGTTAGATTTGGGTGTTTCTTCACCTCAGTTAGATGAAGCTGAGCGTGGATTTAGTTTTATGCAGACAGGTCCGTTGGATATGCGAATGAATACAGAGCAACCGTTAACGGCTGAAGTTTTTGTAAATCGCAGCAGTGAAGCGGAATTGGCTGAAGTATTTAAAACATATGGTGAAGAACGGTTTGCACGACGTATTGCGCGAGCAATTATCCGCAAACGAACAGAGCTAGGCCCGATTACGACAACTACAGAGCTGGCTGAGTTGGTTAAAGAGGCGCATCCTGCATGGGAAAAACATAAGCATCCTGCAACCCGTGTTTTTCAAGCGATTCGTATTTATATCAATCAAGAGCTTGATGACTTATCTCAGGGTCTTAAGCAATGTGTGCAAGTTCTAGCGCCAAATGGACGCTTAGCCGTCATTAGCTTTCATTCGCTTGAAGATAGAATTGTAAAACGCTTTATGAAGTCAGAAGAAGAAGGCATTCAATTACCACGCCAACTACCGGTAATGAATACACACACCAAAACACATTTTAAGCGTGTGAGTAAGGCAATTAAGCCGACTGATGCAGAAAAAGATGAAAATATTCGTTCACGAAGTGCAGTTCTTAGGATAGGAGAGAAAACACCATGAACACTGCAGCAAAAGTGATTCAGCAGAGTAGTTTATTTCAAGGGCAATGGATGAAAGTTCAGTTCTCGAAATTATTACTGCTACAAGTAGGGTTGCTTTTTTTAGTTTTAATGAGTGCACTTTCCGTCGTTTATGTGATTAACCTTCATCGGGTAGCATGTGGTCAAACACAAGTGGTTACTCAAAAAGAGCACCGTTTACAGCTACAGTGGGGGCAGTTGTTACTAGAGCAAGCTAGTTTGGCAACTCCTGCTCGGGTTGAAATGCTTGCTAAAGAAAAATTACATATGGTTTTTCCATCACATCAGCAAACCTTTAATTTGCGTGCTGAATGAAAGGAGCGAGTCACCAAAAACGCTTTTTAGCGTTGGGTGTGTTTTTTCTCGCGATATTGGGGATATTAGTTTGGCGCATGGTCGCCTTAATGATTTTGGATAGAAGTTTTCTTCAAGGTCAGGGAGATGCTAGAAGTGTTCGTGTGGTGAATACACCCGCGTTTCGGGGCATGATATTTGATAGACAAGGTGCAGCTGTAGCTGTGAGCACGCCCGTGCAATCATTGTGGTTAAACCCTAAAAAATTTCATCCAACACCTGCAGAGCTTAAAGCTTTAGCGAGTATATTAAAAATGCCGGTACGTGATATTTCTAGGCGTGTTGATCATGAAGAGACTCGAGGCTTTGTTTATTTGAAACGACATTTAACACCTACACAAGCACAAAAAATAGAAGCTTTGAATATATCGGGCGTTAATTTCAAACAAGAATTTAAACGTTATTATCCAGACGCTGAGAGTCTTGCTCAATTAATAGGATTTACAAACATAGATGATGATGGTATCGAAGGGCTCGAGCTTGCTTATCATGATTGGCTAAATGGTGTACCGGGTAAGAGACGTGTTGTTAAAGATAGAACGGGCCGTATTATTGATGAACTGGGTGTTATCCAAGAGCCGAGGCCAGGCCAGGGGTTGCAGCTGAGTATTGATAGACGTATTCAATTTTTTGCTTATCATGAACTTCAAAAAACGGTGACAGAGTTTGGAGCAAAATCAGGCTCTATTGTTGTGTTAGATGCAAAAGATGGAGAAGTGCTTGCGGTGGTTAATTATCCATCGTTTAATCCTAATGCACGTAATCGATATGAAATATCGGCTTATCGGAATCGAGCCATAACAGATATGTTTGAACCAGGCTCAGTGACCAAGCCATTTGGTATTGCAAGTGCACTGGAGAGTGGACTATTTAAGCCCGATACAATTATTGATACTCGGCCCAGTTGGATGATGTTAGAAGGTCATGCGATTCGTGATGTCGGCAATTATGGTGTTTTAGATGTGGGGGGAGTGCTTCAACATTCGAGTAATGTGGGTATGAGTAAGATGGCGCTTGCAAGTCCTCCTGAGCAATTGATTAACTTTTTGAAACGTTGTGGTGCTGGCAGTCGTACTGCTAGCGGATATCCAGGTGAAAGCGACGGTACCATTGTGAGTGCCTCTGAAACAGGTCCATTTATGTTAGCCACACTCAGTTTTGGTTATGGTGTGTCGGTTACGACATTACAACTTGCTGAAATGTACTCTATTTTTGCAAATAATGGGCGTTTAATGCCTGTTCACTTATTGCATTCAGATGAAGAGTTTTCAGGGAAACAAGTGGTGAGTGCCAAAATTGCAAAGCAAGTGCTTTTAATGATGGAATCTGTTGTTAAACCGGGTGGTACGGGAACGAGAGCGGCAGTTCCGGGCTATCGCGTGGCTGGTAAAACAGGGACTGCAAGGATTGCAGGTCAACATGGATATAAAGATAAGCGTTATATTGCGAGCTTTGCCGGTGTTGCCCCTGTTTCGCACCCACGACTCGTGGTTGCGGTGGTGATACATGAACCAACAAGAAACTCTTTTTATGGTGGGCGTGTTGCGGCTCCTTTATTTTCTAAAGTGATGGAAGCATCTCTACGGCTACTTGATATTGATCCCGATGCATCAAATGAGACTCGAGCCTCATGAAAGCCTTAAAAGATTTAGCGCATATCTCATGGAAGAACCTTCAAAACGATAGTCGCCAAATAACGCCAGGTGATATATTTTTGGCTTATCCTGGAGAAGCAGCTGATGGTCGACTTTTTATTACTGATGCAATTAGAGCAGGCGCAAGTGCTATTATTTATGAGCCAGAAGTAGCAGAAAGATTTATAAAAAACTTAGAGCATACTGTGCCATTGATTGCATACTCCGATTTAGCAAAAAACTTAGGAAAATTAGCGGCTGAAGCATATGCGCTGCCTCAAGCCATATTGAATATTTCAGGGGTAACAGGTACAAATGGAAAGACAACAATTGCTTATCAATTAGCGCAAGCATATGGTTTGCTAGGGCATTCAGCAGCTTATATGGGTACTTTAGGTGCTGGTTTGCTAGATTCAATGAAGCCGTTACAAAATACAACACCTGATGCGTTATGTGTGCAAAAATTTTTATATGATTGGCTTAAAATTAATGTTCAGCACGTCGCGATGGAAGTGTCATCACACGGTCTTTGCGAGGGGCGTGTGAGTGAAGTTTTATTTACTCAGGCAATTTATACAAATTTGAGCCATGAACACTTAGACTATCATAAAACAATAGAAGCTTATGCAGCTGCTAAGGCACGCTTATTTGCGTACCCAAGCTTAGCGTCAGTGATTTTAAATCATGATGATGAGTATGTTGGGGTGATGCGTGCCGAAGTGCCTGAAGGTGTCAAAATACTCACTTATGGTCTTAGCTATAGCAGTGATGTGTATGCTGAAAATATCCAGCTAGGCATGACGGGAAGTGTGTTTGATGTTAAAACACCAATCGGTAATTTTGAATGTTCAGTACAAGCTTTAGGACGCTTCAATATTTATAACAGTTTAGCGGTGATTGCGAGTTTGATAGCAGATGGATATGCGTTGTCTGATATAGCAGAAGTGATGTTAAAGCTTAAGGCATCTCCTGGGCGCATGGAACAAGTCTGTGCCGAACCTGTTGTATTGGTGGATTATGCGCATACACCGGATGCACTTGAAAAAGCACTTGAAACCTTAGCTGAACTGAAACAAGCAAAGCTTTGGGTTGTGTTTGGGTGCGGAGGAGATAGAGATAAGCATAAACGTAATTTAATGGCCAAAGTTTCAGAAAAATACGCAGATAAAATAATCATTACCAGTGATAATCCACGGACAGAAAATCCATATCAAATTTTAGAAGATATAGCAGCTGGGTTTGATGATGAAACAAGTGTTTTACAAATAGAAAATAGAAAAGAAGCGATTCAAGCAGCACTTCAATTGGCAGATGCAGAGGATATGATTTTAATTGCAGGAAAAGGCCATGAAACTTATCAAGAAATAAATCATGAACGGCACCCTTTTTCAGATGCAGAGATTGTGCGTGAATTAATGATAAAGTAGGCACACTGGTCATGCCGTTTTTGCGGGCTGACTTATCTTCACGAAATTATGTTGTTTAATTTCATACCTCAAAATGTTCTTGATTTATGCAGCATATCCAGTGGTTTTAACACTCAATAGAAAATAAATGCCATTGAGCAGGTAAATGCCGAATGGCGTGATTTATACGAAGATATTTGCTACTAATCAAAGTTGTTTGGATGCTGCAGACAACCTATTGCAAGACCTAGCAGGGTCCATATATGTCAACAGGCCCTCGTATTGAACTAGATTGTTTTTGTATTGTTCAGTGTATTATTCTTTTTCAAAGCATTGTGTTGTTGTGTTTTTTTAGGATCATGTATTTCTGAAATAGGTTGTATTTTATCTCTGAAATTTGCAATATAAAGTTGGTTTTCTTCACCATACTGTGTGGGTAAGGCATCAAGAAAAGCTTTAAGCACAGTACGTTCTTGATTAGCTGCAATGAGTAAATTACATCCCGCATCCAGAGCTTGTGTGCCGCGCGTGAGTAAATCACCAATATCAGCCCCTGTCATGCCTAAGCAGTCACTGATAATGATGCCGTCAAATTTGATATCACCTCGTAATATTTCTTGAAGCCATTTAGATGAATAGCCAGCAGCATGCTCTGGGTCTACTTCGGGATAAGTCACATGTGCGGGCATAACACCATCTAATACGCCTGACTGGCTGAGTGCTGTAAATGGTTTTAAATCACAGCCCTCAAGTTCTTTTAAAGTACGTTTATCCACCGGTGAGCCAATGTGTGAATCAACGGAGCAAAAACCGTGCCCTGGAAAGTGCTTACCAACAGAGGGCATACCTGCTTTGTGCATGCCGCGAATAAATGCGTTTGCAAGTGCTGTTACAACATCTGGGTTTTGATGAAAGGCGCGATATAATCCGCCAATAATAGGATTGGGCCCGTGTATATCAAGAATTGGGGCAAGTCCTATATGAATACCACATTCACGGAGTTCTCGTGCCATATGTTCCCCATATTGTGCCGCAAGTTGAACTCCTGTTTCAGAGTTTAAATCATAGACATCACCATAAACATGGGCTGCCGGTAGTGCTTGAAATCCTTGGCGTTGGATACGCTGGACATAACCGCCTTCGTGGTCTGCACTGAGAATAAGTTCAGGATTAATCGCGTGAATTTGTTGAGTAAGGGTCATCAGTTGTGCCCGATGTTCAATGTTGCGGGTAAAAATAATAACGCCTGAAGTATTGGGGTGTTGCAATAGTTCGATTTCTTCAGCAGAGATAGTAGGCCCCATTATATCGATAATCACTGACATGAATCATACCCCGTTGTTTTTATTTAGATGACATGTTTTTTGGCCTAGAATAACATTCTTCGTTAGACTCTGGGAAGATTTGAGCGTATAGTTTTGCCATTCTTGAAAACGGACAGGAGTATTAACGATGACAACCCATTCTTCAGGACCTGATGCGCTTGCTGCAAGCATTCGAGAGCGCACCCCTAATATTCGTCCACGTATTGGGATTGTATTAGGCTCTGGTCTTGGTGATTTTGCAGATAAATTAGAGAATGCCACACGCATCTCTTATGCTGATTTGCCTGGTTTCCCATCAGTTTCAGTCGATGGTCATCAAGGCACTATGGTGGTTGGTGAATTGTTTGGTGTGGGTGTTGTTTGTCTTCAAGGACGAATGCATTTATATGAAGGTGCAAGTCATGATGTAGTTAAAACTTATATTCGTACATTAAAACGTCTTGGGTGTGAATATTTTTTTGCAATTAGTGCTTCTGGCTCTTTATGTGAAAGTGTTGGGCCAGGTCAGCTGATGTTGATTAAAGATCATATTAATTTACAAGGCACGAATCCTTTGATTGGTCCCAATGATGATGATTTTGGCTCACGTTTTTTTCCTTTAGACGATGTTTATGATCGCGAAACTCGAGAAACATTGATTCATTTGGCAGAAGGCATGGGGCTCGTATTGCCTGAAGGTGTATATGCAGCGGTAACAGGACCTAATTATGAAACAGTTGCTGAGATTAAAGCACTGCGTATGTTAGGGGCCGATGCTGTTGGTATGTCGACAGTACCTGAGGTACTCGTGGCAACGCACTGTGGTATGAAAGTTGCGGTGATTGCAATGATTACAAATTTTGCAACAGGCCTTGCAAGTATTAGCCACTCACATAAGGCGGTGGTTGAGATGGCATCACAGTCTAGTGATAAAGTATGTGTTTTATTAAAGCAGTTTATTGAGACGCTTTCTTAATAAAGATGGGGCCATTGATTAGGGGCTGTTGACAGCTCCCTCGGCACGTAGGCGAGCAGATGAATTGTCAATAGCCCCTAATGTTGTAACATGAGCGCAACCCAAAAAATCAGTCCGTAAAAGCCATTGCTGGTAAATGTGCGAAGATGATTTGGGTTGTTGCCTCGAATAACATATTGTTGATGTAAAAAGAGTAAGCATCCAACACTCCAAAGGATATAAAAGAGCAGATTAAATTTCAGTGCTACGGCGAGGACAAGCCAGAGCACTTGTGTTGCGATTTGAAATAAGAAAACAATATTTTTATCTTGAGATGCAAATAAAATAGCGGTCGATTTGACACCGATTTGTAAGTCATCTTTTCTATCGGCCATTGCATAAATAGTGTCGTAGGCCACAATCCAACAAAAATTAAGTAAGAACAACAGTAAAGTGTTTGTATTGAGTGCTATACCTTCTGCTGTATAGGCCATGGGGATACCCATAGAAAAAGCGAGCCCAAGGATGAGTTGTGGTGCCTCAAAAAAGCGCTTACAAAAAGGATAAATGGTCGTGAGTGCAACACTGAGTAGTGCGTACTTGAAACATGCTTTAGGCAGTTGTGAAAGAATGATAAATGCAAAAAAAAGCAGGGTAATGAATAAACCCATAGCAGCTTGTAAACTCACTTTTTGAGCGGCAAGTGGACGATTTTTAGTGCGCTCGACATGTGGGTCTATGTGTCTATCTGCAATGTCATTTAATAGGCAGCCTGCAGCACGCATGATAAAGGTTCCTAGGAAAAAATAAAAAACGAACAGAGCGGAGGGTTTGCCATTTGCTGAAATCCAAAGTGCCCAGGCTGTTGGAAACCAAAGTAAAAGTGTGCCGATGGGCTTATTGAGGCGAAGAAGTTGAAGGTAAGGCGCGAAGTTCATAAACAATATCTCAAAATTCCAGGAAGTAAAATTTCTAATAAATAAAAATCAAATTGACCGTGTATGGTAAATGTAGAAAGACGTCCCCACAAGGTTTGGGTGGGTGTTTTGTCTTTTAGTGCTTGTTTTAAGTAGTGATGTTCTGGTGTATGAGGAGCAATCTCATAAGGTTTGATGTGAGTTCGGTTAATATGTGGATGATTGTGAATCAGTTCTCCGAGTGCTTCGTGTTTTAAGCGTTGAAATAGAGTGGCTTCAGTCTGATAGACCGATAGTGGTAAAATAGTGCGCGCATACCAACAGTACTGTTGATGAGAAGACATTAAAATTTCACGATGGAGCACTTTTATATCAGGTGATAATTGTAGTGCTTCACAGTCCCAAACATCAGGTTTGTCCCAGATATGTGTTAAAACCTCAAGCTGTGTATGACCTGAAAGTGCTTTTAACTTATCCGTGATTGAACCCTGTTCGTCTAGCCATGGGAGTACTTGAGGAAGAAACATGGAGTTCAGTGTCATGAGAAATATCACCTGCTACTTGTATTGATTGATGGCCTTCATTACCTGAGGAAAATATAGAGTGTTGATGTACACTTTGATAGCATTGCATTTGTTGTTGATGTTTGTCTCTGTACCACATCATTGCATGATAGTAGTCAGGGTTTTGTGAGGTGCGATTGTAAAAAAGATCAGCGTAGACAAGGCTGGTATTAAGGTGTTGTCCGAGTTGTTTGTAACATAGTGCTTGGTTGAGTAGTGTAGGAATATTTTTCAATGCATTGGGGATTAATGTATATTGTTCTAATGCAGCTTGATAGTGACCTTGTTGAAGGTAATGTTCTGCATATGTTTGTGCTTGGTGATATAATTGTACTCGTAATTGTTGCACTTTATTTTTTATTACTTGATTTTCTTCATGGTTATTTCCAGGGGGGATGTTTAAATATAAACTAAGCGCCTCTTGATACGCTCCTTTTAATGTATAGAGTTCTGCTAATGCAAGTGCAGTAGATTTTGTGGTGTCGTAATTGGGGTATGACTGATACGTTATCATTGCTAAATTAAGCAATTCTTGTCTTTTAGGCGTCTCTTCAGATAAAAGGCTAGCTTCTTTTTCGTAAAAAGATGCAATGGTCATCACGGCATCTAAGTTTGTTTGCCAATTTGAGGTATGAGTCAGAACATTCGCTGCTTGCATATAATTTTCAAGGTGTTCGTAACAACTTGAGAGTATCGTAAAATACTCGTTATTGTAAGGCCGTTTGATATGCGTCAGCACATTAATGGCGCCTGAAAAATCGTCGCGTCCTTTTAAGCATAAGGCCTTTAATAAGAACCATTCAGAATCGAAGGTGGCCTGATGTGATAGTGCTATTTCAGCTTTTGCAAATTGTTGGTGAGCTATGGCACGGCGTATTTCTGGTATGAAAGAAGGTGGTCTAATGTTTGAATGTTTCATTCGATTTTATCTCTGTTTCAATTATATATAACGTGTTTCATCGGGTAAATTAGCGTCTTTGAAGCCTTTTTTTCTTAGCATACAACTGTCACAGCGACCACATGCTTCTCCTTGCTGATTTGCTTGGTAGCAGGAAACAGTCTCTTTATATTGAATACCCAGCAGATGTCCTTTTTGAATAGTCTCAGCTTTACTGAGATAAAGAAGAGGAGTTCTAATTTGGATGGGATTATTTTCGATACTGCTTTTGGTTGCTAAGTTTGCCATGCGTTGAAAGGCTTCAAAAAATTCGGGCCTACAGTCAGGGTAGTGTGAATAATCAATGCTGCTGGCGCCTATAAAAATGGTGTCAGCGCCCAGAACCTCAGCAAATGCTAATGCGTATGATAAGAAAATAGTATTTCTAGCTGGAACATAAGTCACAGGAATATCAGAATTCCCTGTATAGTCAGGCACATCGATGTTTTTATCGGTGAGTGCTGAGCCACCTATTTGGGTGAGAGAAAGCGGAAAAACATGGTGCTCTATTTTAAAGGAGGCAGCAAGATGTGCAGCTGTTTTAAGCTCAATACTATGTCGTTGGCCATAATCAAAGCTTAAAGCATGGCAAAGATAGCCTTCTGACTTTGCAATGGCGAGGCAAGTTGTGGAATCAAGTCCACCTGAAAATAAAATAATTGCTTTTTTCATGAGTGTGTTGTTTCAGGAAGTAAGTTAAATAAGTAACCAAAACCACGAACGGTTTTAATCCAAGGTTCATTATTACTGTTTAGACCTAGTTTCTGTCTTAAGTTACTGATGTGTACATCAATACTGCGGTCATAAGCTGTAAATTTTCGGTTGAGTGCGTATTCGGTGAGCTCTTCTTTAGAGAATGCTTGCCCGGGTGATTTTAGCAAAATTTCAAGAATTTTGAATTCAGTGTTGGTGAGCTCTAAAGGGATATTTTTTAGGCTAGCCTGATGTTGTGCGCAGTTAACGATAATATCACCACATTGAATCTCTGGCGGAGCATTTTGATGTGATTGTTGATTTCTGCGTAGGATACTGCGTAATCTTGCCAATAATTCATACGGATCGCAAGGTTTGGTAAGGTAATCATCACCACCCAGTTCGAACCCCATGAGCCTATCTATTTCTGTGTCACGTGAGCTTAAAAAAATAACAGGCGTTTGCTTATGCTCTCTGAGTGTTTTCAGGAGTTCAAAGCCACTTTTGTGAGGAAGTGGTAGAAGCACCTCAAGAATGATAGCATCAAATGATTGATTAAGCGCTAGCTTTAATCCTGCATGACTATCTTCTGCCAGAGATAGCTCAAACCCTTCAAGTGATAAATAGTGTGATAATTGTGTTGTGAGCTCTCGATCATTATCAATGAGAAGGACTTTCCCCGTCATACCACTAAATTCTCCATGCGTTTATCGATGCACTCGATTAGTTTTATATGTCGCGCATCAGCATTAATAATAATAAATTGGAAGCCTTCAATGGTTATTTTTTCGCCACGCCCAGGAAGGTGTCCAAAATGTGTCATGATAATGCCACCCATCGTATCATATGTTTCATGGCTCAAATGAGCGTTTAAAGTTTGATTGAATTCATGGATAGGCGTATCTGCTTTGATCATGTAGTGTGCATCACCATGGGCTTTGATATGTGCTTCTTCATCGATATCAAATTCGTCTGCAATATCACCGATAATTTGTTCGATGACATCTTCAAGTGTCACAAACCCTGAAACAGTACCGTATTCGTCGACCACAATAGCCATGTGATTACGATTAATACGAAAGTCACTTAGCAAAACGTCAAGACGCTTACTTTCAGGAACAACCGTTGCATGTCGAATAACATCGGTAAGATTAAAGTCGAGAGGGTTGGGTCCTTGGAAGCGTAATAAATCTTTTGCATGTAATGTACCAATTACTTCATCAGGATTATTACCCAGGACTGGAAAGCGAGAGTGCCCAGAGTTTGTAACCAGGTGAATGACTTCGTCTAATGTTGCGTTATCAGGGATACAAATCATTTGTTTCTTAGGCAACATGATGTCTCTAACACGCATTTTTGCGAATAAAATAACGCCTTCTATCATGCTGAGTGTTTCTGAGTCGATTAAGGCACGATTTTGCGCATCACGCAGCAGCTGAAGTAAATCTTTTTGCGTTTGCGGCTCGCTCTGAAAATGATTTTTTAAGCGATTAAGCCAAGATTTTTGGTCATTTTCGTTAGTCAAGTTAGCTATCCTCTAAAGCGTAAGGGTTATCGAAGCCAAGTGTGGCAAGTGCTTTAATTTCAAGTTTTTCCATTATAGATGCATCTTTTTTATCAATGTGGTCGTAGCCGAGTAAGTGTAAAACACCGTGAATCGTAATATGTGCCCAATGTGAAATAAGAGGGGTATTGAGTACACAGCTTTCTTCTTTAAGTACTGCAGGACACACAACAACATCACCTAAAAGGGGATATTCTAAGAGCACATCATCAGGTAAGTTTGATGGAAATGCAAGCACGTTGGTGGCTTTATTTTTTTTTCGGTAAGTATGATTTAAATGTGTAATTTCATCTGGTTCGACAAAACGTATGGTCAGTTCAGCGCTTTCTCGGTGAGGCATCAGTGCTGTGTGCACCCATTCGGACAACTGTTCGTCTGAAAAGGGAAGAGGGTCCTTGCATGCATGTTGAATATCAAGTTGTATGGTCATGATTTAAGTCATAAAACTAGCCAAGGATCCATTGTATCTGTTCCTTGAGGTTAATAGAAAGTGTCGATAATTCGGATATTTCTTGATTATTATAAATGCTTTGTGTGTCAGATTGAATGGTGTTTTTATTGCGAATGAGTTTGTCTCGGGCTTCTCGTAGCCAGATAATTTGCGGGGCAAACAAATGCAGTAAGGCTTCAATCCATTGATCAAGTATTTTCCAGTAGGCATCATCATTGCGTGTCATTTTAAACTGGTTGAGTAATGATTCTGTATGTTTTGCATCATACCATATTTCGGAGGAAACCCAGCGATTAACGGTAAAAAGACGAATGGGTTTTCCGTGACGATTCATCGCAATAGCAATTAAATGAGTCATGGGATTATTGATATATTTATCCCAATCTGGAAGCGGCGTTGGTTTGATGTTTTTGGGAATATTCGGGTAACGTATAAAACAATGGAAATGGCCGTGTTCTTCTTGGTCATAGTCTTCACGATGGCAATGATAAAAATATTGGGCTCCGGTTGTTTTATCTATCCTATCTCCCTTGGGATAATGCTGCATGCGTGTGTGGGTTGTATGATTTTTTAAGGTATAGTGCAAAATACTATGGTCTTTATTAGAGGCTAACATCTGCTGCTCAGCAAGGAGTACTTTTTCGGCGTATAGTAACAATTTTTCTTGAGTATTTGCTGTGAGCTTTGGCAGTTTAAAGGCAGCAGATGTTGACATACGGAATTAACTACCGCTACAGCCACTACACCCTTGGCAACCAGAGCATCCTTGACAACCCGTACAGTTATTTTGGTCATCCATTGCATCAACAGATCCAACACAACCGCTGTCTTGATTGCCACAGGTACATTTGCATTTTTTACAGCCTTGACAGGTAGACGCTTCTGTTCCATTCATGTTCATACCGTCTTCAGCATAGGCGGCAGGAATAACGGATACAGTCGATAAACTGGTCAGTAAGGCTGCAACAGCAAAAGATGTTTTTTTCATGATGAAGTCCTTTTTTTTGTAAAGTACATGCTTCATTATGCTATCAGAGTGTTATGTAAGATGCGAGCGGTATCGATGGCACATGAATGTAATAATAAGGATATTAATTATGATAATGAAAAATATAATTAGAAAAAAACTAATATATACACTGTGTGTTGTTTTTTGTTTTTGTCTGGAGCATGCGTATGCACGATCTGGCCCAAGTGATCATAATCCCGCATCTATTGCTTATGTGAATACTGCAATTGGCCTCGCGCTTCAAACAGTAACGTATCGGGCGGGTGATGGCATTAGGATTGATCAGCCAGGAAACGTCATCGTTGCAACGGGTGCAACAGAAGCTTATGTGGGTGTTGGTGCAATTAATATAAGCAACGCGGATGTAAGTGCTCGTTTTGCTGGAACAAACGGTATTTATATTCCTGTGAGTAGTGATGGTGATAATACAGGACTTATTCAAGGGCCTTCAGGGGGAACAGGTATAACAGTTACAGAGTCTACAAGTGGTCCTGGAACAATTAACTTAGATACAACATATGAGGCTGGAGCAGGTATTGCTTTTACAGGTTCTAGTACAAAAATGATTGGTATTACCCCCCAAGTTTCAGTGGGAGATTTATATCAAGGAGGCATTGTTTTTTATGTTGATGAAACATTGCAGCATGGTTTAGCAATAGCGCTTAAGGAGCAGGAAGGAGGGGACCCCTATTTTGAGACGACACCAACACATCAGCAATTTGCTTGGGGTTCTGGTATTGGTTCAGGTGCAATTAATACTGCAAATCTTGCAGCAAGAGCAACAGATGGTTTTCCTATTGCTGCAGCACGTGCTTTGCTTTGGGGAGCATTAGATAGTGGGGTTGCATGCTTGGGATTAACAGTTACACCTTGTTATGGTGGATTTTATTTGGGAGCAGTGGGAGAGTGGCGCTTGATTATTGATAATTTATCAGTGGTTAATGCAGCAATTTTAGCTCATGGAGGTGATGAATTACTGAGTGGAGCAGATGATTTTTATTGGACTTCCACAGAAAGTAATATCGCAGAGGCATATGCTATTCGCGCTGATGATGGAGAAACCTTTGTACAGAAGGATAAAACAGAGACTCATTTGGTGCGAGCCATTCGACGGTTTTAAATATCTACCTAACGTACTTTTGAAAGCATATCATTGAAAGTGCGTTAGGGGAGTGAGTTAGACAGCAGAAGCAATTGTACTTTGCTTCAATCAGTTTATCCTAAAACAGTATATTGTATATAGTGCAGTATAAATGATTAAATATATTTCTTGTTGGTTTTTTATGGTCAAAATGTTATTTTTCTTTTTTTTCTATCTTTCGCTATACTAAAGTCCTTCTTAGCAAGAGGATGTGCTTTATATGAGTCAGTTCTTTGCGATTCACCCGGACAATCCGCAAGCACGCTTGCTTCGGGAGGCGGTAGCTGTACTTGAAAGAGGGGGGCTTATTGTCTATCCCACTGATTCGGGGTATGCCTTGGGATGTATATTAGGTAATAAATCAGCGCTGGATAGAATCAGGCGGCTTCGTCAACTGAGTAAAGATCACAATATGACACTAGTATGTCGTGATTTATCCGAGCTGGGTACGTATGCACGTGTTAGCCGGCCTATTTTTAGATTGCTTAAAGCCTCAACACCAGGACCTTATACCTTTATCTTGAATGCAACACGTGATGTACCACGTTTGATGTTGCATCCAAAACGTAAAACATTAGGTTTGCGTGTGCCTGAGCATATTATTGTGCTTTCTTTGTTAGAATGTTTAGGTGCACCTTTAGTGAGTAGCTCTTTGATTTTACCCGGAGCAGATGCGCCATTGAGTGAACCTGAAGCGATTCGTGATGTGCTTGGGCATCAAACAGATCTGATTATTGATGGCGGTCATTGTGGTTATGAACCAACAACGGTAGTTGATTTAACAGGAGACTATCCTGTGGTAGTACGTGAGGGGCAAGGTGACACGACCCCTTTTGAATAAATAAGAGAGAGAATTGATGGCAGATTTTTCAGGAAATAATCAACGTGTGGTTTCAGGCATGCGTGTATCAGGACACCTGCATTTAGGACATTTACATGGCGTTTTAAAAAATTGGGTGAATTTACAGCATCAATATGATTGCTATTTTTTTGCTGCTGATTGGCATGGCCTCACAACACATTATGATGAGCCAGGGTTTATCGAAAAATATGTTTGGGATTTATTGGTGGAGTGGCTTGCATGTGGCATTAATCCAAGTTTATCCAAAATATTCATTCAGTCATGGGTGCCTGAGCACGCAGAACTGTATTTATTATTGTCGATGATAACACCTTTGAGTTGGCTTGAGCGTGTACCCACTTATAAAGATCAACAGGAAAAATTAAAAGAAAAAGAGCTCGCAACTCATGGTTTTTTAGGTTATCCAGTGCTTCAAAGTGCAGATGTTTTAATCTATAAAGGTAATCTTGTCCCTGTGGGAGAAGATCAAGTTGCTCATATTGAGTTAACTCGAGAGATTGCAAGACGCTTTAATTATTTGTATGGACGAGATGTAAATTTTGAAAATTTAGCACAGCAAGCTGTTTCTAAAATGGGTAAGAAAAATAGCAAGCTTTATCAAAAATTGAGAACAGACTTTCAACAAGAAGGCTCTCATGAAGCGCTAGAAACAGCGCAAGCTTTGGTTGAAACACAATCTAATATTTCAATTGGGGATAAAGAGCGTTTATTTGGCTACTTAGAGGGTATGGGTAAATTAATTTTACCTGAGCCAGAAGCGTTGTTGACGGAAGTGCCTAAAATTCCGGGTCTTGATGGTCAAAAAATGTCTAAGTCGTATCATAATACAATTAAATTGCGTGAAACACCCGAGGAAATTGAGAAAAAAATAATGACGATGCCCACTGATCCCGCACGTGTGAGACGTGATGATCCAGGTGAGCCTGCGCGTTGTTCTGTTTGGCAATTTCATAAGCTTTATTCAGATACATCAGTCAGGGACTGGGTTGAAACTGGATGTAGAACAGCAGGTATTGGGTGTGTTGAGTGCAAGCGTCCTGTGATTGATGCAATTCAGCAAGAGTTAAAGCCGATTCAAGATAATATAAGAGAATATGAAGCAGATATGGGGTCCGTTAAACGTTTTGCGGCTGAGGGTAGTGAGCGCGCGCGTGAAGATGCACAAAAAACACTAAGTGATGTAAAAGAAGCAATGGGGTTGGATACATAATGTCAGCAGGTGAGCGGTTACAAAAAGTATTGAGTCAAGCTGGTCTTGGTTCACGTCGTGAAATGGAAGTATGGATAAAAGAAGGAAAAATACAGTTAAACGGTCAGGTTGCGAAAATTGGAGATGTGGTTGAACCTACCGATAAAATTAAAGTAAAAGGGAAAGTGGTTACCAATCCATTGCGCACGCCTTTAAGAACACGTGTTTTGATTTATCACAAGCCTGTAGGTGAAATAGCAAGTAAACGTGACCCAAATCATAATAAAACAGTGTTTGATAACTTGCCGATATTAAAGCGTGGGCGTTGGATTCAAGTGGGACGCTTAGATATTAATACTTCAGGCCTTCTTATTTTTACGAATGACGGAACATTTGCAAATCAATTGATGCATCCTAAATATCAATTAGAACGAGAATATGCGGTACGAGTGCATGGACGTGTAAAGCCTGAAATGATTAAAGCACTGCAAGACGGTGTACAGCTTGATGATGGTATGGCTTCATTTAAGTCTATCACTTATCAAGGTGGTGGTGAGGCCGCGAATGCTTGGTACAATGTTGTGCTAACAGAAGGGCGTAATCGAGAGGTTAGACGTCTTTGGGCGACTCAAGGTATTGAAGTGAGTCGTTTAATCCGTATTCGATATGGTACGCTTCAAATGCCGCGATTTTTAGGACGAGGACAACATATGGAACTGGCATCAGATGCCGTTTCAGCATTTATGAAATCTTCTTTAGAGGCATCTGTATGAGTACATTGATTGAAAAATTAAGTCATGATGGACGTGGTATTGCACGAATTGATGGTAAAACAACATTCATTGATGGTGCATTAGAAGGAGAACAAGTTACCTTTGAATATACGCGTAAAAAGCGTGACTTTGATGAGGCGCGTGCTTTAACCATCGAAACAGCCTCTGCTTCTCGTGTTGAGCCACGCTGTCCGCATCATGGTATGTGTGGTGGTTGCTCTATGCAGCATCTTCATGAAGATGCCCAAATCCATGAAAAAGAAAAATTAATGTTAGATGCTTTGGCGCGTATTGGGCATGTTATTCCTGAGGAGGTTTTACCCCCTTTATCGGATGAAAATGCGTGGAATTACAGAAATAGAGCGCGTTTGAGTGTTAATTTCGTACCTAAAAAAAATCGTGTTCTAGTTGGTTTTCGTGAAAAGAGGAATCCACGATATGTAGCTGATATTCAAACATGCGCTATTCTGCATGAGAAAGTTGGAAGTGCTCTACTTGATTTGAGCGCATTGATAGGCGCTATGGATAACCCACGTATTTTTGCTCAGATTGAAGTGTCTGCAGGAGATGATGTGGTTGCGCTTGTTTTTAGGCACTTAGAGGCATTGAGCGAAGCAGATAAAGCAAGATTTCGTGTGTTTTCAGATGAAATGGGGTTTCATATTTTTTTGCAGCCAGCAGGACTTGATTCAATTCAGTTGTTTTATCCCGAAGGTGGGGCTAACTTGCACTATCACTTACCGGCGCAAGATATTACGTTTTCTTTTTACCCAACTGATTTTACACAAGTTAATTCACGGCTTAATCGCGCCATGGTCACACAAGCAATTGATTGGTTGGCTTTAGCTCCTGATGATGTTGTATTGGATTTATTTTGTGGTTTGGGTAATTTTTCACTGCCCATGGCACGCTCTTGCGCATGCGTAATTGGTGTTGAAGGTGGAGAAGAGATGGTACTGCGTGCTGAGGAGAATGCGCTACAAAATCAAATAGAAAACACCCAGTTTTTTTGTGCAAACTTAGATGACTCAGATGCATTTGTTGCTTTGAAAAATTATGGGTGTAATAAATTATTACTTGACCCACCTCGTACTGGCGCACTTGAAATTGTAAAGCAGATAGAACAGATTGATCCTGCTGAAATATTATATGTTTCCTGTAATCCAGCAACATTTGCAAGAGATGCTGATGTGCTGGTGAATGATAAAGGCTATCGGTTAGTTAAAGTGGGTGTAATGGATATGTTTCCTCATACAACACATGTTGAGGTGATGGGGCTCTTTCAACAAGGATAAAAAGCATGGTTAAAGTCAAGGAAGGCGTTGCATTATTGCCAGATGGAAGTATTGATGTTGCAAGGTGGCTGCAGCAGCTAGGAAATCGTGGTTACTTTCAAAATATGGGACATGTTCGTAATGCATGTGGTTTAACTCAGCTTGCAGGGCACGATCAAGTCACAGAGGCGGGTATTTCGTGTTTGCAACAAGGCCTTGCAATGGCTGATGTATTAGCTGATTTGGAAGTGGGGCAAGATACTTTGGCTGCAGCAATCTTATTTGAGAGCGTGCATTATGCAGAGTTATCTTTGGATGATATTGAAGAGCAGTTAGGTAAACAGGTTGCGCGATTAGTGAGAGGCGTTGCTCGCATGAATGCTATCTCTAATATCCAAGGACTTTCAAATAAATTTCCTCAAGACAAACAACAGCTTGATAATATTAGGAAAATGCTATTAGCAATGGTTGATGATGTGCGGGTGGTACTCATCAAACTCGCTGAACGTTTGTGTGTGATACGTAGCGCAAGTCTTATGCCAGAAAGTCGGCGTAAACAATTGGCTATGGAAATCATGGAAATTTATGCGCCGCTTGCAAATCGTTTAGGGATTGGGGCAATTAAGTGGGAAATGGAAGATTTAGCCTTTCGCTATTTACATCCTCAGGATTATAAGGCCATTGCAGCAGGTTTAAAATCTAAACGTCTTGAACGTGATCGCTATGTTGATTGGGTGGTTAAAGAATTAAACTTTCAGATTGCGAGCATGAATATCACGCATTTTGCGGTCTATGGGCGCTCAAAGCATATTCACAGTATTTATCGGAAAATGATCCGAAAAAATGTATCGCTAGAAGAAATTTATGATGCAACTGCTGTGCGCATTTTGGTTGAAACAACTGAACAATGTTATGAGGTACTTAGTGCTGTACATGGATTGTGGGAGCAAATTCCAAGTGAGTTTGATGACTATATTGCACAAACCAAGTCAAATGGATACCAATCGCTTCATACAGCGGTTCGTGGGCCAGAAGGCCAAGTTTTTGAAGTTCAAATTCGAACATTTAAAATGCATGATCAAGCCGAAATGGGGGTTGCTGCACACTGGAAATATAAAGAATCATCAGGACAAGTACATGAGTCACATGAACGTAAAATTGAGTGGTTACGTGAGGTTTTAGCATGGCATCGCGAAATGGCAACAAGCCAAGGTGTATCTGAGGAAATTGAATCAGAATTTTTGGAAGACAGGGTTTATGTATTTACACCTGATGGAGACATTTTAGATTTACCACACGGTGTGACATCACTTGACTTTGCTTATCATGTGCATAGTGACATAGGCCATCGTTGCCGTGGTGCTAAGGTTAATGGACACATTGTACCGTTAACCTATCAGTTAAAAACTGGAGACAAAGTTGAAATTTTGACAGGGAAAGAATTAAAACCATCACGTGACTGGATTAATCCGCACTTAGGCTATTTAAAAACGTCACGCGCTAAAGCTAAAGTTTTACACTGGTTTAAAATGGAAGACTATGAGAAACATCGTCTTCTTGGCCAAGATATGCTAGATAAGGAATTAAAAGCATTAGGCCTTCGTAGCGAGCGTTTGAGTGAAGTCTTACCCTACTTTAATTTTAAACGTGTAGATGATTTGCGTGCGGCTCTGGGAAGAGGTGATTTAAAACTCGGACAAATTATTTCTCGCCTAACTCCTGCCGTTAGTCAGCCTGATAGCTCGATGGAACATATGATTAAACTCCCGCCTAAGCGGAGTGCTTTATCGAGTGATGATTTGCGCGTTGAAGGCGTTGAGCATGTATTGATGCATATGGCACGTTGTTGCCAACCTGTGCCAGGAGATGCCGTGGTTGGATATGTGACGGTTGGCAGAGGGGTTTCTGTGCATCGTCAAGATTGCACTAATATTTTACATTCAACTGAGAAGCAAAAAGATAGATTTTTAGAAGTGACGTGGGGAAATGAAACATCTGAACGCTACGCTGTTGATATTCTAATTCGCGCATTTGATAGACAAGGTCTTTTGCGGGATATTAGCTCGTTACTGGCTAATGAAAAGGCTTATTTGTTTGCGTTACAAACGCAGTTACAAAAGTCAGATAATATGACACATATTACACTGACCGTTGAAGTGGCCGGTTTAAGTAGTTTGTCTCGTTTGCTGATGCAATTAGAGCAAGTCCCTAATGTTTTAGAAGCACGCAGACAAGTATAGGTTGTGCAATAAAAATGCATAAAATATTAATTTCAGGGGCAGGTATTGCAGGGCTTTGTTTAGCAAGGCAGCTAAAAAAACAGGGTATTGCTTACACTTTGATAGAGAAAAAATCAATATTAGATACCATAGGAGCAGGTATTGCCTTGCCAGCTAATGCAGTACGTGCTTTACGCTATATGGGGTTATCTGAGTCTTTAAATCAAATGCATCAGGTTAAGCAAGTGATTTATGCGCGTCCAAATGGTCGTGTAATTAGCCAAACATCTTTATTGAATACCCCTCTGAATGTCGATAAATTTGTGGCACTTCAACGAAATAAATTATTGAGCATTTTAGCAAAAGATCTAAAAGAAGATATTTATTTTGATACCTCAATTATTGATATGCAACAGATGGATTCAGGTGTAAACGTGATATGCTCAAATGCGGCATTAAATGGTCATTATGATGCTGTTATTGGTGCCGATGGTCTATATTCAAATGTTCGTGACTTGGGGTTTGAAGCGATTAACTTAGTTGATTTAGGCGTAACAAATTGGCGTTGGACTTTTGAGTATTCCACGCGAAACATGCAGCCAACATATATGCTAGGGATGAAAAATGTATTTTTAGCCTATCCCATTGGACGTAATCGCGTGTATTGTTATTTACACCAGGCAGACTCAAAAAATCAATATGGAAAGCCAGATGAGGCACGTGCCAATATTTCAACATTATTTAAAAATTATCAAGGTATTGCTGAGCCGTTGTTAAGCGCGCTCCCTGATAATAAAAGTATTTATGTCGGTCGTTTGCGTTCTGTGCCTAAGCCGTTGTTTACCCAAGGCGATTTAGCCTTAATAGGGGATGCAGGTAATGCATGTTCTCCTATGTTACAACAAGGAGCTGCTTGTGCTTTTGAAGATGCGATTGTTTTATCTGAATTAATGACATGTTTTTCTGTGAGAGATGCATTTAAACATTATCATGCATTACGTCATCAGCGCGTCAACTGGATTGTTAAGACCTCTGATGATGGTATTAAATCATTTGCAAAAGTGAATTCTAAATGGGCTTTGATGGCTCGTAATATGTGGATTAAGCGAAAAGGGCCACTCAATGTGTTAGGTTGGAAGTATTTATTGTCTAGCTGTCCATTAGAGGGTGTCGAGCGTTTTATACAGTCAGTTGATACGGGTGAGATTATTTCATGAAATTAAGACGTGTTTTAACAAAAAATGGGCCACAAGTTGAAGCACTGAAGCCAGATACTTTGGACAATTGGATTGCACTATCCACATTAGGTTCTGATATCTTAAGTTATTTAAGCAAGCGCTTTATGGTCAAACATGATCTTGCGATTAACTTATTAAGCGTGCTTGCATTAGGCCATGGTGGCTGGCAATTTTTATCAGAAAAACTCAATGCAGTTGAAGGTCAAGAATCAGCTCTCGATGCTGATTTTATCTTGCCCTTTGAACCTTCTTCTTTTCGAGATTTTTTATTATTTGAACAGCATTTTATTGATGCGTCTCGTGGATTTGTGAAGCGATTTTTGCCTAAAAAATATAAGACTACCGTTTTGTATGAGCGGATTACAAAAAAGACTTTTCCTAAATTTAAGCCACCGGCTATTTGGTATGAGCGGCCTTTATATTATTTGGGTAATCATTTGAATTTTATCACTTCTGGAGATGACATTCATATTCCTGCTTACACAAAAGCTTTAGATTATGAGTTAGAGCTGGGAGCTATTTTGGCTGAACCTTTACTGAATGCAACACCTGATGAAGCAACAAAGGCTATTGGGGGATATGTCGTACTGAATGATTTAAGTGCGCGAGACATTCAATTTCCTGAAATGCGTTCAGGATTTGGTCCACAAAAAGCAAAACACTTTCAGAATGGAATTTCTCCAGTTGTGGTGACAGCAGATGAAATTAATCAAGACATTAATCAGCTAGAAGCGTCCGTTACAATGAACGCAATTAGACATATCCCATGCTCTACTGCAAATATGCAGTATTCATTGGGTGAAGCAATTGCTTATGCCTCCAAAGATGAGCAATTACACGCAGGTGAGTTATTTGGCTCGGGTACGTTGCCAGGTGGGTGTGCTATGGAAAATGGCTGTTGGTTGCAGTCAGGAAGTGTACTCAACTTAAAAATTGATAAAATTGGAGAGCTAATTAATCAGGTTGCTTGATTTAAACCAATTTAATATTTGAGTGTTGATGATGCATCATTAGGTGCATCAGTATCGGGGTTATTGAATCTCTTATTATAATTTTATTGTAAAAAGAGTTTTACTCAAGTGCTACTTTATTGAGATTACTTAACAATGCGGGAATGGAAACATCTCCAACTAATCGCAACGCTTCGCGTTCATGACCTAATGTATCAATAAAGATAAATGTAGGTGGGGCAACTACGTTAAATTCATGTAACAAAGCACGACTTTCATGGCTGTTAGCACTTAAGTCGACTTTAATGAGTTGGATTTTTTCTAGGGCTCTTAAAACCTCAGGGTTATCCAATGTGGTTGACTCAATCACTTTACATGAAGTACACCAGTCGGCATAAAAATCGAGCACAACAGGCTGCTGTTTTTTGAGGGCGCCTCGTAAAGCCTCTTCTAGTTCTTTCATATTTGTAACAACCGTTAAGGTGTGTCGAGTGGAAGTTTGATGTGTCTTAGCTGATACAAGTGGTTTGAGTGGATTGGTATTGCCAAGGCTTGCGCCAATTAAGATTAAAATGCCATATGCCAGTAATAAGATGCCGAGGCCTCGTATAAAACGCATTAAATTAGACGAAGCCTTTTTTAGTGCACCGAGTGTCAAGCCTGAAAAAATCAGTAATCCTGCCCAAAGTAGCATGGTGATAAATACTGAAAGAAGACGACTCATAAGATAAATTGCGACAGCAAGTAACAAAATGCCAAATAATTTTTTAATCATATTCATCCAGTTACCAGCATGTGGTAACCAACGGCCAAGAGATGCGCCAATTAAAAGAAGCGGTAGCCCCATACCAAGGCCTAGAAAAAATAAGGCAGCTGTTCCAAGAGCTACGTTGCCTGTTTGTGCAATATAACCAAGTGCACCAATGAGTGGCGCAGTCACGCAGGGTGATAAAATTAATGTAGAAAGGCATCCCATGATGGCAGCACCTAGGTAATGCCCACCGGCTTTTTTGTAGCTAGCACCAGCAAGTTTGGCTTGCCAAGAAGCCGGGATTTTGAGTTGATATGCATCAAACATGGAAAGAGCCAAGAGAATAAAAATAAGGCTAAATGATGCAATGGCCCACGGAGATTGTAATAACACCTGTAAGTTGTGTCCCATTAGCGCCACAATCGCGCCAATTAAAGCATAAGTAAGTGACATACTGAGTACGTAGCTCAGAGACAAGAAAAAAGCTTTGCGTGTTGATAAGTCTTTTCCATGTCCGACTAAAATGCCTGATAGCACAGGAATCATGGGGAGTACACAAGGTGTAAGCGATAATAGTAAACCCAACCCCAAAAAGATAAGCAGAGTGATAAGCCAGTGATGTTCTGAAAAATGTATACTTATAGCCGATGATTTTTCAGAAGAAACATTGGATGTTTTAATTTTAGAAGGAGGGATAATACTTGCCTGTGTTAATGCAAGATTTGTATCAATAGTGAGTTTAATACAAGCGAATTCAGGAGGGTAGCAAAAACCGTCATCAGCGCAACCTTGATAACGAATATTCAAAATATCTTCTCCTGGGTGTAAGCCAACAAGACTAATAGGAATACGTAATTTGTCGCGATAAATAGAAATGGTTTGGCCCAAGCCATCTATTTTCTTTTTTGCGCTGGGTAATTTAAGGGGGGCAAGTTCTAAAAAAGTCGCCTTTTCCTGTGTAAGCTGTAGTCGATCACGATATAAGAAATAACCCGGTTTTATTTGCCATTCTAATAATGCTGTATTGGGGTCATGTGCCTTCACTTTAAATTTAAAGACACTGTGTGCCGCAGGTGGTTCTGAGAGTACTTGCTGAGGTGTGGTTAGCAACCAACTGGACAATAAAAAGAGTATAAAAATGCGAGAGATATTCATAAAAGTTCATCGATATCGAATGATGTGCCAGCATATCACTGTGTACATAAGTTAACAAATAAGGGAAAGCCAGAGTAAGTTTTAAAGTTTGAATAAAGTTATTTCAAAAAAACACATTGTGCTTTTTATTTGACTAATTTATAGTGGGAGCTATAATTTAATTATATAGTCACAGTGTTTGTATATAGTCACAGTGTTTGACCCTCACTCTTTATTGGGCTGATGGTTATGTCTTGGAGCCGGTTCATGAGTATTGAGCTTACATTATCCCCAGCAGCTCAAATAAAGTATCCTCAAAACAAGGATATAAAGCAGCAGTTAAGTCCTGCTCAGTTTCGTAGCGATGACGCTACACAACAAGCACAATTAAAACAAATTATGGATGAATTTGCCCAAAATAAACAGGTGAATGTAGCGGATTTGCAAGTTCGTACAAGTATAGCTCAATATCTATTAGGAGAGGCAGAAGCAAATGCTCTCAGCCCATCACAAAAAAAAGAGAAAATGTTGTTTGTTACTGCACAAACATATATTGCTGAAAAGAAAGCTGAAGCATCAAAAGCACAAACAGTCAGAGATGAGCCAACAATAAGTAGACAAATACCGACAAGGCTTCCTCCTGATATTCGAGCAAATGCCAGGCGGTTAAGTACATCAGGTAAGCACCAGCAGATGAAACCTTCATTTGAGTTATTAAGTGAGCCTTTAGTTATATCAAATGCAGTAGAAAACATACTTTATATTTATCAAGAAGGTGATACATATATGTGTGCTTTAAAAGTTGGTGAGCGTTTGATACCGCATATTTTATATGAAGAACCTGAGTCGGATGATGATGATTTGTTTGAGGATACATCTTCTGACTCTGATATAGATATGTTGATTGGGGATGAGATAACCCAGCTTAAAAAAGCATTAGATAATTTATCATTATTAGAAATGAGTGTTGATTTAAAGAAAGAAATTTTAAGGTTGATGGGTGAGGATGAGAGATTTAAGCAGGAAGGATATCATTTAGTATTTGATAGCGAAAGTGAGGGGGCTAAGCGAGAAGTACGCACTTTTAGTTCTGCTCAATCGAATGAGCAGAG
Source organism: Legionellaceae bacterium (assembly GCA_029210085.1). Lineage (GTDB taxonomy): Bacteria > Pseudomonadota > Gammaproteobacteria > Legionellales > Legionellaceae > JAALKW01. The sequence continues at coordinate 110,895 of JARGPP010000013.1, read as the reverse complement.
GGCGAAGCTAGGCAAGATGTTTGCATCCAAAGTACAAGCGAGTAAAGCGGGTGACGCTGGAGAGCATTTTGTTGCAGAGCAAGCCAGGAAAAGGCCTCCGCCACCACCAGGCCGCCCTACACCGGAAAGTTTTAAAACAAGTGAGCCTATTTCAGCACATAGTGCTGGCGAAGAGAGAAGGAGGCCGCAAACACCGCCGCCGCCACCACGTCGTTCTAGTGAAGTGTCTGTCGTTGTGCATATGCCTGAAGGAGAAGTAGTACCTAAGGAAGTGTGTGAGGAGTTGATTAAACTTCTTTTTTCTGAGAAAGCAATGTTAGCAAGAAATGTTCAATTTGAAACTGATAAAAAAACGTTTAAAGAAGAAATAGGGCGTATGACGAATGATTATGTTCGAAATAATCCTATGCGTGTTTTTGTTGAAGGGAGGAATATGCCATCGATGATGGCCTCTCAAAAAGGTAAACCTTTGCCGCCTTTACAAAAAGATCAGTTGTCGATTCTAATTAGAGTGCCTAACGGTATGAATTTTTCTGAGGAAACATTTGATAATATAACGAATCTTTTGAGTAAAACCACAAATATGAAATTGGAAAATATTCGTATCAATGGTACTTCGGCTCAAGTAAAGGTTGTTGATAAGTTAAAAGAGCAAAGCCCTAAAAGCAGTGAGAAAAGCCGTAAACCATTAGAAAATAATAACAATTGGCGGTTTATGATTGATTTTATGGCTGAAAATCCAATGACAACAGCGATAGGGCTGATTGTGATTCTTGCAGGAATTGCGGCAGCACTGATTGCTTTTGGCGTGTTTACCGGGGGAGCGGGTTATGCGCCGTTTGTATCAACTGTTGCCGCTTTTATGCATACAACGCCTACAACTGTGAATTATGCCATTGGTGTGACAGGGGCTACAGTTGCTGGATTAACGACAGCAGGACTCACACATTCCATTTTTTCGCATCAGCCGCAAAAAGAGAACAAAGCAGAAGATTCGCTAGAAAAAAGAAACACTTCATTTCCTGAACCTGATTGATGTTTTAGCTTTTTTTATTTTTTTCCCTTGAAATTTTTTTTTTTGTCTCCATTTGACTAACATCCGCGTTGCTTAATGGCGAAGTGTGTTACATTTTGCAGCGGAAATATTTTTTTAAGGCAGTTCAGTCAGGAGAAAAGAGAACATGAATATTCGTCCTTTACATGATCGTGTTGTGGTTCGTCGTATGGAAGAAGAGCGTACGTCAGCTGGTGGTATCGTGATTCCAGATAGTGCAACAGAAAAACCAATGCGTGGCGAAGTGGTTGCTATTGGTGCTGGCAAACGTTTGGATAACGGTGACGTATGTGCGCTTGCAGTTCAAGTAGGCGACAAAGTACTTTTTGGTAAGTACTCAGGCACAGAAGTTAAAATTGACGGCAATGATGTGGTTGTAATGCGCGAAGATGACATCATGGCTGTAATCGAAGCTTAATTTTTTATTTTTTAAACGCTTAAGGGGATAGACGCATGGCTAGTAAAGACGTACGTTTTGGCGACGAAGCACGCCAGTTAATGATTTCAGGGGTTAATGCATTGGCAAACGCTGTGCAAGTAACCATGGGACCACGTGGACGCAATGTAGTGCTTGAAAAAGCATATGGTGCTCCAACAGTAACAAAAGATGGTGTTTCTGTTGCAAAAGAAATTGAATTTGGTGAGCGCTTCAAAAATATGGGCGCGCAAATGGTTAAAGAAGTTGCTTCTCAAACTTCTGATGCTGCTGGTGACGGTACAACAACTGCAACTGTCTTAGCTCGTGCTATTTTGGTTGAAGGTCATAAAGCAGTTGCTGCTGGCATGAATCCAATGGATTTAAAGCGTGGTATTGATAGAGCTGTATTTGCTGTTGTTGAAGACTTACATGGTATGTCTAAGCCATGCAAAGACGGAAAAGCAATTGCACAGGTAGGAACCATTTCTGCAAATTCTGATGAAGCAGTAGGTACAATTATTGCTGACGCAATGGCAAAAGTGGGCAAAGAAGGCGTGATTACTGTTGAAGATGGTAATGGTCTTGAAAATGAGTTGGCAGTTGTTGAAGGTATGCAGTTTGATCGTGGCTATATTTCGCCTTACTTCATCAATAACCAACAAAACATGACCACAGAACTTGAGCATCCACATATTTTGTTAGTTGATAAAAAAATCTCTAACATTCGTGAAATGTTGCCTACATTAGAAGGCGTTGCTAAGTCTGGTCGTCCGCTCTTAATTATCGCTGAAGATGTTGAAGGTGAAGCATTGGCAACATTGGTTGTGAATAACATGCGTGGCATCGTTAAAGTATGTGCGGTTAAAGCGCCTGGCTTTGGTGATCGTCGTAAAGCAATGTTACAAGATATTGCTATCTTGACCAGTGGTGATGTGATTTCTGAAGAAATTGGCAAAAACTTAGAAGGTGCAACATTAGAAGACTTAGGCTCTGCTAAACGTGTTGTCATTACAAAAGAAAACACAACGATTATTGATGGCGAAGGTAAAGCGAAAGAAATTGATGAGCGCATTACTCAAATTCGTGCACAAATGGAAGAAACTTCTTCTGACTATGACCGTGAAAAACTACAAGAACGTGTTGCTAAATTAGCAGGCGGTGTTGCGGTAATTAAAGTAGGTGCGGCGACAGAAGTTGAAATGAAAGAAAAGAAAGCACGTGTTGAAGATGCACTGCATGCAACTCGTGCAGCAGTTGAAGAAGGCATCGTAGCAGGTGGTGGTGTTGCTTTAATTCGCGCACAAAAAGCACTTGAAAGCTTGAAGGGTGATAACCATGATCAAACCATGGGAATTGATATTCTTCGTCGTGCGATGGAAGCACCTTTACGTCAAATCGTTTCAAATGCAGGTTATGAAGCATCTGTTGTTGTAAACGACGTGGCTCAAGGTAAAGCGAACTATGGCTTTAATGCTGCTGATGGTCAATATGGTGATATGGTTGAACTCGGTATTTTAGATCCAACCAAAGTAACCCGTACAGCGTTACAAAATGCAGCTTCTGTTGCAAGCTTAATGCTGACAACGGAGTGTATGGTTGCTGATGCACCAAAAGAAGAAGATGACTCTGCTGCAGGTGGCGCCGGTGATATGGGCGGCATGGGCGGTATGGGTGGAATGGGTGGTATGGGCGGAATGGGCGGCATGATGTAATTTGCCCCCGTCGTTCTACGACTTGTAACATCTTTAAAAACCCGCCCGTGTGGCGGGTTTTTTTATAAAAAAGTTGTAACACCCCAGGTCCGTCATCCCGAGCATGCGAGGGATCTCCTGCAAGGTAGCAGGATTTAACATAAATTGGAGTCTGCGGCTTATGAGTAAATTTTCTGGAGATCGCTTAGGCCTACGTGCCGGGGGGAATTGTCAACAGCCCCTAATACAAATTATTAAAAATAACCATATTAAGCTATGATTAAATTAATATAACGTTGAGAGGATTTTTATTATGCGCGAAGATTTAATTTCTGAACTCAAAGTGCTTTTAGCTGATACATATGCAATTTATTTGAAAACACAAAATTATCATTGGCATGTGACAGGCCCTCAATTTAAAGCTTTACACCAATTATTTGAAGAACATTATATAGAGCTTGCTGATGCAGTAGATGCTGTGGCTGAGCAAATTCGTATTATGGATCATCCAGCACCTGCTACGTTTAAAGATTTTGAACGACTGAAAACAATTAAAGATGGTGATTCAAGTGTGAGTGCTAACAAAATGGTAAGTGAGTTAGCTGAAGATCATGCGACTTTGGTTAAAGATTTGAATCGTGCCTTAAAGTTAGCTGAAGACGCTCATGATGAGGGTGCTGCTAATTTATTAAGTGATCGGGTGAGTGCGCATGAAAAAGCAGCTTGGATGTTACGTGCTTCTCGAGAAAGATAGCAATCAAATGCCTATGCGTCTTAGATATAATCCAAGACTCATAGGCATTTAGGCGATATTAAGCAAGATTAAACAAGAGATTAAGTAAGTGTATTGATCCCACAATAGGTGGATTTAAAATTAAGTTTAAAATATTGGTTGCAAGCAACGCTAATATAATAATAAATCCAAAAGGTTCAATTTTGAGATATTGCGTTGCAAGGTGAGGCGGTAGAAAACGTACTAAAACACGGCTGCCATCCAGTGGTGGAATTGGAATTAAATTTAAAAACGCTAAAATCAAGTTAATTAAAATGCCTGCTTGTCCTGAAAGAGCTAAAAAGAGGCCAACCATCGAGGTTCTTGGGTCGAGCATTAAGCCTACTTTGAGTAAACTTGCCCAGAATAATGCCATTGCAAGGTTAGAAATAGGTCCTGCTGCGGCAACCAAGGCCATATCACGGCGAGGGTTACGAAGTTGGTTGTAGTTAATTGGGACGGGTTTAGCCCAACCAAATACAAATTGAAATTGGCTGAAAATACCGACTAAAATAGGCACAAGAATTGTGCCAATTAAATCAATGTGCTTAATCGGATTAAGGCTTAAGCGACCCAACATTTTTGCAGTGCTATCTCCTAAGCGATGTGCTACATAGGCATGTGCTGCTTCATGTAGGGTAATGGCCAGTAAAACGGGTAAAATCCAGACGGCAATGGTTTGAATGGTTGATAACACGTATAGTCCTATTTTATCAATAATAAGCTTCATCATATATGATTCGAAAAATTATTCATATTGACATGGATTGTTTTTATGCTGCAATTGAGATGCGCGATTATCCAGAACTTGTGGATAAGCCGATTGCAGTGGGTGGATCGCCTGATAGAAGAGGGGTGATTGCGACGTGTAATTATCATGCCCGGCGTTTTGGTGTACGTTCTGCTATGGCAACAGGGTATGCATTAAAATTATGTCCAGACTTAGTGATACAGCCAGGCAGAATGGATGTGTATCGCGAAGAAAGTCAATTGATTCGAGATATTTTTTCAGAATATTCTAATAAAGTTGAGCCTTTGTCATTAGATGAAGCATATTTGGATGTTACTGGCAGTACGCATCATGCAGGTAGTGCTTCGTGGATTGCAGAAGCAATCAGAGCACGTATTTATGAAGCAAGGCAATTGACTGCAAGCGCAGGGATAGCACCGAATAAAAGTTTGGCTAAAATTGCGAGTGATTGGAATAAGCCTAACGGACAAAAATTAATTACACCTGAAGAAATAACAAATTTCATGCATCATTTGCCAGTTCGAAAGTTATTAGGTGTAGGGCCTGTGATGGAATCACGCTTAAATACAATAGGCATTCAAACATGTGCTGAATTACAAAAACTTTCGAAAATAAGGCTTGCTGAGCAATTTGGTTCAATGGGAGAGCGTTTATATGATTTATCACGTGGCGTTGACGACCGTGAGGTTGAAAGTGTTCGTATTCGAAAATCAATTAGTGTTGAAGAAACTTATGTAACGGATTTAAAAAATTTAGAGCAGTGCTTAAATGAGATACCTGCTTTACTTGAGCGACTTGATATTCGAATGAAACGAGCAGGGGATAATTTAAATGTTCATAATTTATTTGTAAAATTGAAGTTTGATAATTTTGAACAAACTACGGTAGAGCGACTTGCTCATCGTATAGATATTGATTGGATAGAATGTTTGATTCAAGAAGGGTGGGAAAGGAAATTGCGCCCGGTGAGACTGCTGGGTATAGGTGTGCGTTTAGAAGAAGAAAAGGATAATCATCAACCTTACATTCAGTTGCCTCTGCCTCATATTGATTAAGATATTCTTAACAAAATAGGCTTAAAATAGTGTTTTATAGGGTTAATTGCGATATGAGATATAAAAGATATGCCAAGAAATGTTATTTCAGAACATACAGTAGATTATGATAACTGTGTTGGAAATTTTTTGTCAGAAAAAAAGACACCTGAAAAATTAATTGAGGAAGAAATCCATTTTTGGATGCATGTGAAAAAAAAAATACATGCCGAGACGGAGGGGTTGCCTCGTGGTAATAGACAGTTGAGTAGTTTTTCAGCGCGTCAATCTAAAGATAGTGATGATTTTAATGCAAAAAAGAATCAGTCTACGCTTTCTTTGGGTTTATATGTTCAGGCAGCGGAATATCTAGATGTAACCTGTAATCAGTTTTTGTTAGCAGATGTACATGGTGATTTACCTTGTGGCACATCGTTTCGATTGGCAGTTGATCCAACATACCAAGGTGTGCATGAAGGTTGGTATTTTGATGAGTCAAAATTAAGCTTAATTTATGGAAAAATACACCGTGCTGCAAGTGGTAATCCGGATGCAACAGTATTATTAACAGCATATGATGATAGGTCTGATATTTTAAATGCGTTATATCTTTTTTTTACTGAGCATCGTGATTTACTTCCAGAACATGCGCAACTCACTTTATGCCAATATGAGCGAGGAAGTCATGAGCTGAATTATTATCCGACGATTTATGGTACAGATGATTCGTTGGGTATTGATAATGATTATAAACACACGCTTGAAGTATTGGGTGTTCATATTGAATTTGAAGCAAAAAATCAGATTCTGTTTAAATTATCTGATATTTATGCACTTGATCCTGCTACGGTGATTCGCCAATTAAGAACACCTGCTGTGACCGAAGAAAATTTTGTGGAGGAAGCCTCTGCACTACTTTTGAGTTTACAATCATCTAAGCCTACTGATAGTGAGGCAGGTAAAAAAAGAAAAACGGGCACTATGTTGGGAAGTATGATTTTTGTATCAGATGAACAAGTCAATAAAGAGGAACAAGAAAAAAAACAGCGAAAAGAAAATGCTCTGTTTGATGAAACACGTGATTCTTTACAAGCTTGAATGATATTTTAAATGAAATGTGACCATTTAGAGAAGCTTTTATTTAATATTTTCTTAATGAATGAAGTTTAAAATTCGCACATATTTTGTGTTTTAAGCGTAAGTAATATGTCAGATGTTGACCTTATAGATGTAAGCAGGCTTGTCGATGGTTCGGTGAGTGCTATAGAAGAAAGTATTGATGCAGGCGAAGAAGCCGCGTCAAGTGCAGAGGAAGCAATTGCATTAGAAGTTGAAAGTGTTATGGATGATTTGTTGGAAAATGTTGTATGGCGTGTGGGAGAAAATAGCTCTGAACATGCATTTGACTTTGATAATTGTATTGGAACTTATGTTGGTGATAAGAGCACGCCTCAAGCATTAATTGAGGCTGATGAAGCATTGTTTTGGAAAGATGTTCGAAACATTATACATGCCGAAACAGCAGGTTTGCCTACTGATAGGCGTTGTGTAAGTAGTTTTTCAGCGCGACAATCTAAAAATACGGATGATTTTAATACAGCATATAACGACTCTACCTCTTCTTTTCCTATTTTCGATCATATTGGCCAGTATTTAGATGCATGTAAAGATATGTTTTTGCTGGCAGATGTACAAGACAATTTACCGGGTGGAACTTCATATGAAAGAGCAATTACACCAGAGTATGAAGGAGAACATAGCGATTGGTTTTTTGATGAGTCAAAAATTACCATCACTTATGCAAAAGTACACCGCTCTTCAGTGTGTAATCCAAATGGCACAGCGCGTGTTACAGCTTATGATGATAGGTTTGATATTTTAAATGCTGTTCATGCTTTTTTTTCTCAGCATGCTTATCTATTGCCTTCTAATTCGGTACTGGTTTTGTGTCAATATGAAAAAGGGAGTGGCGTTTTTAATTGGTATGAGCCTATCCAAGGAAATGATGCTTCGTTAGGCATTGATTATGCGTATAAACAAACTCTTAAAAAGATAGGAGCGTATATTGATTTTTTCTCAACAGAAGATGGAGGCAACAGAATACCCCTTGGTATTCAAGCAATACAATCATTGCAGCTTGAAGATTTAATTTATTTTTTACGAACAGACCCTAAGTCAGCAGCGTTAATGATGGAAAGGAGAAAGGCTAAGTATCTTGCTCAAAAATTAGCGCCTTCATTAGGAAAAATGATTTTTACACCATTAACCAGTGACTTATCAAGTGACGTTCAGGCTAATTTGGATGGTATTGAACAGGTGTCCGCAGATGTGTCTTGTGGACTAGATGCCATGCAGATGAGCAAAAACACTTAAAGTTTTGTGTCAAAGGCCAGGATTTATTTCAATGGATTGTTGTTGAGGTTTTTCAAAAAGATCACCTTTTTCGATAATTGCACCATCTGGTTTTGGAGGGCGGCGTAGGTGCCCATCTCCATTGGAAAAGGCAATAAGCTTATCAGGCTCAGAAGCGTCATATACTCCAAATTGTTCACGTGCTTCAGCTCTATCGACAAAAAAGTTCACAGCGTCTTTTTCTGTTGGGAAAGTGAGTGTGGTGTTACCATTCTCGTCGACCTCTGGTTTTGCATATCCTGTTTTATATGAGCCGTCTTGATTCATAAAAAGTGCATTGTATGCTTTGATTGAGGCCGTCAAAGCTTCCTCGCTATCTGCTTTCATTTTAGCTTTTATCGAGGAGTCTTGTACTTCTGTGGGTGATTCGGTATCTTTTAATTTTCTGTTTTCTTCTTCAGCATTGTAAGTTTTATTCAGGGCATCTTGTAAGGATTGCCGGCTTGCCCGGTTTTTTTTTGCTTGTTCAGATGGGTTGTCAGACATAATATTGTCCTCGTATCATTTGGTTTATAGTTACAGTTTAGTTGCTGTTATCTTATTATGAAAGTGTTATAATACTCGCTGTTAATAATTTTACGGACTTCATGACAAACTCAACCATTAAAATTTGTGATACCACAATTCATCCTGGCGAAGTTGCTAATTTAGCACTTCCACTTCCTGAGCAACATTCGTGCTCACCTTTGTATATGCCCATTAAAGTTATTCATAGTAAACAAAAAGGTCCTTGTTTATTATTGTTTTCAACCCTTAAAGGGATTGAATTAAATGGTCTAGATATTGTTAATCGTATTACAAAGATGATTACGCCTGATAAGATCAAAGGGACAATCATTGCAATTCCGGTGGTGAATGTTTATGGACTTACACATTATCCATCGATGCTACCCATTGGTAATAATTTAGCGGATTGTTTTCCAGGTGATGAGAATGGCACATTTGGGGAACGAATCGCGCAGATACTCACACAAGAAATTTTTACAAAGGCTGATTATTGCATTGAATTACAAACCGGTGGTATGAACCATAATATTCTGCCACAAGTGTATTGTAATTTTGAGCAGCGGCAGGCACGTGATTTAGCGAAAGCATTTCAATCACCCGTGGTCACAAATGTTGATATAGAAGGTAATAACCTTCGAAAAACAATGGAAGAATTGCAGATTCCCTTGTTGGTTTATCAAGGAGGAGAAGCCATGCGTTTTGATGAAAATGCGATTGTACTCGGTGTAGAAGGCATTAAAAATGTCATGCGCTCGCTGGATATGCTTGATAAGTCGCCTATTAAGGAAATTAGTCCTATTTTTTCACGCGATGAAGCATGGATTGTTGCACATAAGGGCGGAATTTTAAGGGCTGAGGTCACTTTAGGACAAACCGTTAAAAAAAATGAATTGCTGGGCACCATTATGGATCCCTTTGGCGCAGAAGTGCTTGAACCTGTAAAAGCCCTTCAGGAGGCAATTGTTGTTGGAATTAATACAACTCCTTTAATTCATGAAGGATTATCCGTGTTTAAAATGGCGTCGTTTTTAGATCATGAAAAAGCAGAGAGTGTGATTGAAGCGTGGGATCAAAAACAACCAGACAGCTATATTAACTAATATTTAATTCACTATGTTAAAAGAAACACAATTTAGCACAAAAGGGTTTGTTGTTTGGGGCGTTTGCGTACTGTTCTTTTTGTATGAGTTTTTTTTGCGCGCATCTCTTGGGACATTCCAACATCCGTTGATGCATGATTTGCACTTATCATCTTTTCAATATTCCTTACTGAGCACAACGCTTTTTTCAGTAATGTATGGTGTGATGCAAATACCAGTGGGGCTGTTGATTGATAATATAGGGCTTAAAAAAGTATTATTGTTGGGAGCGACAATCAGTGCGTTTTCATGCGTTGCCTTTGCTTATTCAAATACTTATTATCTTGCTGTTGTGGCTCGGATGCTGATGGGTATTGGTGCTTCGGTGGGTTTTTTGTGTTTATTGGTTTCTGTTCATGAGTGGATGCCACATCGCCATAATGCACTTTTTATTGGCCTATCTCAGTTTTTTGGCACAATGGGTCCCATGTTTAGTGCTGGTCCTTTAGAAGATTTGGTTGCGTCAGCACATATTTCTTGGCACGTCATTTTTAATGCATTAGGTATGATTGGGTTAGGGCTTGTGGTACTGATCATTTTCTTTGTTGAAAATAGCCAGGAGCGTGCAGAAAAGTATGTCATTCTTAAACGTCCAGAAAGTATCAGAGTGACACTATTAAAATTATTTTCACGCTCGCAAGCTTGGTATATTGCTTTATTTTCAGGGTCTGTCTATTTTGCCATTGAATATTTATCTGAAAATGAGGGGCGTATTTTTTTAGGATTGAAAGGTTTTAGTGAAAGTTTTTCTTCTTATATGATTACGCTTGCATGGGTTGGCTATGCCATTGGATGTCCATTATTAGGTTTTTTATCGGATTATTTTAAGCGTCGTAAAGGTGTATTGATGGCTGCTGGTGTATTCAGTGTAGTTTCAATATTAATGGTAATATTTTCGGAAAATAAATATTTATTAATGATGGGATTTTTTCTGTTAGGTTTTTCAGCCAGCGGGCAAAGTGTTGGTTTTGCAACCATAGCAGAGCAGTTTAAAAAGCAATTTGTACCTATCGGCCTCGCGTTAAATAATTTTATGGTTATGATACTAATAGCGACTAATGCACCAACTATTGCCTTTATTATTGATAAAGCTAAAAGTAAGCCTGATTTTGGACTAAGTAATTATTATGAAGCATTTTCATTACTCATTGTTGTATCAGTGATTGCACTCGTGATGTCTTTTCTTTTAATTAAAGAAACATTTTGTAAGTCCGTTGTTGATTTTAATTGTCTTACACCGAATAAGCACTAGGGGCTGTTGATGGAGTTGGAAAGCGTCTTGTTGCTGTATAGATTGCATGTTTTGTATTTGTATTATATTTTTTAAGGCCTATTATTAGTATAATATATATACTATTATCAAGTATTTATTATGCTTAAACCTACGTTAAATTATGCCTGGGTTGGTCCACCAATGTTTAATGACGGGGGACAAGATGTTTGTGGGCCAGAATCGCTTGCAATGAATTTTAAAAAATTTTCTGCTGATGGACTTCCATCTAATCCAATCTTATTTTGGTGTCAAGAACAGTATGTTTCTGATTATCAAGCTTATTTTTTTAACCAAAGACTAGATATTCAAGTTGTATCTATTGATCGTAATTTAATTCGATGTGTGCGTGATCATAATGATGAGCTTCATAATGAGGCAGATTCTGTTTTAAAATATTACACACATAACATTCTTAATAATTCAGGCTCTAAAACTTCAGACTATGTCCGTATGAAAGATTTATTGTTTACGTTCATACTGGCAGCAAGAGGGGGTTATGTGCTTGATACGAATATACAAGCATGCTCGGATGAACCCGTAGCATTTGATGCATATGAAAAATTTATGTACCCTCTTTTGAAAATAAATGAGGATGGGGTTACTCGCGATGCTCCTGAAGTTTGGATGCAATATTCGCCAGAAAATGATTTAACGCAAGCTAAAAAATGTTTACGTACTTATCTTAAAATATTGAAAGATGAACCGTATACTCGTCGGTATTTAGCATTGAGTGCATTAAAAGCTTGTGAAGAAGCTCAATTTGCAACATGGGACATATCTCATGATTTATCTCCTGATGTCTATGTTCCCAAGATGGGCGTTTTCAAAGAATATTATAACTCGCATGTTACTGGAAAAAAAACAATTTACCCAGCGCCTTATTTTCATGTATTAGAAGGTGATTTGTATCGATTAAGTTATGATTTACAACACGGTATACTACCTAATAGAACGATAAATCTTACAAATACTGAATATGAAGTTCAGAATGAGACCCTTCTAAATTTGGCTGTACGCCAGTTTTCTTCTGAAAATGATAATGGGCTAAGGCATGTTAATTGTATCATATTACTATTACAGAATGGTGCTGATCCGAATATAGCAACAGCCATAGTTAACAATCAAACAGGGAGAAAAAACATATTTTCTGCATTAACATTGGCTATTATGATGAAAGGTAAAAGTGCTCTTCCTATTTCAATATTGGAATTATTATTTACTCATACAAAAGAAAATATACTGGTAAACCAAATATTAAACAATGAGTCCCCACTGATGTTAGCTGTTGCATATAGGAATATAGATGCGATTAAATTACTTTTAAAATATGGTGCGGATGTAAATCAAACATGGGCAGGGCAACAGAGTAATCCGCTCACAATGGCACTAAGCTTACCTGATAATAATGAAATCATTTTATTGTTACGGGCCAATGGCGCAAAAGCGTTGAATCAAGGAAAAAAATTTGAGCAATCTACGGGAGTATTATCATCTAATGATGGTTATTCGATGAAAGAAAAACTAGGTGAGGTGCAAAAACTAGATAGCAGTACGAATGATTATCCATTTAAAAAATAAGTATTTTATCTTAAAAAATATCTTTTTCGTGTCTTATTTGGATAAAACAATCGAGCGCTGTTTGTGCTTGTGGGTTACGTTGGGCCATAAAATTTTGTATTTCAGGTGCGTCTAATCTAAAAAAAGGATTTATTGCTTTTTCAAGTCCAATGGTTGAAGGAAGAGATATTTGTGTTGGATGCTGCTCAAGTTGGTTTAAGTGCTGTTGTGTAACTGGGTTATGAGGCTCGATGGTTAATGCAAACTTTAAGTTTTGCCTTGTATATTCATGTGCACAAAATATTAGAGTATTGTCTGGTAATTGCTTGAGTATGTTTAGTGAGTCAAATAGAGCCTCTATTGTTCCATCAAATACACGACCGCATCCCGCTGAAAATAAAGTGTCACCACAAAACAGCCAATGTTTATTCGGTTCAAAATAACAGATATGATTTTGGGTATGTCCTGGGGTGTGGATAACCTCAAAAGTATACGGTGGAAGGGTAATATATTTCACACAGTTTTGGGGGTTATAGATGACCGTATTTGGAAAGTGTTCCAGTAGTTCGGCAGTGCCACCGATATGATCAGCATGATCGTGTGTGACTAAAATAGCTTCCAAGGTAAGGTTGTTCTTTTTTGCAAAGTTTAAAACAGGAGCAGCATCACCTGGATCTATGCAAATAAAGCTTGCTGTTTGTTCAATAATCCAAATATAATTATCTTGAAAGGCTTTTAAAGCAATAATAGACATGAGATAAGCTTCATTTTTTAACTATACTATTCAGTATAACCTTTGAAACAATGGAGTCATACTATGAATAAAAATTTATATCATGAGCAAGAAGACAGTAAAGCGATTGAGCATAGACGAGAAGTTAAGCGTATGCTTGAAGATAAACTTGAACGAAAGCGCCTAAAAAATGAACTCGAAGATTTTGATGGTGAGTTAGAAGGCGAGTTTGATTGGGATGATTTTGATCTCGATGAGCGCTAAGTTACTTGCTCTGCAGCTTTTAAGGTGTTCTCAAGTAGACAGCTGATGGTCATGGGGCCTACTCCACCGGGTACGGGTGTTATCCATGCGACTTTATTTTTGACTTGATGAAAGTCAATATCTCCTCGTACTTGGCCGTTTAATTCTCGGTGCATTCCAACATCCAGTACAATTTGATTTTCATGAAACCAGTCAGTTGGGATAATATCTTTACTGCCAGCGGCAACGATAATCAGTTCAGCTGCCCTCACATGATGTTCTAGATTTTTTGTGGCTCGATGACAAAGAGTGACAGTTGCTTTTGCTAAAATCAATTCAAGTGCCATAGGTCGCCCTACAATATTTGATTTACCAATGATAACGGCATGTAATCCACAGGGATTCAGTTGATAGTATTCCAGTAATTTTATGATGCCGAATGGGGTACAAGGACGAAGGGTTGGCTCCCCTTGGGCTAGTCGTCCTAGATTATAAGGATGAAAGCCATCTACATCTTTAGAGGGGAGAATACGCTCAACGATAGCGCGTGAATTAATATGGGCAGGTAAGGGTAACTGCACTAAAATACCGTCAATTTGATGATTATTATTGAGCGAGTCAATGCGTTTTATGAGTGATTTTTCATCTGTTTCAGCAGGTAAATGATAAGATTCCGTATAAATTCCAGCAGCTTTACAGGCTTTATGTTTATAATTGACATAAATAGTTGAGGCAGGATCTTCTCCCAATAAAATAACAGCAAGCCCAGGGGCACGAAGGCCAGATGCCATACGTTGGCTAATGGTTTTTTTGAGTATTTGAAGTCGCTCGTTAGCAACTTTCTTTCCATCTAATAACGAAGCTGTCATCCTGATAATCCGCCTGGTGATGTGAATGCGTTTTGACAAATCAAGAGGCCTATTATACATTGCTTTTTTTAAAAACAAACGTCTTAGCGTTTATTTAATGGGTTTAATATGCGAATTGCCTTGATTATTGAATATGATGGGAGTCAGTATCATGGGTGGCAATCGCAACCGGAGCTTCGTACTGTACAAGGTGTATTGGAACAAGCATTAACCCAAGTTGCTAATCAAGAGATTAGGGTTGTTTACTCAGGACGAACAGATACAGGGGTACATGCAACCCATCAAGTGGTCCATTTTGATGTTGAAAGTAAACGAAATGTACGTGCTTGGGTGCATGGGACCAATGCCTTACTCCCCAAAGATGTGTGTGTTAAATGGGGGCAAGAAATTGCTGGCGATTTTCATGCGCGGTATTCGGCTGTGTCTCGACGTTACCGCTATGTCATTTACAATGCAGCAATAAGACAGGCATTGCTTCAAGGCAATGTGACTTGGCAATCAAGACGGCTGGATCATAACTTGATGCATGAGTCGGCTCAATTTTTATTGGGTGAGTATGATTTTACATCGTTTAGAGCAATGCATTGTTCAGCTAAAACTCCTGTGCGTACGATTCAGGCTATTCGTGTGTTTCGTCGGGGTGATTTGGTCATTTTAGATATTACTGCAAATGCATTTTTACATCATATGGTGCGAAATATTGCGGGTGTTTTGATGGCTGTTGGACAAGGACGTCAAAAAGTATCTTGGGTTGAAGAAGTTTTGCATGCAAAAGACAGAAAATTAGGAGCCGAAACAGCACCACCTTATGGTCTTTATTTGGTTGATGTAACTTATCCGGATAAATTTAAACTTGCGTCTTTGGTGGTTGGACCATGGTTTTTAGGGCAATTTAAGCCAGAGTGATAATGATTGGGAGATAATATGAGTGATATGAGTGATGTGTCTCCTGAAGGGGAATTAACACATTTTATTTATCAAAAAATACAGGCAGATTTAGCGGCTAAAAAGCATCAAGAAATTATTACACGTTTTCCACCAGAGCCAAATGGCTATTTGCATATCGGACATGCAAAAGCCATTTGCGTAAATTTTGGTCTCGCTAAGTTATTTAAAGGACGTTGCTACTTACGTTTTGATGATACAAATCCTATACGTGAAGAAGAAATATTTGCGCGTGCAATTGAAGAAGATGTGAAGTGGCTTGGGTTTGAGTGGTGTGAAACAACCCATGCATCAGATTACTATCAAGCTTTTTATAATTTTGCTTGTGACTTAATTCATCAAGGTCTTGCGTATGTAGATAGCTTAACAGCCGATGAAATGCGTTTATATCGTGGCACTCTAAAAGAAGGTGGTCAAGAAAGCCCATACCGAACGCGTTCGATTGAAGAAAACTTAGATTTGTTTCAACGAATGAAAGCTGGTGAGTTTCAAGATGGTGAGCATATACTGCGTGCAAAAATAGATATGCAAGCGGGTAATTTAAATATGCGCGATCCAGCTATTTATCGTATACGTCATGTGTCACATCAACGAACAGGAGATGCCTGGTGTATTTATCCGATGTATGATTTTGCGCATCCTCTGTCAGATGCTTTAGAGCAAATTACACATTCGTTGTGTACACTTGAGTTTCAAGATCACAGGCCTTTGTATGAGTGGTTTATTCAACACTTGCCTGTGCCAGCACAACCCGTACAAACCGAGTTTGCACGCCTTAATTTGTCCCATACAATTACGAGTAAGCGTAAATTACGTCGTTTAGTTGACGAAAATATTGTGAGTGGTTGGGATGATCCACGAATGCCAACCCTTTGTGGTATGCGCAAACGAGGTTATCCTGCAGCGGCTGTGCGAAATTTTTGTGATATGACCGGTGTTTCAAAAAGTGACTCGGTCATTGATATGGGGGTTTTAGAAGCCTCGGTGCGTGATGTATTGAATCAAACGGCAAAACGGGCTCTGTGTGTGCTCAATCCGATTAAAGTTGTGATTGAAAACTATCCAGAAAATCAAGTGGAAATGCTTCAAACAGAAACACGAGAATTACCTTTTTCACGTGAAATTTATATTGAACGTAGTGATTTCATGCTTGAGCCTGTGAAAGGCTACTTTCGATTAGCACCCGATAAAGAAGTGCGTTTAAGACAAGCATATGTTATACGATGTACGGACGTTATTTATGATGAAGCAGGCGAAATTTTAGAGCTACGCTGCACATATGATAAAGATACACTTGGCAAAAAGCCTGAGGGCCGAAAAGTGAAAGGTGTGATTCATTGGGTTTCAGTGAGCACAGCATATCCGATAACAATTTATCAGTATGATCGTTTATTTCATGATGAAAATCCTGGAAGAGAAGATGATTTTATGCAGTTTTTAAATCATGATTCTCTGTCTATTCAAACTGCATATGCAGAACCGATGTTGATTTCACAGCCACTGGGTGAGGTCTTTCAGTTTGAACGGCTGGGATATTACTGTGTGAATCAAGTGGATGAAGCGGGCGCGACCCAAGTATTTCATCGTGTGGTTAATTTGAAAGATACGTGGGGTAAAATTAATGTTATCGCTTGATTTATATAATTCGCTAACTCGTAAAAAAGAGCGCTTCAAGCCAATGGAGCCGGGAAAAATCAAGTTATATGTTTGTGGTATTACGGTCTATGATGCCTGTCATTTAGGCCATGCTCGTGCCATGGTTTCATTTGATGTGATGGTGCGTTTCATGCGTGCAGCGGGTTATGATGTGACGTTCATTCGAAATATTACAGATATTGACGATAAAATTATTCAGCGTGCAAATGAGCGAAATGTGTCTATTGATGCTTTAACAACACAGTATATTGCTTCTATGCAGCAAGATACAAAGGCGTTGGGGTGTTTGAGTCCAACACATGAACCTCGTGCAACGCAGCATATTGATTCTATTGTGCGACTGATTGAGCGTTTAATCGAAAATAAATATGCATATGTGAGTGATGATGGCGATGTGTGTTATGACGTATCCGCTTTTAATGAATATGGTAAGTTGTCTAACCAAGATGTAGAAAGTCTTAAAGCGGGTGTGCGTATTGATGTACAGATGGGAAAACGTTCTGCGCTTGATTTTGTATTATGGAAGCGCGCAAAACCTGGTGAACCGAGTTGGCCTTCGCCTTTTGGAGAGGGACGTCCAGGTTGGCATATAGAATGTTCGGCAATGGCAATGGATGCTTTAGGTGAGCAGTTTGATATACATGGTGGAGGTTTAGACTTACAGTTTCCGCATCATGAAAATGAAATTGCACAAAGTGAAGGTGCAACTCATAAAACATTTGCTAACTACTGGCTGCATGTGGGCATGTTGCAAGTGAATCATGAGAAAATGTCTAAGTCGCTTGGAAATTTTTTTACGATTGAAGAAATGCTTGATAAATACTCACCTGAAGTGCTTCGTTATTTCTTACTGAGCAGTCATTACCGTAGTTTTTTAAACTATTCAGACGATAATTTAATGCTTGCTTCAAAAGCATTAACACGTTTATATCAATCATTACGTGGATTTGTATTCCAAGAAGGTGTTGCACTTGATAATACTTGGGTGAAACACTTTGAGTCTTGTATGCAAGATGATTTTAATACCCCTGAAGCGTTGTCAGTTTTATTTCAATTGAGTCATGAAGTCAATAAAACGAGTTCAGAAACGCTGGCTGCGACGCTAAAGCATTTAGCGGGTATTCTAGGTTTGCTACAGACTTCACCAGATGACTTCTTGAAAGCAGGCGTAGATACAATGACACCCGATGCAATTGAGGCTTTAATTCAAGAGCGAAATGAGGCACGAATTAGCCGTGATTTTGTTAAAGCTGATGCCATTCGGGCTCGTCTTTTATCAGATGGTATTGAACTTGAAGATAATGTTGATGGAACAATCTGGAGACAGGCTTGACAGCGCGCGAAGAAAAGGACAAAATCGCCCCCTGTTGGCTATGTAGCTCAGCCGGTTAGAGCGCGGCACTCATAATGCTGAGGTCGGTGGTTCGAGTCCACCCATAGCCACCATCTCTTATTTATTCACTTGACAACCATTAAAACACTATGTACTTGGCTTTAAATTAGGTATGATAGGGCCACTTTTCTAGTGGTTTTAATGACTGAATGCGTGTACTAAATTTTATCTTTTGTATTTTGAGTGCTTTTTTATGCCTGGGCGCTGTTGTAAAAAGTGATATGCAGCATAAACCGCATATCAATGCGTTACCTAGTCAAGCGCAAGATATTCGTTATGAAAAACCGTTGCCTGTTAATAATGCTGATTTAGCCCCTGCAGAAAAAAAGACATCATCTACTCAAGCTGCAATGGGTAAAAACGAAGAAGCCCCTAAACCAGGAAATTGGGATAAAGCAGCGCGCGATCTAGACATATCCTCTCAAACGAATGCTCAGACCGATGCAGATAAAAAATTATGGAATTTACGTGATGTAGATATTAGGGCTGTAATTGCCGAAGTATCACGAGTCACGCATAAAAACTTTTTGGTTGATCCTCGTGTTCAAGGAAAAATTTCAATTTTTTCAAACACACCTATTTCAGATAAAGCGTTATATCCCGTATTTTTATCTGCGTTACAAGTGTCAGGATATGCAGCGATACCGAGTGGAGATGTCACTAAGATTCTTCCTAATATGGAGGCACGTACACAGTCACCTGATGGTTTAACTGCTCCTAATAATATACATAATCCTCGTAGTGGGGATGATTTAGTGGTTCAGGTGATACCTGTTGAGCATGCTTCAGCCGACCAAATGGTGCCTATTTTAAGGCCTCTTATGCCTCAGTGGAGTATTGTTTCATCTTATGCCCCTACGAATATGCTGATTTTATCCGGGCGTGCAAGTAATATTAAGCAAATGACTGAAATTATCCGTCAAGTTGACACATCCTCAGGCAACGGTGTAGATGTTGTGCCGCTTCAGAACTCATTGGCAATGGATGTGGTTAATACATTAAGAGATTTGATGAGTACACAAGTGAGTAATGGCACAAGCCCTCAGTTGACTCTTGCTGCAGATGATAGAAGTAACTCGATATTAATTAGTGGTAGCAAAACAGATAGGTTGCGTTTGCGTGTTTTAATTTTACAGTTAGATGGTAAAGGACATCATTCTGCGGACAGCAACACACAAGTGATTTATTTGCATTATATGAGATCTGAAGATGTTGTTCCTATTCTTGCAGGTATTGCTCAAGCAAACTTCAGTGGAACAGTCGGAACCACGATAGGTACGATTACAAGGCCCCCTTTAGATAGTACAAATCCTGAATCAGGTATTGTTAATGTTCAAGCAGCAGCTTCAGGTGATACGTTAGGAATCAATGGGAATAGCTCAAATAATCCAGGTTCCACACAAACAGAATCTGGCACAAAGCCAATGGTGCAGATTATTGCAGAACCCAATACAAATTCTGTGATTATTAATGGTCCAACGGCTTTGATTAGAACGCTTAAATCGGTTGTAGGTCAGCTGGACATTAAGCCTGCACAGCTTTTAATTGAAGGGATGGTGGCAGAAATCAATGAAAATGATTTTAAGAGCTTAGGAGTTGAATGGGGCAGCATTAATCAGGATGGTCATAAGACAGATAGCTTTAGAGCTGGATTTGCAGTGTTAAATTCACAAACTTCGATTAGTGACTTTCAGGCACAAATTTATGCTTTAGCAAGACAGCGCAAAGCGAATATTTTATCGACACCGTCAGTCGTGGTTTTAGATAATCGGCAAGCAAAAATTTTGGTTGGAAAGCAGGTGTCTGTTGCAACCTCTTCTTATCCGAATAATGCAGGCGGGACAACAACAGCTAGCCCGTTTACAACATTTGATCGTATGAATGTTGCCTTGCATTTATATGTGAGACCACAAATTACAAGAGGGCAAGGTATTCAAATGCAAATAGATCAAGGCCTTGATACGCTAGATCCGCTTGCAAGTAGTGGCGATGCCAATACGATTCCTACCTTTAATATTAGTGCCATTGTGACTTCGGTACACGTAGATAGTGGAGATGTGGTTATTTTAGGTGGATTAAATCAAGATAGTTTGGCCAGTGATAATTTAGGTATTCCTATTTTAGGGGATATTCCAGGGATTGGACGTTTATTTCAACATAATATAACGAACCGTGAGAAAAAGGTGTTGATGGTGTTTATTCGACCCGTTATTCTTCAAAGTGAAGCAAGCACTGTGAATGTTTCTGGCGCAAAATATAACGATACGCGTCTTGAACAACTATCAATAGCGCGCTCGCAAGAAAGCTTTAATCAGAAAAATAAAGACACTGTTTTAAAACCATTGAAAGATGCCAAATTGCCTAAGCCCTTTAAGCAGGAAAAACGACAAAAATAGGCATGATTTAGGGTGATATTGGCTTTGGAAGCTATGTTTTAGCGCTAGATGATATTTTTCTGTGTAATGATTGAATGCAAAATTATTGTTAATGGGTGCATACTCATGGATATTAGAGAGAAATTGCCGCGTTTGCCTTATGTTTTTGCAAAAAAACATGGTATTGCAATTATTGGTTTTGATGATGCGGGCTTAGCTAAAGTTGTACACTTACCAAATACGCCTATGCCTGTTTTTTTAGAAGTGCGTCGCTTTTCTGAAACAGAATTATTAACTGAAGAAGTCAAACCCGCTCTTTTTCAGAAATATCTTGCAGAAGTTTATGAGTCGCAATCCTCTATTTTAGATGCAACTGTGGGTATGGAGGATGATTGGGACTTAATGCAGCTTGCAGAGCAAGTGCCTGTAGGAGAAGATTTATTAGATAACCGTGATGAAGCGCCGATTATTCGTCTTTTGAATGCGCTATTTACTCAAGCGATTAAACAAAAAGCATCAGATATTCATATTGAAACGTATGAACATCGTGTGGTGGTTCGAAATCGTGTAGATGGCGTGCTACAAGAAATTCTTGAGATTCAGCGAGGCATTGCACCACTGGTTATTTCACGCGTTAAAGTGATGGCAAAGCTCGATATTGCTGAAAAGCGTGTACCACAAGATGGGCGTATTGCGCTTAAAATTGGTGGACATAGCATTGATGTACGTGTTTCAACACTGCCATCAAATCATGGTGAACGTATTGTATTACGTATTTTAGATAAGCAGTCCGTGCAACTTGATTTAGGGCTATTAGGGATGCCTGCTGATACTTTGAAAACCATTCGGGGTATGATTAAAGAGCCTCATGGTATTTTATTAGTCACAGGGCCAACAGGTTCGGGAAAAACCACTTCACTTTATGCTATGTTGACTGAACTAAATCAAGTGAGTCGCAATATTTTAACGATTGAAGATCCAATTGAGTATGATTTGCCAGGAATTGGCCAAACACAAGTAAATCCTAAAGTTGAAATGACCTTTGCTCGAGGACTTCGCGCCATCTTGCGACAAGATCCTGATGTTGTCATGATTGGTGAGATTCGTGATCTAGAAACGGCTGAGATTGCAGTTCAATCGAGTTTAACAGGACATCTAGTACTTTCAACATTGCATACAAACAGTGCGCTTGGGGCGCTTACACGATTGCATGATATGGGGGTTGAATCATTTTTACTTTCTTCCAGTATGGTCGGGCTTGTTGCGCAGCGTTTGGTGCGAACGTTATGTGCTGAGTGTAAGGTGCCACACGTACTTCGTGAAGATGAACGTGAACTGATGGGGTTAGACTTAACAACAGAAACGGATACTATTTTTGAGCCGGTAGGTTGCGAAGCGTGTAATCATATTGGTTATCGTGGTCGTACCGGTATTTATGAGCTGATTCCTATTGATGAAACATTAAGAGGGTTGATTCATCGTAATGAAAGTGTGCAAACGATGGAAGCTTATTTACGTCCCAGTATTCCAAGTATTCGTGCTGATGGATTTAAGCGTGTTTTAGTCGGAGATACCTCTCTTGCAGAGATTTTGAGGGTTACAAGTCATTAGTTCAAGTGATTTTATTTTATGCACTATACTTAAATTATTGTTATCTCAGTGTTGAAGGTGTTTCATGCCTTATGTGGGCAAGGCAGAGCCTAAACTTTATCAGCCGATTGATATTTCTGATCAATTGCCTGAGCATGAAAAAAAGCTGTTAGATGCTCTTGTGGCTTATAGAGCTGCCTGGGCAGGTGTCAAACAAAAAAAGTCTTTCTGGGATAAAACGAAAGATAAAAATTATTTTGAAACAACAGTATTAGATTATTTAAGTCATGTGAGTCGTCAAGAAAAGCTCAAGATGAGCCCGAATGAAATTAAAAAATATTTAATTAAACAAGGTTTTTTTTCTGAGTTTCAGCATGATGAAGCGCTTAAATTATATATCAAAAAAATGAGTAGAACGACCTATCAACCTTTACTTGATTTTTATTTTTTTAGGCAAAAAATTCCAGAATTTATTGATGCTTTGCAAAAGGCAGCTTTAGAATCAGAAGCAGAATTAGTCGTAAAACAAGCTGAGATTAAAGCGGTTGTAGGGAAGAAAACTTATCTTTTGAATGCTATTCCTGAAGCCTATATTGATCATGATGAGCATTTAGAGCAATTAAAGCTGCAGCAGCTTATTGCTGATACGCCTCATTTTTGGTTAACCCATAAACCTGTGTCTGAAATTGAAGTCAAAAAAATGGCGCCTTTGATGAGTCCAAATGATTTGGTGCGTATTGTCAATCTGAGGCAAAAAAAAGGATTACCTGCTTTACCCTTACTAGAGAATGTGGCTTATATTAATTCGTTCTCTGATCGGCTCAATATAACAGGCATCCGAAATGACATGTTTAGAAAAGATTATCTAGGTGTATTAAAAACTGCAGAGAAATATCTTTTAAATGGAGGGAAATTAACGTTTAAGCTTCAATGTTTGTTTGAGAATGATGACTGGTTTTCTGCTATGCAGCAATATAAAACATCTTATGAAAAACCACTAGAAAATATAAGTGACTTAGGAATTGAGTTGTTGAATGCGCTTCAAGCATTATATCAATTATTGTTTAATGTACTTTCTATTTTAACAACGGCGACAATTGCTTTGACAATTGAAATGTTGCTTGTTTCTAGTTTAATTATGTTTTTCCAACCTCATAATTTTTGGATGACCCTCACTTATTCAGCTATACTCCCTGGAGGAATTTTTATTATTCCTGTAGTTGTTATTGGGACACTAGGAGCAATGCTCGCGACAGCATCTGCTGCTACAGGCTTTATATCAAGTTTGTTATCTGAAACACATGAACTATCCAATGATATGATTGAGAGTTTTTCTCGCTTAGGCCATCGTGTTTACCTTTCGCTTGCTGTTTTATTTAATCAGGGAGTACTGGGTGTTTCTAGTACTGTACCTTCTGAAGAACCGCCCTTAGATAAAAAGGTCGTGGAAGATGAAAGAAACCCATATTCTCCTGAGGTATGACCGTATTCATTATTGAAAGCTTCAATAAGAAATCACTGTGAGTTTATTTTAATCTTTATTTAAGCTAAACTGATGATATAACATAATGGTTTAAATAGGTGTACTTATGGGTGGTCGGGTTGTTTTTGAGAGGGTAGATTTATCCAAACATCCCCAAAAAAATGATACAACACTGACTCAAGTTACACTGGGGGACTTGCATTCGAATGCAATGAAGCTACTACATACTTTGGTTCGTTATGGAGTTTGTGAGTTTAGAGCATTAAAATTTAGGAAATTATCTAAGCTTTATGATTTAAAAAATCCTACAGAAGCAGATAAGCAAGCTTTTTTAGCCTTATTCAGAGAAGAATTCAAAGTTAAGAACACCGATATTTTAGTCCGGCTCATTGGAGATATTGTTGCTGATCGTGGTCAAAATGATTTATATGTTTTAACCATTCTTGATGTGCTACGTGAAAAAGGTGTTCGTGTTTCAACGCTTATTTCTAATCATGATGTGGATTTAATTCGTGCGTATGAAGCCTACAAGAAAAAGGGAGGTGTTTTTGGGCAAAGTGGCACAGCAACGATTGCTTCAGATTTTACACGTTCTATTCAAGTTTTGGAAAAAAGTATTGGTGATGGCAAAGCCATCTCAAGTGCTGAATTTGAACGTTTGATGGAAGAAACTTATTTGCCAAGTTTGAAGTTGATTGATTATTCGTTAAGTGAGGATGCTCCTAAAAAAATCACAATTTTTAGCCATGCACCAATTGATTTAGAAGTCATTGAACAAATGGCTAATAAGTTTGGAGTGGTATATAAAGCTGAAACAGTTGAGGCATTGGCACAAACAATGGATGCAATTAACCAAAAATTTATTGCTTATGTACGAGAAGGGCACTTTGATGTCATTTACAACCCTTCAAAAATTATTGATTCAGGGCGAGGGATGGTTAAACAGAACTGTATTGAATATACCGCATGGAATCGAGATGAAGATTTGAAATCAGGTTCGGAAAGCATTTTAAGTGCACACATTGAATTTGTTTATGGGCATACGGTAGGTGGTGTTTGTAGTCGAGAAAATATCACAAAAATTGATAATAAACTGGGCAAAGGAGATGATCATAACGATGAGTTCGAGCCTCTTTTCGTTGCCGATGATCCTATTCCAACTTTACCGTTAGGCGATGGTGTTTTAAAGCCAGCGGAGTATCTTTCAACGCAAGTACTAGAGGAAAACCATCCAGTATGGATTTATAAAAAACAACATTTATTGGGTTTAATCAAAGACAACAAAGCAAGAGTTGAGAAACTATTTGGGCTCGAGAAAGAGCGAGTTTTATTAAAAAACAAATATTACTTGGAACAGGTAGATACTTATAATCATTTGTTAGCGCTGAATATAGAAGTTTCCTCTGAGGAGGAGCTCAATCAATTCAATACATTACTGCTGTCTACACGCAGAGTTTTTGTTGATGATTTATTCATAAAAACCGTTCAAGATGCACTTTATGTACTTAAAAAATATGCTGCAGGAACAGCAGTGAGTGAGTTAATTGAAGATATAGAAAGTGATTTAGGAAAAGAAAATTTTAAATCAGCACAAGAAAAAATTAAAGACTTAGAGAAAAATAGTTTTGAAGGACTGGGAGGGCAGCAGATAGATGCAGAAAAAAGAGGAGGGCTGGAAAAGGCTTGGTATCAGATTATTGCGGGTATTCGTTTTTTCTTAAGCTGTATGATGTCTTTGTTTACTAAAAAACCAAATCATGAAAACTCATGGGCAAAGTCTTTGCTTGGGAGACCATTCTTTTTTCAAAAACCAACCACTCAAGGCGAAGATGCGCTTATTCTCAAGCAGCTTGAACTATTAGAGCAAGCAAAGAATGAATTGAAAGATGTGATGGGGGTAGGTGATTCCCCAACCTTCAGTGCGTAGTATTAATTCCATTTGAGTAATTAATGCGTTATAATGCTCTTTTTTTAGATACACTCATGTTAGGTGACTTAAGTGGGATACACAGCATCAAAAATTAATACTCAAAATACTGCAACTCCTATACCAAAAAGGGAGCTTTTCTTCAATAAGAGACCCGGTAAACAGGTCAACCAGAAGCGCTCCAGGGTGCTTATACCGGCAATGGATCTTTCATTGACTCAGAAATCGATAAGTGAAATCAATAAACAGGTAGCTGAAATGAGATCTAGGTGGGATGCTCGTCTTTCTTCCCCGAAGCTTAGTGTTCACGGACCGATGTTATCTCCTAAAAAATCAATTTCTCAGCCTGATTTAAATTCACCTCTATCTCTTGAATCATTAATCGCTTATCAAAAGAGTCGGAGAATGCTGGCATTTACACCGCCATCGTCACCTTCCAGAAATAAAGAGCATGCTTCACCTATTTACTCAGTAATGGGCCCATCTGGAAGATAAAGGCATAGAACAATGCCAACTCGCTAACGTGAGCAGTGTTTTGGTCTCGACTGTGCTGCGTCCGACATTTTTTCGTTACGCGACAGGAAAAAGGTCTACCACAATGACCCTACGCTCTCTAAAAAAATATCGGGCTATCTCATCTCGGACTACAAGCCTCCGCTTTCAGCCTTTCCTGGCTTGTAGTGTTGGTGTTTGTGCGTTTTAGTAAATAAAAGTTAATCAGGCTTAAAGTGAGGATAGGGGTTGCTAAAGGAAGGGTCGATGTCATTTCAAAGCGAGTGACAAGCAAGGAGATAAAAGCAGGCAATCCATACTGAATAGCACCAAACATACCCGATGCTGTACCTGAGTATTCCTCAAAGGGCTCAAGTGCAGCGCCAGTAGCAGGGCCCATAACAAGACCACCACCCAGTGTAATGAGTGAATTGCTCAGCACAATATAAAAGACGCTAAGCCCCATGAAATAATTGGATAAGAGCATGGCACTTGTCCCAATTAGGACAAAAAGATTACCGAATAAAACAATTGATTTCATGTCAAATTGATTTAAAAGACGGGAAGAAAGATAGTTTCCTGATAAATAAAAACAAGCATTTAAGCCAAATAAAAGAGAAAAAGTATAGCTAGAAATATTCAGATGCTTCATTAAAATAATGCTGCCAATTGAAAAATAAAGAAAAAGCCCTGTCATGACCATGGTGGCGCATATAGAATATGTCCAAAAAGTATGTGTGGTTAGAATGGTCTTAAACGCGTTGGAACTCGGTAAAGTATTTGTTTGTTGAGGTTGCTTAGTAGAAGGCAGTGTTTCAGGTAAGGCAATCATTGCAAGGATAAAAGCAAGACCCGCAAAGAGAGTTAAAAAGTGGAAAGTTGACTCCCAAGTGTGGATATAGTTGATTAGAGTCGCACCTAATAAAGGTGCGAACATTGCAGTGAGTGCCAAGATGCAGCTGATATAACTATACATTTTAGAAGATTCATTACCATGGTATAAGTCGCGAATAATGGCATATACCACAACGAGACTGGTACCCGCAGTTAGCCCTTGAAAAAAACGAAGGAGCGTCAGCCAGTAAATATTATGTGTTGTTGTGCACAAGTAAGAGGTGAGAGAAAAGCTAAGGGCAGCTATCAGTATAATGGGCCTTCGGCCATAAAGATCAGCCAGTTTTCCCATGATGAGTTGCGGTACACTTGAAGCCAACACAAAGCTAATGAGTAAAAATTGAATTTTTTGCTCAGTTACGTGTAGGCTATCAATCATAAAAGGCAAGCCACTGACAAAAATATCCATACCCAGCGGTTGAAGAACCGCACAAGGCCCAAGAATACAAAGTGCATATCGCAAAAAATTTTTCATTGATTTCTCGGTTAATGATTTGATTAAATTGTTACTTTGTGTTCTTATTAAGAACACAATATAGGTCGTTTGTATTATAGAGTATTCCATGCCAGTTACAACTATTACAGAAAGTCAGAGAATTATCATTGAAAATAAAATTTAAGGAATAATGTCTCCACTGCATATCACTTTAGATGAATCCGTGTATGAAGCGCAAGTGGTTTTAAACACCCTCATATTTTTTATTCTCTTAAGATTTAAACTGCTTTTTCAATATCAAAAAGAACCGGCAATTTCGCAACCCGATTAGCGATGGGTATATATATCCTGCTTTGGTGAAGCTATTCGGTGTTTTATGTGCGATTGTATTTTCACCTACGTTACCTTTTTCTTGAAATGCAGGTGATTTTGAGGGTTCATTTTTTAAACCGGATCATACTTTTGCTGACTGTTATGAAGATGAAGCCAGTAAAAAAGAAGCAAAATTTTCTGAGTTTTTAAGTTGTGGTGCTGTTTAGTAAACCTACATCCATAAATATATGGTGATTCACATAAGCTTTGAAGACTGCTTTATTTAGAGGTATTCAAAGCTCATGTGAATGTTATTAATAGCGCTTTAAGGTGTTGAGTAAAACCGAACGCTTTCATCTATGGTGCAGGTTAATCGATTGATGTTGCCTATTATTTCATGGGTTTCTGTTGATAAAGTTTTGGTTAAGATAGTGAGCTTATTGTCTGGTGTTAGCATATATTTGCTATGTTCATAAACGGGTCTGTTTTTGAAGCGTGGCAAACTAGTTGTAAAGCGAAGATTTGAAAAAGTAACATGTTTGGATGGAATAACCATCAAGGCGTTAGGCTGGAAACTTGCAATTGCATCAATAGAAATAGGGTGCTCAGATTGACAGTTTTTTAAATTCATAACCAGCCGAATACCTAGCCCATCATCATTAATTGCATGTATAACTTCATCATAGTTTGCTAATGTTTTCGCATAAGCGCTTAGAGTGGTTAATCCGAGTAAGGTGATACAGCACGTTTTTAACATTTTGGAGTTCCTTTTAAATGTATATTTCATTCTAATGTTTAAGTTGAACTGCTTTTGTTCTTGTCGATATGACAAGGGCTAATCTCTGCACTGTAGGTGACATAAGCGGACATATGCATTTTTCCTGAAAGCGTTGTATTTTTCAAGAGATTACTTTTTTGAGTTGTACGTACTTTACTAGCAACATAGGCTACAGCTTCTTGTATTTGTGCATCATTAAAGTTTATTTTATAAATTTGATAGGAGGGATGAGTATCAGGCAAAGCGATATTGAGTTCCTGAAGCCCTGTCATGATTTGCTGATATAAATCAGCTCTTAACGCTTTTTTTGCTTGGTTGATGGTGTGTAAGTCGGGTTGGTAATCGATGTTGTCAATGCTGTATTTTTCACCGGGTTTGTTGAGTGTTTTGAGCTTTGCTTGTAAGGCACTCAGTTCATTGTTATTTAAACGTGCGATGGCTTGACCTGTGATGGCCATGAGCCCAGAATCACTTTCATTACGGGTAAGATTAACCAGACGCCAGTTTTTTTCTTTTGATGCCATTGTCAATTTGTTTTTAATTGTTTCAGTGAGCTTATCAACTTGGTCTGCTGGCACGGATGCACTTAAAGCAATGCTGACTAGTGAGGTTTGTGAATTAACCCAGTTTTCGGTTGTAAAGTGCATGGACACTTGGCGCATGCAAGACTCACTGAGAGAAAATGCGGGCGTGGTTATGGTTAAAGCAGTCAAGCCTAATACTAAGTTTATAGCGGTTTTTATTTTCATGTTGATAAACTCCATTTTAATCATCATAAACTACTATACGCTTTTGTATTAGAATAAGCATTGTATGTCATTTATTTTATTTGATTGTGTGATATGTGGCTATTTTGAGCGGATATACGGTTATTGTGTTGCTTGAAATCGTTGTAATAGTATTTGTGACCGCTTTAAAATTATCGCAGAAAAGGGACTGTCTGCTAAATGTGTTTGAATTTTGTGTATCATACTAATGGTTTCTTTTTGGACGAGTGCTTGAGATAAGTGCGCAGATTTGGCCATTTGTATGATATGGCGCGGATAGAGTAGGTCAAAATTATATTTGCTGCCTATTTTCATTGCCATTTTAGTTGCGAGGCTTGGATAAGAGACAGTGGAAATCATGTCGTAAAAAGGCGCTAATCGTGCTTGTTGCCCTGAATATAATAAAGAAAAGTTTTTTCCATGAGCATCATTATTGCCAATGATGAGGTTAAATAAAACGCCTTGCAATAAAGCTTTGAGATCAATCACAGGTAGGCTGGATACGTGCCTAATTAACTGGAAGCAAGCCGTGAGTTCTGGGCCACCTTCGCGTTGGTATTTCATTTCTGGAACAATACCCAGTGCTTGGCAAAAATCTTCTTGATGGAGTCTTTTAATCTGATGATTTTTTTGAATGCGATCATAGCGTTCAATTAATAAATAGGGCGTGCCATTGGCTTGGTGCAAGGCAGCTTTTGCTGTTTTCAATCCTATTTTATGCGCTAAATTCAAACAAAAACACTCATTTTCGATTAAAGAAGGGAAGTCTCGATTAATAGGCTTGAGGATGTGTGTGCTAGGTGCACCTCCTGTCGGAATAGCAATATGGTTGTCTATAAGTGCGACGGCTAATTTATCTTGTGCACCGGCTAAAGATAAGCGAATACCGTCTTCTCCTGCGAGCATGGGCCTTTGGTGCATGGTTTCTAAAATATCTGCAACGGCATGATTATCCAGTATTTGATAACCTGGTTTTAAGTCAGTTGCTGATAAGTTTGATGGAAGTAAACTAACAGCACCGGCACACTCCCCCCCGATTGCTGATAATAAGGCAAAATCATTTTTTTCACTGAGGCCCAATTGTTTTGCAATGGCTGTTCGTAAATGTGCTTCAGGTAAGATACCACTAAAAAAAGGTCGACACTGTCTAGCTGTATAAGACGATTTTTGCAAAGGTAGAGATTGAGATAAAGGCTGATTCTCTTTGTTTTCAGCGTATATTGGGTCGTACGTGAAGGTCATGTCATTGTATGCGTTAATGGATAACTGACCAATTAAGACCTGATGAAGATAGACTTCTAATTTATGATTCAAGAGATTTCACCTCCGTATGAGATAAATCACATTGAATACCAAGGACTTGGAGAACTTGGAAGACTTTTCCGATTTGACAGGTTGGTTTACCTTTTTCTAAGTCAACAATAAAGCGCAAACCAGTGCCTGCAGCCAATGCTAAGTCACTTTGAGTCACATTGAGTTGTTTGCGAACCAAGCGAATCATTTGTCCAACGTCTTCTGTAGAGTGAATCATATGTAGCTGCATATAAAGTTCCCGTACGGTAACTTTATATTGTATCGATGCATAAAGCAAGATAAATTTACCGTACGGGAATAATTTAGTACATGATGTGTCTTATATAAGTAATATTACCGATCGGTAATATGATTATGTTTTATTTTTGAATTTAAGCTGCTACTTTAGCTCTTCTAGTCCGCCCTGGGCTAAATCTACCAGCAATAAGGCTGTGAGTTGTGCACGTTCAAATAAACTATCTACCACTAAAAATTCGTTTGAAGTGTGAGTTTTACCACCATAGACGCCCAATCTATCGATTACAGCAAGTCCTGTTTCTGCGAGGTTGTTGCCATCACAGCATCCGCCTGTGTCTTTCCACTCAAAGCGGATATTATTCAGCTTTCCGATTGCTTTAATGCGATTAAAGAGTGCTTTACTCGCAGGATTGACTGTTTTAACAGGCCGACCAAACCCA
Organism: Legionellaceae bacterium; assembly: GCA_029210085.1. Lineage (GTDB taxonomy): Bacteria > Pseudomonadota > Gammaproteobacteria > Legionellales > Legionellaceae > JAALKW01. The sequence goes on along the minus strand of JARGPP010000013.1, from coordinate 79,403 downwards.
CCATGTAAAGTCAGTGTATATCCCTTACGTTTTAAGCGTTTAATGATGAGCTCAAATTGCTTTAAGACCCAGGCTTCATCTTCAGGATGAGTGGTTCGTACATCAATTTTGGCGCCTGCTGTTGCTGGCACAATATTGAGTGCTTCACCACCTGCAATCTCTCCAATATTTAAAGTAACGCCTCGTTTATTTGGATTAAGTGCATGAATAGCAACCAGTGCTTCAGCAAGGTAGGCAATTGCATTGCGACCTTTATTAAATGAAGTGCCGGCATGTGCTGCTTGTCCATGTGCAATTAAAGTAAATTTTCCACTGCCTTTACGGTTTCTTGCAAATTGATGAGGATCAGGTGTTGGTTCATAAACAAGAGCCGCTTGATATTGGTCTCTAATTTGTTTAAAAAAATGACATGATCCAGGTGAACCGAGCTCTTCATCAGCACTGATAACAACATCCCAGCCAATGCTTTTTGATATATCGGTTTGTTCAAAGGCAAGTAGCCCATGTAACATCACAATTAATCCGCCTTTCATATCGGTCACACCGGGGCCTTGCAAAACACCAGGCTCAATTTCAGTGATGGTTTGAAAGGGATGGTTTTCAGCAAAAACAGTATCCATATGGCCACTCAGCAAAATACGGCGCTTTAGATGCGGACGTTTACGAAGGTAGAGTAAAGAACCAATCGGGTTATGTGCTTCTTTCCCTAATAGGTTCACTGTTCCGACAGGCGGTAGGGCATGTGTTTCGATCGTATCTACAAGTGGTTGAAATGCTTTTTCTAAGGCGTCATGCATATGAGCAAGGCCTTGCAAGTGATGACTTCCTGAATTGATGTTACAAAATTCATAAAGCTGTTTAAGCATCATTTTTTCATGTTTTTTTAAATGGGCTTTAAACAATTTATCCCAAGTTTGCATCGACTTTTTCATCATGTACTCTCTATGAGTCTTTCATCTAACTTTAGCAGTACTTTTTATATTAGGTAAGTTTTGAAAGAATTGCTTCATAATGAGGTGGATTTGCAATATTTTCAACGAGTTCTCGGTGAATGAGGCTGTGAGTTTCATCTAAAAGAAAAACAGCGCGCGTTAAAAAACCACCTAAAGGCCCACACGCAATGGTGACACCATAACTGGCGCCAAAATATCGGTTTTTGATATCAGAGAGCAAATGTATGTTTTTAAAGTCTAGTGAGTTTGTAATTCGCTTCAATGCAAAGGGTGTATCCATCGATACACCCAACATCATTATATTTTTTTCTTTTAAATCCGCATGAAATTTTTTTAAGCTTTCAAAACAAACGGAGGTGTCTAAGCTCGGGTATACATTAATTAGTACGGCTTGATTTGCATAATCTTTTTCAAGCGTTCGATTTTTTAAATCAATATCGGTTAAAAGAAAGTCAGGCGCTTTTTGATTGATTTCAGGCAGTTGACCATAGGTATGCATGGTTGCGTCGTTACACTTTATCTCGCTCATCATTTATTTCCTATCGTTTGTTATTTAACTAGCAGTCATTGAAAGCGTTGTTCGTTCACCCAGTGCCGTATCGTCATCATAAGCTGGCTGCATAGCCTCTAAAATACTTTTTCGAGCATTTTCTCTTACTGCAGTTACATTCTGTTTAAATTGGACTTGGGTTTCAAGAATATGAGGTTTTAAAATTGCATCAACAGTTTCATGGGTCTGATTGGGTTGTTCAAAGAGCGCAATATGAACATGTAAGGGGGTTGGTGCAGGTGGTGATAAGATAATGGAAGGGCTGACTCGAATGCGGTCTGTTAATACTTGATTAGACATTATCGCATCAATTGCTTCATTGGTATTATGATAATCTGAACCTGCCATGGTCCCATTGTTGGTAGGATAAAAAAGTGTTGTATGTTCTTGTGCGCAATACTCAGTATTACACGCAAATTGTTCGGCAGTATGATTGTAATCACCCGCAATATAAAAAGGAATCGTGGTATCTTCTTCTTGTAACTGTGCGACACTTTCTTCAATTTCATGTCTTAAGTCATGCTTGTCACCAGGATGATGGATGGAGCCCACAATAAAAATTTTACCGGTCCTGATGTCTTGAAGCTTACAATAAAGTGCGGGTTTTTTGCCTTTAAAACTGCTCTTAAGAGGGTTAGTAGGTGTTTCTTGCTGAACGAGTTGATATTTATCAGTATCAAAAGCTAAAACGACATTGTCTGTAGATTGTCCTGTTCGGCTGAGGTTATGCTGAATAAAAGTAATGTTTCTTGACTGTTCATGTGATTTTTTCAGTAAATTTTCCATGTCATTGGGGTTGGTACATTCCTGAAAGGCAAGGATATCTTGAGCGGCCAGCTCTTCAATTGCTTCTTGATTTTGGGTAAGTCTGTTGAATCTATTTGTCCAATGCAGTGCACCATCAGGAGATTTAATATGATAAATTAATTCAACACAATGCTTCAATGCGAGTTGATACTCATGTGCGTTTGAATCATTTGAATCACATAAAATATCGACTAAGCAACTGCGTGCTTCTTCCACCTGGCGTGTTTTCTCTTGTGCAACTTCAGGAATGTCAGAGTGTGCTTTTCGACTGGGCTGAGCATTATTAGGGATAAAATGATTCAGTAATTCTCGAGTGATGTTAATCTCGCCATTTTCTTCACTGCTTAATAAATATTGTGCAATTTCTGCTAATAAATGATGTATGGCTTTGTTATATATATTATTTTCTTTATCTTCTAATTTTTTAAGTAGTGCTCTTTCTAAATAATCACGACCCGATATATTCATGAAGTTATTAAATAAATGCTCGTCGGCTAATAAATTCCAACTGAGCATTTTGATTGAGTCAGTGCCTAAAGGTAACTCAGCGGTGATAGGCAAATGGTCGGAAACACTTTGTGGTATCAAACCAAAACGAAATGCACTTGTGCCATATCTAAAGGCATGCTGAAGTTGTTTGTCTAATTGCGTTGAAACGTTTTGAAATGAACCAGGCATAAACAAACTCTTAATGATTGCTTTTGATATTAAGCTTAGTTCATGGCATGCAGTTTTCAATCGAGGTATTATTTACCAGTGAGCGGTAAAACTAATCATTGGTGTATAGAAAGCAGGCGTGTTTTTACCCGCAACAGTGAACCAAAAACCAGCGGTTAAAGCCACATCTTTTGTAAAGCTATAATCAATAGCGGGTGCTAAAGTAAATTCTGCAACGTTACCATGTCCAATGTCTCTATCTCCCCCAAGGTTAAGAAAGCTTGGTCTTAAGTTATTGAGAAAGATACGTCGTCTTTCTCTGCGGTTTAAGAAAGGTCTGTTGTTAAACCTGGGTTCTATTGCTCCTATATGACCTGTAAATTTAGAGGCTTGTTGAGCATATATATAAGTTTCTATAATATACCCCCAGTGTTGGCTCGGACTATATTCAGCAGCCAGATTAAAAGAGATGCTGTTGCCGGGCCACATTGTACCCTGTGTTTTAGCATTACCCCCATAAATGCTATACCCTTGCAGTTTAACGGGTGTTGCAAGAACGACACTGATTGTCGCAAACTCAACTAAGTAGTGTTCTCCCCATAAGTGAGTCACATGCTCCATGTTAGCAGCAAAGCTACTTAAATAACTGCCTTGTCCTGTTGCATCCGTACCGTATAGGTTGCCATTCAATTGGTCATAGCGTCCAGTTGGGAAAAGTTGGCGAAACATGAGTTTAATATTGGGAGGCCATTTTTTCCCATTTTGAAGTGTGAGTTGGGTTGCGAGTGTTATGGTCGTATCGCCTAAATTTCCAGTTTTCTTTCCTTCGGTTGCATTATGAATATAGGTAATAAATGCCTGAGCTTCAGTGTTAGGTGTGATCCCGTAGTTAAAAGTTGTATCAATCTCTTTTGTTGTTGCCCTCGGAAGAGAGAAAAAATCAAAATCTTGACTGTATGCACCATAGTTATTGATTTGAAAGATATGCCACTGCAAATAACCATGTCCTACGGAAGTAACAATGGATGGATCGGATAAGAGGGGACCAGAATACCAAGGCTCAGCAAAAGCTATTTTTGCAGATAGTATGAATACGGATATGAACGAAATAAAAAAAACACGTTGAGGTTTGAGTAATACGAATTTCATTTATGCATTCATTTAAGCATATCGAGCGAAAAGCATATCACTCATCAATTGATTATTATAGGGTCTTGTACATAACAAAAGGTTAGAGATAATAGAATGCTTTATGATGTACAGAGTTGGCTATTACAGTTGAGCTGACTCTATTTAAGATATTACTTTTCTTGACTGTGCAAAGTTCTTTATTTTATCTGAACTTTTCTGGGACAACCATTCGTCCTGCTTGTGCTTCTTCGGGCTCAGACGGGGTAGTTGTTTGAAACGAGTTGTTGTTTTGTTGTTTAGGATTGATATATCCCTCGTTTCTATATTGTCCAGAACCTTTATATTTATGATTATTTTCTGTTTGTGTTTGCTGGTAAAGATCGGGGTTAATGGTCGTCGATGGACTTGCACCGACATAGCTTGCAACTACAAAAATAACATTTGATATGAGCATGTTTAATCCTGAAAAATTAAAACAAGTGATTCTATTGATATAGTGAATCAAAATAGGTTCGTCAAATAATACGTTATCCACAGAATCAGTGGATAACTCTGTGTACTTCCTGGGTGACCTCAGTATTCATCATGTTTTTAGGGGTAATGTAGAGATAATTCATCTCGTTAGATTGAGGTGCTTTTTGCCTTGAATCATATTCAATTGAGAAAATAAAAAATAATAAGCTTAATTTTTTACATCTCTATAAAGAGTATATTTAAATGGAATAATTATATGATTAATTCAACGGTTTTTTTCAGTGATTAGATACTCAATACATTTGAAATAAGCAGATAAACTTGTAACATTAAAGATAAATCATGACTTAATGGGTTTTGATATGAACAAATGGGTCACACTTTTTTTTCTGCTGATATTCTCCCCTCAATTACTGGCAATACAAACGACTCAACAGCCTAGCGTAAACTGTGTCTGTGCTCAAAATTGGGATCCTGTGTGTGGTAAGGATGGTAAAACGTACAGTAATCAATGTGTTGCTGATTGCGCAAAAGTTCAAGTCATTAGGTAATCCCCCCATTTATAACCACAGTTAAAAGTAGAGGGTTAAGCTGCTAATGCAAGTTTTTTCGCTGGAGGAATACCTCCAAGAGCCATATTCGGCCTTTCATTGTTATATGACCAAAGCCAGCGTGTCGCAAACTCTTGCACCTGTTCAATCGTACTGAATAAATGTTGATTTAGCCAGTCATAACGAACCGTACGATTATAACGTTCAATGTAAGCGTTTTGTTGCGGATTGCCTGGCTGAATAAAAAGAAGCTTTATCTGATGTGCTTGGGACCATTTAGCCAGTAGATGACTAACGTATTCAGGCCCATTATCACAGCGAATATACTGCGGTTTTCCACGCCACTCTATGATGTGGTTCAGCGTTCTAATGACTCGTTCGGCAGGCAAAGAAAAGTCGACTTCAATTGCGAGTCCTTCACGATTGAAATCATCAATAACGTTTAATAAACGATAACTTCGACCGTTCGAAAGCTTTGCATGCATAAAATCCATCGACCAACACTCATTTTTTGATTGGGGTACGGCTAGAGGATTAGGTTTTTCCCTGGTTAACCGTCTTTTGGGTTTTATTCTCAAATTCAACTCCAGTTCTCGGTAAATACGATAAACGCGTTTATGATTCCAGGCATATCCTTTGATATTTCGGAGATACAGAAAGCATAAACCAAAGCCCCAATTACGCTGATTATGTGTAAGTCGTAACAACCAATCAGCAATGAATGTATTTTCATTATCTAATTTTGCTACGTAGCGATAACATGTTTCACTGATGCTTAATAAATTGCAGGCCATCCTAATAGAAATTGAATGCTCGCGAACCACTTGTTTCGCGAGCAGGCGCCGTTCCGATGGCCTTGTTACTTTTTTTCTAAAACATCTTTGAGAATTTCAGACTTTAGACGCTCTTCAGCATACATTTTCTTCAAACGACTGTTCTCAGCTTCCAACTCTTTTAAACGTGTCATCATAGGAAGCTCCAGGCCACCATATTTTGAACGCCACTTATAAAAGGCTGCTGAGCTCATGCCATGCTCTCTACAAAGCTCAGAAACAGGTACGCCTGCTTCAGCTTGTTTCAATATTGACATGATTTTACTATCACTAAATTTTGACTTTTTCATGCAGAATCTCCTCTGACATAGGTTACGAGAAAATTCTACTTTTAACATCACTTATTTTCTGGGGGGATTACCGAACGGTTACGCTAAAATGATTGGTTTGAAGTTTTATCAAATAGACTTGCGATAAGTTATGCTTAAAATGCTCTAACACTGTCATCTTGGGACACAGCTCGAGACCGCATCATAAAAAAATGACAGTCTCGCAAGAGTAATAATCAATAAAAAATGAAAGCTTAAGGAGATAAACGTGTTGCATCTCGTGGAAACATGGTAGCAGATTTAATATTATCTAAACCTAATAGTTTTTGCGTTAAACGCTCAAGCCCCATGCCTAAACCACCGTGAGGAGGTAAACCATATTTATGTGCATTTGAGAAAAACTCAAACTCTTCTGGATTCATTTCTTTGGCTTTCATCTTAGCAATCAACTCATCATAATCATGAATACGCTGACCACCTGATGTAATTTCAATCCCTCTAAATAACAAATCAAAACTCAAAGTTAACTCAGGCTCATTTGGATCATCTTTGGCATAAAAAGGTCTTTTAGCGGATGGATAATGCGTAATAAATACAAAGTCAGAATTATATTTTTCTTTAATATATTCTGAAATTTTTAACTCTTCAATCGGTGCCAAATCAAACGAATCTTTGGGCTTAATTCCATATTCTGATTCAACAATATTTTTCACATCATAAAACCGCAGTACTGGAATAGTATTGATGACCGGCAGTTCAACCTTCCACATTGCAAGTTCATGCGATACATGCTTTTGAATATAATCAAAAGCATATTTAAGCATGGCAGCCTCTAGGTTGAGTACATCATAAAACGACTCAATATGTGAAAATTCCAAATCCATCGAAGTATATTCATTGATATGTCGATTGGTATGATGTTTTTCCGCTCGAAAAACAGGTGCTATTTCAAAAACGCGTTCAAAAATGCCTGTGCAAAACTCTTTATAGAACTGGGGTGATTGCGTTAAAAAAGCTTGTTTTCCAAAGTATTCGAACGAAAAAATATTGGCACCACCCTCAGCACCTTCTTTTACAATCTTAGGAGAACGAACTTCTGTAAAACGCTGTTCGGTCAAAAATGCGCGTACACCTTGCACCAGAGCGGATTGAATTCTAAAAATAGCTTTCTCAAGCGGATGACGCATCGACAAATATCGATAATCAAATTTTACATCATTATGTACATCTAATTTTTTCTTAGTAACATCAAATGGCATAGGCTCCGATGGTGTACTCAAAATGGTATAATCTGTCAGCTGAATTTCACAGTGCTTGGGATGAACAAACGTATCTTTAATATTTGTTTCTGTGACTGTACCTTTAATACTTAATGCGCCATTTTCTTTAATACCCGTCGCACCTAAATCACCAGTAAAGACCACTTGAATTAAATCATCACCGTGTTGTAATAAAATAAAACCAAATTCAGACAGCACTCGCACTTTATATACAAATCCACGTAGTTCAACTGTTTCACCAATATGGTCAGCAATGTTAACAAGCCTTAATGTAGGCTTCAGCTCAGAAGAAATCGTTATATCCGAAGAAATTGTCACACTCATAATTTATATACCCAATAATTTAAAAAAATAGCTTGTTCCTCCCTACGTACCACACTTTATGCAGGGCATCCCGACATATCGGCCTTTAGCTCCCTGAATACTTTTGACACGTAGGCGTTTATTCACTCTCTTTTTTATCTTCTGTCGGCAACAAAGCTTTTATCGCAAGCATCAATTGCTCATCCGTACACTCAAAACACCCCCCTCTTGGCGGCATTGCTCGTAAACCTTCATCCGTATGTTTGAATAATACATCAATGCCTTGTTCAAGCCTTGGTTGCCAATCTTTTAACACTTTAGGCCTTGGTGCACCGAGTGGAATAATAGGCCTCGTTGCGTGGCATGTACCACAAAAATGCTGAACAATTTGCTCGCCTTCATCGGGTGCCTGTTTAATACGCTCCAAAAAAGCACTTGGGTGATGACTTGCCGCAAATACACTGGTCACACAAAAACACATTAAAAAAATAAATTTTTTCATACAACTCTCATTCATCTTATTTTTTAGCCAACACCACATCAATCACGTGTGTATCATGGTATGGAAATGTAAAAATTCGTTCAAATAATCGCTTTAAACGCTGTAATAAAAAGTTTTTAGGCAACATACGAATCGATAAACTATTTAAAAACCAAGTGCCTTCAATACCAAACAATGCTAAAGCATCAATATCATCCAGAACAATCGGCAAATGAAACCGTTGATGCTCTAACACTTCAAAATCATATTGTTCAAATGCTTGTAATAATTGTTTTTCGCCTATAGCTACCGTTGTATTTTTTAAAATAGATTTATAATAATGGCCAACCACGCTACTTAACAAAGTACCTTCTGCAATGAAATCTGCCAAATATTGCTGTGCTACCGGAAATGAATCATATGTTGTTGTAATAAAAGAAAAATATCCATTGGCCTTCGTCAAGGCTTGTACCGATTCAAACAAAGCAGGCATTGGAATATAAGCATTAATAAAATGTGCTAACACCAAGTCTTGGCTGTTTGGCGGCAAAAAATTTCCAACGTCTACAGCACTGGCCTCAATTGTTGTTAAATCAAGTGCTTCATGCGCACGCTTTAACATTTCTCCAGAAACATCCACGCCTGTATACTCAGCATTGGGCATACTTCGATGAAGTTTCTTTAAAAAAGCACCATCTCCAACGCCTAAATCTAAAATTCTAAAATTAGACCGATTTTCAGGTAAGAGTCGTTCAACTTGTGCTATTGCTGCTTGATGACTCTTTGTAATTGAGCCAAACTGATCTGCCATATCATACTGATCAGCCAAATTGTCATACATCGCCTTCAAAGTCATATTCATCTTGTCCCTCTTATTTTCAGCGCTTCTTTTTTTTCACCCAAGTCATCATACGTTTTCGGTGCTTTGCTTGTGTCTTAGTGAGCGTATTCTTCTTTCCTTGATACGGATTCTCTCCCCCTTTAAATAAAATTTTAAGGGGTGTTCCAACAAGCTTCAATCGTTCCGTATACTCTTTACTTAAATAACGTTTATAACTCGCAGGCAGCTCATCCACTTGATTTCCATGAATCACAACAAGGGGTGGGTTGTGTCCCCCTGCATGCGCATAGCGTAATTTAATACGACGACCATGCACAAGTGGTGGTGGATGCTTTGCGACTAAATCATGTAAAATACGTGTCAGCTCTGGGGTTGAAAGAGGCTTAACTGCTGAGCGATACGCTTCATTAATATCTTTAAATAAACGCCCTACACCAGAACCATGCAGCGCAGAAATAAAATGGAATTTGGCAAACAGAGCAAACTGTAATTTTCTTAAAATAGCCTCTTTAATATGCTCTCTATGAGAAACATCTAAGCCATCCCACTTGTTTACAGCAACCACCAGTGCCCGACCGGCATTGATAATAAATCCCATTAAATGCAAGTCTTGATCAGTTAAATCTTCTTTTGCATCAATCAACATGACACACACATGCGCTGCCTGAATAGAGCCTAAGGTCTTAACAATAGAAAATTTTTCTATTTTTTCATTCACACGAGAACGCCTTCGAATACCTGCAGTATCCACAAGAACATAGTCTTGGCCATCTTTTTCAAAAGGCACTTCAACACTGTCTCGTGTTGTACCTGGCATATCATAAACGACCATACGCTCTTCACCCAGCATACGATTCACTAAAGTTGATTTGCCTACATTAGGCCGGCCAATAATAGCAACACGAATTGCACGTTCGGCCTCCATATTTTCAGGCAAGGGCAGGGGGAAATCAGCAGTTACATGTCGTAACAATTGCTGAATACCACGCCCATGGGTTGCTGAAATAGGATGAACATCTGCAAAACCCAAGCTTTGAAAGTCAGCACAAACCAAAGCTTCATCTAATCCATCTACTTTATTGATGAGGAGATGAATATTTTTTCCATGCTTTCTTAAATGTAATGCAACTTTTTCATCTGTTGGTGTCAGACCTGCTTGGGCATCCACTAAAAAAAAGACATGACTTGCCTCTTCTAAAGCACGCTCAGATTGAGAAGCCATTAAAGCATCAACGGCCATATCTTCGACACCAATTCCTCCCGTATCAACCACTAAAAATGGCTTATCCTCAAAGGTTGCTGTCCCATACTTTCGGTCTCGGGTTAAGCCAGGAAAATCAGCCACTAAAGCATCTTGTGTTCGCGTCAAACGATTAAATAAAGTCGACTTACCTACGTTTGGGCGACCTACAAAAACAATGGTTGGAATCATAAATACATCTATCCTTTCACAGAAAAGCAATGAAGCTTTCCTTCAGCGGTCATTACATACACATGATTTGAATCAACCAGTGGTCCAACCTTAATTGAACTACCCAGTGAATGACGTGCAATAAAATCACCATGTTTTGCATCCAATAAATGCAGTTCCCCTTTTTTATCACCGACAACCAAACGATTTCCCATCAAGGCAGGCTCTGTTACTCCACGTGCTAACAGGGCTGATTGCTTCCATTGTACTTGGCCATCTGTACGCCCCATAGCCCATATAACATCTTGATTATCTACAATATAGAGTGTACTCGCATCAACCCCAAAATTCTTATACGTTGACATAGGCTTACTCCAAATAAAGTCACCTTGCCGTAATGACATAGCCACCATATATCCTTGATAACTCGCAAGATAAACGACATCGCCTCGCACAATAGGTGTCGCACTAATATCAACTAATTTTTCCACATCACTTGAACCACTCGCATACGCAATACTACGTTGCCATACAACACGTCCTGTCTCTAACTCAATCGCATCTAATTTACCATCTGAAAATCCAGCAAGCACAAGATTGCCATAACGAACCGGTGATGAACTCGCTTTTAAAACAAGTGATGAAGTACCATGATCAACCACCCAAACTTTAGCGCCTGTTTCACGATCAAAAGCGTAAAGATGGCCATCAACTGTCTTCACAAGAATACGATTTTCAATCATCAGTGGCGTTGAAAGCACATCTCCTGAAACACGCGCTTTCCAAAGCAAACGGCCATCTTTTTGACTTAAGACAAGTACGTTGGCTTTATTGGTTGCAAAAACCAAACGGCCAAACTTTGCTGCAGGACCACTCACTAAATGCTCATCTAATTTTTTTGACCACCTGACTTGGCCTGTTTTTTGATTAATGGCTTTTACCTGTCCATCAGGCGTTGCTGCATAAATAATATGTCCATCAAAAACAGAGCGCACATGAAGATAAGTGTCCTTTGTTTTCACTTTATCAAACGCAACGGTCCAACAAGGCGTCCAAGTTGCCTTGGAAACAATCGGTGTTAATAAACTAGGAACAGGGGTGTTATCTTTACCCAGCCAATAATTATCGATGACTGTACACCCATTTAAACCCACCCAAAATAATAATACAAACCATCGAGCCATAAGCCCTAACACCCCTTTTTGTTAAGCTGAATGAGCAGCACCTGTTAAAGTAGCCAATTCATTTGTTTTCATCTCTAAAAAAACGTTACCAACACCACGAAGTTTGACTTCTTCACGTGCTTCTCGATACAACGCTTCTGCCTCATCATAACGCCCCGTTGCTGCATAAATATCACCTTTTAACTCATCAACTAATGGCTTATACATTGAGCTATCCGTTTGATCTAAATACTTTAAGGCCTTGTCATAAGCTTTTTCTGAAATCCACAATCGGACCAACCGAATGCGTGCAACCTGCTGAAGTGCTGGCATTTTAGCATACAATGCAACATATTCGAGTTCACGAGCAGCATCTTCCCACTTTGTTTCAGAAACCCAATGCTTTGCAAGTGTTAACCGTGCAGCATCACCATATACCGTCTTAGGGTATTCTTTAACCAATGTCTTTGCATATGCTTCAATTGACTGCCCTTCTTGATTGGAAGCAGCAACCATTAACTGCTCATATGCTTGTGAAGCCTGATGCGTCATTTTTGACGTATGCCATGTCCAATAACGATACCCAGCAACTAACACTAATACAGCGGTTAAAAGTGTTGAAATCCAGCGCTGATGACGCTGCCACCAGTTTTTTATTGCTTCTAACTGCTCAGTTTCGGTCATATAAATCGACACGTTTACCTCTCCTTTAGGATTAATTCACAAAATAAGTCTTCATTGCTGACACAACATCAGCCTCTGATACACATTGTTGTGCCGCTGCTCCCCGTAAATCTTTAATACTCACCTTTTGATGGGCAACTTCTTCTTCACCCAAAATTAAAGCAAGTCTCGCACCACTTTTATCTGCTTTTTTAAACTGCGACTTAAAACGTCCGCCTGTCGTATGTACCAACAAACGCCATGATGGCATTTTTTCACGAATTGTCTCTGCTAAATGAATCGCTTGAACCACAGCACTATCATCAACAGCCATCACATAAGCAGTTAAAGCTGGGGCCACAAGCTTTGATGCATCACGTGCACTCACCAGCAATAATAAACGCTCAAGTCCCATGGCAAAACCCACTGCCGGAGTAGGAGCGCCGCCTAATTGCTCAACCAATTTATCAAACCGTCCTCCAGCACAAACAGCTGCTTGACTGCCCAGCTCGGTGGTGACCCATTCAAAAACCGTGTGTTCATAATAATCTAAACCCCGTACTAAACGAGGATTAATTTCATAAGCAATATCCAATGCATCCAAACCTCGACAAAACGCTTCAAAATGCGCCTGACTTTCATCGGTCAAACTATCCATCAGTTGCGGTGCATTTTGAATTAGTGCCTGCATATCTGGATTTTTACTGTCTAAAATACGAAGTGGATTCCGTAAAAGCCGCTTTTTACTCTCATCATCAAGCTTATCTTGATGGGCACTTAAATAGGTGACTAAACGCTCACGATAATGGTAACGCTCTTCTACGGTTCCTAATGTGTTAATCTGCAACTTAACCGTACTTATCAAACCTAAAGCCTTCAAAAAGCGTACTGAAAGTGCTATGAGCTCCAGTTCAATGCCCACACCTGCGGCACCAAACACCTCAAGCCCTAACTGTTGAAACTGACGATAACGACCTTTTTGCGGTTTTTCATGCCGAAACATGGGGCCGGCATACCAAAACTTTTGTACGCCTTCTCGAAGCAAACTATGCTCTATAGCGGCTCGAACACAGCCAGCTGTTCCCTCAGGACGAAGTGTCACGCTCTCACCATTTCTGTCTGAAAACGTATACATTTCTTTTTCGACGATATCGGTGACTTCACCAATGGAGCGTTTAAATAAAGCCGTACTTTCAAGGTAAGGTGTTCGAAATTCACGATATCCATACGCTGTGGCACAATCAGAAAAAGTGCGTTCCAAGAAACGCCATCCATAGCTTGCCTCTGGCAAAACATCATTCATGCCACGAATGGCTTGAATTCGTTCACTCATTCTCAAACTCCAGAGGAGGTAGTTTTTGTTTGGATGACAACAAAGAACGCATATTCGATAAATCAGTCAATCGAATATCAGATTCAGATGCCAATGTACTGACGTCTGCTGCTCGCACATGCGCAGAAAATAAAGTTTCAACATCTTTATTTTTAATCCACCACCCAAAAACAGCACCCAACACAATTAACGCAAACAAAGCCGTTCCAAAACGAACCCAATGCTCCGTGCGATTGGTTTGCTTGCGACTTTGCCATAAGGTGCGCTCAGAGGCAGGTTCATCATCGTCGTAAAAACAATTAAACATATCAAGCAATGGCGCAGGGTCAACATCCAGTAATTTTGCATAAGCTCGCAAATAGCCTTTAATAAAAACTGGCTCTGGCATTTCATCATATGCATCAGCTTCCAAAAGCTCAATCACACGAACACGTAAATGTAGCTTACCCGCTACATATTCCATACTATGTCCGCTTTTCTCTCGAATAGATGCAAGTTTTGCACCCGGTTTATCACTCAAAGAAACTTCATCTGGATCTAAGATTGTGGTTGTATTCATTCACATACTCCAAAGAAGGTGGCGTGGAACATTATAACCGCGAAGCACTCCACCTGGATATACTTTATCGTTAAGCTTCTGCTGCCTTTTTATTTTGTCCAAAATGAAGCGTTTGCCAACGTGCCGCACGACGGGTTTTATCCGCTACTTGTCCAGCGAGCTGTCCACAAGCTGCATCAATATCATCTCCCCGTGTTTTACGTGTCATGGTATTAATGCCTTTAGCCATTAATTTATCTCGAAAAGCCAAAATAACTTTTTGTGATGAACGCTTATATTGACTCATCGGAAAAGGATTAAAGGGTATTAAATTCACTTTGGCAGGTACATCATGCAATAAACGAATCAATTGATCAGCATGCTCAGGCTTATCATTCACCCCTGCAAGCATGACATACTCAAAAGTCACCACACGCTTATCTGAAAAATAAGTACGGCAAACATCCATCAACTCGACTAATCCATATTTTTTATTAATCGGTACCAACTCATTGCGCAAAGCATCATTAGGCGCATGCAATGACACAGCCAATGAAACATCACTTTGTTCACGCAATCGCTTCATATCAGGAATAATCCCTGATGTACTCAATGTGACTCGACGTTTAGAGAGCCCGTAAGCGCAGTCATCCATCATCAAATTCATTGCTGAGACAACGGCATCAAAGTTTAGCAATGGTTCACCCATTCCCATCATGACAACATTGGTGACACGCTGTTGATGAATGTCTTCATCGCGCCTTAACGCATGCACAGCCAACCACACTTGCCCAATAATTTCAGCTGTTGTTAAATTACGATTAAAGCCTTGCTTTCCTGTCGAACAAAAACTGCAATTCAATGCACACCCTACTTGAGAAGAGACACAAAGTGTCCCTCGGCTCACTTCAGGAATATATACCGTTTCAATTGAATTGCCACAGCTAAGACGTATCAGCCATTTTCTTGTGCCATCACTTGAAGTCTGACAAGTTATCACTTCAGGTAATTGTATCTCTGCTGTTTCAGCTAATTTTGCACGCAACGCTTTACTCAGATTGCTCATTGCATCAAAACTAAGGCATCCTTCCTGATGAATCCACTTCATCATCTGCTTTGCACGATAGGGCTTTTCACCCAAAGCCTCAAAAAAGGCCCGCAGGCCTTTTTCGTCTAAATCAAGCAAATTACGCTTTGAAGGAGACTGCTCAACCACGTCGACACAGCTCATCTTCAGTAAAGAAAAATGCAACTTCTTCAGCAGCGGTATCAGTACCATCTGATCCATGCACTGCATTCGCATCAATGCTATCAGCAAAGTTAGCACGAATTGTACCGGGTGCCGCTTCTTTAGGGTTTGTTGCGCCCATAATGTCACGATGTTTTAAAATGGCGTTTTCGCCTTCTAAAACTTGTACCATGACAGGTCCTGAAATCATGAACGAGACCAAATCATTAAAAAATGGACGCTCTTTATGAACAGCATAAAATGCTTCTGCTTGCTCGCGTGATAGCTGTTGCATTTTCGCCGCTACAATATTCAGCCCGGCTTCTTCAAACTGCGTATAAATTTTTCCAATCACTGATTTCGCAATTGCATCGGGTTTAATAATAGATAATGTTAATTCTGTTGACATACTGACTCCACGCCTTAAATGTTAAAAATAAATTTGACTCAAAGCTTACAAACAACTTAAAAATCCCTAATAAGCGCGGATTATACACGAATCAGATGTGATTAAGCCAATTTTTCCAAAGGTTTTCCTAAAACAATCACAAAACCTGTCTATACTTACTTTTATCAATGATATTCACAGTGAGTTTTTGTAATGTCTAAAATGACTTATTCTTTTTTTGAAGCCATTAAAAAAAGGCCCGATATTAGCCATGAGGTTGATGATTTATACAAAATTCCTCATGAAAAACATGTTGAACGCATTGAAAAAATAGAAGAAATCTTGAGCAAGCTCAACGAGCAACCGAGCCATCCCAGCACAAAAAGTGCCATCATGAAATTCGAACTTATGCTGCAAGTCACCCATGAAGAGCAATATGAAGCTAGTTCAAACTCGAATAAGCGTTAGCAATATCTGCGACCAAACGCGGTCCTTGATATACAAGACCTGAATATAACTGTACAAACGATGCACCTGCGTTAATACGCGCCACTGCTTCCTCTGGGCTATCAATACCTCCTGATGCAATCAGCACTAAATTATCTCCGACCACTTCTTTGACAAGCCTTAAACACTGTATCGCTCGCTTTGCAAGCGGTCTACCACTTAATCCACCTAATTCTCTTGATACAGGCAACTGCTGTAATCCCTCTCTCGAAAGCGTTGTATTTGTTAAAATCATGCCGTCTAGTCCAGCAGAGACTAAAGTGTTCGCCATACCTTGAATAGCTTCATCTGATTCGTCAGGTGAGACTTTAACCACAATAGGCACATAACGGTCATGCTCGGCTATTAAAGCACCCCGGGCATGAACAAGCGCTCTTATCAATTCAGAAAATGCTGTTTTATGATGTAATGCCCGGAGTCCTGGCGTATTCGGTGAGGAGATATTAATCGCAATATAGTCTGCATATAAATAGACTTGCTTTAAACAATACTCATAATCTAACCAGACACGCCGCTCCAAGGTCTCTTTGTTTGGGCCAATACTAATGCCAAGCACCCCATCAAATGTTGATTTTTTAATGCGCTCGACCAATGCATCAACACCCTCGTTATTAAATCCCATTCTATTAATCAACGCATATAATTGTGGCACTCGAAAAAGACGTGGTTTTGGATTGCCTGATTGTGGCTTGGGTGTCACGGTTCCAAGCTCAACGCTCGAAAGCCCAAGTTTTGAAAACGCTTTTAGATACCGGCCGTCTTTATCAAATCCTGCGGCCAATCCGACAGGATGTTTAAATACCATTCCCATCGCTTTTATAGGGGTTTCTTTAGGTGTTTTAAAACAAAAGTTAGGCATAACACCCAGTAATCTAAGCGTAAGTCCATGTATCCACTCCGAACTAAAAAAACCGGTTACCCATAAAAAAACACCGTACATACTCATCCTCAAAATGAATTTTTAAAGTTCAGTATATCCTACTAAAACGCTACTTGACGACTTAATTTATGGATAAAAATAAAACAATATGATAAAATAAAGAAATTAGCTAGTGAATACTTATTGGAAGACAAATTTGAGTTTATAATAAATGAGCCTATTTGAATGTATAGATATCATTGAAGCCACACTGACCGCTTTGCAAAAGCAAGGAAATGCCGCGGGCAACTCAAATGTTTTTTTTACACCCAAGCACCCAGTCCACATACAAGAAGAAATTGAATATTTTGAAAAACTTAAAGCTCGCTTAATCCAAGAAACTGAATATATTAAGACAAAAGATAGTTCACATCTAGCGACGTTACTCGACGATTGCCTCCCTGAAATGTGGACGTATATTCACAATAAGTCTCCAACTCATTTAGCTGAATTAAAAAAGATGTATGAAATATTGGGTGTAATCATTTTCAAACAAGAAAAAAATAATCTGTCAAACCCGACAAACGCTGAATGTAATAGACTCAAGGAAAAAGCAAAATTGCATCACATTACACTCAATATAAAACCTTTAGGTACGCCTAAAATTACAAAAAGCACCCGCATTTTACACAAATATCAAAGCCCAAAATACAAAATAGCTGATATTCAGCAGGCTAAAGAACCACTAGGTAACTTAGGTGGTGCTTGTTATGGCATCACCTCATTAATGGCTAACCACGCAATGTCACCCTACTTTAATAGCCAAGCCCCTCGTATTACAATAACGCGAGAGGTCTTCAATGCTCAGGTTAATCAACACCACCAAGCTTTAGATCAACGCACTGTGAAAAAACGTCTACTCACTCGAAGGCACTTTTGTCCAAACAAAGAATATCAAGCACAAGAGATTTTAAAATATGCACAAAAAAATGCATCAAAAGATATTATGCTCACTTTATATGGTTTAAGAGGTGCTCATGCCTGTTATTTACGGGTTCATACCAATGATGATGCACAACAAGAAATATGGTACATGGATCCTAACTTAGGTGCTTTTTGTTTAAAAACAGAAACAGACTTTATCGAGCTTCATGCCACCATGGCGAAAACACTCGATTTTACAAGCTATCAATTGCATGAAATGGAGTATAAGCCTACAGATAAAAAATTACCTGGATTTTCTTTCTCTGATATATGGTTTGCATTAGAAACAGGTTGTGTATATACAGAGCATAGTAGCGCCATTGAAGAAATGGCCGTTGGATTTTATGTGCTGCATATGCTGCTGTTAGACACGCTCATTTGCTTAAGCCCTTTTTTATGTGTTTCGGCTTTTTTCCCGCCAGTAGCTGCCATTGCAGCTTCTCTTGTGATTTCAGCTTTTCTTCTTCAGTCAACCGCACATGGTTACCAGGGTCTTTTAGGGCCTGTGCAATTCTTTAAAGAGTGCTGCGACCGACTCGATAATAGCATCCATTCATGGATAAATGGCGCTGAAACAGACTCAGCTGAAACTGACTTTTTAGAACAAAACCCCTGTTAAATTATCTAAAAATCTAACTTTAATGCAGCTACTTATGCTATATTACTGTACTTAATTAAGTAATATAGTCACGTTAGGAGATAAATCATGCACGCTTACACCGTCGCATCCTGCTACTTATTTACACCACTCGAAAAACTCGACGCCCTAAAATCTATTTTTTTAAAAGCTATGAAACGCCATGACATTCTTGGCACTTTTATTTTGGCTTCAGAGGGTTTGAATGCAGGCTTTGCAGGAACCCCTGAAAACATTCAAGATTTTTACGCGTTTTTAACAGCTGATCCACGCTTTTCCCAATTAAAATTTAGAGAAAATTACACCAATATTATGCCGTTTGAACGCAGAAAGGTGAAATTACGCGAAGAAATTGTAACCCTTGGCGTACCAGGTATTACAGCCCTTAAAACCAAAGAAACTCACCTATCTCCTAACGAATGGAACACCCTCTTAGAAGACCCCAATGTGCTAGTACTTGATACACGCAATGATTACGAATTCGCTCTAGGAAAATTCAAAAATGCTGTTGATCCTGATATCAAAACCTTTCGTGATTTTCCTGAATATATTCAAAAAAACCTGCTCGATAAAAAGAAAACAAAACTAGCAACCTATTGTACTGGTGGCATTCGTTGTGAAAAATCAACTGCTTACTTTCAAAGTTTAGGTTTTGAAGAAGTATACCAACTCGATGGCGGTATTTTAAACTACATCGATAAAATGCCAGCTGATAAGTCTTACTGGGAAGGTGAATGCTTTGTATTTGATGAGCGAACTGTTGTTTAAATCAATGGGGTCTGATCCCATTGATTAAAAAACGGCTCATTATAGCGCTTGATGGTGTACAACATTTAATCGACCAAGGCCAAGATAATCAACGAATAGTCGTATTAGAAGCCCGTGGTTTTCGAGTACTTCGGTTTTGGAATCATGTAGTTTTACAATCTACAGAAGCTGTTTTAACAGATATTCATCGCCCCTCTCCCTTACCTTAAGCTCAGTTTTTATGTGTTCCCCGCTGAGGGAGAGGGGGTATCTTCAGGCTTTTAAACACCCTTATATTTTTCATTCTCTTAAGATTTAAACTGCTTTTTCAATATCTAAAAGAACTGGCAATTTCGCAACTCCATGGACGATGGGTATAGATTAAGAAGATCTCAGGTTATATAATCAAAAACTGTGACAGTTTGCTTTATTTAACCCAAACATCACCCACAATTCGGTCCAAATTACGTGTGGGTTTCCACCTTAACTGACTGAAAGCGCGTTCAGCATTAGCATACACAGCTTCCAAATCACCTGGACGTCTTGGTTCATGCTGCATAGGCACCTTAACACGGTTCACTGCCTCAAATCGTTCAACCATTTCAAGTACGGTGTATCCTTCACCATTCCCTAGATTAAATACATGAAAACCATCGTTAGTCTCCATAAAACTTAATGCATCAAGATGCGCCTGCACTAAATCTAGGACATGAATATAATCTCGAATCGCAGTTCCATCACGTGTTTCATAACCCTGACCGTATACAGATAAATTATCTTTTTGGCCACGTGCGACTTTTAAAATAGCTGATAATAAGCTCGCATCTTTATCGGCCAGTAAAATGGATGTCAGTGCACCCGAACTATCCGCCCCTGCTACATTAAAATAGCGTAAAGCCACTGCTTTTAATTGAGGGTATGCAAATACAGCACCTGATAACATCACTTCAGCCATATATTTACTCTGGCCATAGGGTGTGACCGGTTTAATTTCACTGCTTTCGAGACAGGGCTGCTTTGCATCAGGTGAATAAACAGCTGCTGTCGATGAAAAAACAATTTTATGTATGCCTGCTTGATAAGCCAAATCAAATACATTCAGACTTCCACTGACATTATTATGATAATACTCAAAAGGCTCATTGAGTGAGCCCGAAGCATTTTTAAGTGCTGCGAAATGAATCACGCCATCAATTTTGGGATTATCTTTAAAAAACAAATGTAATGCTGCTCTTTCACGCACATCAATATGAAAAAACTGAACCCTTCCAGGCTGCTTGGCATGGCTAATAATCGCATCCAGCATTATTTTTGAAACATCACTCACTGCATTATCAATCAATAATAACTCATGCCCTTGCTCTAAGGCTCTAAAACAAAAATGGCTTCCAATATATCCTAAAGCACCGGTCACAAGCAGACGCATTTTTTATCTCCTTATTCATTACCACTTTTGATTAGTCTAGACTCACTTCTACAGGCAATCCAAAAACACGGTATTTTTTAGGCAACTCTTTTTTAAATGTAATAATGGCAATCAATTTATTTTCACGTGTGGCTAATGGGTTCTGAAAGCTCAGTGGCGTTTTATCTGCATAATTAGGGACATTAATTACTTCACCTTTTGCTTTAAATCTATCAGGAAACTTCATGGTGACCGTGATGCCGGGCTGTACTTCTTCCGCTTCTTTAGGATCAATAAAAGCCACCACATGTAAATTATTTTTAGTCACAATATCCATGATATCTTGACCTCCAGGCAAAAATTCACCCGGATGAATATCAATTTGCTTTACTGCACCGTTTGCTGGAGATTTAAGTAAAAAATACTCTTTTTTAAGCTCTGCTTGACGAATCTTATTATTCACCTCTTCTATTTGACGCTTATAGTTCACCTCAATCATCAAATTATTTTCTAAAACAACTTGCTTAATTTGGTGTTTAAGCTGCGAATAAGCTTCTTTGGCTGCAATGACATTTTTACGCGCCTGTTCCAAATCCATTGCCGCAATATGACCTTTTGCTCGGTAATATTTTAAAAATTTGTTGTACACCAACTGGCTCGACAACACATCTTTTTTTAAAGTCTCTAAATGCTCTTTTAATGACTCCGTTGATTTTCGATTAATATTATTTATTTGCTCATCAATACGTTTTTTTTCTTGCCTTAAATAAACAAGCTCTGTATTTAACTGAGGTGATTTAAACTGAAGTAATACGTCCCCTTGTTTAATATGCTCTCCTTCTTTCACATAAAGGGTTTCAACATATCCTGCATCTGGTGCTCTAATTTTAACGGTATCAAACACCACAACACCTTGAAAATCAGCCAAAACTGTTTCATCAAGCAACATATAGAACAAATAGAGTAACGGAATACTGACTAAAGCCACCACTAGAAACCACCGCAATTTGGGTGGCGTACGTTTGCCTTGGCCGTAATCTTTCACCGTGGTTTTTTCATCTAATTTTCTTGGGTTTAAATTAATGCCCATGATTTACACCTAATTTATTTTGTTTTCCGAAGCACCCACCAAGGCGCCATCGACGAATCTTTATGTCCTTTAAATAAAATCTCATTCATCACAAAGAAAAATGCTGTTACTCGTATTGTCATGTTATATATTGGATTAATAAACAACCATTTAATAAAACGACTATCATCTTTGGGGCGCTCTGAAACCAATAATAAAAACAAAAAAAACATCGCAAAAGTAATGATTAAATAATAAAAATAAAGCATAACGAACATGGCTATAATGGCATGGTAAGAAAATTTAATCGCAATAAAAAACAAATAACAAATCACGACACATGGCAAAACCAACTGAAAATATAACCCATACCAAGCAATAAAAAACAGCTTTTTAAATGAAATCAATCGACTGCTAAAAAAGCGCCAGTGGCGCCTGATATAGATATAGTACAAATCACCATCCCAACGCAGACGTTGCTTCATCAGCTCTCGAAACGTTGCAGGCCCTGCAGTCCACGCAATAGAGAAAGGCTCATGAATCACTTTCAGCCAAGGATAGCGACTTAAGTAAACATGCATGCGCAATGTCATGTCTAAATCTTCAGCTGTACCATTTAACCACCCACCAATTTGTCGCACAAATGAAGTTCTAAAAATACCAAATGCGCCTGAAATATTATTAACAACGCCAAGCTCTGTTAACCCCAAACGCCCGAACTGAATGCTCAGCATATATTCAATCGACTGCATAATGGTTGTCACTGAGTCGAATTGATTTCGAATACGCACAGCACCTGATACAGCAATCACATGGGGATCTCTAAAGTGCTTGGCTGTATGTGCAATGGTTGTGTTATCCATCGAAGTATCCGCGTCCATACACACAACAAACTCACCTTTCGTGAATCTTAGTCCTAAATTTCTAGAATTTGCGAGCCCACCCCGAGACATTTTAGAAATAACACGAAACTGACGTGTTAAACCATTATCAAATTTTTCAGCTAAATTTTTAGCCATTTTTTCTGTTTTTTTATTTTCTAATGCATTATCAACAACAATCAGTGTTTGAATCACACCATCATAAAGTTGCTCATTAATAGACTGATAAGTCAGTAACAGTTCATCGTACGTCTCGCCATAAGCACTTACAATAATTGTTGCCATTGGGGTATACACAAACTTCAACCCTTTTTGTTTATGTAAAATAAGCCAGCCTCGAATACTATAAGCCACCGTAAACATATAAAATGGCATCTCTAAAATAAGTACAAACGGAAAATAATAAAGAAAGATATTAATAACTCGACCCGACTTAACCACTGAAAGCACATAAAATGCAACGCCATAATATGCATCAGCCAAAAACTCAATCATATATTAACCCGATTAAGCATCTCATTGATTAATAAATCTTTATCCAGTTCATTTTCAAGAATTTCAGTCGACGCTAAAAAACCAAACTTAATTTTTAAAATGGGATCATTGGGTGATGCATTTTTATCAAAATGCTCAATGCGTTCCTGAATTACTTGGATATGCGAGAGATTTGTCATCGTCAATAAACAATATAACTTATCATCTTCAACACTAATCAGGTCTGTTTTTCTAAACAAACTCCTTGCATTTTCATAAAACAAGACCAACTGCTGTTCTGTTTTTAAAAAGCCAATTTCTTCAATCAACTCATTAATATTCTCGACAAAAATAACACCCGCAACAAACTCAACTTCTGAGTGCCTTTGAGAAACACGTATTTGCCACTGAACAATCAGTTCCCATAAATTAAAGTTAATCAACTCAAAAAATGCACCCAAATCAAGCGCCAACTTCTGAAGTTGATTTTTAGCAAATTCTCTTCCTTTTTGTGTTAGTTGAAATGCATTCAGCTTTCTTGTTTTTAACCCCTCAGGTTTACCTACATCATCACACACAAGACAAACACACAGTGTATTGGGTTCAAAAAAACGATGCTGACATTTTTCACAAATTTTATCTTCAAGTGGCTTATCATAGTCAATTCCAATATGCTTGAGTGTCGTCTGACAACGACTACATACCAGCTCTTGATGACTCATGAACTCTTTAACAGGACCAATATTTCCACAGCTAAAACAATGTACAAAAGGCTCAACGTGTAAATCAACCGATTCACAGTTGGGACAGCAATTTTTAAAGTTAAGCAACCCTCCTTCACATTTAGGGCACACTTGTAATTCATTGATTGCTTCAACAACTTCCAGATATTCTCGCTTAACTAAGCTATTTAAAACGTACCAATGTTCATTTGCACTACCTCCTGTGCTGAGGGCCTGAACGAGCGGATAAATAAATCCATATGGATTATGACAGGTGATTTGTGGCAGTAATTGTATTTTTTTTCGTGAGAACAAATAGCGACAAATAAATACATTAATATCTTGTCTTTCTGTATGCGCTCCATCATTCTGTTCACAAACATCTATACGATCATTGATTTGCTTGGCTTCATCATAAGCTTGCTCATCAAAGGCGCCCTCAAATAAAGGCTCATACCCATCAGGAACATTATCCCATGCATAAAAAGCTGTGTAACGATATACAGGATTTTGGCGTAACCTTCGTAAATCATCACCTGCTGTGTCGCCATCAAAGTCAAAAATAACTAAAAGACAACCCTCTTCAGGTAATTGATCTATGGTTTTCACTTGGATAAGCCTTGAATCTAACGAATCAAGCTTTCTTGAACTGAGCAAATATCCTTTTGCTTCCATCAATAACCAATCCTTTTATAAGCTACATTAAGCTCAGTATAGCGAGCATGAGTACTTTTTACTGCCCCCGACTAAACCTCAGTTTCACCAAGCGAGGCAATCGTGCACCAAATAAATGTATCATGAGCCCAAATAAAATAAAGCATGTCGCTATTAATTTCCAGGCTTGCATCTGCTCACCAAATACAACACTTGAAGCGATTAAACCAACAACAGGTACCAACAAAGTAAATGGCACCACCATACCCACTGAATAAATACTTAAAAGCCATGCCCAGACCCCATATCCAATCCATGTAGAAATATAAGCAATATAAAATACAGATAATGCGCCGCGCCACGACAAAGCATGCAGCGAAGTAAACATGGCCGTCGGTCCATCAATCCAATAAGAAGCAATACATAAAGGCGGAAACGATAAAAAACTGGCCCATACAATCAAACGCATACCTTGTACCTTATCCATTTTTTTTATGCATAAATTACCCGCACCCCACATCAGAGCAGCTGCCACAATCCACATGAAACCTGCAAATGTAATATCGCCTCCACCTAAATGCTCAAGTACAACAGCAAGGCCTGTAAATGCAAAAAAGGCCCCCGCAACTTGCCAGCGAGTTAAACGCTCTCCTAAAAGAATGGCTGCCAATAAAAAACTGAAAAAAACTTGTATTTGTAACAATAGCGATGCAATACCTGATGCAGCTCCTACTTTCATCCCAAAAAACATGAAGGCAAAATGTAGTGTAAACGTCAAAAAAGAATATAAAAAAAGCCACAACCAAGGCACATCTGGGCGCTTCACAAAAAACACCAAAGGAACACTCGATAAGAAAAAACGCAAAGCGCAAAGGGTCAGAGGGGGTATTTCTTGAATACCGCACTGAACAAATACAAAGTTACAACCCCAGATGATGGCAACAAAAACCGCAAGCAATATATGTTTAAATTGCATTTTTCACCTGGAATTTCAAAAGACACGCAGTAAAAAATATTATACTTTTTAACCGCAAATTAATCAAACAAAAAGCTTGTTGCTTTGATTTAAGCATTAAATACGCCCGTATTAAAATGTTGATTCCTCACCTCATGATTCATCAATAACATCTACTCCCTCTTCTATTGCTGCTCTTGACTCCTTGAACCACTTCGCTAAGATGAGATGTCTTAAAATGCAGGAAGCAAACCATGTCGTATGATTATACCACTCTCCCTCACACAGGAATTCAAGCACTTCATCCTTATGTTCCTGGTAAAGCAACTGATAGTCTGACCCATGAAAAAGGTCTCACTGATATTGTGAAACTGGCCAGTAACGAAAATCCTCTCGGCTGCAGTCCAAATATACTCGCAGCATTTACACAACTTACACCTCATGATATTGCAACCTACCCCATTACCCGAGAAAACCCTCTGCGTACACGTTTGGCTGAACATGCAAAACTTGATAAAGAAGCGGTGATGTTGAGTAATGGTTCAGATATATTATTTCATTTGTTACTCGAATGCTTTGCCCTACATACCGGAAAACATATACTCACACACGAATATGCTTTTATTACCTATGAAGTACAGGCTAATACGCTGGGCATTCCTCTTCAAAAAATACCCTTACAATCTGATTGGACGGTTGATATTGATGGCTTAATCAATGCTTGCACCGAAAAAACAGCCTTAATTTTTTTAGCTAACCCCAATAATCCGACTGGTCTGCTCATTCAGCCCGAAGAAATTGAACGCCTTTTAAATCATATACCTGAAAGCACACTTTTAGTGCTCGATGAAGCTTATCATGAATACACCCCCGCTAAAGCGCAATCTCATGCCCAAGCATGGCTCGCAAAATATCCCAACCTTGTGATAACCCGCACTTTCTCAAAAGTTTACGGTTTGGCTGCTCTACGCCTGGGTTATGCTTTAGCGAATCCTGATATCATTGCGCTTTTACATCGAATCCAGCTTCCTTTTACCGTCAGTCAACCTTCAATGCTTGCAGGCATAGCCGCATTAAACGATCAAGCATTTGTAGAAAAAAGCATTCAAGTAAACCAAGAGGGCTTAAAACAAGTTCAACAAGAACTCGAGCACTTACATTTAAAAACCTTACCCACCGCTTGTAATTTTATTACTTTTGATTGTGGTAGAAATGCCACTGAACTCGATGGTCATTTACAAGCACGTGGTATTATCACGCGCCCCTTAACGCCTTATGGCTTAACACAGCACCTCCGTGTTACGATTGGCACCTTCGAGCAAAACGAACGCTTTTTACATGCACTACCCCTCTGTCTAAAGGAAACTTCATCATGAGTGATTTAACAACAAAACATTGTGAATCTTGTGAAGGTATCGGTGAATCACTAAACCGCGATCAAATTGATACTCTTCTTCCACAAATTGACAGCACATGGCAAGTCTCTGATGACATGACTGCGATTCACCGTGCTTTTTCATTCGATAATTTTTATGAAACCATGGCTTTTATGAACGCTCTTGCATGGATTGCAAACCGTGAAAATCATCATCCTGATGTTGAGCTCGGTTACAACTACTGCCGTGTGAAATTTATGACACATGCATTAAATGGCTTATCACATAATGACTTTATTTGTGCTGCAAAAGTAGACCAGGTACTTCATATGTAAAAATTTAAACACTCCAACCTGACAAAAACAAGGATGTTGACATGAACAAAAAATTCGCTTTTTTGGCGATCTCTATTTGTGCTTCTGCACAAAGCCACGCAACACATTATTATCCAGCCCAAATTCTAGGTCGAGATTTGGGCATTAAGGGCCTGGGTTGGGCCGGTCACGTAGGCCTTACCATCGCCGACCACTTCTCAGATACAGCTGAATATGTCATTGAAGTTTTAAACGAAATCGATGTCATTCAAATCAATACCATTGAGCACTTTAAAAAAAATACGCGCTATTGGGGAAGTCGTTATGGCATTGCAGACCAAAGCCCCTCTGCCGACTCCATTGTAAAAGAAGCCCTAAAGCAGCGCGCGCTTTGCCCTATTTATACAGACTCAGCAACCTATCATATCGGAGAAGGCACAGTCGATAAGCCCAATAAGTGCGCTGTTTTTAGGTGTGATACATTCATCAATTATTTATTTCATTATGCAGGTTACACACTACCTACTTATCGAGGGAAAACACTACCCAGACTGGTATTTAAAGCCTTTCCCAAAACGCATGATGATGGTGCTACCAACATAGACTTACCATTTGAACAATTTAAATTAACTTTTGATTTGCCTACTCAACAGACAACGCCACAAACCATCAAAAAAACTTGGCAACTGGCCCAAAATCCAAGTTTATCCCTCAAAAAGCGTATTTTTCTCATTGATTACCTCGGTCTTAATGGCAGTCCTGGGCTTATCCATGATTTTATTGATGATTATAAAAAACAAACCCATGCTGCAATTAAGAGCATGCTGATTCGGTCAACCTTTACACTTTATCAAACTCACTTTCTTCATCAGCCACATACTGAGCTACAACAATTTTATCAAAACTTACTAAGCACACCGTTACCAAGCAAAGACATTCCTATCGTTCTTCGTGGCTTTATTGATTTAAGTGATACACAGCAAAAGTTAAGGCATCAAGCACAAACTAAAAGGCTCTTACAGCAGCATATTAAAGCTTTACCATTTGAAACGCGTATAAGCTTACAAAAATTGCTTACTTAAATTAGGGCTGTGATATAAACTCATCCTCCTTTTTGAACGACTATTCTATAAGTCAAAATATGTTTGTTAAAAAGCAAAAGAGAGTCGACATAAATAATGTTACTGTATTGGGTATAAATTTAGCAACGGATGTTTTTGAACTACACGGCGTTAATGTACATGGTAAAAAGTGAGTCGGCCAGCCTTACGAAAATCAATACCCAGTTTACCATTATTTATTAAACGCTTGTCGTCCCCAATATACCTTTGAAAGAGGCGGAGTAAAATGAATAGCATGCGCTAAAAGGGTGATACCTGACGTATATAAACCTAAAAATCCAAACATAGAAACGTAAGATGACCTCTTTCTGGGTCCGAACTCATGGCAATATAATGGCTCCCATCTTGATATCTTCTTGGGAGCCATTTTCCAAGCGATGATAAACCTCTTGTCCTTAGTTAAGAACCAGGAACAAGATAAGAAGCTGTTATAAATAGAGACACTTGTTGTAATAATAGATCGGACGATATTGTATGGTTCTGAAGATGAGTATTAACAAAAGTCGTATCACTAGATGAAAACTTCCCTATATAGTTATAAATAACTTCTCCTGATAAAAGAAAATGTTTGGTACTTTGATAGGTAGTTCCAAATCCAACATTATATCCTGTCTCATACTTATTATTTACTCTTGAAATTTGACTAAAAAGTTTTCGGCCACCTGTATCTTGATTAAAACCACTATTTTTTTGAATATTCAAGGCAGTTACACCCGCAAAACTAACACCCGCCTGAACAAAAGGAATCACATGAGGATATATTTCATATCCGAACACGCCATCAATATTAAAAATTGGTTTAAAGTCCATTTGAACTTTATCATTGATGCTAACGATTGCACCATCAACAATAGACTGTTCACTTCCGGTGCCAGAGTAGTGGATAGGGGTATAGTATACGGATCCTTTAAGGCCTAAATACGTATGCTCTTCAAACATTTTACCGTATCCGATTTGCCCCTGAAACAAAATACCAGTTCGCGTATCGTTAGTCACTCCATTCGTTGCCATATTATATGCATCAAAAGTGCTAGAAAACGCTTCATTTATAAGAATTGTCGCTTCCCCCACACCGATTCCTGCGTAAAATCCCCCCATATTGTATGCATCACCAACTGATCCAGCTTCTACAGACTGTATTCCAACAGCACAAACTACTGCAACTATAAAATTTTTTTTAAACATTAGCCTATTCCTTTAAACTTACTGATTCCTTAGGTTCTATATGCCTAATTAACTGAGCATAAAAAAATATATTAACATCCCGACCATCTACAAGGCATGAACATTACCATAAAGAAGTGTTACATGAGTGCTGAAAGTTTGCAAATACTTTTATGGCGCGCCATGGAAGGCTAAACGGCGTGCAGGGATTGAATCAATAACAAAGCAAAGCATCCTACATGCCTTTTTTTACCGAATCGAGAACATGAAGCCAACCTTGATAAGCATGTTCATATGTATCACTTTGTTGTTCATCGGGAACAAACGTCTCTCCAGAGGACCAAAGTGATTCAACATCAGATAGAGTATCAAGATAGCCACAGCCTACAGCAGCCAACATTGCGGCACCAAGCGCTGTTGTTTCTACTTCAAGCGGACGTTTCACAACAATATTACATGTTGATGCTAGGTATTGCAGAAACCAAGCATTACTCGCCATGCCGCCATCGGCATGCAAGACGTGTAATGGCGCACCCGTATCTTCTTGGATACAACGCATAATATCATAGGTCTGAAATGCCACAGTCTCTAATGCTGAACGCACAATATGCTGACGCTTTGTTCTATGGGTAAGACCTGTAATCATCGCACCCGGAGGAGTTATCCAATGCGGTGCGCCAAGGCTCGTGAATGAAGGCAGAAAATAAACACCCGCATTATCTGCAACCTCTTTTGCAAATCGTTCACTGTCAGAAAATTCTGGTAAAATCTCTAAATCATTACGCAGCCATTTTAAAATCGTGCCAGCATGATAGATACTGCCTTCAAGTCCGTAGGCGATATCTCCTTTCACATCATATGCAATGGTTGTCAGAAGATGAGGGGAACAAATGGGTTTTGAGCCTGTATTTAACAGCAAAAAAGCTCCGCTACCATATGTCGCTTTCATCATGCCAGATTCAATACAAGCTTGGCCAATCAAACTAGATTGCTGATCACCAACCATCGCTGTAATTGGAATACTCACCCCACTAATATCAGGATGTATATCACCAAAATGTGTTGCATTGGGTAAAACCTTCGGTAATACCGACTTTGGGATGGAAAAATAAGCCAATAAGTCATCATCCCAAGTACGTTGTTCAATATCAAATAATAGCGTTCTCGAAGCATTACTCACATCCGTTGCATGAGCCCCTCCTTGTGTTAAACGCCACAACAAATAGGTATCTATCGTACCAAAAGCGAGTCGTCCTTCTTCTGCTAATGCACTTGCATCAGGTACATGTGCAAGCAACCATTGTAGTTTACTTGCAGAAAAATATGCATTCGGAATTAAACCTGTTTTTTCCTGAATTAAACGTAGTTGCTCTTCGGGGCAATTGGTAAACAATGCTTCAGCCCGTCTATCTTGCCAAGAAATAGCAGGTCCTAAACAACGATGTGTTTTCTTATCCCAAATAACCGTTGTTTCACGTTGATTGGTAATACCGCACGCATGAATATCAGCCGGATTGACTTGCGCAATCACCTGTTGAATCGCAAGACGCGTTTTATCCCAAATTTCTTCGGGATCTTGCTCAACCCAACCAGACTTAGGATAGGTTGTCGTCAACGATTCTTGGCTTTTATAACGTACACGCCCTTTTGTGTCATACAAAATGGCCCGGGTGCTACTTGTCCCTGCATCAATGGCTAAAAAATACATGTGTTTTTAAACTTCACTTGAGTTGCCGATATCCTAGCACTTGCTATCTTAGCAGGCAAAACTTAAAAAACTCAGTCACCTCTATAAACGAATCGCAGCTTCTATTTCTTGTTCTTCTTCGATACGCTCCTTCATTAAGCTAAGACTCAAGTCTTGCATACTACCTAACATTCGGTCTAACTTACCATTGAGTATATTATAACTGTCTGTTTCATATTTCGAAATCAGCATACTGAGTGGAAAAATAATACTTGTGATAACTAAATATAGAGGGGTAAAAAAATCTTGAATCAAATGCAACGGTGCATGCTTTGGGTCTTGTGTTAAGTTATACAAAAATTGGAACGGTAATAATGGCAGCTTCATAAGGCCGATAAGGCCTATCGCAAGATCATCAGCAATATTTGTATTAAGCGTATTGATATAATGTGTATATACAAAAGGACCACTCATTCTTTTCTCAGTATCTGATTGAAAAAATGGGTGTGTATATAGGCCAGGATAATATTTAGGATACACAATTTCATCCTGTTTTATTGCTTTCATTGTGGCAATGTACGAATGCATTGCATAAAAATTAGGTTGAGCACTTTCAAGCTCTTTCTGCAACTGCATCACAATATTTTCGATACCTGTTCCTATAAAACTTTCACATCTTGTAAGATGCTTACATCGCTCTATATATTCAGCTGTTTTATAACGCTCAGCGTTTTGCACATACTGATTCAATTGCTGCACTAAGTCATGCAATTTATCTTCAGGTGTTGAAAAAACCATAGGCATCGCTAAACCTCATTAAAAGTGTAAATTAAGGTTAATTTGAATTAAATTTAATCATATGAATATTAAGGCATGATTAAAACAATCATCAAAATTGCTCCTTTCTTTTAAACCTTCATCAGGTTCGATCAAATTTTGACCAACAGTAAAAGAGAACATCCGTCGATATCATTGCCTCCATATTCTGTTTTACAATATAATTTGTGCTTTCTCAGTTCTCTCTATTTGTTGCTTGAATATGAATAAAAAAATTCACTTACTCACCTCTGCCTTACTTTGTACACTGTCAGCACAAGCCACCACGCATTACCCTGCACAAATTGTAGGACGTGACTTAGATGAGCCTTATATACATTGGTTTGGACACGTTGGCATTACCATTGCAAATAAAACCGATGAGCCCACAAAGAATATCATTGAAGTTTTACCCTCCATGAACGTGATTCAAATTAATCCCCTTTCAGACTTTAAGCAGCGTTCACGTTATTGGGGCAGCCGTTATGGCATTGCCGACCATGACGCATCGACACAAAAAATAGTGGATGAAGCATTAAAACAGCGCGCACTTTGCCCGGTTTATACCCTATCAGACACCTACCACATTGGATTAGGAACACCTGATAACCCTATTCGCTGTGCTGTATTTCGATGTGACACATTTGTCAATCATATCTTTCATACCGCAGGCCATGACTTACCAACGTATAATGGTATCACTTTACCTCTTCGCGTATTTTATGCTTTCCCAAAAGCCAATCACGATTATCACCAAAACATCCAAGACTTATCTTTCGATAAATTTAAACAAGAAGTTGATTTACCGCAAAATCAAACAACCCCTGAAAGTATCCATCATCTTTGGAAACTCGTTAAAAACCCGTACTTACCGCATAATAAACGTATTTTTCTTCTGGATTACTTAGGCCTTAACGGCACCCCCGATCTTATTGATGCATTTATCGACTATTATCAAGAGCAAACTCACCCAGATATTAAAAACATGTTAATTCGCTCAACCTTCACGCTATACCAAACACACTTTTTAAATAGACCTCACAAACATTTACAAAAGTTTTATCACAGTTTATTAAATCAACCGTTAAATACAGAAGCAATTCCTTTTGTCATCCGTGGGTTTGTTACTTTAAGTAGTGCCCAAGAAGTCTTGTTATCTCAATATCAAATCAACCAACAACTCACTTACCATGCTCAAAAGTTACCCCCTGAAAACCAAATCAGCCTCAATTTATTGCTTGCATTTAAAAATGCTAGTTTAGAAAAATATTATCTATCTCGCATTATTTGGCTATTAATTAAAGAGAACAATCCTCATTTAAACCAATTATTCGAGCAAGCCATTATCTCAAGGGTTGAGCGCCTAGGCATACATGCGCTCACCCCTGAATCAAAACGGTTTATCCAAGAAAAGCAATTACCGGCATCCAACGGGACGATATTTTGAAGCAAGCGTCCCGCCATCACAAGCCCAAGAGATATCTCCCATTGCATCCAATGTCGGCGTTAAAATTAGCGTGCTTTTTTTACCCACATTCTCAGTGTACATCACCATAATTGCTGCTGTTTTGTCAGCTATTTTAATCGATGCAACATTAGCGGTTGCCTCAGGACTTTCATACCCTGTTTCAATTTGTGTTTTAGGTAAGTGGCTTGTAGATAAAACAGACTCAGACACAGCAATCTTTGCAGCTGATGCTAAATGAACCCCCTCTATAACGCGCGCTCGAATGGTGTAATCTTGATAAGCAGGTATAGCAACTGCTGCTAAAATACCAATAATTGCAACCACAATCATTAACTCAATCAGGGTAAATCCCTGGAATTTAATCCAATATTTCATGATACATCCTCCATGGTATCAGGTGACAAACACGCAAAAAATGCTTACACTCCGTGACATCTCATACGTACGACTTGCTGTTTTTCCAATGACTCGAAAAAAACGACTTCATGATGCAATATCTTCTGCTTTATTACCAGTATTTTTAAAAATTGAAGATGAATCCAACAATCATCGCCGTCCCGGTGTTGAAACTCACTTTAGAGTTGTCATTGTTTCCCATAAATTCGATCAAAAATCGCGCGTTGAGCGCCATCGCTTCGTTAATACCTTAGCAAATAATGAGTTTAAAGCAGGACTTCATGCACTCAGCCTTCACCTTCATACCCCGGCAGAATGGGAAGAGCGCAAACAATCCGCACCTGCTTCTCCAAACTGTCAGCATGCAAAAAATAAAACTTAACTTTACTTATGATCTTTTTTTTGACATAATGTGTGTCCATTTTATATTTGGATCTAATTATGTTAAAAAGTGAAACTAAAACCACAAAAAAAACAGCAAGCCCTTTAGATAGAAAGCATCCTTTTACAAGCATCTTTAAGGTAGAAGAGGATAACACGAATACCGATACAACTCGCTATCAATTCAACCGAACTTTAAAGCATCGACACAGTCCGTTTTTTAATGAACTCATGTCGTTTGAACAAAAAAACTTGACACCTTCTCCCACACCAGACACATCAGAAGCTAAGCACACTATATCGTAAATAAATCATATAGTGCATTAACGTTTCAATAGTTCGCCAAAAAGCGAACCTGTGTATCTCGTTTTATACGGGGTACACAGCCTCAACTTTAAAAACCTAAATAACACCTCAGTCACGCTAAACAGCCTTCAAATAAAAGAACAGCAGCTGAGGCACTCATCATACTTCGGATAAAAATATAGATACCCCCAAATCAATCAAACCCAATAGGCCGGTGAATGGATGACAATAATCCCTAAAACAAACACCGACACTTAAAAAATCTTAGATGAGATTGAATTAAGTTTTATCACCCGCACTCGCCGAAAGCTCACGGTTTTGTTAAACTCTTCGCGATTTTAACAAAACCCCGAGCCTTTTTTCATGCCAACACCTGAACATACGCCCATGATGCAACAATATTTAGGCATCAAAGCAGAACATCCAGATATGCTACTACTTTACCGCATGGGGGATTTTTATGAGTTGTTTTTTGACGATGCAATCCATGCTGCACAATTACTCGACTTAACGCTCACACATCGCGGGCAATCTAAAGGCAAACCGATTCCGATGGCAGGCGTACCTTATCACGCAGTGGAAAACTATCTTGCACGGTTACTTAAAAAAGGGGAATCAGTCGCAATTTGTGAGCAAATTGGCGATCCAGCTTTGAGTAAAGGGCCTGTTGAACGACAAGTCATGCGCATTGTAACACCCGGTACCATCACAGATGATGCCTTATTAGATGCTAAAACAGATACATTGCTTGCAGCAATTCATGCGACTAAAAAAAACATCGGCCTTGCTTGGGTTGATTTAAGCGGTGGACGCTTTCATCTGCTTCAGTTAAACAATTCATCCGAACTTATCGCAGCACTCACCCGCTTAAACCCTGCTGAAATTTTAATTCAAGAACCACTCACAGCAATACTCAAAAAAACATCTTATCCACTGCATATTCGCCCACCTTGGGAATTTGAAATCGCACGTGCTAAAACAGCGCTATGTGAACAATTTAATGTGTCCGATTTACACGCTTTTGGTGAAAATGATTATGTCACTGCTTTTTCTGCTGCTGGTGGTCTACTCGCTTATTTGAATATCACACAACGCCAAGCACTCCCACACTTAAACACCATCACACTCGAAAAAAATGAAGATTACCTTGAACTCGATGCTGCAACCCAATCGCATTTAGCGCTGTTTAAAAATCAACGGGGCACCGAAGAACATACCCTATTCAATACACTTGACCATACCGCATCGCCCATGGGTAGTCGACTTTTAAAACGTTGGCTTGGCCGCCCGCTTCGCAATCATGCAGCGCTCACACAACGACAAGAAAGTATCGCTGAACTCATTAACCAACAACAAATCGATTTAATTTACGCATCACTCAAAAAAACGCGTGATCTTGAGCGTATTACTTCGCGTATTGCCCTTAAATCAGCTCGTCCACGTGATCTGATTCAACTCCGTGAAACACTCGCGGCTTTACCCGAGTTACATCAACTGCTATCTCAAAAATACCAAACTACATTACTCACAGATTTGGCACATGCACTGGCGCCTCAACCCAAAATACTCAACTTACTTAATCAAGCACTTGTTGATAATCCGCCCATGCTCATTCGTGATGGTGGTGTAATTGCCACAGGCTTTGATGATTTACTCGATGAATACAGAACACTCAGTGAAAATTCAACCGATGCTTTAGCAACACTTGAAGCAGAAGAAAAAAAACGTTCAGGCCTCTCTACACTTAAATTTGGATTTAATCGTGTACATGGATACTATATTGAACTCTCACGCGCACAGTCAACCGATGCAGTTCCAGCACACTATCAACGCAAACAAACCTTAAAAAATACTGAGCGTTACATTACAGCAGAGCTCAAAACTTTTGAAGAACAAGTCCTTTCTGCCGAAACCAAGGCTTTAGCACGGGAGCGTGCACTTTATGATGAGCTTCTGAATACATTACAAAATCATATTACAATTTTAACACATACTGCGAGTGCTATTGCACAATTAGATGTTTTAAATACTCTAAGTGAACGTGCCGAAAGCCTTCATTGGCATGCTCCAATACTCAGTGATACCTCCGGAATTAATATCCAAGCCGGTCGACATCCAGTACTTGAAGGATTACTTAAAAACCAATTTATTCCAAATGACTTAAATTTTACGCCTACACAAAACACATTACTCATTACAGGGCCTAATATGGGTGGAAAATCAACCTATATGCGCCAAACAGCTTTAATTGTGCTACTCGCACATATCGGAAGTTATGTCCCTGCAAAAAGAGCTCATATTGGACCCATTGATAAACTATTCACTCGTATTGGTGCAAATGATGATTTGGCAGAAGGTCGCTCAACTTTTATGGTTGAAATGACTGAAACTGCTTATATCTTAAGACATGCAACACCCAATAGTCTGGTGTTAATTGATGAAATTGGACGCGGCACCAGTACCTGTGATGGCATAGCACTTGCAAAGGCTTGCTGCCTATATCTTGCTGAAACCCTGAAAGCTTACACTCTTTTTTCAACACATTACTTTGAACTAACAACGCTCGCTGAAACAACTCAACATATTAAAAATATACACGTTGACGCGACCTTAGTCGAAGGACGCATCGTCTTTTTATATCAAATTAAAGAGGGTCCTACTAACAAAAGTTATGGTCTAGATGTTGCAGCGCTTGCTGGTATCCCAAGCACCGTTTTAGAGCATGCACGCGTTGAACTTCATCTTTTAGAAAGAGACTTGTGTGATTCATGAGTAAATGCTGGCAACGCTGTTTCTTTCTCATCGGCCTGATACTCATCACAGCAGCTCAAACACCCAAACCCCCTGCATTTAAAATTACAGGCCTTCAGCAAACACAAAAAACCAATGTGGAACATCGCTTAGCTGATTTATATGCTCACCCAACAAGTCACGGCATTTCAGAAAATGTATTGAAACGCCAAATTAAACGGGCACTCTCACCTTATGGCTTTTTTAACCCAATCATTACCATTACTCCGCCCACAAAAAAACATCCTGGAAAAATTCATATCATTCCAGGACCACAACTTGTCATCACACATTTAGCAGTCCATATCTCAGGGCCTGGGCGAGATAATCCTGAAATTAGGCACGCTTATCACGAGTTGCCCATTCAGCAAGGCGATGGTTTCAATAGTATTTTATATGAAGAGGCGAAAAATAACTTAACCAATGCAGCTGAACATCAAGGCTATCTTAATTCAACCTTTGAAGAAGCTTATGTATTTATCGATAAAGAAAAAAATCAAGCCTCTATTGTCTTACATCTTGATACGGGCATTCGCTCTTACTTTGGACGTATTAAATTTGGTACCGGAGCACTACGCCCGAAACCTCCATTAAAAGATGCTCCCTCTTTGCCACGTCTTTCAAAAATATTAGCTATTTTAAATCCTGAAGGCCGTAGTGATGCTCTTTTTTCAAATAGGCGTATTATTCTTTCTAATCGCTTACTTTACCGTTATGTACCGTTTAAATACGGACACCCTTATTCAAATGACGACATCATGGCATTAAACTCAAATTTAAAATCCAGCGGTTATTTTAAAACAGTAGATGTCAAATCCGGCAATGAAAATGGCCGTTATGTACCTCTTAATGTTTACTTGGAGCCTATTGAACGCTTTCGCTACTCCATGTCTGGTGGTTATGGAACCGATACAGGCGCACGTGGACGTCTCGGATTACATGTTGTTCCAGTTAACTCTTATGGGCACAAACTCGATTTAGTTGCTCAAGGCTCATCCAACCAAAATGCCGCCCAAGCAAAATACACCATACCAGGACGAGATCCAGTACACGACCAATATAATATCAATGGTGGATTTAATAACTTAAATTATGTCAGCGGAAACAGTCAATCCGGACGTTTAGCACTGGTTTATCAACATATTACGCCTAAATATCAGCGCATTTTATCTTTAAACGGCTTACATGAAGCTTTTCGTTATGATAGACAATCTCCTGATGAACGAACAGTGGTTTATCCCCGCGCGACGCTTTCTTGGCGCGAAATCAGTGATCCACTCTTTTCACCATCAGGATTCAACGTCACAGTCAATGGCTTTGCTGCTACACGCGCTGTATTATCAAGTTTAAGCGTTGCAGGACTAACACTCGATGCCAAAGGTGCACTGACTCTGGATGTAATTCGAGCTCGTTTTTATGGGCACATTGTGCAAAGTATCACTCAAGTTAATGATGTTTTCACCTTACCCCTCTCTCTCGCCCAACTTTTAGGTGGACCAGAAGACATGAAAGGGTTTAGTTATAACTCCATTGGCCCTGGTAAAATTTTGAGTTATGGTGGCATAGAAGTACAAAAAGAAACACTGGATACATGGTATGTGATTGCATTCATCGACAAAGGGACTGTTTATCGTCCCGATCCAAAACTTGTCCAATATGATGTGGGTTTTGGCTTGATGTGGCGTTCACCTGTCGGCCCTATTAAAATGGCCATTGCACAACCCACAAATAATCGCCTCAATCCTATGCCAGACACAGGTATACGTTTTGTGGTTAACATGGGGCCTGATATTTAATGAAACTTATCCGCTCTTTATTATTACGCTTTGGCTTACTCCTAATTTTTATCATCAATATGGTTGCTTTTTTGGTTGCAACAACACCCGGAGTTCGCTTAACGCTTCGCATCACTAACTTACTATTACCCGGAACTTTAACCGTTCAACAATTAGAGGGTCATTTTTGGCAACATTTAGCTTTTGATAAACTCACCTATACACATCAACAACAAAGCATTGCTTTAAATCATGCCAAACTTCACTGGCATCTTAACTCACTTTATCCACTTGATATTACACTCGAGGCACTTGAGGTAAACCAATTACAAATCACAGATAATAAAACACATATCACACTAGATACTCTCAAATTAAGCGGTGATTTCAAACATAATCTGCGCATCAATGGAGATACACGCATTATACTCCCCCAGGGCATATTAAATATTCACATCCAAACCATTGATGATTTAATAACCAGTCATTTTAAATTAGGCAGCAATCAAATTACCCTTAAAGGACCCATGCGTGGCCCTTGGCATATTCATGCCAACTTACCCGCTCTAAAACAACTTGATGAGCGTCTTCAAAACTTAGAAAGCACGCTTATTGCAGATGCCACAGTAGAAGACCTGCAACATGCTGTGTTAAATGCTCGACTCACACCTGGCCGCTACCGGCTGCCTAAAGATAGCTCGCCTGAATCCATTCGATTTCAAAGTGCTTCATTGAAAGCGCACTTAAGCCCTAAAGCCTTAACTTTAAATGCCTACTCCGAGCTTGATGATGCGATTTCTAGCCGTCTTAACTTATCTCTACCTCATTTTCATCTTAATAAAAAATCACGCCTCAAACAGCCCATATCCGGCCAACTACAACTCACAGTCAATCATTTGAAATTTTTAGATGACCTCACACAACGCAGTGATTTAGGCCTTTTTTTTCAAAAGCCGAGTGGTAAAGTAAACGCAGCTATTGATATTTCCGGCACGTTAAATCAACCTAAATTTATTGGCAATATAGCACTTACAGATGGCAAGCTCACACTCCCTGATTTGGGCCTTACACTCAATCCTATTACACTCCATTTAAAAACAGATGGAAAAATATGGCAAAGCCAGGCCACCATCACCCCCAATAATGGCCCCTCAGTCACCTTAAAGGGTGAAGGCACAACAGCACCAACGCTCACAGGAAGCCTGGTTTTACAGGGCGATCAGGTGATTGTTATGAACACTCCGGAATATCATATCAAAGCCTCTCCTCATTTGAGTTTCACAAAAAAAGCAGATGGCTATGATATTGATGGCAATGTTTTAATTCCTGAGGCACACATTACGCCGTTATCTTTTATACACACTGAAAAACTCACACATGATGCGATATTTACACGAGAAGAAAAAGATCCAAACCCACTCAATTTAACCACGCGTGTCGCTCTTAACATGGGTAAAAACGTACACATTAATTTCAAAGGTATTCAAGGCAACATCGACGGCATGTTAGACATCAAACAAACATCCAAACAAGCACTTACTGCCGCTGGAACACTCAAATTGCGTGATGGACGCTACGAAGCTTATGGCCAAAAATTAAATATAGAACAAGGAGAACTTATTTTCTTGGGCTCACAAGTTGATAATCCTAATATACGTGTACGTGCCATCCGAAAATTTAAACAAACTAACGAACAATTTTCAGGTTCAAATCAATTGTTTGACTTCAGTGCTGAAAATCTTGACTCGCCAGATCTTGGTGATAACACTACGGTGGGTATCACTGTCACGGGGCGTGTCGATTCTCCTAATGTTCACCTTTTTTCAAGTCCTCCCAACTTATCGCAAGCTGATATTTTATCTATGCTTATACTTGGAAAACCCGCGAACCAAGCTAGTAAGGCAAGCGGACAACTCCTTATTCAAGCGATGACTAGTATGCATCTTAACTCTGGCAGCAAAGGCATAAAAAGATTTAATGAGCTAAAAAAATCTCTTGGCGTTGATTTTGATGTCGAAAACAAAAGCTTAGGCACCGAATCCAGTGATTTTTCAAAAACTTCTGTTAGTGTTGGAAAGTCGATAACCAAACGTATTTATTTACAGTATAATGTGGGCGTATTTAAAGAAAATAGCAGTGTTTTTACACTAACCTATCTACTCAATAAATTTTTGAGTATTAAAGTCACTGCCAGTGATGATGCCAACGGCATTGATTTTACATACAGCCATTCAGACTAAGGCAGGTAACTTTATGACGCATACGCTCCCCTTACGACTCAAACGACTACGTCAAACCCAAGCTATGCGCTCAATGCTTCAAGAAACACACTTGCATATGAGCCAAATTATAGCACCGCTTTTTATTAGCGAAGTAGCTGAACATCCTGAACCGATTCAGAGTATGCCCGGTTGTTATCAGTTGCCTTTATCAGCACTATCCAATGAAATAAATACTTTAAGTTCACTGGGCATTCAAGCCGTTTTACTTTTTGGTATTCCTGAAAAAAAAGATAAGACAGGCTCAACCTCACTTAAAAACAGCAGTATTATTCAACAAGCCATTCAGCTGATAAAAAAAACTCATCCTAATATGTTGGTCATTGCTGATGTGTGTTTTTGTGAGTACACCTCGCATGGTCATTGTGGTGTTTTAGATGGTGAGTGCATTGATAACGATAAAACACTGACAGAGCTTGCAAAGCAAGCCGTCAGTTATGCCAAAGCAGGCGCTGATTGGGTCGCGCCCAGCAGTATGACCGATGGCATGGTCGGGGCCATTCGAGCAGCACTTGATAAACATCACTTTCAAAATACAGTTATTTTAAGTTACGCCGTTAAATATAGCTCTGCCTTTTACGGTCCATTTAGAGAAGCAGCCCAAGGTACACCGCAATTTGGCGACCGAAAAACCTATCAAATGGACCCAGCCAACGCAAATGAAGCTCTTCGCGAAGCTGAGCTTGATGTATCTGAAGGCGCTGATTTACTGATGGTTAAACCTGCCATGCAATATTTAGATATTATTCACCGTGTTAAAATGCGTTTTCCTGATGTGCCTTTGTGTGCTTATCAAGTCAGTGGTGAATACTCTATGCTTAAAGCTGCCGCCCGCGAAGGTTTAATCGATGAAGAATCCGCAATGATTGAAAGCTTACTTGCTATC
Organism: Legionellaceae bacterium; assembly: GCA_029210085.1. Taxonomy (GTDB): domain Bacteria; phylum Pseudomonadota; class Gammaproteobacteria; order Legionellales; family Legionellaceae; genus JAALKW01. The sequence goes on along the minus strand of JARGPP010000013.1, from coordinate 36,896 downwards.
AAACGTGCAGGCGCTGACTTAATCATCACTTATTTTGCGAAAGACTTAGCACGCACTCTAGGGCTATAATTAAACAGATTCAGGTTCGAGTAATTGATGTGGCATAAAGGTATACTCAATACTTCGTGTTCACCAAAAAACGAAATCAATCGAGTCATACCCGATTAATTTCTACTGGCTACTAAAAGTAGCTAATGCACCTCAACCATGACAATAACGCATACTCATCATGTTCTTATGCCAAATAAGTAATATTTACTACAACACCATTGGTGTATAAATGATTGAGTCGCAACCCATTATTCATAGTTTGACCTGGTGCACGTGCTAATTGGCTACGTCCCCAGTCAGCAAATTCATAGCCAACCCCTGCTTGCCAATTATCATTCATTGCTCCCTGAAGCCCAGCTCCAAGTGTATAAGTAAACGAGCTCACTGTTTTAGATTCAAAACCAGGGGTAGGCAATGCCTCAAATATTGTTGGAGTAGAAGAGAAATTATGAGCGTTATTAAACCCGATGCCTAAACCCGCATTACCATAAATTTTCAGCATGTCATATTTTGTGTCTCTTAATAACTTACCTTTCACCATAATCCGCGTGTCTTGAATATCGTATCGATAGGTATAATTATTAAATTCGGCCGATGCATCATCCCAAACCTGACCTGAGAGCTTTGCATTATCTGTCGTTGCAACCGCTAAACCCAATTGGCCCTGTGTTTTATCACTTAAATTGCGCTGAAATCCTAAGAATATTTCACCTTCTGCTAATGCATGGGTTCCTGAATCTGCAACATACGATTTTTCAACACCAGGCGCTAAATAAAACGTTTGAGTCTTCCCTGCATTTTCCCAAATCGCAGCCCCGCTTAAAATACCAACAAACCGAGTTTCTTTAGCCGGGGCACCCATCGTGCCAGCAGTAGCTAATGAAGAGACCAACCCCGAGAACAAAATGATACTTGTTAATTGGTGCCCCTTAGATAAAATCATGCTTACTCTCCTTATTGATATCATCCTTTTTTAATATGCTCACTGTTACACGCTCAAACTCAATTTTTCAAAAATCAATAGGGTCAAACTTGATTGATTTTTATACGTTAGATGGTAACCGACAAAAAACCAATCAAACCATCAGCCATGATACCCCTCACTAAGAGAAACTGCTGTATTTTTCATTGACCACCCCAATTAAGTTTATGTCTAAAACTCAACTAAATTCTCATCTGCACCTTGCGCAATTAATACGACTTCAACATCTGGAGAATTGTCTCTTCTTGCTAAAGTAAGTGGCGTTTTTCCCGCACGATCTCTCTCATCAATATTACCCACTCGTTTCTTACAGCACAGTAACACCATCTCTTGCAATCCAAATCGAGCAGCATAATGAAGTGCTGTTTGGCCTATTCTGTTTTTTAAATGTGCAACACCTGGCACATTTAATAATAACTGAACCACTCCTATGTGATGATTTTCAACCGCTGTATGAATCGGATACTCACCATCTTTCGCATGTTTTAACGCAAGCTCTGGCATTTCTTGCAATACATCATGAATCAAGGCTTCAAAACCATAAATAACCATCGTATGTAATACAGTATGACCATTTTGATTGTGGGCGCGTCGCACATCAGGTGTTGCACACACCCATAAAGCTTTAAACTTATCTTCTCTTATTTTAAGCTCTTTAGGACCATCGGATACGGTCAGTTCAAGGACTTGAAATAGTTGGGAGACTGTCACTTCTTCTCGCGCTTTCATCTAAAGTTGACTTGTGTTCTTGAGCGCAAATCAACCAAGTCTTCTTGTGCTCCTTCAGATATCAAGTAGGCTTTAATTGCAGGTTCATTTTCTCTTTCTGCCTCAACCCATGCTAATGCTGTCATACCATGCTCATCTTTTTTATCAATATTAGACACCACACCAGCTACGCTTTGATTTTCACAACATAGTCGAATTATCTCTAAAGAACCATAGCGTGCCGCATAATGCAGGGCTGTTTGTTCCTCTGCATTTTCATGTTTTGAAGTTCCTTCATCACATTCAAATAACTTCTGAAGCACAGCAAACGCTGCTTCACCATCCATCTTAGCACCTAAAATAGCCATATGAACGGGATAATCTCCTGTGTATTTCATAACCTTCATTGAAAGCTCTGGCGCACTATCTAATGTTTCTCGAATTAACCCCGAAAATCCATTACTCGCTATTAAATGCAGTGCCGTACTTCCATCATCATCTTGTGATGCACGTATATCAGGACTCGTAACTGCCCACAACGCTCTAAAAATAGCTTCACGAGCCGGCCTTTCCTCAGCATCGCCAATTTCAAGAGCATTAAATAAAGCCGGCTGTTTCTCACAATTCAGCGCATTAGGATTCGCGCCTGATGCAAGTAGTCGATTAACCTCCGCTGCTTGACCATCAACTGCTGCAAGATGTAGAGCCGTCATGCCGCCTGGATTTTCTGTTCTAAAATCACTCATAAGATCCTCGCCATTATCAAAAGTTACTTACCCTATGTAAGTTGAGCATAGATCAAAAAACCTGGATGAGAGGCTTTTATATGCCCTACACACACTCTGCTTGATGCAACAGGCCCCTTTTTTTATTCGCTTTTAAAACCATTAGGAGTTCCAAAAAACTGTGGCACATAGACAGCAAACTCTATTATGAACCGCTCCTAACCTAAAACATTCAATAAATTTTGTCCTAAATGCTCACGAAATTCAGGTCTCAAATTAGCAGAAAGCACCAAAAAAGATTTATCTTGAGCAACATCTCTTAAAAGGCAAACATCTAATACATCATTAATCGTAAAAATATCCTCTTTATTCAAAGGAACAGGTTCACACGTTGATCCAAAAAGACGTTGCGTCGCTTCTTTTTGTCCTCCAAAAAAACTATCCCAAATATTAACATTTACAACAAAACCACGCTCACGATCAAGTGATGCTAATCGTCTACATGCATTTAAAATAGGTGAACTTAAATAATAAGGTTGTTTACGTAAGTTTCCAAAAATATTTGCAGCTAATGCAATTAAAAGCGGTTTAACTCGCTTATTTGAATACGATAACTGACCAATCGATGCAAGCTTAATTAAACTCGAAGCATATTGATGAGATGCGGTTTCTAGCACCGACTGCTGCACTTGCTTCGCCAGGTGAACCATACTTTTCTCACCGGTTAAATCAAGTTTAATTGCTTGCGTTCTTAAGAAACAGCCTATCACCTCATCAAAACAAGGATCTTCTCTTGTTGATTTGACTGTATTAATGAATAACTGTTCAGGCACATTGATTTCTTTCTCACAACTATAATGAAGAGTAGCGCCAATTGCAGCACATAATAAATCATTCAGCGTGACAGCATTATCGATACAAAAAGCTCTCCATCTTTTTAGTTGATGTGCTGCAATCGGAAAAAAAGTCGAATATGAATGTTTTTGTTTTTCAGGCTTAGATACAACATGCCGCTTTGGAAAACAAAAAAGAGCTGCATCCTCCAAATATGTTTTCCAAAAAACTTCATCGGCCTTTAATGATGCGTGTACATGTTGATGTTCATGTCGTGCATAAGATTCAAATGCCTTTGTTTCAACAGGAACTTCTGCCGTTGCTTCACGTGAATAAAACAAATAAGCATACGAAAGATCTTGAAAGAATATACCGAGTGATTGCTGATCTGAAATCATGTGTGGCATTGCAATTTGAAGTTCAACACGCCCCTGACTTAAATAGAATAACTTTGCAATAATCAGCGGTTTCTGTTTTCTCCACGATTGATGTGCAGATAAATCTTGTATAGATTTATCTAAGTACGCTTCAACTGTTTCTTCATTTTCATCTAAAAGTGATGTTTCAAGCCATTGTATCGAAACTTTTTGTTGTCGTTTTTGTATAGGAATAAAACGATTGACCGCGTAAGACAAAGCATCATGCTTTCGAACCAACGCTTGTAATGCCAAATTTAATGCTGTTTGGTTCAATGGTCCTAAAACACGCCGTCTCCCGACAACATTCAACTGTTTCACTTCTGGCTCAAACAAATGTGACATCCATAAAACAAATTGAAAATCAGTCAGTGGCATCCACGAAGAAACCTTAATTTCATCCGCTTTCTCGACAGCTTCAGGCACATCCGGTGCAGCATTCAAAATATCAATAAAATCAATAATTGAAGGGGCTCGATAAATATCTCTTATTGTCATGACTTTGCCAAGTGATTGTTGAACCTTAGCAATAATACGTGCGGCTAACAATGAGTGGCCACCCAACTCAAAAAAATTATCATGAATGCCCATGCTAGAAATATTCAATGCTTCACGCCAAATTGTGATTAATATCGCTTGCATAGGTGTTAAATCATCTGTTTCTGGATGTACCTCTTGCCGTGGCAAAGGAAGCGCTTTACGATTGAGCTTACCGCTTGAGTTTAAAGGCAAACTTTTAAGGTAAATAAACCTTTTAGGAATCATAAACTCCGGTAGCTCACATGCTAAGCGAGTATTCAACACAACCTCTGAATAATCAGAGTCTCTTGCTTTACAAATATATGCAATCAATTGCTCTTGATAAACTAAAACCCCACACTCACGTACACCTGGGCAATTCTGAATATGCGCCTCAACGTCTTCAAGCTCTATGCGATAGCCATGTAATTTAACTTGATTATCCACACGACCAAATAAAATAAACTCGCCTTCAGGTGTCATGCACGCAATATCACCCGTACGATAAACACGTTTCCCTAAAGCCTGCTTATAAGTCACAAAGCGCTCTTTAGTTAAAGATTCTCGATTAATATAACCCTCTGCTAAACCAATACCGCTGATATATAATTCACCCTTCACACCAGGAGGTAACGGCCGCATTGCTGCGTCTAGAATCCACATATCCATGTTATCTATTGGACGCCCTACTGTAATACGTGTATGTGCTTTAATTTGCTTTAAAGCACACCAAATCGTTGCCTCTGTTGGCCCATACATATTCCATAAGGCTGATACGTTTGGCAAAATATTATCTGCTGTTTGGCGTGTTAGTGGCTCTCCTCCACACAGTGCGATTAAATTTTGCTTTCCATACCAACCTGCATAGTGGAGCATATTCCAAAAAGAAGGAGTGCCTTGTAGCAAAGTAACAGGATGGGTCTGTAATAATTGCTGTATACATAGAGGGTCTTTATGTTCTGCCTGACTCGCAAGAAATAGTGTTTTTCCTTGCCAAATCGGCAAAAATAATTCAAGAGCTGCAATATCAAACGTAAGCGTTGTTGTCGCCAAAAGTAATTCTTCTTTTTTATTGAGAAAATAACGACTCATACTGCTTAAAAAATTATTTAATGCGCGCCGAGAAACACACACACCTTTAGGTGTTCCGGTTGAACCTGACGTATAAATAACATAGGCCGTTGCATTCGAGTCTGGAATTAACCCATCGAAACAATCAGACGAAAAATCATCTGTTTGTTCAAGTTCATTCAAAGCATGTACCTTACAAGACAAGCTCATATATGCTTGATGATGCGCTGTATCATGTAATAAATTTTTTGATTGACTATCTTCAACAATAGCCCGAATGCGCTCTAAAGGCATTTGAGGTTCAATGGGAATATATGCAATTTCTAACCATTGCAATGCAAGTAAAATAGATATTAATCTAGGCGTTCGATGCAAACAAACAATAACTGGGGTATCAACGCCTAAACCTTGAAAACGATTTTTCCAGGCGCATACATCTATAAAAAGCGCTTGATATGTCCATGAGGTTTCGGAAGTGATAACCGCCATACAATTTGGACTTGCATGCACATGATTTAAAAATGTTGCGATTAAGTCTTTTTCAGACTGAGATTTAAGTAGATGCATAATGTCCAATTAAGATTGGAATTTAGTATTATTTATAGTCCAACCCGCTTACTTCTGCCAACTTCTTCTATACTCAAAACATAGCCTCAATAAAATATTCAAAAAACCTATGAAAAAAACTGCCTTTTCTCAAATAGGACATTTCATCTACCGGTTTCGAGTAGCCGTTATTTTAATTTGGGTCATTGCCATAGCAACTTCCATACCATTTTTACCTCATATTATGGCTCCCTTCAAGTCCACAGGCTTTATTGCAAATCAGGCTGAAAGCACTCTTGCTGAAGAAGCACTCGATAAAAACTTGGGATACGACCAAAATAATCGATTTATAGTGGTCTATTACAGTCACGATTTGAGTGCGACAGGTCGCACATTCAATCAGAAAATAAAACAATCTTTATCTGCCTTAGAAGACTTCCCCATTCCCCATGAAATTATTTACCCAACAGACAATCCTCAACAAATATCAAAAAACAAACACAGTGCCTATGTCATGATTTTGGTTAAAAGTAATGAGTCTCTTTCACCTGAGTTACTTGAAAAATTTAAACAATCCATTAAAACCCCCAAAGAAATGCGTATGCAAATAGGGGGTCGGCAAATATTCACTCAAGGTATTAATAAACAAACACAAAAAGATTTATATCGTGCTGATGCCATTGCAGCCCCCTTAACCAGTATTGTCTTGCTGCTTATTTTTGGTACTTTTGTAGCCATGATTATCCCTGTTTGCTTAGGTGGTGGTTGCGCACTCATTATTTTGACCACGCTCTATTTTTTAGGACATATATTCACTTTATCCATTTTTACCCTCAACCTCGCTCTACTTCTTGGGCTATGCCTAAGCCTTGATTATGCATTATTTATTGTGTTTCGTTTTCGCAGTGAGTTACGCACGCATCAAAAAGTTGAAAATGCAATTGCAATCACTCTATCTACTGCAGGTCGTGCCATTTTTTTCAGTGGGGTTGCTGTTTTCATCAGCTTAAGTGCACTGCTTTTATTTCCGATTAATATTCTATTTTCAATTGGCATAGGAGGTTTAGTTGCTGTTTTTATGGCCGTGATGGTGGCAATCACTTTACTCCCCGCTGTGCTTTCAGTCTTTGGACGTCGTATTAATGCACTGGCTGTTCGACCCATCCATAAGAAACCGTCAGAAAAGCAGCATCTTTGGCGCTCACTAGCAAAAACAGTTGTTAATCGCCCCTTACTGTTTCTTTTTTTAAGCCTTGGTTTTTTATTATTATTGGCTTACCCTTTATTGAACGTAAAATTTGGCATATCAGACTTTCGCATTGTACCCAAGCACTCAGAAAGCAGGCAGTTTTTTGACGAGTTCAAACAGCACTTTCACGAAAACGAACTAGCCCCAATATTGTTGGTTGTATCCACCAAACAGGGATCTATTTTATCGGCTTCTAGAATCTCAAAACTCTATCGTTTTACACGTAAAATTGAAAAAATAGAGGGTATTCAGAGAGTGGATAGCATTGTCACAACCGCTCCGCGATTATCCAGAAAACAATATCAACGTCTTTATCAATCATCGGCCGTACACAATGATAAAAGTCTCAAGCAATTATTAAATACCAGCACCGGAAAACAATTTACACTCATTCGTGTATTCAGCAAATATGAAGTGAACTCCGACAAAACACGAGCACTGATTAAACAATTAAAACAAACAAAACCAGGTCAAGGCTTAACATTACAAGTAACCGGTGTGCCTGTACAAAATTTTGATGTTATGCAAACCGTTGCCGATATTTTTCCTTATGCCGTGATATGGGTCATGGTATTAACCTACTTAAGTCTACTGATTCTATTACGTTCTATTTTCTTACCACTCAAAGCAATTTTCATGAATGTGCTCAGCCTGTCGGCTTGTTACGGTGTATTAGTCTTTATCTTTCAGGAAGGGCATTTTTACCAACTTCTTAATTTTGAACCACAAGGCATGCTCGATATTACGCTTATCATTATTATTTTCTGTGCCATATTTGGGTTTTCAATGGATTACGAAGTATTCCTGCTCACACGCATCCAAGAGCATTTTAAAAAAACACATAATAATAAACTCAGTATCATTTTTGGCATAGAGCAAAGCAGTCGCATTATCACCAGTGCAGCACTCATTGTCATCTGTATATGTGGCTCTTTTATGATAGCTGATGTCCTTATGGTCAAAGAATTTGGTCTGGGTATCGCTGTAGCTATTGGGGTCGATGCCTTTGCAATCAGAAGCATCCTTGTGCCCTCAACCATGGCTTTATTTAAAAATTGGAATTGGTATATTCCAAAGTGGCTTGATAAATTATTGCCTTAAATACGATAAGCAAGTTTAAAGTAAACAGCATACAAAAATGGAATAAAATCATTTGCAGGGCTTAGTTCAGACTCACCATAACCTGACATATAATTGGCAGCAAACTCTCCGATAAAATGCTTAGAAATGGGATAATTCAAACCCGCACCAAAAGAAGGCGCAACCAGCCAAGCATTATTGATTTCATCTGCTCGATGAATCCAACCAACGCCAATACTAGAATAAGGGCGCACAAGTGTGCGAGGAAGAACCAGCATAAATCTTGCCATTAATGAAACAGTTTCAGTATGCGTATTCAGTTGTACCTGACCGCTATTTTCAAAAGCATACAAACTGCCTTCATCAAAAAATACTTCAGCTCGAGGGTAAGCAAGATAATTCAGTTCAACCCCCAAAAAAGGGGAAAACTCAAACCCCATCACTCCACCCCAGACACCACCTCCTTCATGTACATCTGTAGGCGTTGATATATTTAAAACAATACTCTGCTTATCTAACTTCGGTACCAACCCCTTCCACGTAGTTGAACCATATCCTCCGTTCAAACCGAGATAAAATGGATGCGCTTCAGAAACAGCGTCTGGCTCACTCGAATGAGCCAAAACCGACCAACAGATAGTACCTAACAATAAAATAATACGCATAATCACTTATTTAAAAATTAAGGACATGAACGACCAGTACTATTACACAATTTTCCTTGTGAATTTTTACCACCATTCAAATAACACTTCCATGAATCGATACAATCTTCTTTACTCGTATCGTGCTGAAACGCACATGTTTTTTCTATCGTTCCAAAAGTAACCATCAAGCGTTGATATAATAACCTGACGTTATTGCACATCGTAACCGGCAACCCGGACGCTGAGCAATGACATTGTGCTGCGACTTTAAACGATGAACAAAATTTAGAAGAGTCTGTAGGCATCGCCTTCAAACAAGAAGCTGCAAACAGACCAGATGAAAAACAAAGAGAAGCAATACAGAATAAAATTCTTTTCATTATATTGAACAATCCTTATTCAAAAAAAACAACGAGAAGATCTCATTCTAGCGATGCTTTAGAAATATTTCAAATATAAATCCAGCAAGACCTGGCAGGGTCCATATATGTCAACAGCTCCGGTAATCTCCCCTAGTCACAATGGATTAATTTATTTTAGGTGATTCATCCTCATCTGTCGTATTATCTAGTTTCATTTTTTCACGTACATCAGAAACAGTACCTTTAAAATCCTGTGTCGTATGCACGGCCTTTTCTTGTCGTTTTTCTTGAATTAACCCCCTGATTCTCATCACCTCTGGGTTCTGAGTTAACGAATCTCCACGCTCATTAATGGGAGTAGCGGTCACCACATCTGTAAGTTCTCGAGCAAGTTGATGTAATAACTCATCATCGGATGCCATCAACTCATTAATCTCAACATTGAACGCTTTCATTACTTCTTGAATTTCAGACAATAAATCTGATAATGCTTCTTTTGCTTCCTCAAGCTCATCTAAACTGGGATTCACGCCTAAGTCATCACGAATATCTTCAATCAGCTCTCGCATTAAAAGATCTGAACCTGGCAACACTAACGCTTCTATATCGAGCATCAACTGATCAAATACGACTTGAGCGTCCTTCAACATAGCTGTTTCTGCTGCATTTGATACGGTTGTTTCATATGCTGCTTGTGTTTGTTCTTGCTGTGCTTGTATCTGTTTTTCTTTTTCATCAATTAGAGTCAATATATCTACTACGGCTTGTGTTTCCGGAGTATGACCATCCAGTAATTGTTTTCCTCGGTCGTTAATAGGAACTGCTGCCATAGCTTCTGACAAAACCTTGGCATAGCCTTGTAATTGTGAGTCATCTGCCACCAAAAGCTGTCTAATTTTATGGTTAATATTGCTCGATGTTTCTTCAATTTGAGTCAGAAGATTCATAGCATTTTTTTGGGTTGCTTGGAGCAGACTAAGGCTCATATCTTCTTGTAGTGCGCGCTTTATATCCGAAAAAAAAGTCTGCATAATCGGATCCCCTGCTTTAACAGCCAACAGTTCCATTTTATCCATCACTTGATAAATACTTTCTTTTTCCGCCTCTAATGCTTTTGTCGCATCTCGTGCTTGCTGTTCTTTTACTTCTTCTCGATATTGCTCAATCAATTGGATTGCAGCACTTGCTGTGCGATGTTCGATAGGTGTGTTCAATACATCTTGTTTAAATGTTTCTACAAGCGCTGTCATTCCGTTTGCTTTCAGCACTTTCAACTCCGCCTTAACTTGCTCTGTATATATTTTTATATCATTCAATGTATCTTCTAAATCTACATTAACTCCCTCTAAATACTGAGCATTCCAATTAGATTTAAGTAAAGTAAAAACTTGATTGATAAACTTATCCATTTTGGAATCATGCCTATTGATTTGAAATCCTTGAATTTTTTTAAGGATATCTGAAAATTTTTCCTGAGCCACCTCAAATCGTTTCTCTTCTAATTTAACACTGCTTTGCTTCCTCATAAAATTTAATAAATCGGATACATTGGAATCATTGGGTGTTTTTATTTTTTCAGCTTCAGCAATAAAGTTGAGAACTTCAAGCAAATTTTCTGCTGCTGGCGTATCTCCTTGTAAAGTATTAATACGCTCGTCAAGTGATAAGGTACTCATCATATGTTCAAGTAAATTGACTTCTGAATCCATATTTTTACCTTTCAGACGAATAACTTCTTCCTGTACAGCAACTGAGATAATATCTAAATGCTCTTGTTTAGATTGTAACTCCTTCTCCATTTGAGCTAAATCATAAACACTTATATCTTGTTGAAGCGTTGCTGTTTTTTCATCTACAAACGCTTCTATTTTGGCATCAGCTGGGCCAATCGCTAATGTTTCAAATACATGAATTTGTGCTGTTATTTTACTTTTTAGCAGCTCTTTTTGTCGTACTTCAGCCATAACATATTCGGGATCAATCACTTTAATACGCGCTGCTACCTCTGCTAAAGATGGCCTATCACCGGGTACTCTTTTCATGCCATCTTCTATTAACTGCCGATATTGCAACCCTTTGTCTGTTTTAAAAACAGGTAAATCAAAGTCAAGCTCAGATGCATCCAATATAAGTCTATCTCGCCCTAAAGCATCTACGCCATAAAACGCATCGTAACTACATCCTGATAAATGCTGATACAAATTTTTGGCTAACATATAAACTTGCTCTTTATCGGCCGAAAGTGGTGTATTAGTACTTTGAAACATCTCAGGAGCAGATACATAAGGGGTAATAATTAAATCACGAGTAGCTTCAATATTTCCTGATGAATCAGTCGATTCCAATGACTTACCATCTGCAATTCTAACCTGCCCCTTCGAATCAATCAGCCAATTGGTACTTTTCATATCCGGAAAGAAACAGTCTGATGCTTGCATACCTTCTAAAATTTCTATCATTCGAATAAATACTGATGCGGCACTCATGGTTTTTAACACATCATCCTCTAAAGCAGCCCCATACTTCTCAACGTCACTTCCAGGACAAAATTCCACAACTTGCAAGCTACGCGAACACTTTTTCCCTGTCTTTTTATCTTTATAAATTGCCCGTCTATCAGCAAAAACAGATGTGAATACTCCCGCAATAACACCCTCTCTTAAGCGTGCTTCTGCTTTTTTAGCACGCCCCATGCGATTTTCAACTTTCAACACTTGGGACTCTCTTGTGCGCTTATGAGTCACTTTAAAATTTTTAGAGTTACCTCCTCCCAAATTTCGGATTGTATGTGTATCTAAAAAATTAGAGAATGCTTGCTTCCCTGCACCACCTGTTTGACACCAAGCACGTAAATGTTGTGTTAAATTTCCATCTTGCTCATGAACCAACATATCCGTTAATTCATTAACTTCATCTGGATCCATTTGAGCAATTAGTGCTGTCAGTGTTACCGGTGTGTTCGTTAGCTGAATTCCTGCTTCTGCATCAAGACGGCGGTGCTCCGCCTGAACCTCTCGAAATAATTTATCTTGAATTTTTTCAAAATATTCAGGGCAGTAGGATAAACTTTTATTATTTTGTGCATCATCTAAAGCTTTTATTTTTGCTTCAACCTGCACCAAGTGTTCTGCTTTTTTTTCTACATTTTCTGGTGCATTATAAACATCAATCGCTTGATTCAAATCATCCACCAGTGGCTTCATCGCAGCCGTAATCGAATTTAAAAAAGCATGACCAGACGGTGCATAAACAGATACATCAATTTTAATTTCAGAAACCGGATTAATTGGCATAATGAAAAACCCCATAGATATACTTTTAATCAGTATAGTCAATAATATAGTTTCATGTTGAACCACATCTTGACTCAAAAGGCCTCATTAAAAGTATCACCGAAATGAGAATGAGAGTGATTCATATGTTTATCTCGTGGCCAACAAATACAATCACGTGCTTTATGTTGGCGTTACCAATGATTTAATCCGCCGTATTTATGAACACAAACATAACCTTACAAAGGGATTGACTCAAAAATACAATGTAGACCGACTCGTGTATTATGAGGTTTGCTCTGATATTGTCGTGGCTATTGAGTGGGAAAAAAAATTAAAGGTTGGTCTAGAGAGATCCCTCGCATGCTCGGGATGACGGACCTGGAGAGTTACGTTTTATCAGAGCTGTCTAAAAGAAAAACGCTACAAGCATATTGATACAATCCTAAAATATCGAGTATATATTCAAATACTCGCGGTTGATATAAGCGTATCTACTGATGACGAAAACGTCATTGTTGTAGATAATTCTGTCACATTTGATTTATCCGAATCAATTTTATCACTATCAGTGGCAATTGAAGATTTTATTGAAGTATACAAATCATTTGGTAGCCATAACTTTTCACAAGCATTTTTAAAATGTATATTTTCAATTTCATCAAATTCAGTATGGACACTATATCCACCACTTTTCAGATTCCACGCAATAATAACACCTTGATTGAATTGAATTTCTCCACCACAAATAATATGACCATCACGAAAGGCATTAGAAAATTTGCCTAACCGCAAAAATGAACTCAACACTGAATGATTTGAATTTCCATTATCTAGTGTTTTTAATAATAAATATTGGGCTTTTTTTCCTGACATTGGACAATTATCTGTTGCTTCAACCAAACAAAAAGCATATGTTCCAGACACACATTGTGAATGAAAAAAACATACATTTGTGTTTGATGAAGTGACGCACTCCTCTAATTTTTTTTCAGGAGTGAGTTTGATAGTAAATGGGCTTTTTGTTAGATTCAAAACGTCCTTACTATTACTTTCGCCAAATATAGTACAGCTTAAGCTTGTCATTGACCTTTTAGGCTTCGGCTTAATTAAAACTTTAGGATTAAACTTTTGATTTGATTCATTAGATAAATCATTTCCACTCACGACTGTTGAGCTTGAAAAAAAACAATTAAAATTGGCGAACATAGCTAACTCCAACTGAGTTGATATTTCAATGTAAAGAACTGAAAAAAGCAGACCATAATGATCTAATCAATAACCATACTTACACTGCTCTTATCAGTGAGTATGCTATCGGATGTAGTTGGCTTAACCTCTGCAGAAGACGAAGAGAAAAAACAAAACAAATATCTAGTATATCGATTGCTGCTGTGCGCTAAATTCGATACTTTATTATTACTCACAGTTAATTCCTCTGACCTGATTTCATTTGCTCTAGCATCCATCGGGTTGAGTTGGTCACTGAGATGTGAAACAAATTGATGGGTAGCTAAAACATCGTCTGCAATATACGAATGATTCAGAAGTTGGACCCCTGCTGTATGAATTAAAGCGTCGGTCTCTGTAAATAATGCTAAATAAACGGACTGATTATATATATAACTGATATTTTTTCTGGTCAGCTCAGACACATAGGGTGATGCTGGCTTACCAAGATTTGCTTCTATATACAAAAAAATTTTTTCAAACGCACCCTCTGTAATTTTCTCTTGGATGATCTGATGAAGTTCGATAAGTGAACACAAAAGTGTAACTTGTTCAGAGTTCTTTTGACTCATTTGAACACTGTACTGATCCCCACATTCAGGATCTGATTGCAAGAGCAATGTAGCAACTAAAAACTCAGTGTCCTGATGCACCTTTTTTCTAAGGCGTTTTATTCCAGAAAAAAACATTTTTCCTTTAACACTATTAGGATCGGTATGATTAAGATTAATAACGAAAGTTTTCATTGTAATAGGTATCCTGTTATAATTTTTGTCATATTTGTTTTTTTAGAACAAAAAGATACTAACATATGAACATATAACTCAAAAATTAAAACATTTAATAATAGCAATTAATAAAAATTATGCTTCTAGATACGATAACACTACGGTCATTTTTGACTGTAGCTACAAATCAAAACATTACAAAAACAGCTCCTATTATTAGGCGAACTCAATCGGCTGTAAGTTAGAAAACATCAAACATGCGATTTTAAAAAAACTAAGTAGATGCAAAATAATACAAATTAAAGTTTTATGGCCTAAAAACAAATAGAGCAAATATATTTCTTTTTTGAGCATAAAAAAACACATTGTGAATCTCTTAAGTGAATTAAAATAACTCAAAAGAACTGAGCATGGATATGCTTGGTATTTATCATTTTAAAGGCTTACCTACATCCAAATCTTTGTCTAATTTATCATCATGATTGCCTGATGATGATTGTCTTTGTGCTGCTAATTCGGCCTTAAAAGTTTGAGATGTTTCCTTTATATGCTGTCGACCTTCTCTCAACAGTTGCATGGCTTTTTGAGTCTTTTCTGTCTTGGCTTTAGGGATGTTCTTCCGCTCAGAAAGAGGCACCTCTCCGACAGCCTCTAAAATCACTTTTTGTCGCATAGCAGCCTCTGCTCCTGACTGGTTCTGAACGAGCACTTTTATTTCATCGATAACGCTTTTACCAGCAACAATACGTTCATAGGCCACAATCATTTTCTCTTTGACTAACTCAATCTCGTTTTGGCTGCTGGCCGATTGAATTAGCGCTTCTATTTTAGCGATAAGCTGATTCATTTTAACATCGTATTCACCCACACCTAAGGCTTGTATTCTATTCAATGCTCGACGACAACTATCTTTTTCATTCGATAAATCAACTGACACATCAACTGCTTGCTGTTGCAACGGTGTATTAATCTGCTGTAGTTTTTTACATGCATCTTCAAGAGAAGGACGTGCTTCAGGTGAGGCTTGTATCATGCTTTTAATCAGTATTTCTAATTGCCGCCCTCGCTCAGTGTCTTTAAAAATAGGATAATCAAAGCTCAAATCAGCATCTTTTTTAGGTGGGCTATTTATATCATCCGGATCAACATAAAAATCATCATCACTATACTGCATTACATACTGATACAAATTTTTTCCATACATATACGTATGCATTTTGTCCCCTGAAAAAGAAGCTGCCCGCATCGCAGGATCGATAAGATGCATTGAAACAATTAATCCTTCCGACTTATCCACACTTCCATCTTCATTCAGCCATAAAAAAGCCTTTGTATCTGCAATTCTTAAGTTTCTCGAATCATCCATCAACCAATTGCTATTTTTCATATCCGGAAAAGCACATCCTGCGGCACTGATTCGTCTTAAAACCTCCCCCATTTGTCCATACACATCAAATGCTGCGTCAAGCCTTGCCTCATTATCAGGATATTGTTTTGCATTTTTTATCAGATCAAACCCTCTACAAAACTCAGTGACTTGTAACCTTCTCGTTATACGTACTGTACTCGGTACATAGCTGGCTTGTCTTTCAGCTAAAATAGGCGTAAATACATCTTGAAGCCCATGTGCTCTTAAATGTGACTCAATCTGACTAGGTCTGCCCATCCGGTTTTCTAATTTTAAAACCACAACATCACGAGTCTGCTTATTTTGTATGCCAAAATTTTTAGAATTTCCGCCTCCTAAAAACCGAATCTTATGCGTATTATAAAAAGCATCAAATGCTTCTTTTCCTGCCTCACCGACTTGATAAAGATTTTTAATTCTTGATTGAACCAACCCCTCTCCTGATTCAAGTATTTCTGCTAATTCATTCACTTTTATAGGTGACATATTTGCAATAACTTCAGCAAGAGCAGTTGGATCATTTGCAACAGTCAGTGATTCACGCAGTACTTCAGGCTGCATAGAAGAAATACCTAATGCTTTAAATTCTGCTTGAATTTCTAAAAATAACTGAGCATGAAAATTCAAAATATAGTCAATACTGTTGGCCACTTCTCGATTAGAAAATATCGAGTCCATATGCATGACCTCATCATATAAAGCCTTCAAACGTGTTAGTTTTTCTTCAGGAGTACTTGCTGCATGATATAAATCAATTAAATCATTAAACATTGGGATACGGGCATTTACAAAATCAACAAAAGCATCAACACGCTCCCTATCACCTACTTTTAAATTTTTTTTATCGGCTTTAATTGCCTGAAAATGAGAAATAGGCATCGTTATCTCAATTTTATTTTTAATCTTATAATTGTAGTTTAAAAATTCTATATGTTTTTTTTCGGTTCTTCTGGATCTAGCTCAGCATCATCATTTGCACCACGCTCACCTGCAAGTGTTTGTTTAAAATCTTGTGTTTTTTGTACTGATTTTAATGCTTTTTGTTCATCAATGAGATGCAATACATGCATAACGGCCGCCGCCTCTGGTGTTTCTCTCAAACTGAGTTTGGCTTGCTCTCTATCTTCAACAGGAACCTCTGCCATAACGTCTTTCAACGAATGAGCAAGCTCTCCCATACCTGCGTCTTGAAGTGCTTGAATATCACTCGATAACGCTTCTGCAGTATCTAATGCACTTTTTAACTGCTGCTCTACCGTAGCCATTACCATTAATACTGGCTCCCTTGACATTAACGCTTGTGTCTCACCTATAAACCGCTTCATTTCAACATCACTTGAATCAGCATACAACGCTTCAAGTTGTGCTAAATAAGCAACACTTGTTTCATGAAGGGTTTGGGTATATTGAGCGTTAATCGATGCTAACCGCGCATGTGTTTCTGCCAATGAAATACGTTCATCTGGATTATTTTTCACAACATCTTGAATCAATTGCTTTACAGCCAGTCCTGCTTCACCCTCAAAAACAGCATGTGTAAAATCAAGTTCGGAGGCATCCGTTTTTATGATTCTTCTTCCTGCCTTATCTTTCCCATAAAATATATGGGGTGTAGCACGTGTAACATACTGATATAAACTCTTACCCAACATATATGCATGCATTTTATCTCCAGAAAAAGCTTTTGTTTTACTATATTTTAACTCGGGTGGATTCATATAAGTTGTTGCTAATAAAGGAGCATGCTCATTTAATCCGTGACGAAACCAAACTTTCTGTCGCGAACTCATTTCTAAAAATGATTTTGTATCAGCAATTTTAATCTGCTCTGTTTCATCAACAAGCCAATTAGCACTTTTCATGTCAGGAAAAACTGCATGTTCATCTTGTAATTTTTCTAAAAAATCAGACATACTCACATGCAAAGTAAGTGCTGATGCTAAACGTAATCTATCATTTGCTATTGCACATCCGTGCTTCCCTACATCTAAACCTTTACAATACTCTGTAATCAGTAAACTTCTTTGACAAAACACGCCATTTGACGTTGTATAGTTTGCTTCACGCTCGGCAAATACATCGGTCAACACATCTGAAACTGAAGATGATCTCAAGCGTGTTTCAAGATCATTGGACATGCCTTTTCTATTTTCTACTTTTAAAACAACTGCCTCACGTGTTAATTTATTCTTAACCACAAAATTCTTGGAGTTATTACCTCCTAAATAGCAGAAAGTATGCTCATCTAAAAAGGCTTGAAATGCATGATATTCAGGATCATCTTGCGAATATAGTGCTCGTAACTGACTCATCAAATTCTCTTTTGAACTCAGTATATTTTGAGTAAGTAATTGCGTCATTTGAATGATTTTTTCTCGACGCATGTCTGATATGAGTTGAACAAACACTGCTGACATGACCCATCTTACTTTTTATACATACTCTGAGTATAGGTAAAAAATAAAACAATAAACAAAGCACAGGAATAAAGTACAAAAAATGTCCCCTCTTGTTTATTAGGCCTTTTTTGGGTTATGTTAAAAATTGTATTGGTGTATCCAATGAAAAAAGCACAAGGAGCGTGCACGAACTAAAGGGAAAGATCATGGCTACAGGTGAAGTCAAGTGGTTTAATAATGCAAAAGGGTGGGGTTTTATCCTACCTGAAGATGGGGGTACGGACATTTTTGTTCATTTTTCATCCGTACAAGGTACTGGCTACAAGAGTTTAGTTGCAGGTCAAACAGTCAGCTTTGATCTCATTAAAGGTGAACGCGGTTTACATGCCAGCAATGTCACTGTGCTCACAGAAGCAGAGGAAACGATTGAGGAGTCATAAACATTCATATCACCTAAATTATTTTTCTAATGCCTAATACATTAACCTCGTGTATCATAAGCGCCATGCTTTGTTATACTTAGATTTTTGATATATGCATACAATTAGAAAAGGTATTTTATTCATTCAACTGGGCACGCCTGAAGCACCAACGACTTCAAGCGTGCGCCATTATTTACGTTTATTCCTATCTGACAAACGGGTCATTGATATCCCTGCACCCATTCGTTATCTTTTGCTTTATCTTGTTATTTTACCACTGCGTAGCAGGAACTCAGCTAAAGCTTATCAAAGTATATGGACTGAAGCAGGCTCGCCACTTCGTTTCTTAACGCATCGCTTAACTCAAAAAATACAAAGCCAACTCAAAAAAACGCATCTTGTTGTAGAAGGCATGCGTTACGGTAAACCGAATTTAACGGCTGCACTTCGCTCACTGAGCAACTGTACCGAACTCACCATCATACCTCTTTACCCACAATATGCCTCTTCAACGACAGGCTCATCTATTGAAGCTGTTTTTCAATATTTCAAACACCAAAATAACATACCGAGCCTAAATATCATTCGTGAATTTTATGCACATCCAGCTTTTATTCAAGCCCAGAGCAATCAAATCAAGTCTCACCTTAAAAAAGACTTTGACCATTTGATACTGAGTTACCATGGCCTACCTGTTCGACACATTGAAAAGATTGGGTGTCAAACAGTCTGCGACACAGCTTGTCCTAGCCCCAATAACAAAAACACCAACTGCTATCGCGCACAGTGCTTTGAAACCAGCAGACTGCTTGCAAACAATTTAGTACTTACTGAAACACAATACACCACTACTTTCCAATCCAGACTCGGTAAAACACCCTGGATTCAGCCTTATACCGATAAAACTTTAGAAAAACTTATAAAAAGTGGTGTCAAAAACTTAGCTGTCGCATGCCCTGCTTTTGTGACAGACTGCCTGGAAACACTTGAAGAAATTGCTATTCGTGCTAAAGAAACATGGCTAGAACTAGGTGGTGAAACACTCACGCTTATTCCATGTTTAAATGATGAGTCACATTGGGTGAATGCACTCATAGAAATAGCAACTTCCGCCTCAAAAGAATCGGCTGAATAGACACCGTTATTATAAAGCCTTTACGGCATGACAATAACGGTAAGGGATAAGACGGCCATAAAAAACATTAAATATTAGCTATTTTGAAGTAACAACTCATAATCATCTGCTAAATTTTTAGCTTGATGTGGCGTGGTAAAAAATGCCGCTAAGTTGCCATCTGGGTTAAATAACATAATAGCACCGGTGTGCTCGATATCATCTTCAGTTGCTGGCGCATTAGGGTCTTTTTCTATCTTAGCATATGCAACACCTAGCGCATGTGTCATAGCACGCGTCATTTCTTCACTACCTCGTGCACCCTGAAATTTTGGGTGAAAAGCCGTTACGTACTGGCGTAACTTCGGCAAATCATCACGCGTAGGATCAATAGAAACCATCATAACCTGTGGCAATGGTGCAATTTGATCACTTTCAAGTATACGATACATTTTACCAAGTTCTGCCATAGTGGTTGGGCAGACAAATCCGCAACGTGTAAAACCAAAAAACATCATGGTCCAATGTTTTTTTAAATTATTTTGAGTAAAGGGTGTGCCATCTGTACCTGTTAATGCAAAATCTTGTACCGAACGCGGAACACTTAAAAGTGTGCCATGAAACGCCGCTTGTGCAGCTTGCTTCCTCATCACTTTCGAACGCTCTGAGTAAAATTTACCGACCAAAGTACCGGTGAGCAAGAGCGCCACACAAAAAGAAATGAGCCAAATTGATTTTCTAGTTAACATTTTCATACCCCATGATAAAATATTTGCCAATAATGGTCAAACAATAATCCTACAAACAGTAACATTAAGTACACAATTGAAAAACGAAAAGTTTGCATAGCAACAACCGCTTTTTCTGTACGATATAATTTAACAGCCCATCCTAAAAAACGCGCACCCAACAACATCGCTGTGACACCATAAATCATGCCATTCATTCCAACAACAACGGGCAACATACTAGCAATGAGTAGCAATACGGTATAAAGCACCACATGTAACTTTGTAAATTGCACACCGTGTGTAACAGGCAACATAGGAATCGCTGCTTTTTTATATTCTTCTAAACGATAAATGGCCAAAGCCCAAAAGTGAGGCGGTGTCCAAGCAAAAATAATCAAGACTAAAAGCAATGCACGGGCATCAAAATATCCTGTAACAGCGGTCCAGCCCAATAATGGCGGAGCTGCCCCTGCAAGCCCTCCAATCACAATATTCTGAGGGGTTGCTCGCTTTAAATAGCCCGTATAAACTCCGGCATACCCCATTAAAGTGACAAACGTAAGTACCGCGGTAAGTGTATTAACCCAGCAACTTAAAACAACCAAACCAAACATCCCTAATATTACAGCAAAATAAATCGCCTGTTTCTCAGACATGCGTCCGTGTGCAACCGGCCGTTTTTGAGTGCGTGCCATCAAGGCATCAATACGCCTGTCAACTACATGATTAATTGCAGCAGCACTCCCTGCACAACACCCAACACCGAGTAAACTGAAAAAAACGAGATCCAGTGGCACCCAGCCCGTTGATGCCAAATACATTCCCACTAATACAGTTAAAAGCATTAACATCACAACACGTGGCTTACACAACTCTAAGTAGTCACGCCAGGTTACAGGACGATTCATGACTTCGATTAAATTTGCACTCACATGTGCCTCCCAGAAACCAAATAATATAAGCTCACCATGCTCATTAAGAGCAATAATGCAACACCATTATGTGCAACTGCTATCGCAAGAGGCAACATATGGACAACATTCAAAATACCTAATAAGCACTGCAGTAAAACAAAACCCAATGCCAAAACAGCGCAATATCGAATGGCTGTTACTTTAACAGAACGTAATAAACAAATGGCTAAGCCTAAAACATATACAGCAGTTACAACAGCCCACACCCGATGCACCCACTGAATCGTGACTCGTGCAGCCAAATCAAGTGCACCCCCTTGATAATTAGCACCAACAGGTGAAAACACATCAAAGGCACGGACCCAATCAAACTGAGGTAACCAATGTTGATTACATGTTGGAAATCCAAGGCACGCAAGTCCTGCATAATTTGAACTCACCCATCCCCCTAAAATAATTTGTATTGCAATCACGATGAGTCCAAGCCCAATCCAGAAACGCCATTTGGAGAGCACGGCCGGTAAAACAGCACTCACATGCCAACGATACCAAGTCAGCAATGATGCGAGTATCATACCTCCCAATAAATGCCCCATCACAACAACAGGCAATAATTGCAATGTTACAGTCCACATTCCTAGTGCGGCTTGAAACAATAAAAATCCAACCAATGCAACCGAAAAAACAGGCGGAACTCGGGCAGATTGTGGTCCAAAACAAGCCACTGAGGCCAATACAATAATCAGTATACCGAGCGTACCTGCGGCATAACGATGTGCCATTTCAGTCCATGCTTTTTCAGATTCGATAGGAATATCAGGGTACTGCGCTTGTGCATCAACTCGCGCTGTATCTGTTACAGCGGGCAAAACCATTTTACCATAACACCCAGGCCAATCTGGGCACCCAAGCCCTGCATCAGTC
Source organism: Legionellaceae bacterium (assembly GCA_029210085.1). Taxonomy (GTDB): domain Bacteria; phylum Pseudomonadota; class Gammaproteobacteria; order Legionellales; family Legionellaceae; genus JAALKW01. Next base: position 14,564 of record JARGPP010000013.1, on the reverse strand, counting down.
AAACGAGTATATGCACCCAACATCACCACAAAAAGTGCTAAAGCCAATGCAACACTGGCCATTGTTCGAATATTTTTTAACTGCATATTTAAGCCTGCTCTTTTGTATTTAATAACCGTTTTAAATCCTGAAATACATCTGCTGCTTGGTCTGTTGCCGCATATTCAAGCACCAGATATTTATTCGGATCAACTAAAAAAACCTTTGCCTGGTTTTGTAAATGTGAAACAGCTTCTTGTTCCTGCTGAGATAAGACTTGTGATTTTACGGCTTCAACTTTAAGGGCTTGTTTAATATCCTGTGGGCAACGAACACCCTCTGTACCTTGTAGTAACCATAAATCAACTTGATATAAACGTCTTCCCAAGGCAAGACGAACACGGGCCATATCATCTAAAGTATGCAAACAAGCCTTATCACAACCTTTGGGGCACCAAACTGTCAAGTGCCATTTATCTTCTGAAGAGGTATCTAGGCAAGAGAGCTGCTCCGATGGCCTAACCAATAATCCTTTATTCGTAGGCAAGCCGCCAAGCCAACTAGGATTCATATAAAAGATAATGGCCAAAATACCTGGCGCTAAAAAAACAAAAAAAAGAGCCATCAAAACTTTTTTATTTCGTATAAAGAATAATTTCATTTTTTCCTACTATTTAATGCAATAAATACAATCAACACTGTCAGTGCCAGCGCAAACCATTGAAACGCATACCCTAAGTGTCGAGTTGGTGGCATAACAACAGTAACCCAATCACGTACATATCCCGCAGGACTTGCTTTATCAAGCCGGATAATAAACGGATAGACTGATTTATGCAAAAACTGACTAATCAATTTAAAATCAAGCGATTCAATCACCAGCTGGTTACCTTGCTTATTTTCAAAGCCAGAACCGAGCACCCAAGTTTTATTAGATGGCATATAGATGATGCCCGATAAATCAAGAATTTCATGAGGAATACTGATTTCAGGTAAGTTTTGTCGCGTGCTTCCAGCAGCCACCCAACCCCTATCCACTAAAACCACGCGGCCTGTTGGCATTAAAACAGGCGATATCACATGATATCCAATTTGATGTGCATGATACTGATTATCTAGCAATAAAACATGGGGCAAAAATTTTCCTGCAAACTTGACACGCTTAAAGGGTGAAACATCGCTTGTATCACCCAACCATAACTCAGGCGCACGTGAAACTTGTGCTGCTTCATGCGCCAGAATCTGTTTTTTTTCATCCGCTCGATGTAACTGCCATATGCCCAATGTTATAAATAACATCAAACCCATAAAAGCTAATAAACACATTGCCCAATGAGGCCACGTGAATCGATAACGAAAACGGGATATACTAAAGTTCGCAATCATTACACACTAACCTTAACTTAAAATAAAAGTTCCGGGAGTATATCAAATGTTTACCAAAATTTTTATCCTGGTTATTATGCTTGTTATTCTTGTCTCACTTTTTAGTGGGCTTTTATTTCTTGTTCGTGATGACGGTAAGACTAAACGTACAGTGAAAGCGCTTACTTGGCGTATCGCTTTATCTTTAGCCCTCTTTATTTTTTTAATCATAGCCTTTGCTGCACACTGGATAAATCCACATGGCGTCTAACAGGAGTTTTTTTATGATTCGATATGCTATTTCATTTGCTTTACTGATCACCTCATGTGTTAATTATGCTGATACAATTGGCCGCTACATGAACATTGCGAATAATATTCCTAAAATGGAAATGAAAGCAGATAAACAAGCACACACTTGGGCACGTTCAGCCCGTACTATTTTAAGTTTAACCAGTGAGTCTATTGCTGAGACCTTAATGCTCACGAATCAAAGTGCAGGTGAACATGGTACACCTCTTTTTTGTCTTCCTGCAGGTGTCTCATTGAATGCTCTTATGCTCAATGAAATGATTCAACAAACGTATCGTGAAATATCCAGCCAAGAGAGTGACAAAAATAACATGTCCGTTTCTCAGGTCGCCCTCATTAGCGTGACTCAAAAATATCCTTGTGCAGGCTCAAACATTAAGCCAAGCCGTGTTATAAATCCAGATCCTGTCACACCAATTTCACATGTTGATGGTGTGATCTTACCTCCCCCTCCACCCGAAACACCCGAATAATTGACATTCATGCCAATTTAAAGCACAGTGCGCCCTCTTTTTGATTTATTAGGGCGCTGAAAAATGACACAAAGTAAACATGAAGAGCAAGACTACCGCTATGGCCTAAACATGTCTCCTCAGGAATCTACTGATTCCACTTCATCAGATGAAGATGATACCTCTCTTGAAAGTGCACCCGGCTTTCAACTCTCCCAAAAAAGATTTCAACTTCCGCCTCCCAAGCCAAGCGTTCTCTCCTTGTTTTGTAACCCTGATGAAAAATTACATCATGCAACAGCAAATAGCCCAACACCTCTCAGGGGTAAGCCAATGCTTTATATTCGCACAAAATTACCCCCTGTCTGGGAGGGCAACCTATACCGAGGCTCTATCATTGCTATACCTGCTAGCATGTTTCGTGCAGACAGAGGATTTAACTTCTATTATATGTCTACCTCACCCCAAGAGGGCATCTACCTATTAACACCCCAAACAAACCCCTCTTTATCAGGCTGTCCATATATGCACGACTTCTTGTTAAGAAAATTAAAAACACCAAGTCCAATCAAAGGTGTCGAACTGACCAAAGAAGACATCTTAGAACTAGGCGAGATGCTAGACGACCCAAGCCAACTGAATCTAATGCTACAGTCTTTACCTGCAGATCAGCACCCACAAGTTAGTCAACTGATGCTATAGCAGTCTGCTTTAATCAACACCTAGGTTTCGTAGCACCACTTTTTAGGGTGCTACGCCTGGCTAAATTCTTCAAATGCCTCAAGTGCTTCAGCAGCGTACATCAATGACGGCCCACCTCCCATATAAATAGCCATGCTCAATGTTTCTAAAAACTCTTCTCGCGTCGTATTAAGCTTGACCAATGTCTGCGCATGAAATCCAATACACCCTTGGCAATGATTTGCTACAGCAAGCGCCATTGCAATCAATTCTTTTGCTTTTTTATCGAGTGCACCATCTTTTGTAGAAGCCTGACTCAAGCTTCCAAATGCTTTCATAACATCGGGTATTTCACGATGTAATTTGGCTAATTCTGTATTTAAGTTTTGTGTTATTTGAGTAAATCTATCATCCGGCATATCAAACTCCTTTTGTCATTATACGCATTCTTTAAATACGTTTTGTATTAAAGCGCTCTCAGCATCAGTTCGCAAGCTCAGATTGCAGTTCAACCTAAACTATTTTATGCTTCTTCTACACTAAGGCAACCCTATTGAGATGCATGATGCAGGCTAAAACTCATCTTTATTATCATAACGAGCAAACACTAAACGGCCATCTTGCCTACGATAACACAACCCCAAAAAAGCGCCCAGGCGTCATAGTCTTTCATGACTGGAGTGGATGTAACGCTTTCGCAAAAGAACAAGCTGAAATACTCGCAAATCTTGGTTATGTTGGATTTGCAGCGGACTTATACGGTGATGGGCGCATCGGTAAAACCACCCATGAAAAAAAAGCACTGATGACCCCACTCATTGAAGATCGCAACTTTCTGCTTGAACGCATCAAAATATCTTTGGACACATTAGTGGCCATACCCGAGGTGGATACAACACGTACCGCAGCTATTGGCTTTTGTTTTGGAGGACTATGCGCCTTAGACCTTGCCAGAAGTGGCTCACATATATCAGGTATTGTCAGCTTTCATGGTTTACTCAATCGAGCCGACAACATGCCTAAAACTCCTATTCATTCAAAAATGCTGGTCTTACATGGCTATGACGACCCAATGGTACCTCCAGAGCAAGTACATACCTTTTGTCTCGAAATGACAGAAGCAAAGACTGATTGGCAATTACACATGTATGGGCAAACCACACATGCCTTCACTAACCCTGAAGCCAACGATCCCGTGCTTGGCACACAATATAACCCTCTGACTTCGGGTCGTGCGTTTCAAGCCATGCAAAATTTTCTAACCGATTTATTGTCTGAGTCCATATGAATACAGCTTTAAAACTCGCCAAAAAATTAGGCGAGCAACTCCAAAAAAATCATTTGCAACTCACCGTTGCAGAATCCTGTACCGGGGGCAGTTTAGCTGCGACACTGACCAGTATATCCGGTAGTTCACATTGGTTTGATCGCGGATTTGTGACTTATTCTAATCATGCTAAAAAAGAAATTTTAGGGGTCTCAGAACACACACTCCATTTTGATGGTGCCGTTAGTGAAGCAACTGTCCGTGCTATGGCAGAAGGTGCTATTCGTCATAGTGATGCACAGTTAAGCGTTGCAATTAGTGGTATTGCAGGGCCTGATGGTGGCACACAAGCAAAACCTGTTGGTACCGTTTGGATTGCCTGGTCAGGGTTGAAACAGCCAACTATAGCCACCTGTTATACTTTTTCAGGAGACAGAATTGCTGTTCGTGAAGTTGCCGTTTTAAAAGCCCTCAAAGGTTTAATTCAACGTGCAGAGGCCTATAATACCATATCAATACAGAATACAGCGTGCTATTTTTTCGCTCTATGGCCTGATACATCAACAAAAGAGGCACTTCATCAACAAGCACAAACCATCACACAAAACACGTCATGCTTACCCAGTCCAGCTGAAAACCTTCATTTAACCCTTGCGTACCTGGGTGCACTCACACCTGACGAATGCAACACCGTCAAACGCTTCACCTGCCCTATTCCACCCTTTGAACTCAAATTCACTCACGCCTATCATTGGTCTGAATTAAGGCTTGCATACTTTGACCCTAACCTCTCGCAATCTTTAATTAAATTACATACTTTTCTCAATCAATATTTACTTGAACAAGGCTTTAAACCCGAGCGCCGCGAGTTTATTCCTCATATCACACTCGCACGTGATTACACAGAAACACTGGCATCTTGCATAACCAATCCAGTCCATTGGTTTATACATGAACTCTGTCTTGTTAAATCAACACCACAGTCCAAGACCTCACACTATGAAATTATAGCGCGTACCCCACTCACCCTAAAAACATGTTAAACTAAGCGGCATAACTCAGAGGAGCCGTCACATTATGTCTGAACAGTACACCGCCGATGCCATTGAAGTTTTACGTGGACTGGACCCTGTCAGGCGCCGGCCTGGCATGTACACAGACACAACACGTCCCAATCATTTGGCACAAGAAATCATCGATAATAGTGTTGATGAGGTATTAGCTGGTTTTGCCAGCAATATCATTGTAACCCTTCATGAAGATGGTTCTATTGAAGTTGAAGACAATGGTCGCGGTATGCCTGTTGATTTACATGCTGAACTCGGTGTAAGCGGCGTCGAAGTCATTATGACGCGATTACACGCAGGAGGTAAATTTTCCAGTAAACATTATACATTTGCTGGAGGATTACACGGCGTTGGGGTCTCTGTTGTTAATGCCCTATCTGATAACCTTGAAGTAAATATTAAACGCCAAAGCCAACATTACCGTATTGCTTTTGCAAATGGCTATAAAGAAACCGAACTCGACATTATCGGCCCAGTTAAAAAACGTGATACGGGTACAACCATACGTTTCACTCCAAATGCTGAGTATTTTGATACCACACGGATAGCCATTAAACCGCTCACTCATTTATTACGTGCCAAAGCTGTTTTATGCCCTGGTTTATCCATTACATTGGTTAATCACCTCACAACAGAGCGCACGACCTGGTGTTATGAAGATGGGCTAAGCGATTACTTGTCTCAAACACTCAATAACACCGAGCACCTCCCTGAACAACCATTTAATGGTAACTTTAAATCTAAAGAAACCCTCATTGAATGGTCACTTGTTTGGGCCAGCGCACCAAGCACCCCTCTTACCGAAAGCTATGTTAATTTAATTCCAACCATTCAAGGCGGTACACACGTTAATGGCCTGCGCTCAGGGCTATTTGATGCTCTATCTGAGTTTTGTGAACTGCGTAACCTCATTCCGAGAGGCATCAAACTCACAGCTGATGATTTATGGGAATCATGCCAATACGTGTTATCGCTCAAAATGAAAGAAGCCCAGTTTGCAGGTCAAACCAAAGAGCGCCTCACTTCACGCACAATCGCATCTTTAGTGAATGGTGTAGTCAAAGATGCTTTTGCACTCTGGCTAAATCAACATCGCAGTATGGGTGAACAAATTGCAGCACTTGCCATTGAACGTGCTCAAAAGCGCTTACGTCAAGCCAAACAAGTCACTCGAAAACGTTTAACGCAAGGTCCTGCCCTTCCTGGAAAACTATCTGATTGCTTGCAACAGGACTTAAAACAAGCTGAATTATTTTTGGTCGAAGGTGACTCAGCGGGCGGTTCTGCCAAACAAGCACGAAGCAAAGACTTCCAAGCTATTTTGCCATTGCGTGGTAAAATATTAAACTCATGGGAAGTAGATTCATCCCTGGTACTCGGTTCACAAGAAATTCATGATATCGCCGTTGCTATTGGTATTGACCCGGGCTCTGATGATTTAAGCGGCCTTCGTTACGGTAAAATTTGTATTTTGGCCGATGCCGATTCTGATGGTGCGCATATTGCCACTTTAATTTGTGCACTTTTCTTAAGACACTTTAAGCCCCTCGTGAAAGCAGGTCATGTGTTTGTCGCCATGCCCCCTCTATACCGCATTGATGCCGGTAATATTGTTCAGTATGCACTTGATGATGACGAAAAAGAAAACATGATGAAACAACTGGCTAAAAAAGGTCGGACCAAAATTAATGTACAACGCTTTAAAGGGTTAGGTGAAATGAATCCAATGCAGCTGCGTGAAACAACCATGGACCCAAACACACGAAGACTTGTACAGTTAACACTTGAAGATGAGCCAAAAGCTATGGCCTTAATGGATATGTTGCTTGCTAAAAAGCGTGCATCCGATCGAAAAAACTGGCTAGAATCCAAAGGAAACTTAGCCATTATTTAAAAAAAATAACTGCTATCTGAATATACAGATGACCTGACTATCAACACGATTTTTTTATTAAATCGCGAATTTCTTTCAGCAACGCTACTTCATCTGAACACATAGCTGATGCAGCTTCTTTCTTTTTATATTTAATATGCATCAATTTTATAACAATAAAAATTACAAAAGAAATAATTGAAAAATTAATGATTGACTGCAAAAACTCACCCCATTTGATGGTCACTTGGCCAATAGAAATGACTTTATCAGCCACATTAATTCCACCAGAAAGCCAACCAAAGACAGGCATAATAATACCATCGACAAGAGAAGAAACAATTTTTTCAAATGAAGCACCAACAACAACAGCAATGGCCAAATCAATTACATTACCTCGAACAGCAAATGCTTTAAAATCAGAAAAAAAACTCATACTTTTTACCCTAAATAAATTTAAAATCAATATACCTCATACTTTGCCCCAACCCAGCACCACATTTTAATATAATTTTTCAGAATACTTCTCTTTAAAGTCAACTTCGCTGCTTACTTTTAGTTTCTCTCCTTGCCTAATTTTTTGGGTTGCTAAATCAATCATAGTATTACCCTTATCTATTCGATGTTGTCCCTCGTTAATCATTGACTTTCCTTTGGCGACTTGTTTTTCACCTTTGCTCTTTAAAATATCACCCGCTGATATCATTTTTTCTCCTTGATGCCATTTGTCCCCAATAGACTGAGTCTCTTTAGCATATCTCAATACATCTTCTCCAAATGTTGGGGCACGCTGACATCCTAAAAAAAACATCATGGAGGCCATGCACATGATGTTTATCACCACTCTACAGGTTGACATAAAACAATACTCCTACAATTAATTTTCTATAATGCTCACATAATCTTTAACAACTCAATAAAACCACTACACCAAGTATTTTTTTTATTTTACTAGGGGCTTAATGGCAAATATCCTCATATAAATCACGCCACTCTAAATGGACTTACTCGATTATATTTATCTTCCACTGACGTCGCCAGTTTTTGAAACGTTTTTCACGACGAGTCGCAATAGATTGAAAGTGCTTAAGGCGAGCAAACTCATTTTATATCCGGTTGGGACCGTTATCATATGAGTTTGCAACGCTCACTCAATGAACTATCAAATCATTTAAACGTATTACTGATATAGGATGTCGTCTGGATGAGGCGGGAAAGCCGCGGCACATAGGTGAGGAGATGAATTATCAACAGCCCCTAAGGCATGCTTATAAAACATTTATGTATAAAATAGATAACGATGTAGTACACTACGCAAACTTTTAAATTTTGATTTAAAAAAAATAAATCAGCTTATTAATAGCCATTTTAAATATATCAAAAGACGAGCACATGATTTGAGTAAAAAAAAATTAACACTTAGAAAGTCATATTTTTCAAAAAATCACCACCGTGAAAATGAAGGCCCCGACATTTTTAATATTGTGTATAGAAGTTTGTCTTTTATCACCAATATTGTTTTTCCTATTATTTTTACACCCGCTATTATTATTAGTAATTTAATATCTCATAATATTTTTTTCAGCTTACTGAATATTTCTCTTGCATTAGGTTATTGCACTCAATTTTTAAATAGAATTATTTTAAAAGAAATGGGATTACTTGAGCTCATTACTTCATTTATGACAACCAGCATCATTATCGCCCTCAGTTTTTATGCTTACCCTATTTTAGGTAGCTTAACTTTGATTAATACTTTTAACGTCATCAACCTACTTGCAACCAGTATTAATTCTTTTTTCTTGATAAGAAATTACTTTCTGATTCCTTTACAATCACTCTTGCAGAAAGCATTACATATGCTTGGGATTGAAACATCAATCACATTTTTTTATAAAGAAAACCTAAGTATTATAAAAGACAGACCTGTATTAGACCGATTATTACAAAAATTTTACGATCATGATAGTTTCGATGAACATTTTTTAAATGATGAAATAACGCCTTTTAACAATCTTTTACAGATGATGGTACGCTATGTTAATAAATATCATGAGCCTTTTTTAGGTGCCCTAAATAATCAAGATAAAATTAATCATCTAAAAAAAGCAATAGATCAACTTGTACTTGATGGAAATACAGACAGCAGCCTTTCTTTTATTAATAAAAAATTAGCTTTTAAAAAATCAAAAGTTAAATTATTGAAAGCGGCCATTAAAACGATTGAAGAAGAAAAAAGTATCGATTCATTCAATCCTCATAATATCCACTGTTTTTTTAATCAGCCACTTCAATTGTCTCACCAAGAAATTGTGGCAACAGGCCATTCTCTTTTAGAAAAAGAATTAAAACGACAACAAGAAAAAATTAATGACTTAGAATCGTGTGTACCTGGCGTATGCTTATAAATTTTTCTCTCAAGATCATACCAACCTCTTCATATGATAAATGTCTGACTTACTTGCTGTTACTTCAATCAGCTCTTCTGCGAATGCTGGATCTGAGCATTTATCTAAAACCTCTTGCTGAGACACCCCGCTAAGTTGCATTTTATCTGATTTAAAAAATAAACTCTGATTCGCATGACGATATGCATCGAGCTCTTTCACAGTAAAATATGCTGTTGTCTTATTTTTATCAATATCAAAGGCTTCATTCCTTGGAGCATTTTTATCATGACACGCAGGTGCATTTACAGGGGTAGTCCCACTGTAGATATACACTGCATTCACCAAGCTATTAAATAGCGTATACGCAACCATACACGCCATTAACCCCATAACTACTGTTGATACCAAGACAGAGCAGTGAGGTGAAACAAACAAAGCCCCTGCAACGAGTGCTGATTCTAATAAATGATGTTGAAGGTAACGAAAAACAGGTCGTATACAATAACGATAAGCCAACATTGTGGCATAATAAATCATACTTCTAAAAAGCACATAGCCTAAATAATCGCACCACTGGCGAGCTCGATTATCAGCCTCAGCATCCACAGGTAAAAACTCAGTCTCATCAAATCCTGCATAATTTAAAGCATGGTCAATGACACCATTAGGACCTTGTTTGTTTTTAGGCGGTTGTACATGAAAAATCTGCCATTCTTTTTTCCACACACCATAAGCCGACACCGGATCATCACCCTGCTTTTGAATATAAACAGGAGGAGCCTTGTGTTCATCACATAATTTATCCCAATTATCATAACGACTCTTACGCCATGCGTTATAAAGGCCAAAAGGATTTAAAGCATCCACCCGTGACAGTTTGTCGCCTTGATCAATCGTTAATAATAAAGATAATGATCCACCTAAACTTGTGCCACAAACATGTGGCTTTTGAGACTGCTTATTCAACCATGCCACAATACGATCGCGTCCAGTGCGATATAATTTTTTTCCCGCCGTCTCAAATCCTTCTAAATCTGTATGTAGTTGCGTAGCAAGACCCTGCCCAGCAGGATAAGTGGTTCCCATAAAAATTAAATGTGGTTTTGCCTGAGTTTCTTGAATAGGCTCTAAACCATATGCAAAAACACGATCATTTTCTTCTATGAATAATTTTTCAAAACCATCGGTTGGTGTGAGCTCAATAGGAACGACTTTATAATCCACTAATATCCACTCCCCATCGACATATTGCGGTATCTCAATGAATTCGTAAGGGGTAATATCACTAAAAGGTAAAATACTTAAACAATTACTCAAATAAAGTTCGGCTTGCGCTTGTTCAGATGCCGTTAGCTTTTTACTCTTTAATTGCGCATAAATATGGTGAAATGCCTCCTGAAAGGCACATCGCATATCACGCAATATATGTGGATCTCGCTCGATAAATACCGTACGAAAAAATGTCCATGAAGCAAGATCACCGACACCCTGTCTTGGCCATCCCATCATTAATGCACTCAAAACCTTACGCACCATAATGGGTGCATATTCTTTTGAATCATGCGCATGATATTTATCTAATATATCAGGGGGAAAAAAGTCAAGCTTTAAACCACCAGGTATACATCGTTCAGGATAACTCATTGAAGATATTCAAATTTCAAGCCCATCAATGGTTAACCATTATACATATTGTTCTTGATCATTCAAGTAATTTTCAAAGCTCAGGAACGTTATGTAAAACTACACTCAGAGGAAAGCCTTTCATCTCACACACGTTATCTTAACCATATAATAAATCAACATCTTCTTCATCATCAGACAATGCTTCTACTTGTGAATGCTCTTGCAGCTGCTGTTGGCGTTCAAAAAAGGCATGGTCCTCACTAAGCTCACGAGACAAAACATGCATGGCATGCTCAGGTACAGTATCAGAAATAACAGATGCCGCAGGCTCTCCAAAAAACATATGAGGAATAGCATGCGCAACAGCTATAGGCTCAGAAGTAACCGGTCTCGCAACAACCATTGAAGCATCAGAAACTGAAGTGTTCTCAACCGAATGTACAACAGCTTCAGTTGATAACATCTCTGCTGTAGATATCAATTCTGCTTGAACAACAGGCAAATCAGTATCACGAGTCATATGTTGTGGATGATCTCGAAAAAGCTGCCATAACCGATAAAAATCACGACGACTACCACGCACAAGAGGGGAAATTAGGCCCAAATGTGTAGGAAATTCAGGAGTTCTACTTGATAAACTGTGCTGCGTTAAGCCATATGCTGCTGACTCTGGCACATTATAATTTCTTGCAACAGTATTTGCACATGTAATAAACAGTAAGCAAATAATCGTTTCAAGCCTTTGATTTTGTACGTAAACACTGGGAGCAAGTGATAGATACATACCATCTACAATACCAGACAAAGTAGCACTCGCAAGTGCCGTTTGTTCTAACTCATTTCGCTGCTCTTGTTGCAGAGAAATTTGATTCTCTAGAGTATATTCCAGTTGATTTCTAAGCTGACTTTCAAAGTGACGTATACGTTCAGCAATCACCTGCTGACAAATAGCATTAAACGCAACTCTATTCTCAGACGTAGTATAGGCAAAATCAGGAGACATATATTCACGAATTGCTTGAATACCTGCTTGCATACTTTCAGCGACTTCTATCATTGGTCCCCCCCTTTGAAGTAGACCTAATGCATCAAGTAACTGCTGTAAATCATCAACCGACTCAGCTGGCATATTAGAAATATAACCTGAAACTGCACTCGTTATTGCTAATATATCATTATCTGTTAGTGCCAAAACTGACCTCTTGTATACGTATAATTTGAAACATTATAACATCATTTGATCTTTAATTAAACATGTAATGATCAGCCATGGAGGCATTTTGTAGTTGCCCCGGCAAAAGCAGCAATACGCGCCTGAAGTAGGTTATAATAAAAACAATTAAAACAAATAGTGAATACTGTGAATGCGATACAGCCGGGGACGGCGATGACCGTGAATGGATTATCACTGCACAGGGGGATATGTCTAAATTGCCCTAACAGCTTAGATATTCAGTGTGCTGGAATTATCTTGTAGATAACAGAAACGCGATCTAAGTTTGTTTTTTTACGTGCTTCCCATAACTCATAATCTGCTTGTATTTGCATCCTGATCTTGCCATGAAATGACACATCATTACCCATCTGTTGATAAGACGTCATTTTCAGAAGACCACTTCACTACTAGGAGCTGTTGAGAATTTATCTCCGAGGCACATAGGCGCTGAGGGAATTAATAGTCAACAGCCCCTAATAATTCATGACGGCTTAGGAAGGTTTTTATCAGACTACCTGATGTCTCCCTGAAAAATTGTTTTCAATCATTAAATTGTAACAAATAAGATCTAATTCATTACTCGTTAAAGCACTGGGACTTCATGAAGCTGCTCATCAGCTATATGCAGCTCGTCAATTTTCTTTTCACCATTATAACCACTTGTAAATAACTTATATCGATTATCTATTTGTTTTTCTTTATTGACTGAAACATAAGTTAATGCAGTTGTAAGGCTTGCAATAGCAATAACTGCAGCTACTATAGGTATGATTGTGGATAACAAAGGAGAAAAGAAAGTGACTGGAATACTCGTTAACGTTAACATTAATACTAAACCGGTGATAGCCAGTAGAGGCGTTCCAATGTATCCCAATAAATTACGATCACTGTTTGCAAGCCAATTTGCTTTATCTTTTTTACTAGCAGACATTAAAGCTAGTCCATCTAGCTGGTAATCATTTAATAAGCCATAATTTTTTGCTAAATTACGAAAATCTTGTGAGTCAAAATCAATTTGATCTAAATTAATCCACTCAGCATCTGTTGGTAAATGTAAAGCTTCTCTAAATTCTTGTTTCTTATCTTCCGATAAAATTCTTAATGAAATTCCCTTCTGTATGTATTGATCAGCAGAATAGTTAGCATAAATATTTGCACAGACTGCGAATAAAGGTACTGCCACCAATAAAATAGGTAATGCAAAAGTTAATACCGGTGATGCAGATGAAGCCATTACTGCTGCAATGGTTGCTCCAAAAACAATGGCTGCTATTATTGCAATAGGTTGTGCGGCAATGATGCCCCATCCAATCGCTTGAACAAATCGATCATTACTAATAAACAAGCTATATTGAGTTGCTTGATGTCCAAGTAAAAAATAAGGAAGGTTTGCCTTTGTTGCGAAGATGTCATTTATGATTCCATAAAGAAGTCCTGCCATATAAGCCACAGCAGCGCCAAATAAAGCCGTAGCAGCAATAATCCATCCGGCACTTAATCCTAACAAAGCAACCGTCGCAAAAAATGCTACAGATAAAGTAGCAAATCCCAGGCCAACCATCGCAAATGTCATTATAGTCGGGCCTAACGGAGGGTATTTTTCTTTGTCGCACATACCAAATGGACTAAGTGTAGTATAGTGACCGATTACGCCATTATGATACAATATTTGATAGATATGACGATTACGATAGGCCTCTATAAGTGCAGGACAAAGATTTTCGTCTTCTATAGTCTCTACTAATGATTTCGTTAATCGTGAAATCTGATCTTCAATGCAAGCACGTTTGGTTAAGTTATTACGCAAAAATCGACGCTTATTCTGATCGCCTCGATTTAAATTAAGTTGACTTAAGAATGCATCTCTGTCAATTGCAGCTGGAGATAATATTTCATCGAGTTCTATTGCTTCCATTTGAGCAATTAGTTGTTTAAAGCTTTCATTAAATGCTGCAAGTATTTCATTAAGACGGGTATTATTTGGCAATGTGATTGCGTTATGCGACTCAGTCAGTTTGCGCCTTAAAAATAATGTTTTTTCTAATGAATGACCAGGCATATCACCCCTAAATGGTTAATATTTTCACTTATTGTAAAATACATTATCATTAGTGTCAATCTTGCGGGTTTTACCTGTCGTAACAAAGTGAAAATGTCATATAGTTGATTAAATTTAAAATGACTTATTTATTGTATTACAATTTCAGATTTTATTATGAGTCATTCATCAGATTTAAGAATAAGGGTTTTGGATTATATTGAAGCGGGCGGTTTGATAAAAACAGCGTGTGATACTTTTAAAGTTAGTCGTTCTTCGATTCAACGCTGGCGAAGTC
>JARGPP010000017.1 GCA_029210085.1 Legionellaceae bacterium | reverse complement strand
CGGTCTGGCCCCACCTGATCCCATCTCGAACTCAGCAGTGAAACGGACCTGCGCCTATGATAGTGTGGTGTTTCACCATGTGAAAGTCGGTCATCGTCAGGATTTTATTTTAAAGCAGCCCTAAAAAGCTGCTTTTTTTTTGCTTGTTTTTTATCTCTATGTCTTTATGACATATACTCTACTCATATGGATTCAATACAGTCGATAATTTGATGAGCATAAAGCAGCTTATTCTTTTATTTATATTATCTATTTTTATACTGGGTTTAAGCACATGTGATTTGCGTGCAAATCACTCGGTTCAAGGTTATGTTGAATCTGAAAATCTTTATATCAGCTCTTCTCTTTCAGGGACTTTAGTGAATCTTCCTGTTGTGCGAGGGGCACTTGTCCAGCAAGGTGATCTTATTTTTCAGTTGGATTCAAATCCGCAATCTTTAAAGATCTCAGAAGTCAGAAAAGTACTTGAGCAAGAAGAGGCATTATTAAATGATTTAAAAAGCCCTAAAAGACGCCCTGAAATTGGAGTTGCAAGGGCCCAAATTGATCAAATAAAAGCTAGGCTTCGATTGGCTAAATTAAGAATGAAACGCTTCAGATTATTGTATGAGAGAAAAGCAGGAAATTTAGATGAAGCAGATGCTGCGCTGGAACGTTTCAAAGAGCTTCAATCTACTAAAAAGCAAAAAGAATTTGAACTAGAGTTTGCTAAGCTTGGTGCAAGAACAGGTAAGATTATTGCGCAAAAAGCCAAGATTAAAAGTGTTAAAGCAAGAGAGGAATTGTTTGAGTGGGAGTTAAATCAAAAGACAAAATATGCACCAGATAGCGGTGTTGTGTTCGATACTTTTTTTGTGGAAGGAGAATGGGTACCAGCAGGAAAGCCAGTTGCGGCTCTTTTAGTGCCCAATTATATTTGGGTTGAATTTTTTGTTCCAGTTCAATATTTGTCAAAATTAAAAGCAGGAAAAACACTTTATGCAACATGTGCAGGGTGTTCTTCTAAGAATAAAATAACGATCGAATATATTTCACCAGAAGCTGAATATGTACCTCCATTGGTTTATAGCCGTGATAATTATGATAAATTAGTGTTTCGAATCAAAGCGCGCCCAGAAAACCCAGCGCTATTTAAACCGGGTCAACCCGTTACAGTGACCGGATTTTAATATGTCAGACGCCTCAGTGATTGATGTGATGCATCTTAAAAAATCATTTGGACAGCAAGTTGCTGTGCGTGACTTAAATTTACAAGTGAATCAAGGCGAAGTCTTTGGTTTTTTGGGTCCCAATGGCAGTGGAAAAACAACAACCATTCGTATGTTATGTGGTTTATTAACACCAGATTCGGGCGATGGAACATGCTTGGGATATGATATATTAAAAGAACCAGAAAAAATTAAGCAGCATGTTGGCTATATGACGCAAAAATATAGTTTTTACACTGACTTAAGTGTAGAGGAAAATTTAGGGTTTATTGCGCAAATATACGATATTCAGAAGCCTAAAAAAGCGGTAGAGCGTGTGATTGAACAAATGGGACTATCAAAACGTCGCCGCCAATTAACGGGTGAACTATCCGGTGGATGGAAACAACGGGTAGCGCTTTCAGCATGCTTATTACATGAACCAGCTTTATTGCTTTTAGATGAGCCAACAGCTGGAATTGACCCCATTGCGCGACGTGAATTTTGGGATAAGATTCACGAACTAAGTGAGCAAGGGGTCACAACCCTAATGTCAACGCATTATATGGATGAAGCTGAACGTTGCACACGTCTTGCATATCTTGCTTATGGGGATTTAATCATTACCGGAACAGTTGATGATGTGATTCACGCTACACATCTCAATACTTGGGAAATCAAAGGGGATATCACGCCTCACTTGCTACAAACAATGAAACAACTTGCAGACGTTCATCAGGCGGCTTTGTTTGGACGATGTATCCATATATCTGGACTAGACAAACAAACGATTGAGCTTGAACTGAAACAAATAGCAAAAAAAACAGCAATCACGTGGCGCTTGATAGAGCCTACACTCGAAGATGCATTCATTCGACTTGTTGAGCAATCAGGAGGAGAGTTAGGGTGAAGCTTGCATGGGTTCAGCGTTTAAAAGCAGTGATGGCGAAAGAATTTATCCAGATGCGTCGAGATAGAGCAACATTTGGTATGATGGTGGGGATTCCTTTGATTCAACTGATTCTATTTGGATACGCAATTAATATGAATCCGCGCCATCTACCGACAGCTATTGTTGGAGATACGCAAAGTATATTTGCACGACGTATTCTAACCGGTATGGAGCAGTCGAGCTATTTTCGTTTTATAGCACCCGCATCAACAGAGGAAGAAGCTGCCCACTTATTAAAAACAGCACAAGTGCAATTTATTGTAAATTTCCCACCTAACTTTTCACAAAAACTAGTTAAAGGAGTACGGCCAGCAGTACTTCTAGAAGTAGATGCCACTGATCCATCCGCAACTACGCGTGCAATTGATGTATTCAAAACGTTAGGGAATCAGGTTCTGAACGATGAAATCTCCGGAAGTTTAGATGAATTAAAGCCTCAACCACCACCCTATACATCATTAGTTCACTTAGTATATAATCCGCTTTCAATTACATCATATAATATTGTTCCTGGGTTGTTAGGTGTTGTTTTAACCATGACGCTGGTCATTGTCACAGCCCTTGCGATTACTCGTGAATATGAACGTGGTACGATGGAGAACTTACTCGCGACACCATTGAAACCGCTTGAAGTTATGGTCGGCAAAATTGTACCTTATATCTTGGTTGGATATGTTCAGGTGCTGTTAATTTTAGGATTTGCAAAGTACTTGTTTGATGTGCCGATGATGGGCAGTGTATTATTACTTCTTGTGCTTTGCCTACCGTTTATTGCCGCTAATTTGGCCATGGGATTAACCTTTTCAACACTTGCGAATAATCAATTGCAAGCGGTCCAAAGTGCAATGTTTTTCTTTTTGCCATCGCTTTTACTTTCGGGATTTATGTTCCCATTTAGGGGGATGCCAGAATGGGCACAAATGTTAGGCAATATGTTGCCATTGACTCATTTTTTGGTGATCGTGCGAGGGATTTTATTAAAAGGCAGTGGCTTCGTGGATGTATGGCGTGAAATTATTCCTATCTTAGGTTTTATGTTCATTGTGATGTTCATTGGTGTAAAACGCTATCGTCAAACACTGGATTAGCTCAGTTATCAATTAATCAATGAAAGGCAAGTGTATGCAAGATTTTAAAGGCAAGCGTGTCTTGCTTGGCGTATGTGGAGGTATTGCGGCTTATAAAACAGCTTATTTGGTCCGTGAGTTGGTGCAATTAGGCGCTGAAGTTCAAGTCGTGATGACAGATTCAGCGCAAGCTTTTATAACCCCTATGACCTTACAAGTCTTGAGTGGCCGCGTGGTGCGAACAACGCTATTTGATGAGGCGGCAGAACAAGCAATGGGGCATATTGAACTTGCACGCTGGGCAGATTATTGTGTGATAGCACCCGCTACAGCTAATATAATAGCAAAGTTGGCGCACGGAATGGCAGATGACTTATTATCGACGCTCGCATTGGTATTAAAAATACCGCTTATGATTTGCCCGGCCATGAATCAGGGTATGTGGCATCATGACGCAACTCAGGCAAATATAAAAACATTACGTGAACGTGATATATTAATCATTGGCCCTGCTGATGGAATACAAGCCTGTGGAGATGAGGGCTTGGGTCGAATGAGTGACGTTTCAAGCATTATTAATGCCTTACGTCTTCAAGATGTCCATCAAACCTTATCAGGACAGCAGGTATTAATTACAGCAGGACCTACGCGTGAGGCCGTTGATCCAGTTCGCTACCTTAGTAATCGCAGCTCTGGAAAAATGGGGTATGCGCTTGCAAGTGCGGCTCATATGGCTGGGGCAAAAGTCACATTAATTAGTGGTCCATCTGCATTACCTCCTCCTGAGGGTGTGCGGTTTCAATCGGTTGACTCAGCTAGTGCAATGCATGATGCGGTGATGACAGCACTAGAGCCGGGTATGATATTTATTGGTGCAGCAGCTGTATCAGATTATGCACCAAGCAGTGTCTCTAAGATAAAAATAAAAAAACAAAAGCATCAAGATGTGTCTCTTATCTTGGAGCAAAATCCTGACATTTTAGCGGATGTTGCACAGAGCAAGCAGGCACGTTTTGTCATGGGCTTTGCTGCTGAAACGGATCACTTAATCACACACGCGCGTGCTAAGTTAGAGAAAAAAAAGTTAGATTGCATTGTTGCTAATTGGGTTGGTGATAATCTTGGGTTTGATACAGATGAACATGAAGTGATTGTATTGACTCGAACCAATCAACAAGTCCTATCTAAAACACACAAAGTGCGTCTAGCTGGCTTACTGGTTGCAATTATTGCGGCAAGCTTGCAAAATGACGAGCATGTTTGTTCTGAGATAAGAAAAAATAATGAAACCTGCTATTCAACTTAAGATTTTAGATGCGCGTATGGGGGGAGAAATTGATTTACCCCGTTATACAACACCAGGTTCAGCTGGCCTTGATTTACGAGTCTGTATTGATGAGCCCCTTCAAATAGCAGGTGGTGAGACTGTATTATTGCCTACAGGCCTTTCAATTTATATTGCAGACCCCCATTTGGCCGCGGTGATTTTACCCCGTTCAGGGCTGGGGCATAAACATGGGATTGTGTTGGGTAATTTGGTTGGGTTGATTGATTCAGATTATCAGGGTGAACTGAAAGTGTCTTGTTGGAACAGAAATCAAGAGCACTTTACGATAGCTCCCGGAGATAGAATTGCGCAGCTGGTTTTTTTACCTGTGGTACAGCCAGCGTTTAAATTAGTAACCGAGTTTGAGGAAAGCGTTCGTGGGGAAGACGGATTTGGAAGCTCAGGGAGACAGTAATTTATGACTCATATAGTAACCTATCAGCATCGCGAAATTTCAGCCACTGTCTTTCGTGCATATGATGTGCGCGGTGTCATTGGTGAGCAGTTAGACGAGCATGCTTTTTATATGATTGCAAAAGCAATTGCGTGTCAGTTGCTTGCACTTGATAGAACCGACATTTGTTTGGCTCGTGATGCACGGTTAAGTAGCCCGATACTGTCAGCTGCATTAAAACAAGGTTTACTTGATAGTGGTATTAATGTTTTTGATTTGGGTGAAGTACCAACACCCGTGATGTACTATGCAACAAAAACTTCAGGTATTGATAGCGGATTGATGGTCACAGGTAGTCACAACCCTGCAGATTACAATGGTATTAAAATGGTGTTGGCTGGTAAAACACTGGCTGATGCAGATATAAAAGCATTATATGCACGTGTGCTATCAGGTGATGTTAAGGTGGGTTCAGGAGAAGATAGGCCCCTTCCAATTGTAGATGATTATATGGCACGTATTACTGGGGATATTGTCATTAAACATCCTCTTCGAGTCGTTGTTGATTGTGGTAATGGTGTTGCAGGCAGAATAATACCTCAAGTTTTAAGAAAGCTTGGTTGTGAGGTCATTGAGCTTTATTGTGAAGTCGATGGTACCTTCCCTAATCATCACCCTGATCCAACTGTCCTAGAAAATTTAGAAGATTTACGATCAGAAGTGGCACTTCATCAGGCTGATATTGGTTTGGCGTTTGATGGCGATGCAGATCGACTGGGCGTTGTGACCGATACTTGTGAAGTGATTTGGCCTGATCGCTTAATGATGCTTTATGCACAACACATTTTAAAAACTATACCCGGAGCAACGATTGTATATGATGTGAAATGCTCGAGTCATTTGGGAGAGGTCATTCGGGCTGCCGGAGGCGTATCGCGGATGTGTCCAACAGGCCATTCTATTGTAAAAGGAGTGATGAAACAAACACATGCCACATTAGCAGGTGAAATGAGTGGACACATCTTTTTTGAGAACAGGTGGTATGGGTTTGATGATGCATTGTATAGTGCTTGTCGATTACTTGAAATTATTGGGGCATCAAAACAAAAACTCAGTACATTATTTGAAGCCATTCCAAATAGTGTGAATACCCCTGAAATTAAAATTGCAATTCTGGATGAGAAAAAATTTGATTTTATGGCACAGTTTATTGAACAATCAGATTTTCCAGAGGCAGAACAAATTAAGATTGATGGTTTACGAGTTGAGTTTCCAAATGGATGGGGATTGATTCGGGCATCGAATACAACGCCTTGTTTGGTTGCTCGGTTTGAAGCAGAGAGCGCGACATGTCTGGGGGAAATACAGGCTCTTTTTAAAGCACAACTTCATGCTCTAGATGAAAGCTTGGAGATTCCGTTTTAATTGCTTGAAACTTCAGCTACTATAAAAATAAACATGATTGAATAGGTGGAACTTGTATGGCTATGGATGATATGTCGGATGAAGCCCTTATTCAGGTGATGGAAGCGCAACGTGCTGCATTGGTGAATGGAGATTTTGATTTATTAACACCCATTGAGATAGTTGCTGTACTGTGGTGGCGTCTAGCAGACTTCCATCTTTACATTACAAGCCCCTTATTTGAGCGATTTTTAACGCCAAAAGTATTATTACCTGAGCAATTACCTAACTCGGAACAGTACGAGTTTGTTTATCCTATCGTTGATTTTGGTGATCAGCTTAGTACCTCAAAAGGTGAAGATGGTTATGCTGCTGGTTTTTCGATGTGTAAGTTGTATTTTACGATTGAAAAAATGATCGCTATTTTAATTGAACGTTTGAAAGAAGGCGGTACAGACGAGCAGGCTGAAGTTCAAATTGCTTTGGGTGGGCATGAATATGCGCAACGTAAAGGATTTGAATCGATTATTAATTTGAAATATAACGTCGTTGTGACGAATTTTGACCCAGGTGATTGGGGTGAAAAATACTTAGAAAACGTCAAGCAACTCTCCGAAAAAGGGTATGGTTATCCATCGGAAGCACCGAGAGATACTTACCGCCAGCCAAGCATAAGTAGAGGGCGCTAGTTTTTTATCTCACCTGTTCTTGAAACAGATAATACTTTCATTTCACAAGGTTTTTTTGCCGCTAAAATTGTTTTTTTTGCGGGATTTAATGAGTGCGCATCGCATATAATTCGATGGCTATCGATACTTACAAACACTTGTAGCCTTAAGTTCTTAATCCTATCTAGAGAAAAGGTCAACTTTTTGCATACAGAGTGTTATACTTTAGTTTGTTTTCAACGAGGAAGACTCTAACTGTGAATCAACAACGACCGGTTAATTTAGACTTGGGAAGTATTAAGTTTCCTCCGATGGCGATTGCATCTATATTACATCGTATTTCGGGGCTGGCTTTATTTCTCTTGCTACCCATGATGCTTTATTTTTTAAAGCAGTCTTTGGCTTCGCCAGAATCGTTTGAGCACTTAAAAATGCTGGTTACGACCTGTGCATGGTATAAGCTTGCTATTTGGGCGTTTAGTTCGGCTTGGCTTTATCACCTTTTGGCGGGTATTCGACATTTACTCATGGATATGGGCATTGGTGAAACGGTTGATGCCGCGCATCGCAGCGCATTGATTGTGATCGGACTTGCTATTTTAGGCGTTCTGGTAATGGGGGCATGTTTATGGTCAGTAGTATAACGAGTTTAACAGGAAATGGTCTAAAAGACTGGTTAATTCAGCGCTTAACAGCTGTTTATTTGGCGATATATTCAGTCCTATCCATAGTGATATGGATAGGCTGCTCCCCCTGGAACTATTCAAAGTGGATTGATTTGTTTCATACCTCTTGGTTTCAGGTGGCAACGGCCTTGGCTTTGTTTACAATATTGTTGCACGCATGGATTGGAATTTGGACTGTCACAACTGATTATATTAAATCAACAGCATTGCGGTTGATGGTTCAATCACTGGTAATGTTTGTGTTGCTGAGTCAACTAATTGGCGGCTTCATGATGATTTGGGGATACTAATAATGGCATTAGCGCAAAAAAATACATTTGATGCAGTGATTATAGGTGCAGGTGGGGCGGGTATGCGCGCAGCACTTCAGCTTGCAAATTCCGGACTTAAGGTGGCTTTATTATCGAAAGTTTTTCCAACGCGTTCACATACAGTGTCAGCTCAAGGCGGAATTACCTCGGCACTTGGTAATGCAGATGAAGATGATTGGCGTTGGCATATGTATGATACCGTCAAAGGTGCGGATTATATCGGTGACCAAGATTGCATTGAGTATTTATGCAAAATGGGTCCTGAAGCTGTTTATGAGCTGGAACATATGGGACTCCCTTTTTCTCGCATGGATAATGGCAAAATTTATCAGAGGCCTTTTGGTGGACAGTCCAAAAATTTTGGTGGTGAGCAAGCAGCTCGAACCTGTGCGGCAGCTGATAGAACCGGACATGCCTTATTACACACCTTGTATCAGCAAAATATTAAAGCAAAAACACATATTTATAGTGAATGGTTAGCGCTTGATTTGGTCCGAGATGCTGACGGTCGTGTCGTTGGCACAACGGCTCTTTGCATGGAAACAGGCGAGATTGTCTTTTTTCAGGCGCGTATATGCATTTTAGCTACAGGTGGGGCTGGGCGTATTTATCAATCAACAACGAATGCTTTGATTAACACAGGCGATGGCTTTGGTATGGCTGCGCGAGCAGGATTGCCGTTGCAAGATATGGAAATGTGGCAGTTTCACCCAACAGGCATTGCAGGTGCAGGCGTACTGGTGACTGAGGGGTGTCGTGGTGAAGGCGGTTACTTAATTAATAAAGATGGTGAGCGGTTTATGGAGCGTTATGCTCCACATGTAAAAGATTTAGCATCACGAGATGTTGTTTCTCGAGCGATAGCGCTTGAACTGCGCGCAGGTAAAGGTTTTGATGTTGGTGGTGTAGACTGCGTTAAATTAAAGCTTGATCATTTGGGGGCCGACTTAATTAAGTCACGCTTGCCAGGCATTCGAGAGTTATCTAAAACATTTGCAGGGGTTGATCCTATTGTAGATCCAATTCCAGTTGTGCCGACCTGTCATTATAGTATGGGCGGGATTCCAACGAATATACATGCACAAGTGTTGACTCGCCATAAAGGTGAAGATGCTGTCGTAGAAGGCTTATATGCAGTGGGCGAGTGTGCTTGTGTTTCGGTGCATGGTGCTAACCGTTTAGGAGGTAACTCGCTGCTTGATTTAGTTGTATTTGGTCGAGCGGCCGGTTTGCATGTTGAGCAATTGTGGCAGGCAAATGCATTACCTGACTTGGGACATGTGAGTGATGATGATATTGAAGCGTCGCTTTCTCGCTATATGCGTTGGGAAAATTCGGCTTCAACCGGTGAGAGTCCTGCTGCCATCCGAGAAGCAATGCAACGTGTAATGCAAGAAGACTTTGGTGTGTTCCGCACAGGAGAAATCATGGAGGAAGGTATGAAACGCCTGAATTCTCTGCGTGAACGTTTAGCCTCGTCAAGTTTATTAGATAAAAGTAAAGTGTTTAATACCGAACGAATTACTGCTTTGGAATTAGATAACTTAATGGCAACAGCTTGTGCTACGGCAGCTTCTGCTTTGGCGCGTACTGAGAGTCGCGGTGCGCACAGTCGAGAAGATTATCCAAAGCGAGACGATACACATTGGATTAAGCATACTTTATATACAGAAGCAGGGGATGCGATTGATTATCGTCCTGTTAATCGTTCACCCAAATATGTTGAGCCATTTGAGCCCAAAGAACGTGTTTATTGATGAGGATATATCATGACGGATAATAGCCGAACCCTTCATTTGTCTATTTATCGGTATAATTCCGAGGTAGATGAAAAACCTTATATGCAGCATTATGAGCTGGATGTTCCTCTTAATAGCGACTCGATGTTATTGACACTACTGGAACGTGTTAAAGCTGAGCAAGATCCAACATTATCTTTTCGTCGCTCGTGTCGAGAAGGTGTGTGCGGTTCCGATGGTATGAATATTAATGGGGCAAATGGATTGGCCTGTATTACATCGCTGTCAGCCTTGAAAACCAATCGCATTGTGGTTCGTCCTTTGACGGGGTTTCCTGTTATTCGTGATCTAATCGTTGACATGTCGGTTTTTTATAAGCAATATGAGCGAATTCAGCCCTACCTTCAAAATGAGACTGCGCCACCTACGCGTGAGCGTCTACAGTCCCCTGAAGATAGAGCCAAGCTTGACGGGCTTTATGAGTGTGTTTTGTGTGCTTGTTGCACAAGCTCTTGTCCTTCATCATGGTGGAATCCTGAAAAGTTTGTTGGACCTGCTGGTTTATTGCAGGCACGTCGGTTTTTGGCTGACAGTCGTGATACAGCGACTGAAACACGTTTAGAAAACTTGCAAGATCCGTTCAGTGTGTTTCGTTGTCGAAGTATTATGAATTGTGCGTCTGTTTGTCCTAAAGGGCTTAATCCGACAGCTGCGATTGGAGAAATTCGACAACAAATGCTGGACGACGAAACTTGATACTGATGTTCGTTGGAGAATTATTTCATGAGTGATACGTTGAAAAAAGCCTGGGAAACAGCCTATTTATCGGGTGGGAGCATGGCTTATGTTGATAGTCTGTATGAAGATTATTTAGCTAATCCTGCGGCTGTTTCTGAGTCATGGCAAGCGGCTTTTCGTGCTTTGCCAGCAGGTAGTGATGGACGTGCTGATGTTTCGCATCGCGCACTTCGCGAATATTTTTTGAAGCAAGCGCAACACCCTAAAGCAACAACAGCTGTTGTACACGATGATAAACAAGGCGCAGTTGCTGATTTAATTAATGCTTATCGTGCTAATGGACATTTGGTTGCAAATTTAGATCCTCTGGAGATGTTGGCGCGAGATATGCCTCCTAGCTTGACGCTTGCATACCATGATTTAAGTGAAGCAGATTTAGAGCAGGCATTTTCTCCGGGTAAAACTTTTTCTGATAAGCCGATGTCGCTTAAGTCAATAGAAGACGCTTTAAAGCAAACTTACTGTGGCAGTATTGGCATTGAATACATGCATATTGCGGCGACAGAAGAAGTGAATTGGATTCAGCATAAAATGGAGTCTGTGCGTGGACGCTTAACCGTTGATGCGGCCGAGAAAAAAAATATTTTAAAAGAGCTTGTTGCGGCTGATGGGCTCGAGCGTTATTTGGGGACTCGTTATGCGGGCCAAAAAAGATTTTCACTCGAAGGTGGAGATACATTGGTTCCCATGATGAATGAAATTATTCGCAAAGCAGGACAACAAGAAGTACGTGAAGTTGTTGTAGGTATGGCGCATCGTGGTCGCTTAAATGTTTTAGTGAATGTTTTAGGAAAAGGGCCCAAACAATTATTTCAAGAGTTTGAAGGAAAAATTAAGCTTGAACGTACAGGAGATGTGAAGTACCACTTAGGTTTTTCATCTAATATAGAGACACGTATGGGTGATACAGTACATGTGGCTCTTGCTTTTAACCCCTCTCATCTTGAGATTATTGGACCCGTGGTGCAGGGCTCAGCCCGTTCTCGTTTACGCAGGCGTGGTGATTTGCTCGAGAAAAATCAGGTGCTTCCTGTTGTGATTCATGGTGATGCTGCCTTCGCAGGGCAAGGCGTTGTCATGGAAACCTTTAATTTTTCTCAAGCGCGTGGTTATTCCACGGGTGGAACTGTACATATCGTCATTAATAATCAAATTGGATTTACAACAAGTAATCCTTTGGATGCACGGTCTACTTTATATTGTACTGATGTGGCAAAAATGGTGCAAGCACCTGTTATTCATGTCAATGGAGATGACCCGGAAGCGGTTATTTTTGCGACTCAAATTGCATTTGAATTTCGTATGAAGTTTAAGCGTGATGTGGTTTTAGACTTGGTTTGTTATAGGCGACATGGTCATAATGAAGCGGATGAGCCATCAGTGACACAGCCTTTGATGTATCAAAAAATAAAAACAATGAAGCCATTGCGAGAAACTTATGCGGCACAGTTAATCGCTGAGGGCTTAATTTCTGCAAATGAAGTTAAAGATGCAATGAATGCATACCGTGATAAGCTTGATCGTGAAGAAGCTGTGGTCCAAGTGACTCATGATAATTATAAAGGAAAAATTGCGGTTGATTGGACGCCTTATTTTGATACGCCATGGGATGAACCTACTGATACAACGGTGAGTCTGAAAACAGTCCAAACGCTATCTAAAAAGCTGCAAACTTTACCTGAAGGTTTTGAGTTACATCCTGTTGTGAAGCGTTTGTTTGCCGAGCGAGAAAAAATGGCTTCAGGCGAGATTGTGATGAACTGGGGTTATGCTGAAACCATGGCATATGCAACTTTGCTGCAGGATGGGTATGGTGTGCGTTTATCCGGCCAAGATTGTGGCCGTGGTACGTTTGCACATCGACATGCTGCTTTACATGATATGAAAACCGGTAAAGTGATTGTTCCTTTGGAAGATGTTGCGACAGATTCGACAAACCCTGCCCTTGTAATAGATTCTGTATTATCTGAAGAAGCTGTGCTTGCATTTGAATATGGCTATGCTTCATCTGAACCCCAATTTTTAGTGCTTTGGGAAGCACAGTTTGGAGATTTTGCGAATGGTGCACAGGTTGTTATCGATCAGTTCATTAGTTCAGGTGAGCAAAAGTGGGGGCGTTTAAGTGGGCTTGTGATGTTGTTACCACATGGTTATGAGGGACAAGGTCCTGAGCATTCATCGGCACGTCTTGAGCGTTATATGCAGTTATGTGCACAACAGAATATACAAGTTTGTATTCCAACCACACCCGCACAAATTTTTCATTTGTTACGACGACAGGTGATTCGGCCTTTTCGAAAGCCATTGATTATTATGACGCCTAAAAGCTTATTGCGGCATAAATTAGCTGTTTCCCCAGTATCAGACTTAGTTGATGGAAAATTTCATACAGTTATTCCAGAACAAGATTTGATCCATCCTGCAGATGTAGAGCGGGTGGTGTTGTGCTCAGGAAAGGTTTATTATGATCTGCTACAGAAACGCCGAGAAGAGCAATATAAGCATGTTGCCATTATCCGATTAGAGCAGCTGTATCCTTTTCCTAAGGCTGCTCTTCGAGCAGAGTTTGCTCAGTATAAAAAAGCGAAGCGTGTTATTTGGTGTCAAGAAGAGCCCCAAAATCAGGGAGTTTGGTTTTCATCAAGGCATCATATTACAGATTGCTTGAGCGCAGAACAGTCTCTTGAGTATGCAGGCCGTGAATTTGCAGCGTCGCCTGCTGTTGGAAGCGCATATCTTCATGCTGAAGAGCAAAAAGCATTGGTGGAACAAGCATTGATTGGATAAATTTTTTATCTAATCGCTTGTTTTTATTAAATTGAATTTGAATGAGAAAAGGTCGAGATTATGTCAATTGAAGTCAAAGTACCTGCCTTGCCTGAGTCGGTAGCAGATGCGACCATTGCGGCTTGGCATAAAAAACCAGGTGATCAAGTGTCTCGTGATGAGAATTTACTTGATCTTGAAACAGATAAAGTGGTCCTTGAAGTACCTGCGCCAGCCGATGGTGTTCTTGAGGCTTGTTTGTTTCAAGTGGGAGATACAGTTGAAGCGGGCCAGGTATTAGCCCAATTGAAAGCAGGTGCTCCGTCTACAAGTGAAGCGCCAGTTGCATCGGCTGCCTTGTCTGAGCAGAGCGCAGATACGTCAACGACTAAAGGAGCTGAACCATCGACAGGGCCTGCCGTAAGACGCTTAATGGATGAGCATGGCTTGAATCCTGCTGATATTGTGGGGTCTGGAAAAGATGGACGTATTACAAAACATGATGTTGAGTCTTTTATTGCTTCGATACGAAAAGAGGAGCCGCAAAAGACAGCAATACCCGCTTCTGCCGGAGTGAGAGAAGAACGACGTGTGCCGATGTCTCGGTTGCGAGTTCGTATTGCTGAGCGTTTATTGCAGGCACAACATGAAGCGGCCATGTTAACTACTTTCAATGAAGTCAATTTAAAAGCAGTTATGGACTTACGTGCTGAATATAAACAAGCGTTTGAAAAAAAACATGGTGTAAAGCTTGGTTTCATGTCATTTTTTACACGCGCAGTGGTTGAGTCTTTAAAGCGTTTTCCTTCGGTGAATGCATCTATTGATGGTGAAGAAGTTGTGTATCATGGCTATTATGATGTAGGCGTTGCGGTGTCTACAGAGCGAGGCTTAGTTGTGCCTGTTATTCGAGATGCAGATACACTTTCAATGGCTGATGTAGAGCAAACGATTGGTGATTTAGCAGGGCGTGCGCGTGATGGTAAACTTGGCATGGAAGATATGCAGGGGGGAACTTTTACGATTACGAATGGTGGTGTTTTTGGTTCTCTTTTATCAACGCCTATTTTGAATCCACCTCAGACAGCTATTTTGGGTATGCACAAAATTCAGGACAAGCCTGTCGTTGAAGCAGGTGAAATTGTGATTCGTCCAATGATGTATTTGGCGCTGTCTTATGATCATCGGTTGATTGATGGGCGTGAGTCAGTACAATTTTTGGTGAGCGTGAAAGAGTTATTAGAAGATCCTTCGCGTTTGTTATTAAATATTTAATAGAAATAGAGTCTTAAATATGAATTTACATGAATACCAAGCAAAGCAATTATTTGCACAATATGATTTACCCGTGCCTAAAGGCGATGTTGCATACAATGTTGATGATGCCTTACAAGTGGCAGCAACGTTATCTACGCCAACATGGGTTGTGAAAGCACAGGTTCATGCAGGTGGACGCGGAAAAGCAGGTGGTGTTAAGTTAGTTTCCACCAAAGAAAGTTTGGCTGAGTTTGCCCAAACATTATTTGGTCAGCGGCTTGTTACTTATCAAACAGATGCTGCGGGACAGCCTATTCACGGTGTGTTGGTTGAGGAAACCAGTGATATTGCAAGAGAGCTTTATTTAGGGGCTGTCGTAGATAGAGCTACACGTCGTGTTGTTTTTATGGCCTCGACTGAAGGTGGGGTTGATATTGAGAAAGTTGCAGAAGAAACACCTGAAAAAATTATCCAAGTTGAAATGGACCCAATGCTTGGCATTATGCCTTATCAATGTCGTGAAGTCGGTTTTGCATTAGGATTAACCCCCTCACAAATTCGCCAGTTGACACATATCATGACGAAATTGGGAGCGCTTTTTGTGGCTTGTGACTTGAGCTTGTTAGAAGTTAATCCATTGGTTGTGACAGGTGCCGGTGATTTAATTTGCTTGGATGGTAAAGTGTCATTGGATGAAAATGCGCTTTATCGTCATTCGGATTTAAAAAGCTTGCGAGATACAACGCAGGAAGATGATCGCGAAAATCATGCGCGAGATTGGGAGCTTAACTATATTCCTTTAGATGGAAATATTGGGTGCATGGTGAATGGTGCAGGCCTTGCGATGGCAACAATGGATGTTATTAAGCTGCATGGTGGTGATCCAGCCAACTTTTTAGATGTGGGTGGTGGTGCGACTGCAGAGCGTGTTGCTGAAGCATTTAAAATTATTCTATCAGACGAGAATGTTAAAGGTGTTTTGGTTAATATTTTTGGCGGTATCGTACGTTGTGATTTGATTGCAGAAGGTATTTTGGCCGCGGTTGAAGAGGTGAAAGTAACGTTACCGGTTGTTGTTCGCCTTGAAGGTAATCAGGCTGCAAAAGGTGCTGAAATTTTAAATGAAAGTGATTTAAACGTGATTGCTGCAGATGGCTTAACAGATGCAGCGAAGAAAATTGTCGCGGCAATTGATGCATAATTTCCTTACGTACCGCGGTTTATCTGCGGAGTCTAGTTTTAACTTTTCTGGAGGCCGTGGATAAACCACGGCACGTAGGTGTTGGAGAGATATTAAACATGAGCATTTTAGTAGATAAGAACACAAAAGTAATTTGTCAGGGATTCACGGGTAAACAAGGAACCTTTCATTCAGAACAAGCAATTGAATATGGTACACAGATGGTCGGTGGTGTGACTCCTGGAAAGGGCGGACAAACACATCTTGGTTTACCTGTATTTAATACAGTGCGTGAGGCGGTCGATGAAACAGATGCGACTGCAAGTGTCATTTATGTACCTGCGCCTTTTTGTAAAGATTCAATTCTTGAAGCGGCAGAAGCAGGCATTGAGCTGATTGCATGTATTACTGAAGGTGTCCCTGTTTTAGATATGTTGGAAGTTAAGCAATATATTGAACAGAATACAATGAGCCGTCTAATCGGTCCTAATTGCCCAGGTATTATTACACCCGGGGCCTGTAAAATGGGCATTATGCCGGGTTCGATTCATTTGCCAGGAAAAGTGGGTATTGTTTCACGCTCGGGAACACTGACATATGAAGCAGTGAAACAAATGACAGATAAAGGCTTTGGACAGAGTACATGTGTGGGTATTGGAGGAGATCCAATTCCGGGTACTTCATTTATTGATGTATTAGCTTTATTTGAAGAAGACCCACAAACAGAAGCTATTATTTTGGTGGGTGAAATTGGTGGCACAGCGGAAGAAGAAGCTGCTGAATTTATTCAAGCCAATGTGAATAAACCAGTTGTTGCTTATATTGCAGGTGTAACAGCTCCTGCAGGGAAACGAATGGGGCATGCGGGTGCAATTATCTCTGGAGGTAAAGGAACGGCAGCAGATAAATTTGCAGCATTAGAGGCTGCTGGCGTTAAAACCGTTCGCTCTCCTGCTGACTTAGGGGATGCTGTTGCTGAGGTTATGGGCTGGTAAGCACTATGGGTTTTGATTTTAAACCTTTTGCATCGAATCGTCGTGAGTATGGCGAGCGAAGTTTGAAAGAGGAGGATTTAGCAGATTCTCCTTTTACTCAGTTTGAGCAGTGGTTTTCTGATGCGTTAACAGAAAAAGTCATTGACCCCACTGCTATGGTTTTATCGACTGTAGATGCACAAGGATTTCCTAATTCTCGTGTGGTGCTTTTAAAGGGTCTTGAAGATGAGGCTTTTGTTTTTTATACAAACTATGAGAGTACCAAATCAGCCGAGCTTAAAAATACACCTCATGCAGCACTTAATTTTTATTGGCCATCTTTGGCCCGACAAGTGCGAATTCGTGGCTCAGTCCAGCGTG
Source organism: Legionellaceae bacterium (assembly GCA_029210085.1). Lineage (GTDB taxonomy): Bacteria > Pseudomonadota > Gammaproteobacteria > Legionellales > Legionellaceae > JAALKW01. The sequence goes on along the minus strand of JARGPP010000017.1, from coordinate 19,643 downwards.
TAAATCGTGCAGTGTCCGAAGCTTATTTTAGTTCGCGCTCTGTGATGAGTCAGTGTAGTGCTGTTGTTTCTCCTCAAAGTCGAGTGATTGCTTCACGTGAAGAGTTGCTTAGAGAAGCAGAACAACTGATGGTTGAACAGCACTCAAAGCCTATTACATGTCCACACTATTGGGGTGGTTTTTCGGTGGTGGCAGAAGAAATAGAGTTTTGGCAGGGACGCGATCATAGGCTACATGATCGCATTTTATATTCTAAAAAAAATTTAGTCTGGTCTAAGTCTAGGCTAGCATCTTAAGTTTTAAATGACGATGCTGGTGAGATCTATCTGTCTGAATAATTCTAGTACATCGTTTCAGTGATTGTGTCTTGCAACAACAAAAATGTGCGAACCTTGCGTGTTCTTGAAGCGCATTGGAAGGCAGCCATTTGTTGAGGAAGGAATGGAGTCAGCGCTATTACGTAGACCACATGCTAATCCAAAGGGTCGTAAAATTGATGGAGAACGAGAAGCTCATTTAGTCGCTTTATGTTGTTCAACACCTCCTGAGGGAAGGAGTCGTTGGACATTAAGGCTGTTAGCCAACAAGCTGATAGAGCTAGAAGTTGTTGATAATGTGTCACTTGCAACCTTGAGTAAAGTATTTAAAAAAACGAAATAAAGCCATGGCAGAAACGAGAGTGGTGTATTCCACCCGAAGCAAATGCCGATTTTTTTTGTAAAAAAGAAACAAGGCCTCCTCTTTCAGTGAGCCCTGGTGAAAGTGCACGCTATGATGCCGAATATGAAAGGAATGGTGTTTGTAATATTTTTTTAAGCTGTGAACCTTTGGTAGGTAAGCGCACTACCAAAGTGACAGATTATCGAAAAAAAGCTGATTGGGCTCATTTTATTAAAGAGTTCGTTGATGACCATTATCCATCTGTCGATAAGATTGTATTGGTCATGGATAACTTGAGTACACATAGAGGCTCCTCATTCTATGAGGTGTTTGAGCCTGCGGAGGCTAAGAGGGTATTGAACAAGTTAGACATTCATTACACGCCCAAACATGGTAGCTGGTTGAACATGGCTGAAATTAAATTAAGTCGTTTGGGTAGGCAGTGTCTGAATAGACGAATTGCAGATAAAGAAACGTTTGTTCGTGAAGTATCTGCATGGAATAAAAGAAGGCGACCATCGATTGGCAGTTTACAACCGAGGACGCCAGAATTAAATTAAAAAGGCTATACCCTGTTCAAAAAATAACAGGACAGAATTACTGAAACGATATACTCGCTTTATAATAATTCTTTTGCAGTTATTGAAAATCAAATTATTTTAAATCATCCCTTTTTTGCTTAATTAACACAGGTTGGTTTAATTAAGAACTTGATTGTTGATTTTTATTTAATCTAGGGCTATTTTATATATACATGGGATGATTTTGTTTGTCAGGAAAGTGTAAAAATAGGATATTTTGCACACGATTTCTTGAGGATGTCATAAACTAAATCTTACCAGTAAAATAAGTCGTTGTTTCACTGGGTAGTGATATTCATGATGATGTTTAAATGATGTTGAACAGGTGTACTGAGAAAGGAGTACTCAAAAATGAATGAATTGACTGCTTTACTGCCTCACCTCAAATTTCGTTTTCATGTGGATCATCCAACGCTAGAAGAATGTTATGCTTATGGATATGAATGCGCATTAGCAGATATACAAGAAGATGATAATCCGTATCCACTGAATTCCCCCGAGCGAGAGCAATGGCTTGAAGGATGGTGGGCTGGCTTTTACAATGATCAGCCGCTGTTTAGTGTTGCTGCTGAACCTGAAGATAACCAGGCTGTTTTAGAACCAGCGAATGATGGTCATTATCATGCGGAGCAAAGTCATTACTTTCTCCGTGTTTTAGAAATTGCAGGTGTGATTGCTGTTTCAGCGATTATTGGTTATCAAGTTATTGATATTGTTGCTTAGATTTTAGCCCAGGTTTACTTATTGTGAACACCTTCTCCCACTTGATGGGGAGAAGGAAAGATGGGTTTTCTTGTTGTGTGATTGTGCGAACCATCAAATTGAAAGCATTTTAAAATTCACTTAACTGTTTACTTGTACAAACTGTCTTTCCGAATGACTTGCATTTTTAAGATAAATAGCTCAGTCTATAGGCAAATTTAGTCCAGCCCAATAATAAGAGTGGATGTTTATCTGTGAGTAATCGTTTTCATGTAGCTTCAAATCAAAAGACAAAGAAATTAGGTGTTGCTTGGCTAATTTGGGCCTTGGCAGCGGCTTTTTACTTTTCTGATTATATGGCGCGGGTTGCTGTGAGTGTGATGCACCGTTATTTGCAAGTCGATTTTAATATGAATGAGGCACAGTTTGGTATTTTGTCTGCTTCGTTTTATGTGCCTTATATTTTAATGCAAATTCCCGTTGGTTTAATGATTGATCGGCTGAATATCCGCTGGGTCTTAACGGTGATGTCGTTATTGACTGCCTTTGCATGCTGTGTGTTTGGGTTGGCGGATAGCTTAATGATGGCCGCTGTTGGACGAATGTTAATAGGATTTACGGCTGCTTTTGCATTTATTTCGACGTTGCGTTTGGCAACCTCTTGGTTTCCTCCGAGTATGATGGGATTGCTTGCGGGATTAACTCAGGCCGTTGGCATGTTGGGAGCAGCTTCAGGACAGGCACCGGTTGCTTTTTTGGTTGCGGGCATTGGGTGGCGTCATAGTATGCTTGTTATTGCATTTGTTTTTATTGTGTTAGCTGTATTTTTATACCAATACGTCCGAGATAGCCCTAAAGCTCAGTCATGTGCAGTTAAAACAAGTAAAGACAAAAAAATGGGGATTCTTGAGAGTTTGAGGATTGTATTGTCAATGCCTCAAACCTGGATTAATGCTTTATTCACTGGGTTTGTTTTTGCCCCAACGGCGGTCATTGGTGAGTCATTAGGAGCTGCTTATTTACAATATGGGCGACATCTGCAAGCGCATGCTGCTGCATTTATTACAGGGCTTATTTTTATTGGTTGGACAGTGGGCGGGCCATTTGCAGGGTGGTTGTCTGATCGTTTAGGTCGTCGAAAGCCTGTCATGATATTTTCGGCTGTTTGTGGAATTATTTTATCTTCCATGATGGTTTTTTTGCCGGGTATGGGAAAGGTTTTGGCTTCTATCTTGTTCTTTTTATTTGGATTTACAAATGTAGGCGTTTCTATTGCTTATGCTGTTTCGACAGAGCTGCATCATCGCGCAGTTGTCGGAACAGCAATTGCTTTCACCAATATGGCGTCTATTTTTGTGGGAGCATTGTTACAGCCTGTGGTAGGACGATTAATTGACCATATTGCAGGTGAACGTGCTTATAATGTTGAACATTTAATTTTGCCTGACTTTCAATATGGGCTATGGGTTCTGCCCATTTGTTCTTTCATTGCGCTTATTTTAGCGTTCATGGTGAAGGAAACTTACTGTAACCCTTTGAAAAATGAGACTTAAGACTTCTAACTGTGACGTTCTCATGGTTTAATAGAAGGCTGATTGGCTGTTGAAGGATATGGAGAAAAAGATGAAAAAGTTGCTAGGGATAACAGTCTTACTTATCGTGGTATTATTAGGGGCTTATTTTAGTACGGGACTTATCACGGAACGTACACTCAAGAAAAACTTGAAAACATTGAATCAAGCCAATGGATTAGCGGTTGATTTAGTGGGTTATCATCGAGGGCTTTTTAAATCAACAGCTGATGTAACCTGGCGCATGCAGTTGCCTGAGAAAGTGGTCAAAAATGACGATGGACATTCACTGGTTGTTCCTCCTAAAACATATACTTTTGATATGCCTTTAACGGTTTATCATGGTCCCATTTTAATTAAAAATAATCGCGTTCGATTTGGTCTGGGTGCTGCTCGTGGTGAGTTGTCTTTGCCTGATGCATATGCATCAGAATTTTCAGATATGTTTTCAGAGCAATCAACAAAACCGATATTAGGCATTAACTTATTTGTCACTTATTTAAATAAAACGCATCTTGAAGTTGATCTACCCGCATTTCAATTATTGACCAAGCAAGGTAAAAATCAATTTGAATGGCTCGGTATGAATAGTGATTTGCGCTTTTCTCCGGAAGGTAGCCGTTTACAAGGGCATTTTGCTTTAGATGGCTTACGTTTAGTTGGGCAGAAATTTCGTGTTATTTTAAATAAAGTAAGCAGCGCTTACGATGTGCATAAAGCCAAAAACGGGTTGTTTTTGGGTGAGGCGAGCTTGAATCTACCCGTTCTTCAAGTTGCGGATAAACAGCAAACTGAGTTTGCATTAAAGCAACTGGAATTGAATTCTAAAAGTATACTCAAAGAAGATTTGTTTGATTCTTCATTTAGCGCAGCATTTGCAACGCTCGTTTCACGGGATAAAACGTATGGCCCCGCTAAGTTTGAAGTAGCCATTAAAAAACTAGATGCAAATGTTTTAGCCGAGTTGAATCAGCGCATTAATCAACTGCAACAAGCAGATACTATGGGAGGGCAGACACAGCAGCTTCTACTCTCATTGCTACCTGACTTACCAAAGTTGCTCGGAAAAGGGGCTATTTTTGAAGTTAGCACTTTAAAGATGGGTTTGCCTGAAGGTGCTATTGACGGTTCGATACAGATTGTGTTTCCGCTACAATCTGAAAAAATGTCTCCCCTACAAGTGTTGCCCAAAATATCAGGAGAAGGACATTTGAATGTTCCAGCTCCTTTCTTGAAGTCATTATTAGTGCGCTCGTTTAAGCAACAGCTCATACGTGCACATGAAGAGACTTCAACAAAAAAACAAGATAATCAACAAGGGCCTGATAAGAAACCACTTTCGCCTTCCATTTTAAATGCTGAGACCAAAGATGCAGATGAGCAAAATAATACTGCAGCACCGGTGACGTTAGCAGAAATCGATCAACAAGCAGTCCATCATGCGGATCAAAAACTGGCGGATTTGATGCAAATGGGGGCTTTACAAGCCAAGGGAGCCGACTATGTACTTGAGCTCAAGCTCTCTTCTGGGCGTTTGTTGGTAAATGGTCATCCATTTCATTCGGGGATGTTAAGCTTTTAATCCTCTATTTGTATTTGTCGTCCATAGCGCAGCCGTGTATTGGCGTGCTCATGTTGAGCTCTGTGTGGACGGACGTTTGTTTTTGAAAGAAGGAGTTAAACAAGATGATAAGTATTACTCAAGAAAATGAAGAGGTGGCGGTTTCTTTAGCTTCTAGCGTTACACAGTCAGTTCAGAAGTACTTTTCGGAGCTAAGAGGTGAAGATCCTGTTGATTTGTATCAGTTTGTACTTGAAGAAGTTGAAACACCACTGTTTCGTGCTGTTATGGAGCACTGTAAGTACAATCAATCACGTGCGGCACTGATGTTAGGTATTAGCCGAGGAACCCTTCGAACGAAATTACGTCGCTATTTTGATGATAAATACGTTGGAACACGTGATTAATTGACTGCTGTAATAAAAAGCCCCTAAAAGGGGCTTTTTTATACCTAAAACATTATATTAAATTCAGAATTCAAAGATTTTTTATTCTTATCTTTTGGTTTTAAACGCTCTGTTTTGAGAGCCTAAATCATGCGACTTGTGCGAGACACCCAACTTACACTAAAAAAACTGGGTAACGGGAACAAGTTGCATAGCCTAGGCCTTATGAAGAACGCAAGGGTATTTCATTGTTAATGCGTTAATAGACTTGCAGTAAGGCTTGAGAGCTTACTATTTATCGTTAAACAAAGAGCTAACAGATTCTTCGATGTTAACGCGCTTGATAGCTTGTGCTAGCATTTCGGCGAGGCTAACCACCCGAATTTTTTCGCAGTGTTTTACTGTATCAGTACCCGGGATAGTATCTGTAACAATAATTTCATCAAGTAAAGAAGCATTGATATTATCAATAGCAGGTCCTGATAGAACCGGATGAGTGATATAGGCGCCAACACTTTTTGCGCCTGAAGCTTTGAGTGCTTTTGCAGCAGAGCAGAGCGTTCCTGCTGTATCTACAATATCATCGATGATGATACAGTTTTGTCCCTCTGGATTACCAATCAGGTGCATCACCTCAGACTTGTTTGGGCCACTTCGACGCTTATCAATAATGCAAAGAGCAGCATCATCAAGTAGTTTAGCCATGGCTCGAGCACGAATAACGCCTCCAACATCAGGCGAGACAACCATAATATTATCTAATTTACGATTTTTAATATCATTGAGTAAAATAGGTGTTGAATACACATTATCAACGGGCATGTAGAAAAAGCCCTGAATTTGATCGGCATGCAAATCAACAGTAAGCACGCGACAAATTCCGACAGAAGCCATCATATCTGCAACGATTTTTGCAGTAATAGGAACACGGGCTGAACGTACGCGCCTGTCTTGTCGTGCGTAACCAAAATAAGGCACAACGGCGGTAATTCGACCTGCAGATGAGCGTCTTAGTGCGTCTGCCATGGCAAGCAGCTCCATTAAATTATCATTTGCAGGTGCACAAGTGGACTGAACAATAAAAACATCTTTCCCACGTACATTTTCCAGAATTTCTATCATGGTTTCACCATCGCTGAAAGTACCGACGGTTGCACGACCCATTTTAATATTGAGATGAGATGAGATATGTTGTGCAAGTTCAGAGGACGCGTTTCCAGAAAAGATCATCATGCTAGACATGTGTGGGGCCTTTAAGTTTGAAGCTTTTATTTTAAATAATACTAAGTGTATGGCTGGGGTGCTAGGATTCGAACCTAGGTATGCAGGGATCAAAACCCTGTGCCTTAACCACTTGGCGACACCCCAAAAACAGAAAAATGAAACGTGTGTGCTGCAAAATGTGCCGGTATTTTGAAGGTATTCTTTGTGATTGTCAATCAATTTTCCAGTGTTTTATGATGAGTTTTAAATGTCCTCCTGGACCGGTCACTCGAAGCTTAGTCGGAAGGTCAACGCCTTTTATGGTTTGGTAGTTCTCATATTGTACTGTATAGCCGCCTTGTTTTAGGGTTAAAAAGTGCCCTAAAGCATCATGTTCACTGGACTGTATCGCACCTGGTGCTTTTACACCACGCACCCAATAATACAAGTTATGTAAGGGGACGCGGACGCCTGTTTCTTTATAAAATAATTGGTCGATGTTCGTCGTCGTTACACGTTTTGGACCATCTTGGTATGTAATTAGGCGTCCTTTTTTTTCAACCAGGACACTTCCTCCTCCCAGTGGGCCAAACAGTCGGAGGCGATAACGGTTAAGACCCTGTTGTTTCCAGTTCATTGAAGCGGTCCAGGCTTTTCGGTTGTTTTTTGCTGCTACAGCGCCTGTAATGGTCCATGATGAGAGGTGTTTAGCGGCATTGATACGTGCTGCATTTGATTGAGGTGTGTGGGGGGGGGGGTTAACGTGCGAGTCCGGTGTTCTTGGTGGGGCGCAGGATGTGATTAAAAAAATAAAAAACAAGATTAATCGTTGTTTCTTAATTATCATAAATTAACCATCTTGAATAGGATTACATTCTATTAACAATACGCTAGACTTCGCATAGGTTCAATGTGATTTTAAGCGTATTAGACAATGCATAAAGCGATTTACCCAGGAACATTCGATCCGATTACAAATGGACACGTTGATTTAATCACACGTGCTTCAAAACTTTTCCCTGAAGTGATTGTTGCTGTGGCAAACAATCAACCTAAGCAGCCTTTCTTTTCGCTGGATACACGCATTGCGTGTGTTGAAGAGGCCGTTGGAGATTTGCCTGGTGTGCGTGTACAGGGATTTAAACAGTTACTGATTGATTTTGTAAAACAACAAGGTGGAGGTGTAATTGTACGAGGACTGCGAGCAGCTTCTGATTTTGAGCATGAATTTCAACTTGCAGGTATGAATCGTAAGTTAGATAAAACCATCGAGACTGTTTTTCTGACACCGTCAGATGAATGTATGTTTATTTCGTCTACTTTGGTGCGAGAGATTTCCGCTTTGGGCGGAGATGTATCTCAGTTTGTACCGCCTGTTGTGGTAAATGCACTTCAATTTAAATAAAGTAACTTGTAAAGAAAACGCGCTGTGTACGATATTACGGGGCCGTATCTCCTGCTAGTACTTTAATCGCTTCGCGTGTTTGGTGAATTAAGTCCTCTTTGTTATCTAACGTAAATTGCGATGCATCAATAGGGGCACCAATATGGACTTCTGCTTTTTGATTGAGGTAGCACTTGCGTGTGCGTGAAGGCAGTACATCAAAAGCACCGCGTACACCCATCGGAATAATTGTGGCTTTTGTTTGAATGGCTGTAATGAAGCCGCCTTTTTTAAATGGACCGACATGTGCGTCAGGTGAGCGCGTGCCTTCGGGTGCAATCCACATCACAATACCACTTGCTAGCATATCGTGAATCACGGCTAAATCTTTAACTGCTTGACGTCTGTTTTTTCGGTCAATAAAAGGGAATTCGGCGTTTTTCATTGCTTTACCCATGAAGGGCAACTTGGACATCTCTTTTTTAGCTAACATACGCAAAGAGATATCGTTAAAAGCACGATAACAGACAGGGATATCAAACAGACTACTATGATTACACATAAGAATAGTAGGCTGGCCTGCTTTGGGGTGAACTTTTTTCGGGTTATGTATTGTGCAAGTAATTCGCCAGAGCTGGACCATTTGTTTGCTCCACCTCTCCATACGGCTATCGACCCAGGGGCGAGTTACCTTTCCGGCAAGATTTCTTATGATGCATCGTATACACATATCGAGTGTCAATCCACATGAGGCAATAATCAACCATAATGTTCTCAGTGGTCCGGCTTGTTGTTTATGTGCTGAGCTATTGCTGTTTGTCATGATCGATGACCTGTCCTTTAGAAGGTTTAATGGGCGTATTTGAGGAGGAGGAATGACTAAAATATTGATAAATAAGATTGACACCCCATAGCACAGCACCAATGGCTAAGCCCCAAATCAGGACATAAGAAAACAGCATGAAAATGCCAGCAGCAAAAGCAATCACGATACCGAGTAAAATAAAAGGAGGCAATTGTTGAAAAAAATGTTTTAATAATTGAGGCATAATATGAAAGCCAATAAAAAGAAAGGGCCGTGCCAGGAATTATCTGTTAAAAACGACCTAAATGCAAAGAAATAGTGTATAATGTTCGCTCTGTATGCTTCTGACGTTCAGAGCTCAATATTTTAAAGGGAGGGAGGTTCACGATGTTTGGTCTTTTAAATTTGTCATTTTGGGGCTATGTTATCGCTGCTTTAGTGATGACTCAGATAACAATTGCAGGGGTGACTATTTACTTGCATAGGTGTCAGGCACATCGCGCATTAACACTCCATCCTATTGTGAGTCATTTTTTCCGGTTTTGGTTATGGCTGACCACTGGGATGGTGACATCTGAATGGGTTGCTATTCATCGTAAGCATCATGCTGCGGTTGAAACAGAAGGTGACCCGCATAGTCCAATTGTATTGGGCCTTAAACATGTGCTTTGGGAAGGCGTTGAGCTCTACCGAACGGCGTCAAGAGACAAAGAGTTGGTTGATAAATATTCTCATGGGACACCGGATGATTGGCTCGAACGCAATGTTTATAAGCGTTTTTCGGCAAAAGGTATTGTTTTAGCACTTCTGATGGACCTGTTGTTATTTGGTATCCCTGGCGTCAGTATTTGGGGATTGCAAATGCTTTGGATTCCATTTTGGGCCGCAGGCGTGATTAATGGTGTGGGTCATTTTTGGGGATACCGTAACTTTGAGTCTGAAGATGCATCAACCAATATTATTCCCTGGGGTTTTTGGATTGGTGGCGAAGAGCTACATAATAACCATCATACCTTCGCTTCTTCGGCTAAGTTTTCTGTGAAATGGTGGGAGTTTGATATTGGCTGGTTGTATATTTGTTGTTTGTCTTTTTTAGGGCTTGCGAAAGTTAAAAAATTACCGCCACGTCTTGATAAAGATAAGCAAAAAATGCACGTTGATTTAGAAACTGTGCGTGCAGTTGTTGGTAATCGTTTTCAAGTGATGTCACAGTATTATAAGGGTGTGATTCGACCCATGGTCAAACTGAAGAAGCAACACAGTATGACCAGTAAAAAAGATAAAGCTTTGCTAAACAAAGCAGGTGCTTTAATGCGTCGAAGAAAAGCATCGCTCTCACCGGGGGCAAATTCTCGCTTGGAAGCATTGCTTGTGAGGTTTGATGAACTGCGAGTGGTGTATGATTACAGACAGTCTTTACAGCAAATTTGGTTAAAAACAGCAACTTCTCAGAAAGAATTAATTGATGCTTTGCAACAATGGTGTAAGCAAGCAGAGGAGTCAGGTATTGAAGTTTTACGCCAGTTCTCAGAGCAGTTAAAAAGTTATGTGCCGCGAGCAGCTACTGTTTAATTGAACAAGGAGTCGTTGATGACAAACTGGAGCCTGATACTGAATGTATTGCTTTTGGTAGGCGTTGTATTTGCTTTGTTACGCATGATGAGCGCAAAGCATCGTGTGCAAAAAAGGCGACGCCTATATCGCACGGAGCCCCCTCATATAGAGACACCCCAAGATGATATTATTGCGGTGCGAAAGCTTCGTTCAGAAGACGACCCGGCTTGTGATTTAGATAAAAAAGATGCGCCTGTTGTGGCTTCTTCTTGTGAAGAACCTCGTATTGGTGGTCCTCAAATCAGTGGGCTGAATCCTGAGTCTGAGCTTAAACCTGAATCTAAGCGTGTTGTTTCTGCCGTAGAGCAAGCGGATGGCGTTGAAAAAATAAAAGAAGCGCATCAGGCACCTACTTCGCGTTCAATCATGATGTTTTTATTGGCCAAAGATAACCGACAATTAGCAGGTTATGAGTTGTTGCAAACGATTCTTGCTGCGGGTCTGCGATTTGGAGATGGACAACTCTTTCATAGACACCAGTTCTCAAATGGCCAAGGCCCTATTATTTGTAGTTTAGCGACAGCGACGGCCAGTGGTATCTTTGATTTACAAAATATGGGGGCTTTTAGTGTGCGTGGTTTATGTTTATTCATGGATGCATCAGGTAACCCAAGCATTGATGGCGAACGTTTGACCATTATGCTAGAGACTGCGAAACAGTTGAGTGATGGTTTAGATACGCATTTACTGGATGATGAGCGAGCTCCTTGGTCTGATAGGAGTCTTGCGCGCTATCATAGACTTTTAGGCATCGCATCTGAAGAAACGGCTTATTTAGATTGAGTTTGATACTTCGCTTTTGATATACAGGGCCCGAACTATTCGGGCTACTAAGTTACTTTAAAGTCACCACGCACTTGCTTTATTCTTCTTTGGGCGGGCGATTTAATAAGTTTTTAACCGCATCTTCGGCACTGATTTTTTCTTGTAGGAGAGCGTTTACTTCGTGGCAAATTGGCAACTCAAGGTTGTTTTTTTGGGCCAGTGCACATACCTGGCTGGCATTCTGTTTGCCTTCAACGACTTGGCCAATTTCTTTTTCTGCATCTGGAATGGCTTTTCCTTGTCCAACAAGCAACCCAAATCGACGGTTCCGTGATTGATTATCTGTACAGGTTAAGACTAAGTCACCCAGACCCGTTAAACCCGTGAATGTTTCAGGTATGCCACCTAGAGCAGTGCCTAGGCGTGTCATTTCAGCAAGACCCCGGGTAATTAAAGCGGCTTTTGCATTGGCACCATAGTCAAGCCCATCGCTAATGCCACATGCAATGGCTAAAACGTTTTTAACGGCTCCTGCACATTGAACACCAATCAGGTCTTGGCTGAAGTAGGCGCGTAAATGGTGATAATGCAAGGCGTCATGTAGGCACTGCATGTAATCAGTGTTGTTTCCTGCAATGACTAAAGCTGTGGGTAAGCCTCTTGCGACTTCTTTTGCAAAAGAAGGGCCTGAAATAATGGCCATGGGGAAGTCTTTACCCCATCGTTCGGCAACCCGTTCACTCAAGCACTGATTTTTTTGAGGATCGAGCCCCTTGGTTATCCAAGCAAGTGTTTGGGTTGTTTCAGGCAGCTGGCGAAGTAGTTCACCAAAAGCGTGTGAAGGGGTTGCAATGATTAAGTGGGTCGCTTCAGCAAAGCAAACATCAAGACTGGTTTCTGGAGTGAGTGTCTTTGGAAATGGGATGCCAGGAAGGTAACGTCTATTTTCTTGAGTATGAATCATGGTTTGGACGTGATTTTTATCACGTCCCCACAGCAGCACCTTCTGCCCAGCCATGCTTAAATGCATGGCAACAGCAGTGCCCCATGAACCAGCCCCTAAAACAGCAAACGTATTGTTTGTCATTGTTTAGTGTGTTGTCTCTTCAGCTTTTTTTGCTGCTTCTTGCTGCTGTTGCATATAAATAGCGTCAAAGTTAATCGGTGCCAATACCAGCTGTGGAAAGCTGCCACGAACCACTTCTGTGGTGATAGCTTCACGTGCATAAGGAAATAAAAGGCTTGGGCAAAAGCTTCCTAATAGGTGATCAAGCTGTGCGTCTTCGGCTCCTGTGATGGTAAAAATACCCGCTTGCTGCACTTCAATTAAAAAAGCGGTCGCTTCTTTATTTTTAACTGTTGCTGTTACCGTTAAGATGACTTCAAATGCGCCGTTATCATCTAATGCATTATGCGCGGTGTTTAGATCGAGTGTTAAGTCGGGTGTCCATTCTTCTTGAAAAATATTGGGTGTGTTGGTTGTCTCAAATGATAAGTTTTTGACATAAACACGTTGAATCACAAATTGTGCATCAGCTCCTGGGTTTGCAGGTGTATTTTTTTGATTGTCCATGGTTCTATTTATCCTATTTTTTGTTTTTTAAAGCTTTCTTATTTTCTTTTTTTCCTTTAACTAAAGGTAGGCTCGCTGCCTTCCAGGCTGTGATGCCGCCTGTTAAAACCATGACTTGGTTGAAACCTTGTTTGCGTAATTTAACTGCTAGGGCAGAAGATTGCAAACCACGTGCACAGATTAAGATAAAAGGCTTAGTTTTATATTTCTCAAGCTTTTCAATGCTTGCGTTTGGCATGTTTTTTGCATCAACAATATGGCTTTGACGAAAAGATTCGATATCTCGCATATCAATAACAGCTGCTCTGTCATGGTTCATGGCATCAACTGCATGACTGGGCGAGAGATTTTTAGGGCCTTGTTTTTGCATGAATCGCTCGTTGATGAGCATTAACACAAGTACGCCAAAGAAAGCGAGGCATAAAGACCAATGATGAGTAACAAAAGCAAAAAGCTGTTTTTCCATGAAGCACCTAAGTAATATGAAATAAAAAATTAATGATAATGCTATGCTGAGGCATTAAGTTTCGGGATTATCCCGAGATTCATTATGAAAGGCAAGTTTGAGCTCAGTTTCTATAGCTGAGTAAAAAATCAGGCGTTCCAAAGGCTTGGGATTCAGCATAGATGACAGGAAGCAATCTCGGGACTGTTGACATATATGGACCCCCCCAGCGCCTAATTTAAATAAGTTCAAAAATCATATGCACATAAATTATGGTGATATATGTTTAGAGGTAAAGGCTAAAAATAAAAAGAAGAGTAATGCTGCGCACTTTTTAGATTAATTTTAAATCTGCTTGATAAAATTTCAAAGGCCTAAAATTAAGTTTTGATTGATACCAGCATACCTTTTAAGTCGGTGAGAAAAAGCGCATAATAGTTCTTTTTAAGAACAAGACAAATCATCCGCTATGAAATTAATTATTGAGCAGCTTTTACACCATGCTTTAGGGCAATTAAAATCATCAAAAATTATTCCTGAAGATTTCGAGGTGCCGATTAAAATTGATCCAACCAAAGATAAAAAGCATGGTGATTTTGCGACAAACTTAGCGCTGATGCTTGCAAAACCTGCACGTTTGTCACCCATGGTATTGGCTGAAAAAATAGTTGAGGCATTACCTACGCATGATTTACTGAAACATACAGAGGTTGCAGCGCCAGGGTTTATTAATTTTTTTATGAATGAAGCTTCACGTGCATCATTTATTTTAGAACGAGTGTTTCGTGAGGGCAGTGATTATGGAAAAAGTACTGTGGGCGAAGGGCTGCGTGTTTTATTAGAATATGTGTCTGCTAATCCAACAGGGCCTTTGCATGTTGGGCATGGACGAGGAGCTGCTTTTGGAGCAAGCCTTGCGAATTTGCTGAGCATGGCGGGATACACTGTGACGCGCGAATACTATGTTAATGATGCGGGTCGTCAGATGAATATTTTGGCTGTGAGTGTATGGCTGCGTTATTTGGCATGTGTAGACGAAGCCGTTGTATTTCCATCGAATGGTTATCAAGGCGATTATGTTCGCACAATCGCAGATAAACTCTATTTAGAGCATGCAAATCAATATATGCATGCTTGGTCTGTGGTTGCGAAAGACTTGCCACTAGATGCGCCTGATGGTGGAGATAAAGAACAATATATCGATGCTTTAATTCAAGTTGCTAGACACTTGCTAGGAGAAGATGGATTTCATCTGTTTCATCAAACGGCGCTTGATTTTGTGCTATCTGATATTCAATCAGATTTAGCTGAGTTTGGTGTTGAATATGAAAACTGGTTTTCTGAGCGAGGGTTGTTAGACTCTGGTGCAATTAAAGCAGGTGTTTTAGCGCTTACTGAAGCAGGGTACACCTTTGAAGATGAGGGTGCTGTTTGGTTTCGTGCGACAGATTTTGGTGATGAAAAAGATAGGGTGCTGATACGTGCGAATGGTGAACCTACCTATTTTGCATCAGATGTTGCTTATCACTGGGATAAATATGAGCGTGGTTTTGATGTTGTGATGGACTTATTTGGTGCTGATCACCATGGTTATATTCCACGACTAAAAGCAGCCGTGACAGCGCTTGGCCATGATAAAGAAGCCTTGCGAGTGTTTTTGGTGCAGTTTGCTATTTTGTATCGAGGAGGAACACGGCTTCAGATGTCGACTCGAAGTGGTTCTTTTGTGACTTTGCGTGAGCTTCGAGAAGAAGTCGGAAGTGATGCGGCCCGCTTTTTTTATGTGATGCGAAAACCTGAGCAACATATGGATTTTGATTTGGATTTGGCAAAATCTGAGTCACGAGATAACCCGGTGTATTATATTCAATATGCGCATGCTCGTATTAGTAGTGTTTTTCGGCAGCTTGAAACGCGAGGTATGTCTTGGGATAAAAAAACAGGGCTTGAAAACGCAGCGTTACTTACAGATACGCATGAAATGGCTTTGCTGACACAGCTTGAGCGCTATCCGGATGTGATTGAGTTAGCTGCTAAGACCTGTGAACCCCATCAAATGGCTTATTATCTTCGAGAGCTGGCGAATGCGTTGCATGCCTATTATAATGCTATTTCATTATTGTGTGAGCAGGAAGCGCTCCGATGTTCGCGACTAACCTTGATATTTGCTGTGCGTGAGGTGTTACGAAACGGACTGCAACTGCTTGGTGTGTCAGCCCCTGAGAGTATGTGATGGCCCATTACCCTAATACCCAAAAGACGAATAGGCGACCCAGTGTTGCGATGCGTAGGCAATCAAAAAAGCGTTTTGCCATAGGCATTTTTTTTGCTTTTTTGGCGGGGTATGTATTGGCATGGTTTTATTCACCAGTGGTTTTTACCACAGCATTTCAAACTTTTCTTGGAGGTGGAAAAACGCATGCTGTGAATGACTTACCGGCCAAGACAGCAAGCTTGCCTAAACCCAAGTTTGAATTTTATACCTTATTAACACAAGAAAAAGCAGTGACTGAAAAAGCACCTTTAAAATCAAAGCCGCCAGCTGTAGCAGCTCCTATGACACCTTCCCATCAGGCAGTACAAGAGGCTATAAAAGCACCTGAGCCTGTAAAAGCTGTGAGTGCCGAGCCCTTAACAGCAGCAGAACCCTCAAAATATATTTACCTTTTACAGTTAGCATCATTTCAACGTCAAGAGGATGCTGAACAGATGAAGGCTTCATTGATTATGCGAGGGTTTGATGTCAATATTAAAACGGCCACACAGCAAGGAGGAGTTTGGCATCGTGTTGTAATAGGACCTTTTGGCTCTCGTCAAAAAGCAGAGAAAACTCAGGCCGATATCGCTCGCAGTGAACGAATATCTGGCATCATACGCAGAGTGGATGTATAAGTTGTAGAGTGTTTTAGATGTCGATTCATACGTATTATGTGCCTGATATTATGTGTGCCTCTTGTGCAGGTACGGTGACTCATGCATTGGATGACACCCCTTTTAAATCTTGTGTGCGAGAAGTCAATGTACTGGAAAAAACGTTGACACTCTATTTGAAAGATGATGAAGAAGCATTTAAAAACCTTGAGGATGAAGCGGTTGATGAGCTTGTTTTTTCTGCATTAAGAGAGATTGGTTTTGATAATACAACATCAAAGAGTGTGCTTAAAAAGAAAAAAGGATTTTCGCATGCTTTCTGGGGCTCTATAGGGCTTTTTTCTGGTTTTTCTTTGTTACTACTGCCATTGTTTTTTTCTGCGATGCCATTTGCACTTGTGGTGTGTTTGTCTTTTTTGAGTACTGCACTAACCCTGACTTTAGGGTGGCCTTTTTATCGTCGTGCGTATTATGGGTTTTGGCAAGGTTCATGGACGATGGATACGCTTTTCTCAATGAGCACAACTGTGATTTTAGCCGTATCACTTGGTGCTCTCTTTGTGCCGGTCTTACCGATGATGTTTGAGGCCGGACTTTTAATTTTTGGGTTTCGGCATGTAGGGATTGCAATCGCGGATGCCTTTAAAGCCAACTTGCTTGGTGTGCGTCGTTTTCAAGATGATGCACCTAAAAGGGTTCAGCTTGAAAGTGGCGATATGATTGCTTTAGATCAAGTAAAGCCAGGCGATAAACTGCATTTGTCGCAGGGGGAGATATTACCTGTGGATGGCTATTTTCAGTCCGGGGCAGGCATGCTTTCTAATTTATATGAAAAAGGTTCTAATCAGTCTAATCCTTTGGTCTTTAAGGAAAAAGGGAAAAGGAAAGAGTATGGTGCTGGCACTAAAATTGTTTTTGCATTAGAACCATTAGTATTGTGTGTCACAAAAGCAGCAAATGATTCTGCTTTAGCACAAGAAGATAGGCGTATTTTAAGTAATAAACTTAACGCCACTCTAGATAAAAAGAAATCCAAGTTAAGTGGTGTTGCTTATTGGCTTCGATTCTTTGTGCCCGCCGTTTTAAGTATTGCGGCTGTCTCGGGGCTTGTGGTTGGTCTTTATTTCTCATCTTGGATGCTTGCAATTCAATGCGCAGCTTGTGTTTTAGTGGCCGCTTGCCCGTGTACCTTAGGTCTTATCGCTCCACTGGTCACCCATGTGGGAATTAAGAAAATAGAAAAAACGGGCATTAGCTTCCGAGAGCCTGAACACCTTGACATGCTCAATAAAATTAATGCTGTGATGCTGGATTTGAATGGCACATTGATTACAACACCCAAAGTAAAAGATCCAGAAAAAAATTCAGAATTACTTGCTTTGATGGCACACCTTGAGCGTAGCTCAGACCACTGGGTTGCCAATACGATTGTTGATGCGGCAAAAAAAATATCGTTCAGAGGAGGGAAGTGTACGCCGAAAAAGTCTTTGATACATAATGGGCATGCGGTGCTATTTGAAGGTGATGAATATATTTTGGGCAATCGGTTGGCTATGGAAGGTTTGGGTATTTCAAGTGATGCACTTCAGGTGCCACTGGCTTCTTTGGGTGAGAGTGCGATTTATTTAGCCAAAAATGGCGTACTTCAAGGACATGTAATCTTAGAGAGTAAGTTAAGAGCGGGTGCTCTTCAGATGGTGCGTGAATTACAACAAGATAAAAAAATATATCTATGCACCGGATCAGATGAAAAAACAGCAATGAACTATGCAACAGCGTTTAATATTCCGACAAAACAAGTTTTTTCAGACTGTACAATTAAAGGTGAAAATTCGAAACAAGCTCATCTTGAGCGGCTTAAAGACGAAGGTTATTATGTTGCGACCATTGGAGACGCAGGGAATGATGCTACGATGCTCTCGAAAAGTCACTTTGGGTTAGTTGTTGAGCATGAGGGAGGGCAGGTAGCGACACAGCAAAGTGCTTCTGCTGTTTTACAAACGGAGTCACTGTTGCCTGTGCTCCAGCTTTTTAGAACTGCAGGTAAGACCGCTTCAAATATTAATCAGAATATTGCGTTTAGTTTTATTTATAATAGCTTGGCAATGTCTGCACCCGCGCTTTTATTGATTGGGTTTGGTGTGGTGTTAAACCCGGCTGTGGGAGCTGCTTTAATGATATTACAAACGTTGTTAATTTTTGCAAATGTTTATCGGTTTGATAGAGAAGAGGTATTGATAGAAAGTAAGAAGGCAACGGCTGGTTTGGATGCAGTCTCTCAAGATATGCCTGGTAGTGGTGATAGGCGCGGCTTAGACTTAAGTGCCCCAGGTTTGGTGCCTGAACCCACGCGAGATAGGCATGATTCAGGCAACCATGAAGAGGCTGAGCGTGTTACACAGTTGCTGTGTTAGCCGTAGTCTCTTCAGCGACAGGTGTCTTGTCTGTATTTGAAAAGAAACTGTGTTTTGGGTTATAGCCAATTGTACCAAGGCCTAACAGAGTAAGGCCGCCAACAATAGCTAAAGGTTTCAATGCAATAAGGGCAGCAACACACAAAACAACACCAGCAACCATGGTTAAACCGAAAAAGCAGTTGAGGTAAAAACTGGCGCTGCTTGCGGCAGGCTCAGGTTTTGTTGCATTTTCACTGCTTGTTGTTGTCGTATCTTGATGTGCTTTTAAAGTATCTTGGGTGAGTGCTTCTTCGAAGAGCATTTGACTGCGCTCAAGTTCTTCTCGCGCTAATTCTGCTGCTTTTAATTCTGCTTCAGAAGCTTCGAAGGCTGCCTTTAAGCCTTTCGGAAAAGTAAAAAGAAATGCTTCGTCTGACTCGCCCTTACTAAAGAGCGTAAAAGTTTGTGCAATTAAAGAGAAGTCTGTCCCGGTGGCTTTTATTCTGATTAAAGCATCTAAGCACGTAGATGGATCTGAAGGGAGGGGGGCGCTAGTATTGTGAGAAACGGTTGGCTCACCGTTTGCTATGGCTTCTAGTGTTTTTAAAACCATAGGAATGATTGTTTGATGTAATGTTTTGTCTGGTGTTGTGCTTCCTGAGCCGTTCATTTGTTCGGCTTGTAAACTTATCCTTACATTCTGGTTTAAAGCTTCGAAAGGAGCCTTATAAGTCTTGAGTAAATCTTGCGCTTGCTTGGGTGTCATTTTCATCATTAATCTCCAAGTATTTTTTCATCAGGGCCACATAATAACATGATATGATTTAAAAGTAAACATTGTGATTTTATTTTGCTTGATTTTGTTTGTTGTTTTCCATTGCCGCTCAATACTATGACATTGCACTAAGAATGGACTGTGGTGTGTTTAGTTGGTTTTTAATGGCGCTGAACAGGGCATGTTGATTATCATTGAATTCGCACCAGATAGGTGCGAATTCAATAACGTCTTTGGGGTATTATACTGTTGCTGCTGCAGTGTCAGCTGTTTCTTCAATTACAGTAGACTCTGGTGCGACAGGTTTTGTTGGTTTGGTGCTGTCTGCGCTATCAAAGAAACGATGTGTTG
>JARGPP010000006.1 GCA_029210085.1 Legionellaceae bacterium | reverse complement strand
CACCGACGTTTTCATCAAACGTTGAATTATCAGAAGCCCATGGAGGTGTACCAAAAAAGCATAACTACGCAGTATGAAATGTGCACTTAAATAGGGAATTAAATAATCGAGATGTTGTCTTGATAAGTAGTGGCACTATACCCCTTAGCTGTGGGGTAATTTAAGTCAACTTGAGAATGATTCTCGATATCATTTGCATTTTTATGTTAGAATAGCTCCTGAGGTAACAAAGAGTTTGATGTTTATGCTGTTAAAAATAAATGTTCGAAGAACTAATTTGATGCTTTGTGCTGCTGAGACGTCACATTTATTATGGGAGCATTTTTAATGCGGTGTTTGCTTGTTGGTAATCCAAATGCTGGAAAAACAACTTTGTTTAATACATTAACAGATGGATTTCAACGTGTTGGAAATTGGTCGGGAGTTACGGTTGCTGATAAAGCAGGTGTATTTCAGTTAGGAGATGAACAGGTAGAACTTGTTGATTTACCAGGGATGTATGCACTTGATGCGTTAGGTTCAAAACAAAAAGATGAAGAAATTGCTTTAAATGCTATAAAAAATGAAGGTAGTGATTGTCTGATTAATGTGATTGATGCAAGTCAACTTGAGCGGCATCTATATTTAACCAGTCAGCTTTTGGAATTAAATCGTCCTTTAGTGATTGTGCTTACCATGATGGATAAAGCACGGCTGCGAGGCATTCAGATTAATATGAATCAACTTGCTGAAGTATTAGGGTGTCCGGTGGTTGATGGCTCCAGAGGAACTGGGGGTGATGCATTAACAAGTGCTTTAGAAAATAAACTTGAAATACCGCGGCCATTGGTAATTGCTTCGAATATAGAAGATGAAAGTGATGTTGAGTTGGCGGCATTGGATGCGCGTTATGCGGCTGTACATGCTTTGGTTTTGCGCGTTGAAACACGCAAAACTGCTCGTCGAGAGCAATTGACTGTGAAGTTTGATCGTATTTTATTACATCGTGTATTTGCGTTTCCGATTTTTTTAAGTGCGATGTATGTGTTGTTTTTTTTAGTGATTTCTATTGGTGGTTTTTTTCAAGAACGATTTATGTTGCTTTTTGATGAGCTCTTGGTGAAAGGTGGCTCAGGGCTATTAAATCAACTGGGTTGTCCCGATGGATTAACCTCGTGGCTAACAAATGGATTTGGCCTTGGACTTGCTACTACACTTTCGTTTATCCCAGTGATGGG
Source organism: Legionellaceae bacterium (assembly GCA_029210085.1). Classification (GTDB taxonomy): domain Bacteria; phylum Pseudomonadota; class Gammaproteobacteria; order Legionellales; family Legionellaceae; genus JAALKW01. Next base: position 8,794 of record JARGPP010000006.1, on the reverse strand, counting down.
AGTGATGTTTTTTTTATTGGCGTGCTTGGAAGAGTCGGGTTACATGGCGCGTGTTGCCTTTGTGATGGATAGAGCCATGCGCTTTTTAGGCCTGCCGGGTAAGGCTTTTGTGCCATTGATTGTTGGGTTTGGGTGTAATGTACCGGCTGTAATGGCTGCACGGACGCTTGATTCTGAGCGTGATAGACGTTTAGCAATATTAATGAGTCCGTTTATGTCTTGCAGTGCTCGGTTGACTATTTATACGGTATTTGTCGCTGCTTTTTTTCCTCAAGGCGGTTATAACATAGTGTTTTCGCTATATTTATTAGGAATTTTGATGGCGGTTTTGACAGGATTATTGTTACGTCGAACGGTTTTTTCGGGCCCTATATCACCTTTGCTATTGGAGTTGCCTGTTTATCATTTGCCTGTTTGGCGTATTTTACTACGAGGTACGATACGAAAACTTCGTGTTTTTTTATGGAGAGCGGGTAAATTTATTATGCCGATATGTATGCTGCTTGGTGCGCTTAATGCTATTTTTATAACTAAAAATAATACATTGTTAGGGTTGATTGGCCAGTATTTGCAGCCAATTTTTTCACCCATGGGGATTTCGCCTGATAACGGGCCGGCTGTTATTGGTTTAATCACCGGTATCTTTGCAAAAGAAGTGGTGGTTGGATCTTTGAATAGTATGTATGCAAATTTAGGCGGGTTATCCCAAATGTTTGATAGTACGGTTAGTGCTTATGCTTATTTAGTTTTTGTATTGCTTTATGTGCCGTGTGCCTCAACGATTGCAGTCATTCGAGAAGAGGCAGGAAGACGCTTAATGTGGTTTTCTGTGCTTTGGTCAACAGCACTTGCTTATGGTACGGCTGTTTTATTTTATCAGCTTGGAACTATGAACCAACATCCAAAGCAATCTATGTTTTGGGTATTGGGTTTGTTCTTATTGTTGGGATTGTTTGTATTTGGGATGAGGGCAGGTCGTTTGCCAGGAGGGTCTCGTGCTTTTCGCGCTTCGTGATTATATTGCTAAAGAAAAAAGAGTGAGTATTGAGCAGCTTATTCGTATTTTTAAGACGGATGTAACGGCACTTGAGCCGATGCTTGATATTTGGGTTTTTCGAGGTGTTATTGCGCCGGATGACAATAATAAAACATGTGGGGTGACGTGTATGGGATGCGTACCTCAGACTGTAGCATATTATTTTTATTTAAATTAAAAGTTTATCAGATATTGCTTGTTATTTTTCCACTGATTAGATAAAGTTTATGAACTTTATAGGATTGAATGGTTCAATGGTGCTGAGTGATTAAAAACGTTTTAATCATCTGTATTGGTAATATTTGCAGGAGTCCAATGGCTGAGGCACTTCTTGCTAAAGCGTTTCAGGAAACATCGCCTGATGTTTCAGTGAGCTCAGCAGGTTTATCTGCGCTTGTTGGGCACCCGGCTGATCGAATGTCGCGAGAGCTTATGAATGCCCAAGGTATTGATATTACAGCGCATCGCGCACGACAAATCTCTCCTGAAATAGTGTTTGGTTCGGACTTAGTATTAGCGATGGATACTGAGCAAGTAAAACAAGTTGAGCAGCAGTACCCAAGTGCATGTGGACGTGTGCATCGTGTAGGAAAATGGGGAGGATATGATATTTCAGATCCTTATAAACGCCCTAAAACTGCATTTGAGCAGGCTTTGATTTTGATTGCTAAAGGGATTGAGGAATGGCACAGGAAGTTGTGGGTATAAATAAGTTTAAAAAAGTGAGTGCAACATTCGTAGCGTTGGCTTTATCTGGTTGTGGTGTGTCTCCTATGAGTCTTATGCCAGGGATGCAGAATTTGAATACGCACGCAATGCGAAAACATATTCAGAAAGAAAAGATACATGTTGAACCCACTCTGATACCAATTACACCAACATTAATTGCAGACCATCGGGTGAATACGTATTTTTATCACGTTGCGCCGTCGGATGTTTTGCATGTCAATGTATGGGAGCATCCTGAGTTTGCGTTGGAATCGCAGAATGTTACTTCTGCAGCTGCAGGAGTGCAAGGAGCTGCAGGTCTTCCTGGATATTTGGTTGATCCTAAAGGACGTATTTATTTCCCTCTGATTGGTTATGTTCATGTTGCGGATCGAACCTTGGACGAGGTTCGTGTGATTGTCTCGAAGCGATTAGAGAAATATATACCTAATCCACAAGTTAATGTACGAGTGGCTGATTTTCGTGGACAAAAAGTGTATGTTCTGGGTGAGGTAATGAGAAAAGGTTTTTTACCTATTAATGATCAGCAACTTACAATCGCAGATGCATTAGCTTTATCCGGTTGGATTGATTCAAAATATGCGGATCCAAGTAATATTTATGTGATTCGTGGAGACTATACACACCCAGAGATTTTTTGGTTAGATGCTAGAACGCCAGACAAACTATTGCTTGCAGAGCATTTTAGTTTACAGCCTAAGGATGTGCTTTATGTATCTGCGGCACCAATTGCTCAAATGAACCGCGTGCTTGATCAACTGCTCCCAATAGTTCAAACCGTTTGGTTTACACAGAGTATTGTTAAGCAATCAAATAGTAACAGCTAAAAAAGAAACAGAGGATGTGATGAGTATAATGTCAACGCAAGCTGATTATGGAAAAGGTAACGAAGAGATTGATTTAACGCGTTTTTTTCAAGAGCTACTCAGCTATAAATGGTTTTTGTTAATGAGCATTTTAGTTGGGCTTGTTCTAGGGGCTTGTTATCTTGCGAGCCAACCAGCACAGTATCAATCAAATGTATTATTACAAGTGGATAGTAATAAGAACGTTGGAAAAATGAGTGCTTTTACTGAGCAGTTATTTATGGGGGCAGGAGGTGGTGATTCAGCAGACACTCAGATGGCGTTGATTCAGTCTCGTTTTATTTTGGACCCTGTTATTGAATCGCTTGGGTTAGATATTCGAATATCAGGAAGAAAAAAATCACTTAAGGATTATTTGTTTTTAAGTCATGTTCAGAAAGAACCTAAAGTAACTCGGTTTAATGCGCCTAAAGAAGCTTTAAATAAACCTTTTTCATTGGTTGTGAAATCTGCAAGAGATGTTGAGTTGTATGATTATAAAAAACAACTTGTGTTATCGGGCCCCATAGGTGAAAGATTAGTCAGTTCAAAATATAATATACAATTGCAACTTGCTAAAGAAGGCCTTCCTGTTGGGTCGCACTTTAAATTAGTAAAGCTTTCAAAAAACAAAGTTTTTGAAAACTTATCTTCTCGTTTAAAGCTTGAGGAGGTGGGAAGCAATAAAGGAGGAATGGCACGCGGGGGAACAGGAATTATTCAGATCTCACTTAAAGGTAAAGATAAAGAGCAAGTGTTACGCATCTTGGATGCAATTGCAGAGACAACACGGCTGAAAGATGCAGAGAAAAAATCAAAAGAAGCCCTACAAACGACAGAGTTTCTAGAGCAACAACTCCCTATTACTAAAAGCTTGCTAGAGGAGTCGGAACAAAAGTTAAATAAATATCGAGCAAGAAGCGGTAAGATTGATATCAAAATACAAACAAAATTTTTGTTAAGCCAACTGGCAGAATTGGATAACAAATTGAGTGCGTTGCAAATCAAAGAAATTGGGATGCAACAGCAGTATAAAAAGACACATCCTTTATGGGTTTCCTTAGACGCACAAAAGAAGGTTTTAGAGCAACAACGTTCTCAATTAGAACTTGAACTTAAAAAGTTACCTGCGTCAGATCAGGTTGCAGTAAATTTAATGCGTGATGTGACGGTAAAGCAAGAACTTTATATGTTACTTCTAAATAAGATTCAAGAGCTTGAAGTAGTTAAGGCTGGTACTATTAGTGGCGTGAGTATTTTATCCTATGCTCCATTACCGGATTCGCCAATTCCGATTCGAAATAAAGTAATTTTACTTGGGTATGGTTTTTTAGCCTTTATAACTGGAGTGATTTTGATTTATGGACGTAAGATTTTATCTCCGCGTGTTGAAGACCCTCATTGGGGGGAAAAGCATTTAGACTTACCCAATGTTGCGATTGTTCCCTTTTGTAAAGAGCAAGTTATTGAGCCATTGTCTGTATCAAAAAATAGTTTGCCGCTACTTGCACACACATATCCTAAAAATTTAGCGGTTGAGGCCTTACGTAGCTTGAGAACAAGTTTGCAAGTAACATTTGCCTGTGCAAACAATAATGTGATTAGTATTTTAGGAGTCTCTCCTGGTGTAGGTAAGTCTTTTGTTTCTGCAAATTTGGCATATTTATTAGCTGCAGCAGGCAAGCGTGTTTTATTAATTGATAGTGATTTACGAAAAGGGACATTACATAAATATTTTGATTTAAAGCCGTCACCAGGTTTAGCTGAGTTGCTTGTGGATTCTTCTGAGGTATTACTAGATGATGTCCGGGTAATTGGTATTAAGCACGAGAATCTTACAGTGATTCCTAGAGGACATTACCCTAAATCGCCTTCAGAGCTTTTAGCGAGTCAACAGTTTAAAAAAATCATGAAAGAAGTATCGACGCAATATGATATTGTTTTATTTGATACGCCACCGATTCTATTGGTAACAGATGCTCTGTTAGTAAGTGCTTTTTCTGATACAAATTTCTTGGTAGTTGGTGCTGGTGTTCATCAACCCAAAGAAATTGAATTGGCGTATAAACGTTTAAATAATGCAAATATTTCATTAAATGGTAGTATATTTAATTTTCATAAGGAAAAGAGAGCTCAAACGTATTATGGAAAATATTATAACTATTCCTACTATTATGGTGAAGATGAGAAGACATAAATGTACTTTTGGGAATGGGTTTAATGCGCTTTGTTAAAGCACGTTCTTTTCTTGAAAAAAATGAGTTTCTACATTCAGTTCTTGTGTTAATGAGTGGAACAGGTGTGGCTCAATTGCTATTGATTTTGGCGTCACCCTTTTTAACGCGCCTGTATACGCCCGAAGCTTTTGGTATTTTAGGTTTCTTTGCTTCATTTGTATCTATTTTTGCAGTTATTTCAGCTGGGCGTTATGAGCTTGCTATTCCTTTATCATCTTCTACTGAAGATGCAATGCATGTTGTTTTTTCTGCGATACTTTGTGTTATTTTTTCAACGATAGGGAGTGTTTTTTTTGTTATTTTTATTTTTCCTAAAGTGACTTTGGTCTTAAATATTTCGCAGTTGACACCCTATGGTTGGCTTTTACCCATATCAATATTTTTTATGGGACTTTATAATATTTTCAGCAATTGGATGATAAGAATCAAATCATTCGGGTCTATTGCACGAACTAAATTTAGTCAAGTTTTCTCTTTATTATTTGTTCAACTTTTTGGGTATAAGGTGGGTGTTTTAGCCTTATTGGTTGGGCAGGTTATTGGGCAAAGTTGTGGTGTTTTGGGATTAATGTATTCTGCTATTCGAGCTTTTAACTTTAAAGAATTCTCTTGGGTAAAAATAGGTTATCAAGCAAAAAAGCACTATCGCTTTCCTCTTTACTCTACCTGGGATGCGTTGTTTAATACTGCGAGCATTGAAGTTACAGTCCTTGCGTTTCTTTTTTTATATGGGACAAAAGAAGTTGGCTTTTATACTTTAGCCTTCCGCGTGTTGGGTCTGCCAATGTCACTGGTTGCGTCATCGGTAGGGAATGTCTTTTTTTCTAGAGCTCTCGAAGCCAAGGAAAAAGGGACATTGGCTTTATTACTGACTTCCTTGAGAGCCAAACTTGTATTAATTAGTGCTCCTATATTAGTTTGTGTTTTTTTATTTGGTCCTTATCTTTTTTCAGTATTATTTGGTGAAGCTTGGAGTCAAGCTGGGAGTTACGCGCGCTGGATTGCGTTATTTATTTATTTCCAATTTCAATGGTCACCTCTTTCAACTTTAATTACAGTACTAAACCTACAAGCTGCTTTTTTAATTGCACAAATTCTTTTATTTGGGTTTAGGGTATCAGTATTCGTATTTTGCTTTTTATTTCATGTGCCAAGTTTGCAAACTATTATTGCTTTTAGTGTTGTAAGTGCGTGCTCATATTTTTGTATTATTTATTGGTTTTTAAGTCGCTCAGGAGTGCGAATATTAGAAGGCTTAAAGTTGGATTTAAGTATTGTTATTATGACAGTTTTGTTTTTTTTGCCGTTATATTTAGCGTTATTATTTACATTGAAATGGTTATGGTTTTTGAGTTTAACTTTTTATTCAGTTTTTTTACTCTTTATTTATAAGAAGAAGCTTACTTTTTTTATGGAGGGTTATCGAAAGTTGATTGGAATATAGTATATAGTCTTACGTTAATTTTTTGATAAAAGCAGGCGAAGAAATTGTATGAAGATGTATTATTATGTTTTGAAAACAATTAGATTCAATACATTTTTTGGAAGGTCTTAAAGTGTATAGATGATTTTTTTATAAGTTTTAATAAAGAAGTTAATCTATTTTTTCAGCAATAATTACAGGAGTTAAATGATGATAAGTTTTCTTATTGCTATTAAAAATGAAGCAAATTATATTGAGCCTTGCGTTCATTCGATTTTAGCTTATTCAGGGAAATTTCAACTTGAAGTGATTCTTGTGGATGATGGTTCTGATGATGAGACTGTTAAAGTTATAGAACATACTTTTTCAGGTGATGAACGCGTTAGATTGATTAAGACTGAAGGGGTTGGGAAGGTTGCAGCGTATAATTTAGCATTTAAAGCCTCTCGTGGTCAGTTCTTTTTTCTTTTAGGCGGCGATGACTTGGCTTTGCCTGAGAGCTTTGACGCTCGTATTGAACCACTTCTAGCCGTACCGAAAAAACCTGCAGCAACTTATTGCCAGCTAAAGATTTTTTCTGAAGATAAAAATTGTGATGGTGTTGTTCTTCCTAAAGTTAAAAACAAGGGATTGGAATCAGGTGGATGTATTGTTTTTAATCGAGCTTTTGCTGAGCAGTCTTTTCCTATACCTGAACTATTGCCAAATGAAGACAATTGGTTGGTTTTGAATGCGAAATTTAGGTGTAAGCATATTTACCATGTGCCTATTTTAGGTCTTAAATATAGGGTTCATGCCGAAAACTCATCTAACACTAATTTAGGTGTTGAATTCTCTAAGTTTCAAGATGCGAAATGGTTAAGAGCAAGAGCTTCTTTTTATTTTTATGAGGCTTATCGAACTGAGTTGCCAAAGGAAACTGTGCATTTGCTTTTATGTGAATTTATGAGAGATATTGCAATATATGTTGGTATGGCGCCGGCGTTATTTTTTATGTCACCTTTCAAGCTAAAGTCAAAGCTAATTAGTGTCATTAATTCAAAAAAAATTTTGTATGACCTAAAAAAGTTGGTTTATAAGTTTTGAGTGGTCATGAGATAGGATTATTATTTAATGTTTGATTTAAAAAAGATTTCTCTATTGAGCTTGGCTTTTTTTATTTATGCTGGCGTGGTGGAAAGTATTTTAGGCCAGATTTTTAAGGTAGAGCTTCCTTTACGTATGATTTCATTTGCTTCTCTATCTTTATATCCTGCTTTTGTGGTGCTAAAAACTTTGAAAGTCCCGCTAGTCATACTGTTCGTTATGAGTTATTTAGTCTTAATGATACCAAGTTTACTTTATGTTAGTCATGATTGGAGCTGGGGGAAGAGTATAGGAGCGGAGACTAATTGGGGGGGCGTTGCGGGTTTTTTATTATTTTGGGGGCTTTTAAGCTTAGCTTCGATATTTTTATTTAAAAATATTGCAGATTTTTGGTTGTTTTTTAAAATAATATTTTTTTTGGATTTGTGTCTTTTAGTGGTGGCCTTTACTGATTTAAATCACTTTTTTTCTCCAGGAAGAATTTCTCCTTATGGGATTAACCCTATTTGGTTGGCCAGGTTTATGTCTTTTAATATTGCATGGGCAGTTTTATTATTTATATCAGATAGAATAAAACCTATATTTTGCTTAATTATATCTTTACTTAGCCTTTATATTATTTTAAAAACGGGTGCTCGAGGCCCTCTTCTTGCATTGATCGTCTGTGTTATGGCTCTTTTAGTAAGAAATTTCTTTGTTTTTTCCGCAGAAAAACGATTGTTTTTTTTAAGTTTGTTTGTTATTGCAGTTATTTTCTTTTGGGTTATAAACTTACAACTTAGAGCTTTCTCTCATGATGACCCGACAAGGTTATTATTGATAAATTTTTCTATTGAAAATATAAAAACACATCCTTTAGGAATAGGATTCGGAAATTTTATAAAGCTTCAGGGTGTTTATGCGTATCCGCATAATTTAGTTTTACAGTTTATATTAGAATTTGGCTGGCTTTTTGGAGGATATTTTGCTTTAACGATGTTAATTTTTTTAATGTATTCATACAAAATTTCAAAGAATAGTATTATTTTATCAGGCTGCTTTATAACCTTCATGCTTGCTTTTTTAAATTCTAATGTGAGCGGAGATTTGTTTAGTCCAAAGGAAATTTATATTTTTATTCCTGTTTTTATTCGGTGTATGCTCTTTAATGAGTTCAAAAGTCACTTATCTTTGGAAAAAATATATGGTGCAGGAGGACTGAGCGTAAAAATATAATTTTACGAGTTATGTGTCCATATAAAATACTTTTTATGCTCAGAATGTACCGGATAAGGTGGCTATTACAGCTTTTGTTTATTCAGGGCAAACGCATGAGTGATCAAAAAATAGCACCCATCACTTTCTGAGCATACTCAGCTTGAAGCGTCGCTTTGAATCGTTTAGCTTTCACGCCTTTTTTACAGGTTTTTTCCTTACGTAAAGCATTCATGGCCACGTG
>JARGPP010000005.1 GCA_029210085.1 Legionellaceae bacterium | reverse complement strand
CACCGACGTTTTCATCAAACGTTGAATTATCAGAAGCCCATGGAGGTGTACCAAAAAAGCATAACTACGCAGTATGAAATGTGCACTTAAATAGGGAATTAAATAATCGAGATGTTGTCTTGATAAGTAGTGGCACTATACTCGGCGTATCATAGGTTATTTTGGTCCGGTTGCAGGAAGCATATATGCCTCATCTGGGTAAGGTTACATTTTTTTGGAGTTTTAAATATGAAAGTTAGTAAGTTAGGTCGAAACGAATCGTGTCACTGTGGCAGCGGCAAAAAATACAAACGCTGTTGCTTGTCGCTGGATGAATCTCGCCCGGTGAGCAGTGCAAAACAGAGCAAAGCTCTTCAATTAAATACAGAACGTTTTCGTAATCGAGTTCAGCGGCAGATGGGTGATAAATGCGCCATTTTTCAAGGTGAATTGGATGGGATAAAAATGTCGGCTGTCATTTTGGATTTAGCAGACGTTCTGCTTGAAGCAGCACATACTAAGAGACAGCAAGAATCTGCAATTGGAATTACTTGTGTTGCATGGAACATTGCTGTTGCTGGCATGGAAACAGCCCAAGAGTTTTTGGATGCTTACTTTGAGACGATAGACGATCCTATACACAAACAAGATACACTGGATATTATTAATGCTCTTGTTGCAAGAAAGCAACGACTCTATCCAGAAATAAATAGGCTTATCCTAGAGCATGAAGTCGTTGGCACTAAAAATAACTTGCACCTTAACGTGGTATCATCTGTGCCAGATGAAGATGTTGCTAAATTGAAGCAGGAGCAGATTGTGAAGTTATCTAACCAACACTCACATGCGCTGCTGGAAAATACGGGAACCTAAATGATGATTTTTTTTTCACAAATTGATTTTAAATTTAGCTTATCAGGTTAATCTAAAAAACCGACCTGTGGTGCGGAATGTGAGTTTGAAAAATAAAATTAACTTTATCCTGAGTGATTTTTATTTTTTTATGAGGGTGATTCTGTTTTAAAAAACATACTCAATGCCGTCTTTGCGAGCCGCAGGCGGCAATCTTGTGTTTTTAGAATAGGTATTTAACATCAGCGCTTTGGTTGCTTCTTTAATGGCATAAGAGAGTCACAGAGTAAAATATGGATTCAGGATCATAACATCCCGTTAAGTTGATGACGTCTAAATTTTTTTATCCAGAGCTTAGGTTCCTATACAAAGGTATTTCTACGTTATTTTGATTTAAAAAAGTATTCACCGGGTAGCTATCTGTCAAATCATACTGTCTTAAGTGGGCCGCTATAGAGTGCAATCCATGTGTACGATGTTGCCACAATAGTACGTTAGTGACAGGTTTCAAAGTGTCATCTTTCGAGGCTTGACAGTAAAAATTAATTGCATCTTGTTGTCTTTTCTCTAGGTAGGCAGCGCCTGCTGCACTGTCTAGGTCCATATTTGTGAAATTCTCAATCTGTCCATCTAACAGTAAGCCACATAACAGGTATGCAAGAGATGTGGCTTTTTGCTCCAATCCCTCAATGTATGCAGGCAATTGGACATCATAAATTTCAACTGGTGGTTTGATAGGATTCATACAGTAAAATCCTTCAGGTCCATTTGTTTGAATGAAGGCACTCACAGAGTCTATAATTTCTTCTGTAACATCAACCAGTTGTAAGCCATTAGCAAGACTTAGTAACCCACCGAGCTTTACTCGTCCCCTCGTTGGTTCTGGACAGGGCTCAATATCAGAAGAGAGGGAGTCATAGAAACTAGAATTTTCAGTGTAGAACATGTGGTCAATATCATACTGAATTAAAAAATCATCAATTAAGGTTTTAATAAGCGTAATATCACTATCATCATTAAATAACCTTCGCCAAAAATTATGGGATAGATGGTCATAGTGTGTTGTAGGATTGTGTGTATTTAGCATAAGACTGTCATCGATTAAATCGTTAAAAAATTTAATAGTATGCATTTTAATGTATCTTGTCAAAAAATGATCATTAGTGGGCGCCGGCGTTGTTGTATAAATAAAATGAGGTATTCAATATCTTTCTTTGGGTTCTTGCGCGGTTTAGCGCAGTGCACGTGCCAATATTTGTCATACTGTTTTTCGAGCAATTGAAAAATATTTTTTCTATATAGCTCACCTGGGATTGAGAGCATCACGTGAACCATTTTTCTTCTAATGAGGGTGATAACTGTGCATAGCGCCACATTAGAATTAAGGCTTGTGGTGTCGTGTTGTACCTTTTAGTGATGAGTATGCGGAGAGAGAGGGATTCGAACCCTCGATACGGGTTAACGTATACACACTTTCCAGGCGTGCGCCTTCAACCACTCGGCCACCTCTCCGAAGAAGAGAAGGGTATCTCGTGAAGCGCATAAAATCAACAAAAAAAGAAAATTCTGTATAAGTTCATATGAAATGAGACTCATGCAGCGGCCTCAAGTCCGAGGTTCTGAATATACTGCATAGGTGTTGCTCCTTTCAATGATGCATGCGGCCGATACTCATTATATTTTTTAACAGCTCGCGCTAATTCGTTCCGTATAGCCCCCAAAGAATCAGCTCTGAAAGAAGCTGGCTCATAAAATTCTTCTCGAAAGATTCGGTTACCCCTTTCTACGCCTCCGTTATAAGTCGGCTTAGCTGGAGGCAAAACAATAAGCTCAATGCCATATTGGGCACAAGCCTCTTCAAAATCCAACATAAACTCGGAGCCTCCATCCACTTGGATACAGGTTATCTTGAAGGGGGCTTACGCCATCATTGCTCTCGTTTCGTTTTAAAAAATCCTGGTCATCAGGCAGTCAGTCTCACAATCTGCAACCTGTCTCATATCTACCTGGACTTATACAATTCAGCTATACTCTTTAATGAGTGATTAATGGATATAAAATGATGTTTAAAAATCTGAGTCAGATAGGCTTTGTTTTAGGGTTGAGTTTATTTTCAGGACAATTGTTGGCATTTCCTTGCTTTATTACCATGGTTAAAGGAAGTTGTTGGAAAGATTATACAGTCAAAGTGGATGTACTGGATGCAGAAGATGATCATGTGCTGATGAGTATTACAATTCCTAAAGGACAATCTTGGACAAGACAATCTTTTGAAGCAAAAAAGAAGCAACGTTTTATGTTGCGCGCAAGCTTTACGCCTGCATTTTGGAAAACAGAGGAAGGGCGTCAGTATTATGCAAAACGTTACTGGTCTTTGCCCGAAGAAGTTGAAGGGGAGACCATTGCTTGGAATGTAGGCGCATGTTTTCCTGAGAATTTTTCAAGTGTGCCTATGCCACCTGAGGCAGGGCAAAATTGCGCATGCGATAAACGAGAAATTCCGCAGGTGGGTCAAGAGTAAGCTTTGTGTAATACGCTATAAAAAAAGCCGTCCATTGCCTGTTCGCCGGGTAAAATTTGCCAGCCGTGTCCGGTGCTATGCCCAAAATCTTGGGGGCTAGGTGAAAGGCTACAGTCAGAGTTTTGTTGAATAAATGATGCTATCTGTATTTCATTTTCTTCAGGTAAGATACTGCAGGTTGCATAAACCAATATACCGCCTGGCTCAAGTAGAGGCCATAGCGCATTGAGCATACGGGTTTGCACTTGTGTAATCTGTGAAATGTCTTTGGGTGTTCGTAGTAGCTTGATATCTGGATGACGACGAATTACGCCGGTTGCAGAGCAGGGTGCATCGAGTAAAATCCTATCGAATAACTGACCATCCCACCAAGTGTCTGGCTTTGTTGCGTCTCCGGTAATTAGTGTTGCTTTAAGACTAAGGCGTGATAAGTTCTTGGCTGTTCTTGTGAGACGTTTAGCATCAACATCTAACGCAAAGCAAGCTTTTAGTTTGGGCTCTGTTTCGAGTATGTGGCAAGTCTTTCCACCGGGAGCTGCACATGCATCCAGTATTCGAAGACCTGGCTCTAGTGATAGTAATGATGCTGCTATTTGTGCAGCCCCATCTTGTATAGACACGTCGCCTGTTTGAAAACCAGGAAGCGTATGGACATCAACAGGATGATTGAGTTGAAGACCATGGGTTGTATGCAAAAGTGGGGTTACTTCGATATTCTGTGCTTGTAATTGTGATTGATAGGCTTTACGTGAGTTATGCTTTGCATTCACGCGTAAATTCATGGGGGGGTGTTGATTACTGTGATGGATGATATCTTTCCAATGATTGGGCCAAGATTTTTGTATCCGTTTTAATAACCAATCAGGATAACTATATAAATAAGTAGAGTGATTGGTAAGTATTTGATTGATTGCTTCTCTTTCTCGGCAATATCGTCTTAAAACAGCGTTTACCAAGCTTTTAGCCCAAGCTAGGTTGGGTTGATTCAATAGGGCCACAGTTTCATGAAGTACAGCGTATTCAGGCAAATCCAGCTCTCGTAATTGGTATAAACCGATGAGTAACACAAGTTGAACTTTGGGTTTTTTAAGTGGCTTTTTAAGTAATTGCTCGGTGATTGCACTAAGGCGAGTGTAATGTCGACAGACGCCAAAACATAAGGCTTGTGCAAAAGGCGTTAGTTTGGTTTTAAGATGAGAGAGTGATTGTTTTTTCTCAACGACTTCAGATAATGCTTCGAGTGCTAAAGCACGCTCGTTTTGTTTTTTGGATGTCATTTTAAAGTAAGGCCTGGATAGAGTGTTTTTTTATTGGCATTGAGCCAGTCAGAAATGGCCAAAACTTTTCCACCGGAAAATTGGATGGTTTGCACTTGTAAAATATAATGTCCAGTTGCAACAAACATGCCTTCGGGAGTGATTTCTAAAATGCTGCCGGGTGTTTCGTTGGTTGTTTGGTTGAGTGCTTTAGCCTGATGAATTCTAAGCGTATATTCACCCGCTTCGGTACGTGCAATAGGCCAAGGGTTAAAGGCGCGAATTTGATGCTCTATTTTAAGAGCAGGTTTTGTCCAGTCAATGATGGCATCAAGCTTGGTTATTTTAGGCGCATAGCTTGCAAGTGTATTATCTTGAGGTGTTGCTGTGATTGTATTTTGAGTGGCAAGGGTATCTAAAACGGCTATCAGTGGGGCAGTAGCAAGTTCAGCTAATGTGTCGTGTAAATCACTTGCTGTGGTGTTGGCGGTAATAGGGCAGGAAGCTGTTTTTAAAATAGGGCCGGTATCCATGCCTTTATCCATTTGCATAATCGTCACGCCTGAGGTTGTATCCCCATTTAACAAGCTATATTGGATAGGTGCAGCACCTCGCCAGTGAGGGAGTAAAGAAGCATGGACATTAATACAACCGAAGCGCGGAATATTAAGTACTTCAGAAGGTAAAATAAGGCCATATGCAATCACCACCAAAACATCAGGGTTAAGTGCCTTTAATGTATCTTGACTGGCTTTATCTTTGAGGCTGACTGGCTGATACACGGGAACATCATGTGCTTCAGCCCATATCTTAGCAGCTGACGCTTGTATCGTACGTCCACGGCCCTTGGGCCGGTCAGGCTGTGTATAGAGTGCAAGTAGTTGGTGGTTAGAGGCAGCAATGGCATTGAGTGCTGGGCAAGTAAAAGCAGGTGTGCCTGCAAAAACAATTTTTAAAGCGGTCATATTAAAGAATTAGCCTGCTTGTTGACGTTTAAATTTATCGAGTTTTTTCTTTGCCATAGAGCGTTTAATGGGAGAGAGATAGTCAACAAATAGCTTGCCATTAAGGTGATCAATTTCGTGTTGAAAGCAGTGACCGAGTAAACCACCTGATGTCATTTCGAATGTTTTTCCAGTTTGGTCTTGTGCTCGAATACTAACGGTTTCGGCGCGTACAACAGTGTCATATGCCCCCGGCACTGAAAGACAACCTTCTTGATAGTTTTTTTCACCTTCTTTTTTTAAGATTTCGGGATTAATGAGTACATATTGATTGGTTTTATCACCGATGACATCAATCACAGTAAGTTGTAGATTAATTCCAATTTGAGGTGCTGCAAGTCCAATGCCTTTCGCGTGATACATGGTTTCAAACATGTCACTGATGAGTTGCTCGAGTTTACCATCGAATGTTTCAATGCGTTCGTTTTTTTGTCGCAAACGCGCATCGGGAAGATAAATTATTTTATGTAATGTCATAAGTCGAGGGTAGTCAATCGTAAAGCATTAATTATATAATAAACGAGCGCTCTAGGGCAATGGAGCGTTGCTTATATATAAAAACATGGATGAAACCAACCTTATGGATAAAAAACAGGCTTTACTGTTGCTGAACCGTCTACCCAATATTGGGCCTCGCACGATTAAGAAATTATTGAATCAATGGCCACAACCTGAAGAAATTTTTAAAAGCTCAAAAAATAGCTTAATGAAAGCAGGGTTATCAGAGCGTCTTGCACAAACATTGGCATCAGCAGAAATTAATAGTATTGAGTCAGATTTATGTTGGGAGCAAGAACCTGAACATACATTATTGACCTGGGTGGATGAACATTATCCTGCAAGTTTAAAAGAGATATCGGATGCGCCTCCTGTTTTATATGCAAGTGGATTATTAAGCTGTTTAAAAGGAGATAAGCTAGCCATGATAGGCACACGATCTCCTTCTGTTATGGGGGCTAAAACGGCGTTTGAATTTGCCCGTGAACTAGGAGCGCACGCCATTACAATCGTGAGTGGGCTTGCTCGCGGGATTGATGGGCAAGCACATCGAGGTTGTCTTGTAGGTCAAGGAAAAACAATTGCAATATTAGGTGCAGGAATCGATTGCATTTATCCGCGACAACATGCAAGATTAGCAAAAGAGATTGAAATGAAAGGGTTGCTTTTAAGTGAGTTCCCCCTGGGAACCGCGCCATTAGCTGGACATTTTCCACGCAGAAATCGTATAATAAGCGGCCTATCTTTGGCAACGTTTGTTGTAGAGGCATCTCTTAAGAGTGGCTCATTGATAACTGCGCACTTAGCTTTGGAGCAAAATCGGGGTGTGATGGCTTTGCCGGGTTCAATACATAACCCACAGGCAAAAGGATGTCATGCATTGTTGCAACAAGGTGCGGCATTGGTTACATCGTCGCGGGAGGTGCTAGAAGAACTGTGTGTTGAGCGGAGGTTTAGAGGTTCTGGTAAAGAACTTGATTCTTCCTTGGGTGGAACAGGTTCCTTGACAGCGTATATCGGTTTTGAGGTAACCACAGTAGATAATATTGTGGATCGAAGCAGTTTACCAGTTGAGGATGTAATTACTGATCTGGCAGAATTAGAACTTCAAGGACGCGTGCAAGCGGTTCCTGGAGGCTACATAAGGTGTATATAGATGAAAGAAAATAATTTGCTCGAGATGTTGCTTACGTTGTTTGAAAAAACATTAACACAACTAAAAGAAGCTTACGTACCTGAAACGCCTGATGAACTTGCAGCAGGCGAATCGATGGATCTTCAGGTGACGTCAACAGAAGGGAAGAAAAAAAGTCTTGAAATGATGTGGTTTCGTTCCGCTGATGAAAAAAGTATGCGCGTTTTTACACCGGACGAAGCATTAAAACTAACAAAATCCAGTCACCAGTTTTTAAAACGCTTAGCTCGTCTAGGTATTTTATCTTCTGATACGATGGAATTAATTATTAATCGTCTGTTATTTTCTGAATCACGATTTGTTAATCTTCAGGAAACAAAATGGACCATTCGAAGTACTCTGGCCGATAGTTTGGCGCCTGATCAACTGGCCTTTCTGGATTTGGTTTTGTACCAAAAAGAAGATGGGTTACCGCTGCATTAATTTATTTTGCTGAAATATTTTTATTGAATAAGGTTAAACCTGCATGAGTAAGAACTTGGTGATCGTTGAGTCACCCGCGAAAGCTAAAACCATCCAAAAATATTTGGGTCCTGGTTATGATGTACTGGCTTCATATGGACATGTACGTGATTTACCGGCAAAAAAAGGCTCTGTTGATCCAGAGCGTGCTTTTGCTATGACGTATACACCCATTGAGCGTAACGCGCGTCATGTTGATAAAATAGCGAAAGCCTTGAAAAAAGCAGATGCTTTACTATTGGCAACTGACCCGGATCGCGAAGGTGAAGCCATTTCATGGCATGTTCAAGAGCTTATGCAGGATTTAGGCTTACTGAAAGAAAAAGAAGTTCATCGTATTGTCTTTAATGAAATTACGAAAGCAGCCATTAAAAAATCAATTGAAAATCCACGTGAAGTATCAATGGATATGGTGAATGCACAACAAGCAAGACGTGCACTTGATTATTTAGTGGGTTTTAATTTGTCTCCTTTACTCTGGAAAAAAGTGCGTCCTGGCCTATCGGCAGGACGTGTTCAAAGTCCTGCACTTCGCTTGATTGTTGAACGTGAAGAAGAGATTGAGCGTTTTGAAACGCAAGAATATTGGCGACTTCAAGCCTTATTAGAAACAAAATCAATTGGATTTGAGGCGCGCCTGACACATTATGCTTCAGAAAAACTAGAACAATTTACAATCACAGATACAGATAAAGCAAATACTATACGAGATGCTTTATTAAAAGAGGCCAATGGTGCTTTAACCGTTGAAAAAGTTGATAAGAAACAACGAAAAAGACGACCGGCGCCCCCTTTTATTACTTCAACGCTTCAGCAAGAAGCAGCTCGAAAATTAGGATTTACAGCTCGAAAAACCATGACTGTGGCCCAGCAGCTTTATGAAGGGATTGATATTGGCTCAGGAACAGTGGGTTTAATTACTTATATGCGTACAGACTCGGTGCATTTAGCATCTGAAGCATTGGATGAAATTCGATCGTATATTCAATCTCGTTTCGGCAACGATAATTGTCCTAAAGATATTCGTGTTTACAAAACAAAGTCAAAAAATGCACAAGAGGCGCATGAAGCTATTCGTCCGACAGATATTCAGCATGCACCCGAGTCATTACAAGCAGCGCTTACGCCTGATCAGCTCAAGTTATACGGGTTGATTTGGAAACGAACATTAGCATCACAAATGGTCGATGCTTTACTGGATACTGTTGCTGTTGATTTTGTGTGTGGTGTCGGTCATCGTTTCCGTGCTAATGGTTCGGTCATTGTTTTTCCTGGATTTCTGTCTGTGTATGAAGAAGGTTTGGATGATGCAAAAAAAGACGACCAAAAGGATACAACACTGCCTGCTTTTGAAGTGGGGGAGTCTATTAAGTTATTAGATATTAGAGCGGATCAACATTTTACGGAGCCTCCTCCTCGTTATTCAGAGGCAAGCCTGGTGAAAGCATTAGAAGAGTTTGATATTGGGCGTCCATCAACGTATGCATCTATTATTCATACACTGCAACAACGTGAATATGTCACGGTGGCTAAAAAGCGATTTACTCCAACAGATGTTGGGCGCATCGTAGGTAATTTTTTAACAAAATATTTTACACGCTATGTTGATTATCAATTTACAGCGCAACTTGAAGATACATTAGATGCTGTTGCACGAGGTGAAAAAGAATGGATACCTGTGCTTGAAACATTTTGGAAGCCTTTTATTACAGAAGTACATACGATTGATGAGCAAGTACAACGTAAAGATGTGACCACTGAGGCTATCGATGAAAAATGTCCTAAGTGTGAAAAAGCGCTGGCAATTCGACTGGGTAAACGAGGTCGTTTTATTGGTTGTAGTGGATATCCTGATTGTGATTATACAAAAGATGTAGAGGGTGCTGAAGGGGATAAACCTGCAGAGCCAGAAATTGTTGAGGGTCGGGAATGTCCGCAATGTCAAAGCGCTTTGCAAATTAAGACAAGTCGTTATGGACGTTTTATTGGTTGTACAGGTTATCCTAGTTGTAAGTTTATTGAGCCACTTGAGAAACCAGCGGATACAGGTGTTTCTTGCGCCAAATGTTTTACAGGTAAAATTTTAAAACGTAAGTCTCGTCGAGGAAAAGTATTTTATTCATGCTCAGATTATCCTAAATGTGACTATGCAATTTGGAATGAGCCAGTAGATAAACCTTGTCCTAAATGTGCTTGGCCGCTACTTACATTTAAAGAAACAAAGCGTTCAGGCCGTCAACATGTGTGTCCTAAGGAAGGATGTGACTATTCAGAAAGTGTAGAGTAGAGTACCCTTAATATCGATATGTACGTCTATGTTGCTATTTAATGTGATGTATCTACAGGAAACATAAGACAATTGTACGTGCATGTTCATGTGGTATTAGGCCACTTAGTTTTATGAGGATACATTCGGCTGTAAAATTAAATCACTTTATTACTCAGGATGCCCTGGCTTGTAAAGACGATGTTGAATTGTGTTTGGAATATAAGTTGAACAAATATAAAAGTTCGTGGTGGAGAGGTTATTATGCAATATAGACGTATGTTAAAATCTAAAATTCATAGAGCACGTATTACACATGCGGACTTAAATTATGAAGGAAGTATTACATTATCTCCAGAGTTACTGAATGCCTCAGATATATTGCCCAATGAAGCGGTTCATATTTGGAACATTACTGCAGGCACACGGTTTGAAACATATACCATTGAAGGCAAGTCTAAATCGAGTGCTGTATGTGTGAATGGTGCTGCTGCTCGTTTGGTTTCGCCGGGTGATTTAATTATTATTGCTTCGTTTATTCAATTAGAAGAAAGTGCCTGCCGTTCTTTTGAGCCCTCAGTTGTTTTTGTCGATGAGCACAATCAAATCAGAGAAATGCGCCCAGAAATAGCCGCTGATGTAGAGATGATCACTTAAAATAAATTATTTAATGACGCAGTCGCTGGCAAGGTTTAACTGATTTTACACGATCTTCTGTGACATCAATCAGAGGGTCTTGGCTCCAATGTACTTTAAGCTTTTGGGGCTCAGCGATAATTTGGTGTGATTCGAGGGCGTCCCGGCCATTTTGACAGCTTGTTAGCATAAAACATGTATATAAAACTGTCATCCATTTCATGCTTTGGTCCCTATTTTATTGATATGACTTTCTTTAAAAAGTCTAAATGATTTAATCTCGCTTTACCAATTTTTACGCTTTATACTTTTGATTATGATTTTTAATCAAAGGATATGATTTGCATGGATGATTTATTGGTTTTAGATGAGCAACTGACAGATGATGAACGCATGATACGTGAAAGTATTTCGCGTTTTGTTTCAGACGAAGTCATCCCTGAGATGCCACAAGCATTTGAAAAAGCAATTTTCCCTAAAATATTCATTAAAAGAACAGCTGATTTAGGAATATTGGGTCTGACATTACCTGTTGAGTATGGTGGTTCAGGGGCTTCTTATGTTGCATATGGTTTGGTGTGTCAGGAACTTGAACGAGGGGATAGTGGGCTTAGAAGTTTTGTATCCGTACAAAGCTCATTGTGTATGTATCCTATTTTTAGATATGGTTCTGAGGCACAAAAAAAACGATTTTTACCGAAAATGGCTCAAGCTGAACTGATTGGTTGTTTTGGTTTAACAGAACCCAATGCAGGTTCTGATCCGTCTAGTATGCATACTCATGCTATAAAAACAGATGGGGGCTATATTTTAAATGGTTCAAAAATTTGGATTACTAACGGTAATATTGCAGATGTTGCAATTGTCTGGGCTAAAACAGACGATGGAATCCGTGGCTTTTTAGTAGAAAAAGACATGAAAGGCTTTGTCCAAAAAGAAATGAAATTAAAGATGTCGCTTCGTGCTTCCATGACCGGTGAATTATTTTTTGAAGATGTGTTTATACCCGAAGAAAATCTTTTGCCAGGCACTGAGCGTGGCTTGGGTGCAGCATTGAGCTGTTTAAGTCAGGCACGCTATGGAATTGCCTGGGGGGCCATGGGAGCTGCAATGGCTTGTTTTGATTTAACCCGAGATTATTTGATTGAACGTAAGCAATTTAATAAGCCCTTGGCAGGCTTTCAATTGATTCAAAAAGATCTGGCGATGATGTATACCGAAATTTTAAAAGCGCAGTGTATGAATCTTCATGTTGGTCGACTGAAAGAGTCACACCGTGAAAATCCGGCTATGATTTCGTTATTAAAAGGTAATGCATGCCGTGAAGCGCTTCAAATTGTGCGTACTTGTCGAAATTTATTAGGGGCAAATGGGATTAGTTTAGAATATCATGTGATTCGACATATGCTTAATCTTGAATCAGTTTTTACCTATGAAGGCACAGATAACGTTCATACTTTAACACTTGGTCGGCATATTACAGGACTTAATGCTTTTACTGCTTAGTTATCCCAGTAGAAACGTAAATCTGCACCCACTAAATTAAAGGCTGGTGTAAACTGTTCAACATCAATGCCATGCTCTGCCGTACTGGAGCCACGAATATTTACATGGTTATATTGTAGATGCTGGTATTTTACACCGACCATGATATTAGAATTAATCAGATAATAAAAACCAGCACCTAAATTAAAGCCAATTTGATCTTTGATGTTATTAAATACAATACCGAGGGGAGTGAGTGGATTTTTTTCATATTTAAATCGCGCGTAATGAACACCGAGTATTCCGTAAGCACTGAGTTTTTCTAGAATGTCCATTTTGGGCATTAAATCATATCCAAAATCAATATCTTGTCTAAGTTAATTTTTGCTACGTGGGCTTGTAAATGTATTAGAACCGCCTAGTTTTAAGACTGACAATTGGTGATCAAACACAAATTTATCGATACGTGATTGGGTGCCTATACCAATCTGGCCATATCCATTTGAAGTCTTTAAATCATAGGTTGCCATACTTTCTAAAGTGCCATTTTCGAAATCTTCGTCTAATTTCTGATAGATGCCACTATAATAACCACCACCGATAAAAGCATAAGTTGGGTGCTGAGGTGTCGTATTTACTTCACCCATCGAACCTGAGAAAGCAGGTGTTGTTATTACCATAGCGCCAAGTAAATTAATTAATTTTCTTATAAAAAACCACCGTGCTTTAATATTAGTGTCCTAGATTAACTTGTTTATAGCAGTAAAATCAATGAGCTTTTGAGGCGTTAAGTGCTTGTTATTTATAAGGTGAGACGCTATTATGCGCTTGTAATCGGGGCGTAGCGCAGCTTGGTAGCGCACTAGCATGGGGTGCTAGGGGTCGAAGGTTCAAATCCTTCCGTCCCGACCAGTCGGGCTGTGGGCTTTCAAGTTTTTTGTTTCTAGTTCACACTTCACTTGGTACCATTTTTGGAACCTATTCATAAAGTTGTATCGATTAAATTACTTGGGTCTTTCCCATTTGAGGGGGCACTCATTTAACAACACAACACCCTAACACGGGTCCTATAGTTTTCAAAGTTTCTAAATCCATAAGCTCTACGCTGAATCAGTTTCATCTTTCGATGGAAGCCTTCAGTGATGCCATTCGTTTTACTAAAGCGCCACATGCGTACAATCTCATCACGCCAACGATAGAGGGTTCTCCCAAGGCTCGCTAAT
>JARGPP010000019.1 GCA_029210085.1 Legionellaceae bacterium | reverse complement strand
TTACAATTTCAGATTTTATTATGAGTCATTCATCAGATTTAAGAATAAGGGTTTTGGATTATATTGAAGCGGGCGGTTTGATAAAAACAGCGTGTGATACTTTTAAAGTTAGTCGTTCTTCGATTCAACGCTGGCGAAGTCTTAAAGAAGAAACAGGCGACTTACGCCCAGCCGAAAGAGAAAGAACATCTTATAAAGTTGACGATATAAAGTTACGTGCTTTTATTGCCGCTAATCCGGATGCTTATCTACACGAAATAGCAGAAGCATTTGGAGTAACAGCCCCAGGCATATGGAGTGCCCTCAAACGTCTGAAAATAACACGAAAAAAAAGTCGCCGCTTTATATAGAACGCGATCCAGTGAAACGAGAGGCTTTTTTAAAAGAGCTGGCAGATCATATTCCAGAAAAATGTGTTTATGTTGATGAGTCAGGCATCGATAAATTTATCTCTAGAGAGCATGGTAGAAGTGTTAGAGGTCAGCGCATAATAGGAGAAATTTCGGGTAAACGTTATGCAAGAGAAAGTTTTATTGCTGGGCTAGTTAATAATAAACTGATAGCACCTCTTTGTTATACGGGTACTTGCGATACAATATTATTCAACTTTTGGCTTGAAAATTTTTTGCTCCCTAATTTAGGGCCTGGCTATACTATTATCATGGATAATGCGGCGTTTCATAAATCAGAACATACAAAGTTATTAATTGAAAATGCTCAATGTCACTTATTATTTTTACCGCCTTACTCACCAGATCTAAATCCAATTGAGAAATGCTGGGCAAATTTGAAAGATAAAATTAAAAAAATTATTGGGGGATGCGGGAGTTTGGCTGAAGCCGTCGATTATGCCTTTCAATCGATCATTTAAAATTTAAGCGACTATATATAGTTATTTGATTTAAAAGTGACTTAATAGTTGTGTTATAGTTTCAGCTTTTTATTATGAGCTATTCATCAGATTTAAGAACAAGTGTTTTAAATTATATTGAAGCAGGTGGCTTGATAAAAACAGCCTGCGATACATTCAATGTTAGTCGTTCGTCAATACAGCGCTGGCGCACACGAAAAGAAGAAACAGGTGATTTATCACCAACCACTCGTAAAAACTTACCCTATAAAGTCGATGATATAAAACTTCGTGAATTTATAGCTTCAAATCCTGACGCTCATTTAAACGAAATAGCAGAAGCGTTCGGTATCACCTATTCTGGTGCATGGCGTGCATTAAAACGCTTAAACGTTACGCGAAAAAAAAGTCACCGCTCTACTTAGAGCGAGATGAAATAAAGCGGCAAGCTTTTTTGCTGGAGTTATCTCAGCACTCAATAAATAAATGTGTCTACATTGACGAATCAGGCATAGATAAGTTTATTTCGAGAGAATATGGGTGGAGCCCCAGAGGTCAGAAAATAACAGGAGAGGTATCAGGTAAGCGCTACGCCAGAGAAAGCTTTATTGCTGGATTAGCAAATAATAAAGTAGTTGCTCCCCTATGTTATACCGGTACTTGCGATACAATATTGTTTAATTTATGGCTTGAAAATTTCTTGTTACCTGAATTAGGGCCTGGATATACGATCATTATGGATAACGCTGCTTTTCATAAGTCAGAGCAAACAAAAACGTTAATTGAGAATGCTCAATGTCGTTTGTTATTTTTACCGCCTTATTCTCCAGATCTAAATCCAATTGAGAAATTTTGGGCGAATTTGAAGAATCAAATTAAAAAAATTATTACTCGGTTTAATAGTTTAGCCGAGGCGGTTGATTGTGCATTCAAAGCGATCATTTAGAAATCAAACGACTATACCATGTTAGCCTGTAATTATTGTGTTCCAACAATTTGATCCGCTCCGCTCATTTCGAACACCTCACTAAGTTGGTAAACTTAGAGCCAGAGGTGAAATATGGAAAAGAAACGAAAGTATTTCTCTCCTGAGTATACAGCAGAAGCATTGAAGTTAGCGCATCATATACACGTGGAATTGCATGAGGCAGGTTATTCTCATGATATTAAAACAGTATGAAGCGTCAAAAATTGCTACCTAGAGCCGCACGTAAGTTTAAGATCACAACGGATAGCCAACACAAACTAATTGACGCCATCTCTCAACAGCCAGTAACACCAAGAACCAAAACATTGTATAAGTAACAGAATAACAAAGAGATGCATTTGCAGGCGTTAAAAAACCAAACAATATCTCTGTGATATATACACGTAAAGAAACCACCGCACCTACAACATTATGTACATGGACCATAGCCTGAATTTTTAAAAACAAAACATGCAACATATAAACCAATAATGCATGACGTCCAAAAAGATTAAAAAAATTCGACCATCTACACCATTGTTTTACTTCGATTAATCCATAAACCACAGCGAAACTTAGCAAAAAAATACCGGTCGTCCATAACACATATGAGCTTGACCACAATGACTTATTAATGGGTAAAACAGCGTGCAAACTCCACCCTAATGTGGCCAATATAACACCTGCACTCAACATCCATTGCACATGTTGCGTACTAGATTGATTTGAAATTAGCCGAAAACCAATCAAATTTCCCAATAATACAGATGCAATTGCTGGCAAGGTGCTCAGCAAACCTTCGGGATCAAATGTTTGCGTATATAAATGGTTCGGAGATAAAAGCAATCTATCAATATACCCAACCACGTCTTCTGTTAAAAATGAAAGCATTAAGCCATAACCAATCAATAAAGCCACTACAATCATAGCCTGTGTGCGTATATTCGTTGTTAAAAATAAACAAGCTGATACAAAATAACAAATCGCAATCCGCTGTAAAACACCCATCACTCTAAGCGTTGACCAATCTAACAGATGATACGGGAAAGCATTCAGTAATAACCCCATCAAAAAAATATAAAAGCTTCTCCAAATTATTTGCTTAAATATCTGAACTTGAGTAACACTTTTTGCTTGTAAGTTAGATAAAGCCAAGACCACCGAAACACCGACAATAAGAATAAAAAAAGGAAATACCACATCTGCCAATGTGCAACCATTCCAAGCCGTGTGTTCGAGCCAAGCATAAGGTTTCGCATTACCCGGACTATTTACAAGAATCATCAAAATAATCGTCATACCTCGAAAAACATCGAGTGATAAAACCCTTGCTATACTTTTTTTCCCCATACTTAAGTTCGTCCCATAACCACTAAAGAGGGCCTTGCATCATCTTCTTTAAGATCAGAATCAAGATCACAATGAAGCAAAGCACGTCGATAATCTGCATACTTTTCAGGCGACACATACAACCCAAAACGAAGATGCATCAATAAACTTAATTCTAAATCATTTAATTCTTTTAAAGTAACACCACCAACCCGCGCAAATACATCATTGAAGAAAAAATCATCTTCTAAATATTTATGTGCTAATAACAAACTTACCAATATTAAACGATGCACATTATATGCATTTAACTTATCCCATATGTGATACTTTGAAAAATACGCATCCAAATAACAAAGCATTAAAATACAAGTACCCTCATCAGCTTCTACATAATTGACCACATTTGCTAGATATTGTGTAATCGGTATGGGTGTTGCAGTGTCCGAACTATAACAAGTACGATAATAACCGCGTGACATCGTATCATTCTTATGAATACTTTTTTCTAACAGTGTTCCAATGCGAGAAACCACATCGTCTGTACTTGTAAAGTTTAATGTATTTTCCTGCTCTGCTGGAATCACGCGTTGCTTAAAGGATAAGGAAAAAAAAGTAATGTTTGATTGGGCTACTCCACACTGAAATACCGTCTCTGAAGGTTTTTTCATTCGTATTATCCAAAGTTATCATTTTTTAGTTATATCATACCTCATGCAAATTAGGTGCGCGAATACACCTTTTACTAATTAAACGCATATTTTGTTCTATAATTAATTTATGTGGATTTATTTTGAACTCTAAAGTTAAAAAATCAATCAAATAGGTGGATCATCATATGGGCACTATATATCTTGAAGGTGAAGTCAGCAATGACGCAAATATTAATACCCAACTGGGTGCTTGGGAAGTGCTTCGTGATTTTAGTCATAAATTCAATGACCTTTCTGGTACAACCTTAACTTCCGAAAAATTAGGCAATGTTTTTTATATGAAAATTAATGCTGAAGCAATCAAAGATAAGCATGATCCACGCACTATTTTAGACATAAACAAAATATTTGACCAATTAACAGATGGCTCATCATTTAAGCATCTTCAACTCATCGAGGAGACACCTGAAATAAAAGAAATATTCTCAAACGCCGAAAAAGATGAAGCCTCGACAGCATCCAGCGCAATTATTGATGAAGATCTAGATACTTCTGTTGCGTTGGTACAGAGCTCCGAATTAAAAGAAAAAGACCTCGAGAGACTTTCTCTCGCAAAAACAGATACAGAAAGTGTTTCTGATACTCATAGCGAGCAGAACGAAGAAGATAATGAAGCCGACACGGCTTTTAACCCGATGCATCGGCAGTAATAAACCCATCAGACTGCATTTGCCAAAGGGTATAAAAAATACTATTTTGATTCGCTAGTAATGCTTTTAAAGTATTATCTTCTCGAATTTCACCATCTACAAAAACTAATATTCTGTCCATATCTTTCAGTGTTGACAGCCGGTGTGCAATGACAAGTGTGGTCTTATTTTTCATAACATCATGTAAGGCAGTATGAATATCACGCTCTGTCATTGAATCCAGCGATGAAGTTGCCTCATCCAATAATAAAATCGGTGCATTTTTCAAAAAAGCCCTTGCAATAGCAATGCGCTGTTTTTGTCCCCCGGATAATTTAATTCCCCGCTCCCCCACTAATGCATCATATTGTTTAGGTAGTGTCATAATAAATTCATGACACCTGGCTTTTTTAGCCGCTTCAATGACTTCAGCGTCGGATGCCTCTGGTCTTGCAAATTTTATGTTCTCTAAAATACTTTGATGAAATAATTCTGGCTCCTGTGGAATTGTACCAATCTGCTTGCGAAGAGAACTTTTTGTAACTGCTTTTATCGCTTGTCCATCAATTAAGATATCACCGGACTGAATATCTAACAAACGTAAAATAAGCTTAATAAATGTTGATTTTCCGGCTCCTGAATAACCAACTAATCCAATTTTTTCACCCGGTTTAATCTGGACTGTTAAATCTTTAAAAATAGGCTTTTGCTCTGCGTAAGCAAACGACACTTTCTCAAATTGAATCGCTCCTTGACGCACAACAAGCGGTAAAGCACCTGGTGCATCTATGATGTCATGAGGTTTAGTGAGTAATTGGAGTGCCTGGTTGCAGGTTCCCCTGACTTTAGAAAATCGTTGCATCTGATTTCCTAGGTCATACACAGCCCCGGTAAAAGCCGACGATAACATCAAGACCAATGCAAAATCACCCGCCCCAACATACCCTAACTTTAAACCATGAAGTAAAGCTAACAGCATGGATGTCATTAAAACAGTCAGACCTAGTCCTAAAATAAGATGTGTTTTTAAGCTATACCACTGAAAAGCACGATCGCAATCAACAAGAACGGCCAGTTTTTTAGCAATATAGGCGGCTTGATGCTTAATATTATCAAATAACTTTACACTTAAAACATTAGAAAATGCATCTGAAGTTGCACCATCTAATTTTGAAAATGCTTCTGCATTTTTCTTTGATAACACCTCTGCATGTTTTGAAAAAAAATAAGATAACCCCACAAATAAAACACCCCAAGTTAACAAAATTATGCCAAAGATAGGGTGCACCACTTGAAACAAAGTCAGACTTGCAACCAATGCAGCAAGCCCTCTAGAAATAAACCACTCATTGGGAATAGAAATAAACATTTCCGTATTCACCACTAAATCGACTATTTTACGTGTGAGACTCCCTACAAAGTGATCTTGAAAAAAAGCATATGAATGCTTCAAAACATAAGCAAACACATCTTGGTGAATTATTGCATTCAATTTTGGAATCAGTTTTAAATTAATATAATTATAAAACCTAAAATTTAAATTCAACAAAAGCGACATAGACGCATACAGCACAATAGGCATGATAATCACATGAAATAATTGCTCTAAATCATGTGATTGTGCCACAACGGTATCAATAATCACTTTAAGCAAATAAGGACTAAATGACATCTCTGCTGCCCAAACCAAGGCAACCAATAAAAACCCGGCTAAATACCGCTTCTCAGAGCGCAAATAACGCCAAACGAACGTACCAATAGTATGCGGCAATTCATTATTCATACCCTACTCGGTTCAACTTCAGCAGCATCTACAACATGCTCATCTACTACTTTTGTTACACATGAATCAGACCAAACATTCAAAGCCGTTTCTAACATATCAATTAAACTATAAAAGGGGAGAATAATTCCCATGAGCGTGATTGGTACATTCATGCTCGCTAATAAGCTCGCACTCAAGAAAAAACAGCCCATTGGGATACCTGCATTTCCAATAGCAGCTACTGTCGCAACGACAATCCATAACCCCATTGCAGGTAATGAGAGTGTAATTCCATGGTTTTGCATCAAATAAACGACTGTTGCAAAAATAAACGCCGCACAACCATTCATATTAATACTTGTGCATAATGGCAAAACAAAACGGCTGAGTTCAGGACGAACGCCTAGTTTCTGTTCCATGGTATCCATGGTCACAGGTAATGCACCTACTGATGATTTGGTAAAAAAAGCAAGAGATAAAGCTGGCATCATACGGCGCATGGTCAGAAAGGGTTTAATGCCTTTAAACCTTAACCACATAGGCAATACAATAAATCCTTGAATGACATTGGCAAGCACTACAATCAATAAATACTCACCAATTCCTTTTAAATCGGACCCACTTCGCATTTGTATCACGGTGGAAGTAATAAACCCATATAAACCAATAGGAATAATTAAAATAACCCAACGCGTAATGACCATCATCATGCCATGCGCACCTGAAAAAAAGTGCGTAATGGTTGCGCGTGCATCATCATTCGGAATAGAACGAATCGCAACCCCCACCACAATACTTAAAAATAATACACTCAGAACTTGATTTTCAAGAAACGGGGCAAAAATATTTTCGGGTATCAAATGCGAAACATGACTCAAATAACTCAGACCTGCTGTAGGTAGGTCATGAGGAATATCACTAGGCGCTGTAACCAAACTGGGATGAATTAGTAAATACAGCAAACAGCTAATACTTGCTGCAATTAAGGTTGTGCCAAGCGTGTAACACATGGTTCTACGCCACACACGCTTCATAATACCTTCTGAGCGATAATGCGCAAGCGTCACAATAATCGACAAAGCAATAATAGGTAAGCTAATGCACTTAAATATCCGAATAAATACATCTGCCACAAAAAGGCCTGTTGCTTTTAAAGGCTCAATGTCTGAAAGACCACTTAAAATACCTAAGGTTATCATGACGGCGTAAAGCACTGGTACGCTAAACCAGAATGGCCGTTTTTTTGCTTGGTTATTCGTACCCATTCACCTTTTCCTCTCAATTAATATCAATAAAAACACATGGTTACTACACGTCATTTCACACAGAGTCTCTCATATCACCCCGATCGTACAATACACATGTAAATCGTGTAAATTTTGCCTGACAGGGCGCAATACTGAAACACAAGTCGATACCTCTTTTTCCTTGACCACGTCTTGATGTATTTTTCTCTGAGTAAAGATCACAATATTATCACACGCATTGTCGTATATTAGACATACCTATACTATATTTTGGGCTAAATCTTTTTTGTATATTACGCTTATGCTGATAAATACAGCGTGTAATAATAGGATGATATTGATGACGTAATCGATAAACGTACAACGCTATATGCACTAAAGCTTCCTTGTTTGGGTGGACTGTTTTCCTGCGTACTATCCTACAGGAATAAGAATCTTACCAGAAAAAATATATTGGCGCCACGTGCACCAATATAAAGGATAGTCAAGCAGCTATACATATGGTGAGTGCATGGGTTTGTCAAGTTGATGCTTTTTCCCTGCGCTAAGTGGCTTTATTTAATCTAAGCAATCATATACCAGCTCATAGGCACTTTTGTTTTTGAAAGCCGTACTGATAAAATCACTTCGGGGTGTAAAACGGCATGCACAGCTAATACTCTGTTTCTTTCTGGATAATCTAACACATTCACCCAGTACCTATACTTTATTTTATCCGTAGTCACAATGCAGCCACGCTCAGCTTTTAACTGACGCACTGCATCATTCACGTCTAAAGCAGTACTCAAGCAGTTTTTTTTAGTTGAATCAATTTGCCTAATCAGCTTAAACACCTCTTGCTCTAATGCTTCAAAAGCACGATGTGTCATACATGTTTTTAGATGTAATCGCGTATACACCCAAACGGCTTGTTGCATTGAAAAGACTAACGCCGCAAGTAAACTTAACATTAAAATTGTCGTGAGCAATATCATCCCGCGTGTACATCTTAAACCCGTCATTACATACGTGTCCTTGCTTCTAGCACATATTTTTTATCTAGTTTTGACACCAATACCATGACGACTTTTGGATACGCTTGGTTTTGATGCAAATTAAATTTTATACTTTTAGCAGCAGTCATAAAATCAATCCTTTTCTGCTGAATAAATAATCCTTTTAATCGTCGAAAGAAAAAACGCTCTGAGACCCACCTCCCTATATAAACTTCTGGCGCATAATCAAAAGCCAATGGTTTCTTAAGTTGAAGCACTTGCCCATCTTGAGTCTGACTTATTTTAGATACTTCATGTACTTCTGCATGCATACAATCAGAAACAATAACCGGATTACCTGACTTTAAAATAATATTTTTTATACGTAGTCTATTCGATGCTAATATTTCAACTAACCCAAACTGTGTCTCATCCATTTTACGAATAAAAAGCGCAGGCCCCTTGAGTTTATCTTGCTGTACGGTGATTGCATCTAATGCTTCAGGTCTATCTCTTGTATCGATGCTTTTAAGTTGATTAAGCCCTAAGCACGGCGTAAATCCTGCATGATGTATACGAGCACGCATCACATCAAATACCCATTGCAATTCAATGGTTTCATCCAAGACTGAATGAATATACTGATATTGGCGACTCACTGACAACAAGTGTTGAATTAAAACCAAAATCAGTAACATAGAAATAAAAAAACACACTAAAAGTTCAACTAAGCTGAATCCTGCATTGACGCGCCTCACAAATGCACTTCAGATAAATGTTCAACACGAGCATCACGAACGACGTGGCTCAGCATCATTTGTTTTTTTAATAACAAAACGGAACCACCCGAAATTAAAGCAAGACAAACTAAAACTTCAGTGAATGAAAAACCACGCTTCCTTGCATGCATCATCAATTACGCAACTTCAACACACTCTGTTTGAAACTCAGGAACCAAGCTTTTCAATAAGATAATCATCTCATCATTTTCATGCGTATTACACGCTGCTTGAATCAGGCCTAGTGTCTCCGTTAAATCATGCCAATCAATTTGCCTAAATCGTGCTTTAAATAATTTTTCATGGTCCGTTTGTGATAACTGCTCTGAGGGATGAAATAGTTCTTCAAATAATTTTTCACCAGGCCTTAACCCAGTATATTCAATGTGAATATCCTTACCTGGCTCTTTTCCTGAAAGCCGAATCATTTGTTCAGCAAGATAGCTGATTTTAATCGGCTCGCCCATATCAAGCACAAAAATCTCACCACCTGCACCATTCGCCATAGCTTGTAAAATCAGTTGACTGGCCTCAGGAATTGTCATGAAATAACGCTGTATATCTGGATGAGTCACAGTTAAAGGACCACCTGCTTTCAACTGCTTTTGAAACAGCGGCACAACACTTCCGACCGAGCCGAGCACATTTCCGAACCGTACCGTTATAAATTGCGTATTGACACGCTCATTTACATTTTGACAATAAATTTCCGCCACACGTTTGGTTGTACCCATAAT
Source organism: Legionellaceae bacterium (assembly GCA_029210085.1). Classification (GTDB taxonomy): domain Bacteria; phylum Pseudomonadota; class Gammaproteobacteria; order Legionellales; family Legionellaceae; genus JAALKW01. Next base: position 30,359 of record JARGPP010000019.1, on the reverse strand, counting down.
ATTGGTTGGATTAACCGCTTTATCCGTTGAAATTAAAATGAACTTTTCTACATCCACAGCAATACTTGCTTCAGCTACAATACGCGTACCCATAATATTATTGCGTACAGCGACCCGCGCTTGATGCTCAAGCATGGGTACATGCTTATAAGCCGCAGCATGAAAAACAACTGCAGGCCTAAACTGCTCGAGTACCGACCTGACTGCAATACCATCCACAACACTCACCAGGGCTGTTTGCAGCAAAACTTCGGGAAAATATAGCCGAAGTTCACGTTCTATATGATATAAATTAGCTTCGTTATTATCTAAAAGAATCAATTGAATGGGTTTTAATATTGCAATTTGACGACATAACTCTGAACCAATTGAACCACCGGCACCAGTGACTAAAATTGAACGTCCTTTAATACTTGCTTCAATTTTATCCCACTCAAGACTGACCTGATCACGACCTAATAAATCTTCAATATTAACGGTCTTCAATGTATTAATTTCAACGCGTCCAGATGTCATAGCCGCCAAGCTGGGTAAGGTTCTAAAGGGAACATGACAACCTTCACAATAACTCACAACGCGACGCATATCCGCACTACTGATAGATGGAATCGCAATAACAATTAAATTGGCCTCTATTTGAACTGCAAGTTCCGGTAGTTGTGGGGTGGTCCCTAAAACACGGACACCATGCACTTCAAGGCCTCGTTTTTTGCGGCCATCATCAATCAGACCCACCGGTAAGTATTCTTGTGTGCGCTTCATTTCACGAATCAAACTTTCACCAGCACTACCCGCTCCTACAACCAAAACACGTTTAATCGTTTTATCAAGATCTCGATTTTTGTCTAATCTATCCCAATGGTATCGCAACAAAAGACGCGCACCACACAATAAACTCACGAGCATCAAAGCATGTAGTGGTAGCACAGAAACAGGAATTACTTGAAACCATGAGAAACTATAAAACACGGGGACTGCTGCTACGGTTGCAACCAGTACTGATTTTAAAATACGAGACACATCACTGACAGAAGAAAATCGCCACAAGCCACGATATACTCTAAAACCATAATAAGTAGCCACTTGAAGACAAGTCAGTGCAAGCAAAGGTTGCCAATCTGAAAATAAAACATGAGCATCAAATGTAAAGCCAGAAGCCACAAACCAAGCAACTGGAATGGCTAAAATATCAAATATAATCACAGGTAATTTTAAATATATTTTTTGAAAAAAAGAAACGTCATGCTCCATGCTTATCATTCCATCATATCCTTTTATTGCATCTTACTACAGGTATTATCAAAAGAGCATTAATTATTTTGATTTAAATCGCAACACGGGCTGGTGGCAATAAGGTAACTTCGCGTGCTTTGCATAATAATCTTGATGATACACGTCTGCAGGCCAAAAAATGTTTGCGGGTAAAACCTGTGTGACCGCATTATATCCAAGCGTCTGAAGTTTGATAATCAGCTCTTTTGCTATATGCGCTTGTTGGCTATCATGGCAAAAAACAGCACTTTGATATTGGCGGCCTCTATCAGGCCCTTGTCCATCTGCTTGTGTTGGGTCATGAATTTCAAAAAAACGCTTTAATACATGCATATAGCTTATATTTTGATTATCAAATAACACACGAACAGCCTCATAGTGCCCCGTATTTCCTTGATAAATTTGCTCATAGGTGGGTTGATTAACATGCCCTCCGATATATCCGACTTCTGTTTTTAAAACACCCGGTAATTGCTTCAAATAATGCTCAACCCCCCAAAAACATCCACCGGCTAAAATAGCTTCTTCGGTATCAATCACTTGATTATTAACAACAAAATCTAATGCCAATGCATTCACACAATACCGTTGATTATTAACCGTATAATGCTCGCCTCGAAATACATGTCCTAAATGCGCACTACACCGACTGCATGTGATTTCCAAACGAATACCATCCACATCAAGGGTTTCTTTGACCGCATCAATAATATTGACATCAAAACTTGGCCAACCACATCCTGCATCAAATTGACTATTTGCGCGAAACAAAGCAAGTCCGCATCGCCTGCATAAATAACGACCCTCAGATAATATGCGATGATATTTTCCTGAATGTGGTGGCTCTGTCGCTTGCTCGCATATCACAAGACGCGCATCAGGCGTTAAACTGTTTGTTTTATCTAAATATTTAATCATACAATCGCTCAGCTAGTTTTGTGAGTCGATTTGCCTCTTTATCATTATGAACCGCCATGCCAATGGCTTTCTTCTGACCAATCAAAACAACCCTGCTTTTGCCCCGTGTAATCCCCGTATACAGCAAATTTCTAGCAAGCAAAGTAAAGTGTTGTGTTGCAAGCGGTATCACCACGACAGGAAACTCCGAGCCTTGTGACTTATGGATACTAATCGCATAAGCCAAATTGACTTCATCAAGCTCATTGACTCCATATGTTTTGAGACTCCCATCAAATTTTATTTTTAACTCATCTTCTTCCAAATCAATGCTCTCAATGACACCAATATCACCATTGAAAACATCTTTATCATAGTTATTGCGCATCTGAATCACTTTATCACCCGGTGCATAGACCGAACCAAAACGCTCCACTCTAGGCATTGCATGACCATTTAACTTGTCTTGTAATGCTGCATTCAAGCTGCGAGCACCAAGTCCTCCACGATTCATGGGAGTTAACACTTGAATATCTCGAATCGGATCATATCCGTAGCGCTTAGATAGTCGATGCGTAACAACTTCGATTAACTTAACATGAATCTCTTCCGGAGTTTCTGTATACAGTGTAAAAAAATCACTTTGAGACGTGTCATATGAAAGAGGCATTCGGCCTTCATTGACGCGATGTGCGTTAATAATAATATGTGAATGAGCCGCCTGCCGAAAAATTTCTGTCAGTCTTACGGTTGCAATCACACCAGAGGTGATTAAGTCAGATAAAACAGCACCCGATCCAACCGATGGCAACTGATCAATATCTCCGACAAAAATAACTGCTGTATCTAAATGAATTGCTTTTAATAAATGATTAAGTAACACAATATCAATCATGGAAGCTTCATCAATAATTAAAACATCGAGTGGTAATAAATTATTTTGATTATGTTTAAACCCATAAGTTTTCATATCAAAATCAAGCAGGCGATGAATGGTTTTGGCTTCCATACGAGTGGTTTCAGTTAAGCGCTTAGCAGCCCGTCCTGTAGGTGCACACAAACCGATTCGCAGTGCTTTCGCCTCAATAATGCCAAGTAAACTTTTGACAATTGTTGTTTTCCCCACACCAGGACCACCCGTCATGATAGCAAGCTTTGATTTTAAAACCACTTCTATTGCTTCTCGCTGTGAGTCTGAGAGTTCAAGTGCCGTGTTTTTTTCAACCCATGGAATGACCTTATCTGTATCAATTTCACCCCAAGGTGGTGTGCCTGTCTTTAATCGTTTTAACTGTGCTGCTGCTTTCGTTTCCGCGGTATATAGCGAAATAGGATAAATACAGGGTATGTCGCGAATTGTATCTGCAACCAATGTGTCTTCTTTAATTTCTTCTAAAAGTGCGCTTTCGATCACTGCTTTGGGAATTTCAAGTAATTTAACACTTGCATCAATTAGCTGGCTACGTTCAGCTGCACAATGTCCATTATCACACAGTTCTTGCAATACATGGTTCACGCCTGCTTGTGCGCGCATCAGTGAGTCTTTTGCAATGCCCAACTTCTCAGCCAAATTATCCACCGTTTTAAAACCAATACCATGGATATCTCGCGCTAAACGATAAGGATTTTCTTCAACGATTTGAACCGCTTTTTCTCCATAAGTTTTATAAATACGAACCGAACGTGCAGTTCCGACACCATGCCCATGCAAAAAAACCATAATACCGCGAATTGCTTTTTGCTCAGCCCATGCAGAAAGTACTCTATCTTTTCTTTTCTGGCCAATACCATCAAGTTCTAACAGCCGTTCAGGTGTTGCTTCAATCACATCAAATACGGCTTCGCCAAAAGCACCCACCAATTTTTTGGCAAAATGAGGGCCAATGCCTTTCACCATGCCTGATCCCAAATATTTTTCAATCCCTTCAAGTGTGGTGGGCTGTATTGCTTTTAGATAATCTGCTTTAAATTGTAAGCCATGCTTTTTATCATTAATCCAAGTACCTCGACACTCAATATATTCACCGGCTGTAATCGACGGTGCACTTCCAATGACCGTGACCACATCACGATTTCCTTTGACCTTAGTACGCAACACACAAAAGCCAGTAGCTTCACTGTGAAACGTTACCCGCTCAACGGCACCCTGTAATTGCTCCATATGTTATATCTTACACTGGATTATCACTGTCAATAAAAGCATGTTCCAGGCCAAACCGAAGTGCTAAGTGCTTGCCTAAAGTCTTAATGCCATCCCTTTCTGTTGCATGATGTCCACATGCAAAATAATGTAAGCCTAGTTCTTTGGCCTGATAATAGGTCCGCTCTGAAATTTCACCACTGATATATGCATCAACCCCTAATGCATGGGCTTCTACAATAAAATCTTGTGCACCACCCGTACAAAAAGCAATATTTTGTATGACGTTTTTTCCACCTGAAATATGTTGTGGTTTGCGTTGATATAACTGATTCAGTTCGGTTACAAAAGCATCCGCCGTCATTGCTTTAGATAATTGACCCGTCCATAAAAGATTGGGGGTTCCAGATACAGTATGACGCTTAATATCAGATACATTAAGCCGTCTTGCCATACATGCGTTATTTCCTAACTCTGAATGACAATCAATCGGCAAATGATAGGCCAATAAATTCATATCATGCTTCAGCAAATGCAAAATACGTTCTCGCTTCATACCACAAATCTCAGGGGCTTCTCCACGCCAAAAATATCCATGATGAACCAATAAAGCACACGCTTTATCAGCAGATGCCTGTTTAATCACATCAAGAGAAGCTGTTACTGCTGTTCTAATTCGGCGAATATCTGCTCGCCCCTCAACTTGCAATCCATTAGGGGCATAATCTTTGAAATTATCCAGAGCAAGATATTCTTTAAGATAATGGACAAGGTCCTTTTGCGTCGCCATCACATTTCAACTCCAATTGAACGCTTAGCTATCGGCCTAAGCAGCGTTTAATATCAGCACCTAGCACTGAAAACTTCTCTTCAATACGCTCATAGCCACGATCAACATGATAAATACGCTCGACCAGTGTTTCTCCTTCTGCGGCAAGCCCTGCCAATACCAAACTAGCAGAAGCCCGCAAATCTGTTGCCATTACAGGTGCTCCTGTTAAATGCTCAACACCCTTCACAATTGCTGTATTTCCATTAAGAGAAATTTTAGCCCCCATACGTTGTAATTCTTGCACATGCATAAAACGATTTTCAAAAATATTTTCAACCACAGTAGCAGAACCTTTAGCGACTGTATTTAAGGCCATAAATTGCGCTTGCATATCCGTTGGAAAACCAGGGTAAGGTGCTGTTGAAATATCTATTGATTCAGGACGCTCGCCCTTCATATCGAGTGTCACCCAATCATCTCCAATGGTAATCAGTGCACCTGCCTCTTCAAACTTACAGAGCATCGATAGTAAGTTATCTGGGCGCACACGCTTAACGGTTACCTGGCCACGCGTCATTGCAGCAGCTGTTAAGTAAGTACCTGCCTCAATTCTATCCGGCAATACGGTATAACTTCCGCCGGTTAACGCATCAACGCCTTCTACTTCTATTGTATGTGTGCCTGCTCCTGTGATTTTAGCTCCCATGCTAATTAAAAAATCAGCTAGATCAACCACTTCTGGCTCACGTGCCGCATTTTTAATCATCGTAGTGCCTTCAGCAAGCACGGCTGCCATCAAAATATTCTCAGTCCCTGTAACAGTCACGGTATCAAATACAAGTTTTTTCCCTTGAAGACGACCTTTTTTAGTGCGTGCTTTAATATAACCACCAGACACTTCAATTTCAGCACCCATCGACTTTAACGCTTTTAGATGTAAATCAACTGGGCGCGTTCCAATCGCACAGCCTCCTGGTAGTGACACATCAACCTGGCCAAAACGCGCCAACAATGGCCCCAACACTAAAATAGAAGCTCGCATGGTTTTAACTAAATCATAAGGCGCAACCAAATCACCTACCGTATTTGCATTGACCGACACATGCGTTTTTTCATCAACAACAAGGTGAGCGCCTAATTGGCCTAATAACTCCATCATAGTTGTCACATCATTTAAGTGAGGAACATTCGCAATGGTGACAGGCTCTGTCGCTAATAAAGTTGCTGCCATAATTGGCAAAGCTGCATTTTTAGCACCAGACATGATAATTTCACCATGAAGCGGTTTACCTCCATTAATCACTAATTTATTCATGTTTTTTCTCCCACTCCGCTTCAGTCAATGTTTTCATGGTCAGTGCATGTAAGTCCCCGGAAGTAATATAATCTTGGAGTTTACTATAAACCCATTGTTGCCGAGCAACTGGGCGTAAACCTTCAAACTGGCTAGACACAATGGTTAACTCATAATGATAACCATCACTGAGCACATGCACATAAGATACTCCTTCTTCAGCGACCAAACGCGCTTCAACCTCATCATGGCTAATCATCCGCCAAACTCTCCTAAAAATAAATGTTCGACATCACAAAAACGCGCTAAATCACGCATTGTATGTGGCATGTTTTCAATTCGAAAACTGCTTTTTTTTAAAGCACACAAACGTTTTGCCTCGATCAATAAGGCAAGCCCTGCCGTATCACATTGTAAAACTTGGTTTAAATCAAAAACAAAAGGGACTTTTGGATGTGCATCTAGTACGGCTAAAAGACGCTTTAAATCTGAGGTCACTGTATCTATTGTCAAATTCTCTGTTGGAAGAAAAACAACCGGATTCATCATTAAACTGCCTTTTTTAAACGACTTTGCGCTTCAAGCTCAGCAATTAATGCATTCATATCTGACACCCTCAAAATTTGTCCAAACTGAGTTTTAAAGCTTTGAAGAAGACTCACACCCTCCACACTAAAATCATAAATTTTCCATGTGTTTTTCTTCAAAACCAAACTATAGCTTAATGGAATTTTTTGTCCACTCGGACGAATGATAACACTATTTACACGTGTAAAGCGCCCACTAGGTGCTGCACGCTCCGGTAAAAACATAATTTTTTCATTAGAATATTCTGCTAACGGTGCTGAATATGTTCGTACCACAAGCTCTGTAAATGCTTTTGTAAAACGTTTTTGCTCTTCTTCTGTGGCTCGAACCCACGCCGCTCGGCCTAAAACAGAGCGCGCCATCCCTCGCACATCGATATGTGGTAATAAATACTTACGAACCGTTTGTTGAACAATCTCTGGGTTACTTTTTAAACGTGTTTTATTCGTATCCAGTATTTGCACCATATTATCTGCTGTATTTTCAAGCATTGGCACCGGAGATGTAGCTGACCACGCGACCGTTGCAACGCCCAAAAAAAGCACCCCTAAAAAAACACGTAACTCCCGCATATTAACTCTCCAAATTTAAGAGGATTTCACATTAAATAATAGCTGCCCAATCAGGTTTTCTAAAATCACAGCCTCTTGTGTTTTTTCAATCACATCTCCTGATCGCAAAAACGGATGTTCTGGATCGTCTTCAAATCCGGGAACAATACTCACATAATTTGAGCCTAATAGACCTTCCGTTAAAATGCGTGCCGAAGTATCTTCATATGGAATAGGTTTGTTTTTAGCAAGCTGCATAGTGACTTTTGCATTTAATCGCCCAGGTTCAAGCACAATACGAGTCACCTCTCCTACCTTAACCCCTGAAACGGTTACAGGGGCTCGTACTTTTAACCCACCAATATTTGCAAAGTCCGCCGTGACTGAGTAGCTTTTTGCATGCGCTAACTCTTGAATACCACTCACTTTAAACACCATTACGAGCAAGGCTAAAAAACCACATAACATCAAAGAACCAACGGCCAAATCCAGACCATAGCGCCTATTTTTCGCTATCATTTACCATCCTCCAATCATGAGCGCTGTCAATAGAAAATCAAACCCTAATATTAATAAAGATGCATATACAACTGAACGTGTTGTTGCTTGGCTAATACCTTCAGCAGTAGGAACACACGAAAATCCTTGAAAAACCGCGACCCAAGTTACTAAAAAAGCAAACACCAAGCTTTTGATGATACCGCTTAATATATCCAATCGAAAATGAACTGATGCCTGCATATTAGACCAAAAACTTCCTGCATCTACACCTAAACGTTCAACACCTACAAAATAACCGCCATAAACAGCAACCGCTGAAAAAATAAGTGTCAGGACAGGCAAGGAAATAAGGCCGGCTAAAAACCGTGGGTAAACAATACGTGCTAAGGGATCAACCCCCATCATATTCATACTAGCCAGTTGCTCTGTCGTTTTCATTAAGCCAATCTCTGCTGTTAATGCAGACCCAGCCCTGCCTGCAAATAACAATGCGGCTACAACAGGTCCAAGTTCACGGGCAATACTGAGCGCCAATAACTGCCCTAACTGACTTGTAGCACCAAATTTTTCAAGTGTATGATGCCCTTGCAACCCCACCACCATGCCAATGAAAAGTCCTGAGACAACAATCACAACAGCAGATAAAACACCCACAGAATAAAGCTGCTGCCATACGTTAGGTAGCAATTTTTTGAGCTTTGGAGAACGCCACAACAAACAGGCTAAAAAGTAACCTGAAGCACCTAAACGCTCTAATAGTCCTATACTCACTTGGCCTATTGTAGCAATTCGATTAAGCATCAAGTAACTCCTCTTGATAGGGCTTTGCCGGATAATGAAATGGTACAACACCATCGGCTTCACCCGACATAAACTGTCGTACATCTGGCTCTGTTGACGCTTGCAATACAGAAGGCTCTCCAGCACCAATGACACGCCCATCTGCAATTAAATACACATAATCAGCGATTGCACAGGTTTCTTCTACATCATGAGAGACAATAATCGTGGTCATTTTTAATAATTGATTGAGTCGTTTAATTAAACGAACCAAAACACCCATAGAAATTGGATCTTGTCCTGTAAAAGGCTCATCATACATCATGAGGTTAGGATCAAGCGCCATTGCACGTGCAAGTGCAACACGACGAGCCATGCCACCTGACAGTTGAGATGGCATTAAATATGCCGCACCTCGCAAACCAACGGCCTCAAGTTTCATGGACACCACATGTCTTAATAAATGCTCTTCTAAATCAGTATGTTCTCGTAAAGGAAAAGCCACATTTTCAAAGACTGTAAGATGAGTAAATAAAGCACCATTTTGAAACAACAGCCCCATATTACGTCGTGCTTTTTCTAATTGCGTATTGGATAAAGTATGGATATCTTGATGATGGACCTGTATTTGTCCTTTGTCAGGCTTTAACAAGCCACCAATTAAGTGCAATAAAGTAGTCTTACCGCTCCCGCTCGGTCCCATAATAGCGGTGATTTTTCCAGGTTGGACATCGATATTAACTTGATCGAATATCAAGCGGTTTTGATGTGAAAACGTCAATTGCCTAATCATCACCCAAGGGTCTCGCATGCACACGCGCTCCAAATCAAGAATCTTCTAATTATATACTCCAGATCTGACGGATTGCCAGGAGAACCGTGAATGTCCTCATAAAATATAAAAAATACTCTGTAAAAGCCACCATGAATGCCATCTATCGGTTCCACATAAAACATGCGTTTAGAGAGCATTTATTTTGTGTTAGAATCACAAGCATATCTTTTATCTAGCGCGACAAAAGAGCTAAAAATGATGAATTTTTGTAAATCAGGCCTTGCAGTAATTGAGACAGAAGCCGCTGCTATCTTTAAACTCACCCAGCAAATTGATGCTAACTTTGAAGAAGCTTGTGCCTTACTATTTGCATGTGAAGGTCGTATTATTGTAACAGGAATGGGAAAATCGGGTCATATCGGGAAAAAAATAGCGGCAACTTTTGCAAGTACAGGCTCCCCTGCTTTTTTTATGCATCCTGCCGAAGCGAGCCATGGTGACCTTGGTATGGTCACGTCTAAAGACATTGTTTTTGCCCTTTCAAACTCAGGCACAACCCACGAAATTATCAGTTTACTCCCCCAGTTAAAACGTCTTGAAGTTCCTATTATCAGTCTAACGGGTAACCCTCTGTCAACCTTGGCCAAAATTGCAACCGTTAATCTGAATCTTGAAATTTCTTCTGAAGCATGCCCTCTTAATTTAGCCCCTACCACCAGCACAACTATAGCGCTGGTCATGGGAGATGCTTTGGCTATCGCACTTTTAAATGCTCGTGGTTTCACTGAAAATGACTTTGCCCATGCACATCCAGGTGGTGCACTGGGTAAAAAATTATTACTCACAGTTGCAGATTTATGCCAAACAGGAGATGCTCTACCCCAAGTGAATGAGAACATGCTTATTCGAGATGCGCTCACAGAAGTCAACAATAAAAAGCTGGGTATCACATGTGTTGTGGATGCCAATCACTGCCTAACGGGTATCTATACGGATGGTGATATTCGCCGAACACTCATGCAATCCTATGACATCAACACCACACCTATCAAAGACGTCATGACAGCAAACTGCAAAACTATTTCCGAAAAATCCTTAGCTGCAGAGGCTCTTGCTTTAATGCAAAAACATAGTATTACATCGCTGATCATTACCAACCAAGACACACAACCCACTGCTATTTTACACATTCACGATTTACTACGTGCTGGAATTATTTAACCATGCTCAATTCAAACTTAATCCAAAAAATTAAAGACATTCGCTGCCTTATTTGTGATGTTGATGGTGTTTTAACCAATGGTTTTTTATATTTAAATACAAATGGTGAAGAAACTAAAGCGTTTCATGTTCATGATGGCATGGGGCTTAAATTTTTATTATGCGCTGGTATTGAAGTTGCAATTATCACAACAACCGATAATCAAATTATTGATAAACGTATGGAGCAAATAGGCATCCAACATTTTTTTAAAGGACAAGTAAGTAAACAAGCAGCCTATGACACGCTGAAAACACGCTTGAATTTACCTGATAGTGCATTTGCCTATATTGGCGATGACTTACCGGACTTACCGATTATACAACAAGTTGGTTTCGGCGTTGCTATTGCTAATGCAGTTGACCCAGTCAAACAGGCCGCTGATTGGCAAACACAAAAACCAGGTGGTAATGGTGGTGTTCGTGAGCTCTGCGAACTCATCTTAAACACACACAATAAATTTGATTCAGCGCTTGATACTTACTTGACCGGATAAATAAAGCCTCATGAACACAACTCGCGGCATCACAACATTATTTGCAATATTACTTAGTTTAGCCAGTGTCGCTTGGTTTTTTTTTACAAATGCACCCAAAATAAAACTCAGTACACCCACTGCAACCACAGAGCATCGTTTTACAGCACTTGAAATACAACAATTTGATAAAACCGGACAACCTGTTTATCGCTTACAATCGCCCTCTACTTATCATGTATCCAGTGAAGACACTCATTATTTAGACACACCCCATATCTTTGTAACAAAAGCCGACCAACCTACCTGGACCATTCACTCAAAAACTGCCCTTATTACTGCAGGCGCTGAAGAAATTAAATTTCTAACTGATGTCAATATTCACCATGAAGCCTATCAAGAACAAGCTGCTGGCGTTTTGAAAACCGAAGCCATGAGCTACTTTCCGAAAAAAAAATGGGCGCACACCCCTCTTAAAATCAGCTGGGACCAAGGTGACAATCACATGGAAGCTGTAGGCATGCAAGCCGACTTAATCACCCATCACATTGAACTCCTTCAAAATATTAGGGGAACCTACAGGCCGCGTCATGGTTAAATCAATATATCAATACTTATTATTTTTTTTATGCGCAAATTTTCTGATATCAAGTAGCTATGCCTTAACGAGTGATCGTTTAGAATCGATTCAATTTCAAGCCGGGCACGTTACATTTAACGATAAAACAGGATCAGGCACATATTCAGGTGGCGTTATAATTGACCAAGGTAGTTCTCACTTACGTGCTAATCATGCCAAAACACAAATGGATGAAAAACATCATTTAACACTCGCAACAGCTTTCGGTAACCCTCAAGAAAGAGCTCATTTTTGGACATTAACTACAACAGATAAACCTCTATTACATGCATATGCCGATAAAATCTGCTATGACCCACTCAAACACCAACTGGAACTCACGGGCCATGCATATATTATACAAGGAAAAAATAAACTCTCCGCACCTCACATCCTTTATGATACGGAAGCTGAGCGTTTTATAACAACCGCTAAAAACAAAGAAAGAACCATTATATTAATTGATCCAACCGAACATCCAGAGAAACATTTATGAATGAACTGCGTGCAACCCATTTAAAAAAATCATTTAAAAAAAGAGCTGTTGTAAACGATGTCAGTATCACGATTAAACGTGGTGAATGTGTGGGCCTTCTAGGACCCAATGGTGCAGGAAAAACCACTTCTTTTTATTTAATTGTTGGCCTTCAAAAGTGTGATTCTGGAAAAATTATCTTAAATAATCAAAACATCACACGCCTTCCCATACACGAACGCGCACAACTCGGTATCGGTTACTTACCTCAAGAAGCATCTGTTTTCAGAAAACTCACTGTTGAAGAAAACTTATTGGCTATTTTACAGTGCCGCAAAAATTTAAAAAAAACAGAATACCCTGATATTATCGAACGCTTACTTACTGAATTTCATATTTCACACTTAAGAAAAAATTTGGGTATGAGTTTATCGGGTGGTGAACGCCGTCGCGTTGAAATTGCGAGAGCACTTGCCACTGATCCTGAATTTATTTTACTGGATGAGCCTTTTGCAGGCGTTGACCCAATTTCAGTTTTAGATATCAAAAAAATGATCACACATTTATGCGATCGTAATATTGGTGTTTTAATCACGGACCATAACGTTCGCGAAACACTCGATATTTGTGAGCGTGCTTATATTCTCAATCAAGGCCAAGTGCTGTGTGAAGGGACACCTAGAACTATTCTTGCGAATGAGCAAGCACGCGCTGTTTATCTTGGTGAAGCTTTTGATTTATAGCTATCAATAATAAAATTATTGTATGAGCTCATTATCCAAAATCTTTAAAAAAGAAGGGAATTTTGAGGCTTCATTTACTGTCCCCATTTTAGAGCACTGTTTAGTATCAAAGCTTTTAATTGTATTGACCAACTTAAAAATTAACAAGCGTATTCCTGGGCCTTCACTTTCTGCTTTACCATAATGATTACAAGAAATGGATATAATAATATCATTACATTCCAAATAAAAAGTGCCTGTATAATAACCAAGCGTTTTCCCAACCGCTCCCCAAACAGGTCCAACAGGAGAATCGTACCATCCCAAAATTCCAAGACCATATCCATATCTAGGACTCTTTGGGGGTAGAAATTGGCCACTCTCAATATCAACTAAATGCTTTAATTTTTGTTTTTGTAATGGCGGTAATATATCTGCTGCAAATAAAGCTTTCCACCAAATAGCTTTATCATGTGTGGTAGATAGCATGGAACCTGCCGCATTAAGCCAAGATATGTTATAGGTCGTAATATCTTTCGGCTCATTTGGAAACAAACCATACTCAGAATATCCATGTGCCATACGTTGTAAGAGTGCATTATTATAGGCATGAGGAACATATAGCGTATTCTTTAATTTTAAAGGTCCAAATATGCGATGATTCAACTCATATTCCAGTGAATTTTGAGTGACTATTTCAATAATTTTACCTGCTAATACATAATTTGTTTGTGAATAATCCCAAGCTCTTCCCGGCTGAAACACTCGTTTTGTTGCTCTAACCAAATTGATAAGTTCTTCATAAGTCCATTGCTTTGAACTATTTGAAGTTTTTATTTTACTCAAAAATTGAGGTGAAGAAAGATAATCAGGTATACCACTTGTATGATTCAGTATTTGATTAATTGTAACGGACTGCCATGATACAGGAAGATCATTGAGGTAATGAGCAATGGAGTCATTAAGCGATAATTTACCTTCACTTTCGAGTTGCAACAAAATAGCCGCAATAAAAGCTTTTGTTTCGCTTCCAACTTGGAATAAATGTTCTGGCCTCATAGAACGTCGCTTTTGGACATCTGCATACCCACTCACAAAATCATGAGGGGTACTTTTTCCTGGACAGGTAATACTAATTTGTATGCCTGGAACTTTATAAAGTGTTTTTGCTTCAGACATTAGTTGATTAATCGCCTGATTCATATCTGCCTGTCCACACCCTGCAAACAAAACCTGTGTAAAAAGAAATGTGTTTAAAAATAGTGTTAATTTTGCTTTATGTTTCACCCGAAATCCTGTCTGGTGCAATTATTCTTTCCATTTTTTATATTGTTATGAACTTTTAGTCAAGAAATAAAAATTTTCAACCCGAACAGACCCATAGGATTCAATAAAATCAACCGTGTCTGACCTCATTGATTTTCAAAGTGTTTTTACTGTGTTGAACCTGGTTTATGTTCAGATTCATCTTCAAGTTCATCTGCAGGTTTATCTTTAAACTGCTCTTTCAATCGTTCTTTAAATTGTTCAGAGTCTATATTAGGAGAGGTATGCTCATCTTCTCTCGAATCCGTTACTGCAGCCTTATCTTGTTGCTCGGTGAAATATTGGCTTGGTGCATCCTCAACCAAAACCAAACTCACTTCTGAAGGCCTTAAAGCCAATGCTTTATCCTTTTGAATCGGTATCACTCCGTAATCAGTATCATACTGCTCACTTGTACTTGTAAGGCCTCTTCCACGCACCCTGTTTAATACCTTAATCACTTGAGCGTCACTATACTCCATTTTTGCTAACACCCCATCCGAAATACAAGATACGATATCCGCAAATACCTTGCCTTTACCCTCTTTGCCCATCTCCTTCAACTCTTCTGGTGAATATATTGATGCCATATATTCCTCAGCCAATACCGCTCTGATATTTTTTTTAATTAAAAAAATCTTATTTGCACCTTCCTCCCTCCCCTCATATTTACTGCTATTTCTAACTCTTAACCCTTCTTCTAATTTTTTAGGCATAAACGTCCATGCAAAAAGACGGGTACCTTCCCGCACTTCGGCGGAGACATTAGATGCTAAAACACCATCCACAAGCAAATTAATTCGTTCTTCCAGCTTATCTTCTATAAAATCCAAAGCTAACTTGGTTTCATTGAAAGAAAGCGAGGAAAACATGCCTTCTTCTATTGCATGCCCTAAATCATTTAACGTTCGATGATAAGCCGTACGAACAAAATCACCATTATGACCATATTTGATATCTGGATAGGTAACATAATCATCCAAACTTGAGGTCAGTATGCTATCTGGAATAGCCTCTTCTTCAATAAGATACTTCGCCGCATTTTTTTTCAGGTGTTTCACATAAAGCTTTCCTTCTACGGACGTCACCTCTTTCTCACCTCTTATCACTTCAGCTATACCTTCTTTGTAGTGTCGAGCAAAAGCATCTTCGATAAAACCCTGAAAATCTTCATGTCTTTCTTGCTCTCCATCTGAATCAATGCAAGCGGATATCACCTCATCTAAGGTGAAATTTAAAAGCGGTGCCGTACCCCCTTGAAGTATCGTATTCGTAGAGCTTGCCGTGGGAAAATCGGTCGCAAAGGGATAGCGCGGTGCTTCTGTATCCATAGTGGACGATGATGGCGTTGATGCAGGTATATGTCTAGGTACCATCTTAGACCTTTTTTGTATCACCCCTCCTACTGTCCTGAGCACTCTGTTTCTCATATGACGCACTCCAAAAAAATTTTGGTTTTATATGTAACTTCAAAAACTTTATGATTTTATATACTACTAACAATAGATTATTGCAAAATATAATCAAGTAGATTATAATTTAATCTAAATATTTATTTTAATTTATTCGAGTGGAGTTCAATATGAAACGAGCAGGATTAATGGGTATGGGTACACTATTTAAAGAAATAACAAAAAAAATGCCTCACCCTAAAGAGTATTATGTGAACCTAGGTAAAATGGCCCAAAGAACAAAACTCTCTGATGATGCTCGACAAGCATTAAGCCAATGTATACAAAAAAATAAAATCCAATGGCATCCGACAGGATTATCTGAACATCCTTATCAAACAAAGATTGATACACACCACTTACGTATTCAAATGAACGACTTTCCAGAGGAATCATTCTGTACCGTACAACGAAACCTAACTGAAGCCTCACATGAAGTACCCCCCAAGTTTGAAATTGTTGAAGATATTGTTGAACTCAATGGATTTAAATCAAACTGGAAATTATTAGATGCTGCTGAAGAAGTGAACAGCTCCACACCTAAAGTTTAAACACACGCCCTCTGAGCATCAAACCCATTATCGTGTGTTTTTTAAATCACCCGATAATGGGTTTGATGCTCAGTTCAAATCAACAATCAAGATTTCGGAATGTTAATTTTAAACGCCGTTAGTATCCCAAGTGCAGGTACAATAGCAAGTAAACTAAATGCGGGGTAAAAAACAGCCTTAGGCACGTGAAGCGCCACATCACGCATATCAACTTGATAATAATGATACCCACATGTTATCAATAAAGCAGACAAAGCTACCCCCAAACTAATCGATAATTGCCGACCTATATTAAATAACGCACTCGCACGACTAATCTCTTTATCTTTAAATTCCAAAATACTCATCGCTTGCATCGGGGCACCACATAATCCACTACAAAACCCTCTGAATAGCAAAATACTCGCTCCCCACGCAAACACACTAGATGTATCAATCGATAAAATACACGGTGTAATCATTGCAATACCAATAAACGCTAAAATAATTGGTACTTTGGGCCCATAATGATTAAACAATAACACCGAAAAACGACTTGTGCACATTGCGCCTATAGCCTGCATACCCATCGTCATACCTGCAGTTAATGCTGACATTTCAGCACTCAGCTGCAAATAAGCGCTCACTAAAAAAATAGAGCCAAAATGACAAACTTGGAACGACAACTGAATGATATTTGCCTGCAAAAATAATTTATTTTTAAACAGTTTAAGTTCAACCAATGGGCAGGCTTGTTTTCTTTCATGCTTAACAAATAAAAAGCCGCTAAAACAAGCGATGGCCAGCAAAGTCACAGTTTGTATGTTCACTCCATTCTTACCCAGATAAGATAAAAAATACAAACTAAAAATTAAAGCAATAGATAAAATAATAAACCCTATTTTATCAAAGACCCCAACCACCTCACATTTTTTTTCTTGTAAAAAAACAAACGACAATACCGCAACCATTAAGCAAACCGGCGGAGAAAATAAAAAAATCCACTTCCAACTCCAAACATGGATAATCACGCCCCCTAAGGCAGGTGCTAGCGCAGGCGCAATAAGGCTCGGGATAAAAATAAAGCTACTGATACTGACATACTCAGAAGGTTCAAATGCACGATATACCATCGACATACCCACAGGAATAATCAGCCCTCCCATAAAGCCTTGGATAAATCGCACAAAAATCATAAACAAAATAGTGGGAGAACAAGCACAAGCAATTGATGAAAAACTGAATAATAAAGTAGCAGTAATAAACAGTCGTTTATCTCCAAATCGCTCACTCAGCCACGTACTCACCGGCAAACTGATTGCAAGTGCTAACAAAAACGCATTGTTTATCCATTCTGTAGCAGTAATGGGAACATCGAAATAATCTGCAATAGCTGGAAGAGCAATATTAATAATCGTCAAATCCAGTCTATCTAAAAATAAAATAACCGAATAGAATGCTGCAACGATGTATTTATATTCAACATTTTTTTTCATTATACAATATCTATTTGAGTAAGATTAGACTAACCTGTGACTATACTTGAATTGCTTAAACTTAATGAATAAAAACAGTGAGCGTTGAACGCATAGCACTATAAAATTCGCACAAGCAATCGGGCTCATCTTATCATATTAGGCTGATAACGTACTGATATATTCATACTGCACTGTGATATAGAAGTTTTTCTTACACAAGCGATGAAGAAACGATAAAATTAAGGTACAATAGACGGCCTTAAATTCAACGAATGGAGTACAGCATGACAAAAAAACAACCCATTACCGTTGACTTACTCAAGCAGCTTGTCGAAACCGCAGAGAAAAATCAGGAAGGACATACAGCAAACTATATTCCCGAACTCGCAAATGTCGACGATAACTTGACTGCAATCGCCGTTCATCCACTCGGTGGTGAACCTGTGATGTATAGCAACACACCCTTACCTCGTATTACCTTACAAAGCACCAGTAAAATTATTCCTCTGATTGGATTACTCGAAGAATATGGTCCCGAACAAGTTTTTGAATGGGTGCGTGTCGAGCCTTCAGGGGACGAATTTGCGTCTATCACACGTCTTGAGCAATTTGGGCCCAAACCTTCAAACCCAATGCTTAATGCGGGTGCTATTGTTTTATGTTCTCATATTCCAGGGGTTGAAGAGCAACAGTTTGGATGGCTTGAAAAGTGGGTCAAAATTACATTCGGTCAACGCCTTGCAATGAATCCTCTCGTCTTTGCCTCTGAAAAACGAACGGGTGATCGTAATCGTTCTCTTGCTTATTTACTGAATAGCCGTGGTAATTTAGGAAAACGTGTTCAAGAAACGCTCGATTTATACTTTACCTTGTGTTCTTATGAAACTTCACTCGAACAAATGCTATACCTACCCACCCTACTCGCTAATGCCGGTCGCGACCCAAGTACCAATGAAGTGATTATTTCACGAGAAACTTGCAAAATTACCCTGGCTATTATGGCAACTTGCGGTTTATATGACGAAACAGGAACACATCTTGTTCAAACAGGTATGCCCGCGAAAAGTGGTGTATCAGGATACACAATCGCAACCGTACCCGGCAAAGCTGGCATTGCAACACTAAGCCCCCGTGTCAATGCAAAAGGAAACAGTGTTCGTGGAGGCATTATGCTTGAAGGCCTCTCTAAAGCGGTAGATTGGCATTTTGCTCTTCCTTAAGTATTATAAAAAAATAACCTAATAAGGCGCATCCATGAGCATCAGTATATTTGATTTATTCTCCATTGGCATTGGTCCTTCTAGCTCTCATACTGTGGGACCCATGGCGGCTGCTAATGCTTTTTTAGAAAAACTCAATCAAGCTGGATGCTTTGAGCAAGTCCATCGCCTCAAAACCGAGCTCTATGGTTCATTGGCCCTAACAGGTGTTGGTCATGGTACCGATAAAGCCATTTTAAATGGCTTGGAAGGCCAAGCACCTGAAACCGTTGAGCCAGACAGCATGGTTCCGCGCATGCAAACGATTCTTCATGAGAAAACACTACAGCTGGGTGGTAAAAAAGCCATTCCATTTCATCAAGATAGTGACTTGATTTTATATCAGAAAAAAAACTTGCCCAAACATAGTAATGGGCTTTGTTTTACTGCTTATGACGCCAATAAAAAAATACTTTCAACACAAATATACTACTCAATCGGTGGTGGCTTTATCGTCACTGACGAAGCTTTTGGTCAACAGCGTGCTGTACAAATTACACTTCCCCATCCCTTTGAGACCACAAAAGAATTAATCACAGCATGCAAAAAAAATGATTTGAGTATTGCAGAACTAATACTTCAAAATGAGCAAGTTTTTCGAGATAAGAACAGTATCTATTCTGGCATTTTAAAGCTCGCTGATGTCATGAATAATTGTATTGATGCAGGTTGTGAGCATACGGGCATCTTGCCTGGTGGCTTACAGGTAAAACGCCGTGCAAATGATTTACTCGAAAAACTTAAAGCTAAAAAAGGCATCAAAAGCATCTATGAAGCCTCTGATGTTTTAAATCGCTTAAACCTATATGCCATTGCTGTCAATGAAGAGAATGCTGCCGGGGGTCGTATTGTAACGGCTCCAACGAACGGGGCTGCAGGTATTATTCCAGCTGTTCTGCGTTACATGCAAACAGCACATCATTATACAGATAATGACGCTGTTTATACTTACTTTCTAACGGCTGCAGCCATTGGCATTTTATATAAAAAAGGCGCTTCTATTTCAGGTGCTGAAGTCGGCTGCCAAGGTGAGATTGGCGTGGCATCATCGATGGCAGCAGGCGCTTTAACGGCTGTTCTCGGTGGCTCTATTGAGCAAATTGAAAACGCAGCTGAAATTGCCATGGAGCATCATTTAGGCATGACCTGTGACCCTGTGATGGGACTTGTTCAAATTCCATGTATCGAGCGAAATGCAATGGGTGCTGTTAAAGCTGTTAATGCTTCTCGCATGGCACTTCTTGGTGATGGTAGTCACCATGTGTCCCTTGATAAAGTCATTAAAACAATGCTTCAAACAGGCATCGACATGCAAAGCATTTATAAAGAAACATCACTAGGTGGACTCGCCGTTAATTTTCCAGAATGCTAGAAGCTGCTGCCCCCCAGCGCCTACGTGCCCAGGCAAAAAATTAAATGTGTAAACGCTCAAGAATGCCTGTGGGCTTTGACCCACGGGGTTCAGCACTTATCCTAAGGTCCACTGTCAACAGCTTGCTCAATTTATCTGACGCTGTTACTTGGGATAGATGGGAGATTTGATTGAGTTTCACTTTGACTCTCATCCTCTTTAGCATCAACCCAGCAGTTACTTTTTAAGTAAGAACTGTCTGAATTCATTTTTCTTAATACTGGAAATAATCTTACTTGATTGCCTTCTGCTGTTGCATTAGGGCGTGGAGAAGGTGCTGAAGATTCAAATGGAGAACCCATAAAAGATTCTCGTTGTTTTCGAGCAGCCTTTTGTCTACTAGAGCGTAATGCGCTCTGTAAGTTTCCTGTTGATATAGCAGCCCTGCGCAATACAGGCGGCATACTTGACTCTAGCTTGCCATCAATTTCAGGCCCACATGATGCAGATCTCATATTAAGAGTCAATCTTTCTCTAAAAGCAGGTGTACTCGACCTTGTGCTCCATGGGCTCGTAGAACCTGAAATAGAACTACAAGGCGAACTAGAGAACAATAAGTCATGACTATGACTAGACGTCGTGAAATCACTTGTTGTGGTTCCTAAGCTGATATTTTCCAGGTCATTTATTAAACTTTCATCAGAATTATTTCTGACTAAAGGACCTAAAGGAGGAAGCTTTCTAGGTGCCTTAGGTTGAACAAGCTGTGAGCGCGCTTCTTTGTCATCTGAATTCACTTTAATGCCTTTGACTTAAAAAAAATCATACTATATCACAAAAAAAACATATTATGTTTATTTTTTAATAAAAAAGGTCAATATAAAAATAAATAGTATCAAAATACAAAAGAACTTGCCTGCTTTTTTCTGGCGACTGCCCCTCTTTGTTCTGAACCCTAAGAAACAGACGCACGCTTTTAATTTTTCTGTAAATACTGGACCACAGGGCCTTCTGGAATAGCAGGCAAGAGCATTTCTTCTTTTGCTGGATTAGGTGATTTATACTGACTCCAACTCCAACCATCCATTCCTAAAAAAAGAGGACTTTTGCATATTGCTGTAATAATAGCTCTGGCTGCTTGCACATAAGCTAACTGAGTGATTCCTTCAGGGGTATAATCTTTGATAAGTTTAAAATAAGAAGGTGGATTAGATGCATCATATAATCCATACTGATTGAACTCACCAAAACTCGCAGCCCAAGGCACGACGACTTTATATGCAATTTTGAACTTTTGAGAAGCCGCGTCCATTGTTGTCAACATACCGGTCACACTGGAGTGATATAATTGAATACTAGTAGGCGTTGGTGGTGTTGTATCTCTAATGTCATAACCTGAAACTGCGGCAAAACCCACATCTCCAAAAGCTGCTTTTACTTGCCCCCAATCTTTTACTTTTCCTGGGCTTAAAAATGCTCCAAAAACACGTCCTTTGGGGTGTAGCGTATCAACACAAGGGCTTTGTGAAAATCGCTTTGTGATTTCACTATAAAACGCAAATTGGCCCGGTACACTGATATCAAATGGTTCCAAATCAAAAAACACACCGTCTGAATTTGGATCATGGCATACCTGATCGACCACCAAATCTGCTGTATTTGTACCTACTTCCGTATACGTCAGCGCCTTTAGTAACTGACTATTCGTCTGACCATCAATAATCGGCAACATAACAGCTTTCGGAAAAGCTTCATGATACTTCTCAATAGAAGGTAACCCAGTATCATAATAAACAAACACATTCTTTTTAGAGCCTTTATAAATACATGTACTTGGTGTTGTGCAATACATTTCAATATCCCCCGTATAGGGATACAAACATGTAATTTCTTTACCAACACTCGCACCAGCATTAAAAGCCGTAATATTAGGAATCCAATATCCTGGCTTTTGTTTTTGCTCGCCATTTGGGCCTGTTGTACTGATATTGTCATACAATAAAGCACATCGGCCCTTTGGAAGTGTGACCGCCATTACATCGAAACAAAACATTAAACTCACACAAAACAAAACACGTTTCATAATACCAAACCCTCTCGTTTTTAAGAAAAGTACTTATTGACGGTTACATTCAGTCCTTGCTCTAAAACTTGTACTTTTTGAGAAAACGTACTGTAAAAATTAGGCGAATACGTTGAAAAATAGGTGGTTGGCATCGTGCTCTTTGGACTCACCACTAAATTATAAGACAAATCCAACATAAAACGATGAGGTAACATATATTCAAATCCAACTTGTCCGGCAACCCCCCATAATGTTTTGCTACGTGTTTTTTCAATATATTTAAATGTGGTGGATGTATTTGACAAAAGATTACCCCGTAACTCATTTTGTGCTTCCGTAATCGAGGGTCCAACCCCCAAATAAACCAGCCAATTGGGTAAAATTTGGTATCCAGCGTCCAGTGTCAGGAAAAACTCTTGGACGAGTTTTGTGTGAAAAACGGCTTCTTGATAAGTTCCATTCTGATACGTTCCGGACCAAAGCAGGCTAGGATGCTGTATGCCTAGATATTTATAAACACCTTTAATGCCCCACAACCATTCATCTTGTAACTCAGCAAAATAACTCGCATTGGCAATTGGACTAAACGTATTTTTGATATTATCTTCTCGGTAATATTCCGTCACAGCTGGAAACGTCGAAAACATTGTAATATCTGTCCACTTACTCAAATTTGTATTCACATACCCCCCACCTACTCCAAAAAGAAACCCTTCAAAAGTAGGTTTTGGGGCCCCCATGGTGCCGGCATAAAGTACGTGCGAGAAAAAACAAACTAAAATACAACTGAGCATCCTGTTTCTTAAAAACATCATCATCAATATCCTTATCAAAATATCCACTTAAATACATTACAATATTAGGGCGTATTATCCTGGTCACCCCCATTGATAGAGTTCATTAACTGTTCATATACATTTTTGCACTGAAACAAATCCTCTAATCGCCATATTGAATCTTTCATCATTGCATGGTCAAAGCCAGCGTATCACAAACGCTTATCCCTATTCGAGCGTACTGAATAAATGATGACTTAGCCAGTCATAAGCAACTGCACAGTTTAAACATACAATGAGGCCTTTTTTATATCACTTATTGGGAGTAACACATACATCTCTGGCTTGAATTTTATCATGAACATTGTTTAACTATTAAAATGTCTTTCTGATATTAGGGGCTGTCCATCATTTTTTTGCGGCCTAATCAGTAACGATAATGAGAGTATGTCAAAATGCAAAAAAAAAATCGAACTCTCGCCAGTGCTTACGCCTCTCAGTATCATGAAAAAACATTGGATAACCTTCAAATTAACGGTGACATTCCAATCTGGTTATCAGGACACTTTGTTAGCAATGGGCCTGGACAATTTGAAGTGGGAAAAACACAGTTCAACCATTGGTTTGATGGCCTTGCCATGCTTAAAAAATTTGAATTTAAGTCTGGAACAGTCCATTTTCAGAATCGATTCTTACAATCAACCGAGTACATTAAAAGCAACCAACTGAATCAATTAAACGTTAATGGATTTGGTACCTATGCAGGACATTCCAAGCTCAGTCGCATACGATGCTCCATTAAAAATTTTATGAACTATAATACGCATGACAATTGTGTTGTAAACACAGCATGTATTGGCGGACATTATGTTGTGATGACAGAAAGTACGGATATGATTTCATTCAATCTAAACGATTTAAGCACGACGGGCACGTTTTATTTTACCGATAACCTGCCAGGACATTTAACCACCGCTCATCCTCATTTTGATAGCAATACTAATGCGTTAATTAATATTTCAATTAAACTCGGCAGAGTCACCCAATACCATATTTATCAAATAGAACCCCGCAGTAGAACACGTCAAACCATCCAAACTTATACTTCTGACAGCGCATTTTATATACATAGCTTTAGCATAACCAGTAACTACATCATTTTATTTAAATCGCCGCTCGTCATTAATAAAGTGTATTTAATGCTGGGATTTCCTTTTAACAATACTTTAACTCATCAAGAAAACAGATCATCTTTTTTTATTATTATTAACCGACATCATGGAAAAACCTATGAAGTAGAAGCCCCTCCTTTTGTGTGCTTACATAGCATCAATGCTTACGAAGATGAGCATAAAATTATATTGGATTTGGTGTGTCATGCCTCTGGAAACCCTTATAATCATTTATACTTATCAAACCTTCGCTCAAATCATCCTACGCTACCTGCAGGTGAGATAAGGCGTTATTTCATCAATCTCCACTCCAAAAGTTATGAGGAAATAGTCCTCTCGAGTCGTGCTCATGAATTTCCGCAAATCCATTATATGCGCTGTAATGGCAAACCGTATCAGTTTGTTTATACGACCTTGCTCTCAACTCCAGGCGATCTTTTTTTTAATCAAATACAAAAACTCAACGTTCAAACAGGAAGCACGCAATATTGGGGCAAGCCCAATTACTACCTGGGTGAAGCTATATTTGTCGCAAAGCATCATCATGAACAAGAAGATAACGGTGTTCTATTACTCATAGCATTTAACGCAGTCACGCAATTGTCATCACTGATAATCATAGATGCATGCTCTATGCAATGTTTAGCAGAAGTATACTTACCGCTGCACCTTCCCTTTGGTTTACATGGGCACTTTTACAACTGAAACCATCGCTTAGATATGTTGAATTTAATCGATAATTAAATGATTACGCTTAATGTCAAGAGACCCGATTATACGCGAGATTTCAAACAACGTGTGGCAAAGAGCGCAAACAATCCAAGAAGCACTAAACCATCTATCAATTACCTATGCCAGCGCATCCCAGGAAATCTTTGAGAACGCCTGATGGCTTCTTGCTCTTCTTCTTCTTTTTGTTTCACAAAATAGTGGATACCTTCATTTTTGACCTTATTTAATATTGCATGATTAAAAACCACATCAAATTGCTGCAGTTGTTGCTCAAAATTATGGCCATTTTCATCCATGATACCGCTATTTTTTATATCTATTTTACACAACAAACTCAGAAACATGGTCTGAAAATCAGCATTCTCAAAATCAATCGCTCGATAGTAACAATCGCGTTGATGCCTCGCAAATGCCGAGATGGCACTCAATAGTGCTATTATTTCGGCCTTATCATCTGCACACTTTATATGTTGATACATTCTTTCTTTTTTTGATTTGAAAAAAATGCAGCAACCAGAGGAAGTTGTTGATGTCGGAGAGCGAATACAGTCAATCTCCTCCTGGCACGCTTTGTCTAAACCTTGATAATTTATGCGTCGTTGCTGAACATTGAAAGGTAGAACTTTCATCTTAACTGATATGAACGGATAGGACACTCAATCATGTCTTGCATGACATAAAAGGTCAAATTATCATTCAAAATATGTGCAAAGTAAGCAGCAATCCGCATTGATGTAACACCATTGATTTTAACGATTTTGCATAGTCTGCGTACTCTCTAAATCAAGCAATTGATGCTCAATACACCGTGTTGAAAATAAACGCATATTATGGGCAAGTGGTGTCGGTTCAGGCACTTTTTTAGGGATATCTGCATCAATATACTTTCCAAGATCATCTAAAAAATAACTGGTGACCAAGCCCAATCCTGCAACAATGATGTTTCCCGTAGCAAAAAGAGTGAAAAACGAGAGTAGCATAATTGTAAAGCTAAGGTGTTTCATACAAATCCCCAAAAAAGAAGTTCCCCCTTTTTCAGGTGAAGATGACAACATACAATCCGCTATTTGATGATATCGCTCTAAAGTAATTTTATGCTCTAGCAAGTCACATGTACTATCTAATGCTTCGGTTAAACGTTGTAATGATGTATCTTCTTTAGATTTAATCCCTTCAACCGAGCGAATAAAGTTTGAAAGCGTTACACTCAACGAATGAGGCTGATGTATTGCTGACGTAGCGCCTGCATTCAAGTCAGCTGCTTTTGCTTTTAATTTTTGCAACGCCACACGATAATTTGTTTCTAATTGCGCCGTCATAAAACCACCTGCAATTAAGCCATATTGAATTCAAAAAGAGCAAAATTTAGCATAAAAAAGATTCCTCGTCTACGCTTTAATTAACCTCCTCTTAACACGCAGGAACTTGTCGTGATTGACCCACTTACATACCCACCCAAAGGCGATAAAAAAAACTCAGATTATTTTAACGAATACCGCATCAAAATTTATGAACGCAGACAAACGAGCGGGCTCAATGATTTAATCGGTAATATGAAAGCTATTATTGTTCAAGTACAAACGGGAGATGCTTTTCTCTATTTACAAGAACTCTATGCCATGATGCCCTACCGTTACTATAAAAGTTTTTTATCTGATACACATCGTATTTATATTTTAAAAAACACAAAAAAATCCCCTCTTTTTATCGTTATGGAACCTTTAGATCCTAATTTTGAAGATGATTTAGCACGTATCAACTGTATGTATCCTAATGCACGAGAAAAATGCAATGCGCGTTACGTCGGTGAAATTTTTCACTGTAAAGATTTAGCTGCAACAAAAAATATCTTAGAAAGCCATGATTTTCGTTTCCAAGATCCAAACCGCATTAAAAATCATTTTTTTTCAAATCCGTACCTCGCCTTTACGCGTATGTCCGATCATACTTTTAATAGTATTGGTTATTCACATCATGATTTATTCGACATCGAGTATTTTAACTTAGGACAACCTTTCAGCCTCACACAAAAACAACTCGATATTTTAAATGTAATTGATGATTTTTCGAAAGAAAGTGGCATTAAACCACTCATGAAAGGCATTGATCATTTAGCCACACGTATTTTAGCCGGTGAACGGGAAGATGCCATCTTAGAGTTTTTATGCCTCAGTAATTATTACTTTTGGGGTGCTTACAATATTGGTGACATGAACTCATCAACCAATGTAAATCGTGCACCACATGGGCATGATATTCAATCACCCGCAAAAGTTTTCACTGCAAACAATACACCATTTATGATTAATTCTTTTGAAAAATTACCCATGCCTACAGAAAATTTTGTACGAAACTACGGCCGCCGCATGCACCATATTGCCATTGAAATTGCAGATGGCGATCACAGCAGCACCATGAAAAATCTCGATTTTGTCATTGGCGTATTAAAAAATAAAATGAGCATTGGTTTCTTAGCCAATGTATTTGGTGAATGTAAAGACGAACCTGATTTAAAACAAATTTTCTCAAAACATTCTTCTTTATCCATACTCATCACGGAGTATGTTGAGCGCTGTCACAAGTTTGATGGCTTTTTTACCAAGCAAAATGTCGCGGCCTTAACTGAAGCTGCAGGACTTGATGAAGAGGTCAAACAGCATCACCTGCAAAAAGGTATTGTAGGCGACTAATGCTTTTATCTTCAGCTTAATTGCCGAACTTCATTCGCAAAGACAGCATTAAAAATATGATTTTTTTATCTCATATCAAGCCACTCAGTCCTTTTGAGTTGATTTATTCATGAAACAGCTTGAAAGCACTGTATTGCCCTCTTATACTTCATGCGTTTTCATTGACGTATTAAGGATGTATCATGAAAAAAACACTTTGGTCTTTAGCTTTTGTTCTTGTACCACAGGCCCCACATGCCACAAACAATACAATTGGCAAGCTTGAAAACTTGGAGCGCGTGAAAACACCATTTGCTCTCCTTGCCAATCAATTAACGTGCTTATAGAACATGGCTGTTTTCTGATTGCCAACAGCAATTATGATCTTCTCTTAACTTGATAAAAAGACCCTTAATATGCCATCAATATTTACTGTATTAAACGATCACCCCGCTATCGCAATTCGTGCAGCACGAGCGATTGCTGACGCAATCAAAAAAAAAGCAGAGCAAAACAAACCTTTTGTTTTGGGACTTGCTACAGGCTCGACGATGGAGCCTGTATATGCTGAATTAATCCGGTTACACCAAGCCGGTGAATTAAGTTTTTCTCATGTTAAATGCTTCAATTTAGATAATTATGTTGGGCTGCCAAGAGACGATAGAAATAGCTTTGAAGCACAATTACACCAACTTTTTTTAAAACACGTCAATGTCTTACCTGAAAATATTCATTTAGTCAGTAGTGACACAGACTTTAACCACAGCGCTTATGAAGCACTTATCACAGCTTCTGGTGGCATAGATATTCAACTTGTCGGGTTGGGTGGCGAAGGGCATATTGCGTTTAACGAAAAAGGATCAGACGAAAACACCCCTACAAGAGAAGTGAGGCTCAGCTCTAAAACAAAAGAAGATAACGGAAAATATTTTAACCAAATAGACAAAACTGAACTGCGCATCAAGCCAATACCTGATACGGCTCATACCCGAGGCATCGGCCCAATACTTCAGGCTAAAAAAATTATTTTTTTAGCCAATGGTCATGCTAAAGCACATGCAGTCCATGCCATGTGTGCACCCACTCCTGTACAAGCACTGCCCGCTCGCGCATTACATATGCATCCAAACCTTTTAGCACTTGTCGACCAAGACGCCATCTCATTATTTAATGCACATGAACTTCAAGAACACACAGACTTAGATCTGAATCAAAGCAGAAAAACACTTGAAAAAAATCAGTCCCATTGGGTCAATTTAGACATTCGAGGAAACACGCATCGCATCTTATTACCCCCACAGTTCGTGTTTTTTAATCCTCAAACCATGCACCTTGATGAAAGTTTTGACTATACCAATCCAAATCATCTGAACGATCTTGCAGCCCACCTTGCAAAAGCAAAGCACCTTGTTGTCGGAGCCCATCCGGATGACGCCGAAATTATGGCAGGCCCCATCATGCTGGAATCACCAAAAGACTGGCTCACACTCATTGTAACCAACGGAGCTGCAACGAATAACACCTTGAATGGAGAATATAGCCAATATACGCCTGAGCAATTGACTAACGAACGACAAATGGAACAACGGCGAGCAGCTAAACTTGCCAATATCCCCGTTATTATGTGTAAATTTCCAACACCTGCAATTACAGGGGATATGGGTGAAGAAACGCTAGCAAAAGCCCGAACAACACTAGCGGGCCTGTTTGGCTCAATGATAAATTTAGAAAAAGTTTTTGGACATAACCCGCTTGATTCACATGATACACATGTCACCGTCTTTGCTGAGCAAGTTCGAGCTCTTAGAACCTTATGTGCTGAAAGATTAAATCTTATCGACATCTTAGGAATGGAAGTCTGGGGTCTTTTATTTGTAGCAGACACACGTTTAAAAAAAATTGCTATCAACACTGAGACACTCCTAACAGGCGCTCAGGAACTGATTGGTTTGTATCAATCCCAAATCGAGGCGCAAGGACGAGATTACTCTAAAACAACCGTTGCACGCGCATATGGAAATGCAGGATACCAAACCCACCCCCATGGCGAGAATCCTGCTCCTGGCTTATTACTGGCTGTTCATCTGACCGATTTAGTCCAAAACAAGGCCGTATCCGTTATTGAGATGGTTCAAACGCTATTCTCTGAACTTGAAGCACAAATGATGAACCGAACAAACACACTTTTTAGACCTAAACATCCGAGCTCACCACCTTCCACTGACTCTGCCGTAACACTCTTGAATCAACTGGGCCTTCATCCAGAACCAGACCCAAAAACACGACAACCTACGTCAGACAGTGCCCCGGTAATCCCCCCATTTTTAACTGCCCTTAAAAGTAGAGGGTTAAGCAGCTAATGCAAGTTTTTGCACAGGAGGAACTCCTCCAATTGCTGTATTTGGCCTTTCGTGGTTATATAACCAAAGCCAGCGTGTTGCAAAATCTT
>JARGPP010000012.1 GCA_029210085.1 Legionellaceae bacterium | reverse complement strand
CAATGCCGCGGCAATAAAGACCAAGGCAATCGGTGTACCAATTGGAATTTGAGTCGGATTATCCTTATGTTGCTTAAACTTCATGATAGCCCCAATCGAGAAGCCTAAACCCGCTAAATAAGAGGCTGCGGTAATTAATTTGGTTAAACTTTCAAAAGATGAAGTAATCGAAGATGCCATCCCCCCTAAGGTTAACGAGGAATCTGCCGACACCACTCCTGCAAACATCAACAAACCTAAAGCTGAAAGTCTTGTTAAATGTCGTTTGTCTTTAAATACTTTTCTAAATATTCTCTTCTGCACGTTCGCTCCCCTATCAGTCATTAAGCTTTTCCAACCACAATGAGTATTATCCGCCAAAAAGTGTATTATTAATCATTTCTACTGTTCCCACAATATTCACAGCTAATATCCCACCAAACACATGCATTAACCCCTTTCCTGTGCCTCCTGGTGGTTGCCCTTGCGACGCTGCACGCGCAATCAAAATCCACCCTCTTGTAAAAGCATATAATCCAATGGTTTGAAAGATAATAACCAATGCATTACCCAAATCACTATCACCACCAAACATTGAGCTTGCAACTTCACTATCTCCATACGCCAAGATATTCGTATAACCAAACGAGGTGTTCATAATAATATCAACAGCTGTCGGGAAATAAATTAACATCCCCGCAACCAGCAAATAAAAGATAGGCTCTTTTATGCTGGAGCTAGAGGCTTGCATCGTTCTTGCTTCCCCATATACTTTCAAGCTGTACAGTGCCTTCAATGCAAAAGCAATACCAACCAAATACGCAGCACCTGAAATCAAATTTTGAACAGGAAGCAATGAGTTTGCTAAATTAACAAGAACTGTTGTTGTCGTACTTGAATCAGCCATTGCCTGTATATCCCCTAACTGTCCGCCTGACTAAATTGAATCACGCGCCCAGAACTTGTAAATACACGCCCAACTTTAGAGTTAATGACACGTACTGCACCATACCCAGGAACAACAGAGCCACGACTCACTGTTAAAGTCTTTCCTTGATTAGACATGAGCCACGCACGACCTGGAATAATTGCTTGAATGGAGTAAGTTGGCTTTGGTGCAGCAGGTTTCCGACGTGCAGGTGGTTGTGACGAAGATTGACGTCTTGCTCGATTTACCGACTGTACACGCGCCATTTGCTGAGACTGTTGCTCCAAACGCTCACTCAAAACCAGCATTGTTTGCTTCACATCTGTCATTTTTGCAGAGATATCTGTTACATTTTGAGTCAGTGTACTGATTTGCGTTCGCATAACTGACAACTCACTATCCACTCGCTTCTGCTCTTGCTTTAAAGCCGAAACAGCCTCTTCGGAAGAAGTTGATACGCGATCACTCGCAGACGTAGATGTTCGAATAGGTATAGGTACCTGCGACGTAGGCTTGCGGGTCGGAGTAGTCGTTGCCATAGGCGTTAATTTCTTGGTATCTGTCTTTGACTTTGAAGAAAAGAAGGAGCCCAAGCCTTTATACACCACCAAAACTAAGATAAGAGCCGCGACCGAAATAGCACCATTTCTAATCATGGTCACGACTTTAGGATCTAAATTATCAAATCGCCCTCTTCCTGGAGGAGAAGATACACCATCCTGCGCACCTTCAAGAGGCTCATCTTCTGGCAACGAAACAGCATCTTGATCCGAGCCTAAAGCATCAAGATCAGCAAATTGATATTCATCATCACCCATTTGATCATTATTTTGACCATCATCTGCCATAGCTCACCTACTCACCAAGTTATTATCCTATCTGAACATCCTGTGTAAACAAGATCCCCATTCCTGTGCCAGAGAACAACTCAACCGTTGTTGGACGATTCATTAACTCTTGCGCTGTTTCAGACCATGCCTTACCTACTTCGCCTAAACCAATGAGTGCATTTTCAAGCAATGAGCGATTAATCCCATTTTGAACTGTTGTATCTGTTGTTCCACCCGTACCACCAATCGTAATTGTGGTATCTGCTGATTGAATAGCACTACTAAAGCCGGCTAAAAAAGTCGATGCAAATAAAGACCCATATCTCATCAAGTAATGATGATTCACCCGACTCGCAAGTGCTGTACGTGCAGTATTCGGATCAATCGCATAAGCATTAATTCCTATTGTTTTATCTGCCCCTAGCATTGAAAGTGTATTAAAAGTCACAACCATTTTGTTGGCATTCGATGGCAACGTGAAACTTCCAATAATTTTCGAGCCTTTGAGCTTTCCTGAAACAATTGTCGCAAGAATAGGACCCGGTTCATCTGTATTAACAGATGTATCTAAAACTGCAAATAAGATATCACCGGTTTTGATAAATGTGGATTTAGCCTGCATTTCAGCTTCATCATCTTCAGACGCTGATGTTTTTTTGCTCGATCGGCCACCCAAGCCACCCGAGAGAGAGTCATCTTTATCATCGTCTTCATCTTTTGCACTACCCGCAATAAATACTTGCGTCGAAACATTTTTCCATCCTTGAAGCGCCTGTCCTGCTGCTGACAACATGCGTCCACTTAATTGTTTCACTTTAGCCTGATAACGCTGATCTGAAATATGTGTTTGCTGACGAGACATCAATTCTTGCAGCTGCTTTGTGTCTGATTTAGTATTTTTAGAAGCACCTTTTTGACCACTACCCAAAGATGGAATTCGTGTCATTGAACTTCCACTTGTGGCATCAATTGTATCTTTTTTAGGTGCAATTACCTCGGGCACTACTTTTTTAGAGGGTTCAACTGCTTCTCCAAGTGCTTTTAATTCAGCCTCGGTTACACCTGCTGCTTTCAGTTCATCTTTGGAGAAACCAGCAGCGTTTAATTCTTCAGGACTAAAACCTGCTTTTTTTAGATCCGCGGCACTATAGCCTGCATCTCTTAACTCTTGTGCGGAATAGCCTGCAGCTTTTAACGCTTCAGGACTAAAGCCGGCACGTTTTAGCTCAGCCGCACTGAAGCCTGCATCCTTCAACTCCTGCGCAGAATAACCCGCAGCCTTCATTGCCTCTGCTGAACAACCGAGTGTTTCTCGAATCGTCGTGGCTGAAACTCCTAAATTTCTTGCCGCTTTTAGCTCTTTAACATTACATCCTTTCTCTCGCCCTGCAGCAATTACACCAGCAGGAATAAGCCCCGCATTATTTAATGCGCCTGAATCAAAGCCTGCGTCTAAAAGTTCAGCCGGTGTAAATCCTGCATCAGCCAGCTCTTTCACACCAAATCCTGCCGCTTTTAATTGTGCTGCAGAACACCCACTCAAATCATGAATTTTTTTCGCAGAAACCCCTGAGGCACGAAGGGCTTTCAGCTTCTCAGGATCACATCCTGTTGCTCGAATACCATCATCATCAATGGCAGCAACACCTGCATCGGCAAGCTCTTTGGCACTAAATCCTGCATCGGCAAGCTCTTTAGCACTAAATCCTGCGGCTTTCAATTGTGCTGCAGAGCATCCATTTAAATCATGAATTTGTTTCGCAGAAGCTCCTGAGGCACGAAGCGCTTTCAGCTTCTCAGGATCACATCCTGCTGCTCGAATCGTTTTTTCATCAACAGGCTGTAAACCTGCATTCGCCAAGTCACTATCCGTAAAGCCTGCAGCTTTAAGCGCTACAGCACTACATCCTGCACTTTGTCGAATGGCCTTTGCACTCACACCAGCAAGACGCTCACGCTTTATCGCCTCAACAGAGCACCCAGCCTTTCTCAGTTGAGCAACAGTAACGCCTGGTGGTAAACCATCTTGTCCTTTTTCAATTTCTTCGGCTGAAAATCCTGCTGCTTTTAGCTCTTCCGGAGAAAACCCTGCATTCATCAATTCACGCGCACTATAACCTGCTTTTTTTAACGCTTCAGGACTAAAACCTGCTGCTCTAAGTGCTGCTGCACTCGCACCGGCTCTTCGCAATTCATCAGCAGTGAAACCTGCTTCTTTCAATTGCTTCAAACTACAAGCACTAATACGTTGTATTGCTGCTGCACTCACACCGCGCTCACGCAGTGCTCTTAATTTTTCAGGATCACAGCCTGCTTTACGCACATCATCCATCGAAATACCAGCGGGTAGCCCATTCGCAGCTTCAATTGCGGCATCAGAAAAACCGGCACCTTTCAGTTCTCCATTGGTAAAGCCACCATCCTTCATGTCCTCAGCACTAAATCCTGCTCCTCGCGTCTCACAAGCAGAAAAGCCACAACGCTTCAACCGTCCCACAGAATAACCTGCTACTTTCATTTCACGTGCTGTAAATCCCGCAGCTTTCAGTTCTGTGCACGAACAAACTGGATTTAAATCTGGAAGTGTATAGCCATATTGTCTCAACTGGCAGCAATTGCACCCTTCTCGCAAATCAGTCAGTGTTGCGCCTTTATCAGCAATTTCTTTAATTACAGCACTACTGCAATGCTCTGTTTGAAGCTGTTGTGTCCATAAACTTTTTTCGCCTCCCATCAAATTAGCTCGCGATAAAGTCGTAAATCCAGCACCACCTTCTCCATATTGAGGTCCAACCAAATCAACACCCTCTCCAAATGCTTGTGTCTTAATGATTGTTGGAATAGCACTCGCACCACTTTTAGTCGCAGATTCTGCTTGATCAATGTTCTGCTTATTTTGAAGCGTCGCATACTGTGCTGTTTGATTTAAACTACCTGGAATTGAGCGTATGCCAGTCGGCACTTTTTTCACATTTGCTGTCGACTTAACATTGCTTTGATTAAAAGCCCTAATTTTTATCACGCCAATCACAACACTGGCCAATAACAAAATGACCGTGAATAAAATAATCACACGTGTCCGTGTGTTTGAAAAAAGCGCTTTTATATTTTCTTTTTTTCCGGCCATGGTGTTATAACCCTTCTACCTTAAGCTGCATCACTTTTCCATGCCATGAAACAAGTAGCACAGGCGATTTATGCATTTCATAGGCATGTGTGCCATCTGCACTGGTCATGCTGCCAATCCATCCAGGAGACAAAATGGTCAAATTCGTTCGGATAAACATTCTACTATTTAACATCCAAGCTTGTGCATCTCCACCACTCACAACAAGGCGTGTGCTGCCTGCAGGGGGGACCCCATCAAGCACATGTAATAGTACATCACTTGCAGATGGTGGAATATTTGCCCCCATTGGCATTTGTTTCGCATTAGGTCCATATCCTTGAACACGTAAATCCACTCGATAATCGACTGCTTTCTGCCCGGGAATCAATGTAAGCATTACGGGCGTGTTTAAACCTCGCAATCGAACCGCTAAATTACCATAGGTATACAATTTACTCGCCTGAATCATCAAGGTATTACTCACCTTATCCCATTGAATATTAAAAGCATTTGGGTCTCCTAAATCATAAGCTGCAATCGGCCAGGGAGCACCCGTTGAATCAAGAAACACCAGCGAAGATACAAAGCCCTGTGATAAACGAATTACAGGAGGTGTTGACCCAGGTGATAAGTTCACAAATTGTGACGTTGCTGTCGGTTTAGGCGGCGTTTCAGCCGACGTTGCTTGTGCATATTCATCGTCGTGATACCACTTTTTAACTTTTACTGTTTGCTCGGGTGATAAAGGAAATAATTGCCGTTTTACCTCATCAAATGCTAGTTCATTAATCATGCTCTCATCGGACGCACTCATAATGGCATCATTCCCTTTACCTTTTAAAGAACGACTCTGTTGTGCCCGTGCTTTTCTAGAAGGGGGTTTACTGGCTTGTTTTGAACTTTCAGAATTTCCTGAAGAAGCACCTTCGGGACTATCCTTTGTTCCAAGTCGTTGCTGTAACATACGCAGTTGATCAAGTGCTTGCTGCGCAGAATCTTCTTTTTCAGCACACCATGCAAATGTTGAAAAGAAGCAACTGATTATCAGCAAAAACAACACTTTCTTTTGTTTCCAGGCTATTCTCATTAACCATCCACTCCACTCATCGCAGGCCCAACCACAAACTGTGAAATTCCAATACCTCTTGGTGAGTTCAACGTAGAAATACGTGTCACCAAAATGGTTACGACATTACGCTGCTGTGAAAACTCACTCGCACTTTGATAAGTCACAAGAATAGGCATCTGCACACGCCACGAGTAACGACCATTTAACAACCCTTTTTGTAATATAATCGGTGCACTGGTTGCAACAGCTGATACAATTAATTTTTTCGCTTTTACTGCATCCAAGTTATTAGAATCTTCTAAAGCATTCAAAAACTGTGTCCAACCTGCTGAAGTAAAAAATCCTGATGAAGCTTGTAACTCTGTTCTATAATTTACAAAGTTATAAGTAAATGCGGCAATCGCTGCTTGATTGGTCCATTGCAACACTGCAGAGTCCGATTGATTCGGCTCATCCAGTGCAAATAGGGGCGTGATACGTCCGTTAATACTCGTTGCAAAATATTTAGGCGTCGGTGGATGTGTTAAGAGATACACCAAAAGTGAAATCATCAAAAAATTGACAATAATAGAAAGTAATAAAATAAATATTACTTTACGTTGACCATCCCGATAAAATTTATTTCTCAATTTAACTGCGGTCAAGGCGTCTTCTGCCATGGAATCCTCTCTTTATTTCGGAATTAACTTCTCATCGTCGTCAATATCTGGATCAGCTGCTAACAAAGGTATTGCTGTCTCATTAGGCGCATCCATCGCCGTCAATTCTGTAGGCGGAACTTCACCATTAGTGGCATAATAATGACGCTCTGGAATATGCACATATACATAAAACAAACCTAATCCTAACAATACGCTGATTAATAGAGAGAACACAAGTGCTGTTTCAGCAAAACGAAACGTTCCAACATAAAATCGCTTCGAATTTATCATCAAACGCCAAACTTCACGCCGCATGCCACCCCCTACTGTTCACTATTAAACCACAGCTCGTCTGAAGGTAATCTCAATCCGTGCATTCGGTGATTTGTCGCCTGCACGAGCTGCTGACACGATAGGTTTATCACTCCCTTTTCCTTGTGTAAAGAGCAAGCGTGCATCAACTCCCTGAGACCATAAATAGTTTGCAACTGCTTCTGCACGTGCTTCTGATAATGCATACTCACGTTTTGTTGATACATAACGGCTCGTATAGGCCGTTATATCTACAGCAACTTTCCTAAATTGCCTTAAATAACATGCGACCTCATTCAGTTCATCATAAGACTCCCAAGTTAATCGAGGGGATTGGTCACCAAACAAGGATAAGGCTGAAATACTCAAGAGGTAATCTTGTCCCACTGAGACAATTTGAACACCTCTTTCTGTTAGGCGTTTTTCTAAAGCCATTATTTCGCTATCACCCAAAGCAACCTGTTGCGGCAATATCGCTTCATCTCGAATAATACTAGGCGTAGGAGTGGATTGACAAGCACTAAGAAACACACAAAAAATTAGTATCAATTGATTGGGCAATTTGCCAAGTCTGTCAAAAATGTATCGACTCAACACGAATGTACACCCTCATTGATCATCAGATATTAACCATAAAAACACACAACGCGAAAGGAGACAAGTATCATTATGATTTAAATATATTTTTAAACTTAATTTGATCACTTTCACTTATTTTTAGAAGCTTCGTCTCTTGCTTCATTGATACGCTGTATAAGCATTCTAATTGAATCCGTTAATTCAGGTGCTTGCATTAGGATATGATGCTCTGGAGGATAATTTGTTGCCATTTGTAAATCTTTAATGATTTCATTAGCAACAGCACCGGCCAATTTATCTTTTTCACCCGACAGTTGACCAATACTAATTAAATAGTCGCGTGCTTCTTGAATCGGTAATAAAGGTGCTGAAAACAACTCCAAGTCTGGTGCTAAAACAGGAGGTGTGCCTATCGGCAACTCGCGTAACGCACTAAATATTGTAATATTTTCAAGTGGTGTTTCATCAAATAAAGCTTCGACTTCTTCAGGTTCATTACGCTTATGAAAAGCTAAAAGTGCGGCAACGCCTCGCTCCATCGGATCAGTTTCTTTTGCCCCTCGAAGTAAAGTTGCAACCTGTGGAATTTCATCATCCTTAGAGACCATTCTAATCGTTAAGTCACCTTCCTCAATAACAGATTGAAATAATTTCATTTGGTCCTGTAATTTAGCCAAATATGAGTCCGATGGCGGCTCTACTTTCAAAAACTGATTTACTTTTAAACGCGAAACAGGCTTAGGGTTTGCGTAAAACATTTTGGCTCGAATCACTTGAGAACGAAAGAAAATATGTGCTTCACCCTCTGTCTGCTCTTTTAAGTCTAATAAATCGATTCGAGCACGTTTTTCAAACGAAGAGCTTTTTGTATCTTGATAAGTATTTGCCACACTTGTATCTTTTGTTTGAAAAGAATCCACTTTTGTTACATATGCCTCACCTGCTGTTTTTGTGAAAAAGTCCCAGGTTTCTGTTGGATCCTCAAGCTTCATACAAATTTTAATATTTGTATTTGCTCCAATAGATGCAGCTTCTTCTTTTGAAGTTTTTTGAAATGCAGGCAAATCTTGTCCTGCAAAAATAGCTGAAAATCCAAGCGAACGTGCTTGTGCTGGCACCACAGCAAACCCTTGCACAGCATAATACCCATACTCATCTAAAATACACATATAAGGAGTAGGTGCTGTTGTGGGCTTTCGTTCAATAACATCGCGATACTCACCCTCCACTTCATCACCAAGCCCTGCTGCCATCATTGCTTTCAACGATGCCACAATAATCTTGCCTAAATTTGCAAGCTCATCTGGTGACTTTTCTAAGGCAGGTAATAATACGACCAAAATGCGCCGATTTAACACCACGTCTTTAAAATCGACTTCAGCTAGATTTGTTCTAATAATATGCCCATATGTATCCGCTAATGAAGAAAAGCTTCGCACCAGCTGCATTGTAATAAAACCATGTTGCTCAAGAACCTGTGAGACTTGCTTCCCTTTTTTCTCTTTGTTGTAACCGGGTAAGGTCATGAGGTAATTTCGTAATGGATCTGTCACTAATTTAGGTGCTAACTCAATATTAACACTCTCTTGATCGTCACGCGGAAAAACTTTATCAATTACAATCGATTCAAGACGCTGTATATCAAAATAATTTCGAATATTATTAGCATCAAGTAAAATAGCACCTTCATCCCGCATATAAACTAATAAACGCATCAATGCTTCAACAAATGCAATGGCACGCCCCTTCCACATATCCCCATCACCCCCTTGGCTAGAACTCCCCATTAAATTCACAACAAGCTGTGTCAACATGCTAGAAGAACCTTGGCAAAAAGGATTTAATGTATTCGATAAACGGCTTTTCTGAGGCCCAACAATATCACGCGCCCCTGTCATAAAATTAATGAGCAATAAATCATCTTCCCGGCCCATACTTCGTACCATAGAGAAGACTTTCGCATAAAGTGAGTTATCTCCTTTTCCATCCACATAAATGAACCCACTTCCTTGGACCAACGCATTATACGCAATTGAGACCAACGCTTCTGTTTTACCACTCCCTGTAGAACCAAAAATTAAAGCATGTGTTCGCATATCCTCATTTGCAAACCAAAGTTCTTCACTATTTTTAATATCATTACCAAAATAAGTAATGCCGCGCGCCATGTAAGGTTTTTTAATGCCAGGGATCAAATCATTATAATCTTTAGTCTTTGCGACCATCGGCAGCCTAAACGGCAATTTCTGTTTGCGAGTTGAAGTATAAAAATACATACTCACACCCAAAATTAGCATAAACATCCCAGCCACAGGAAAAACATATCCAATCACAGCCAAGGTCATTAATGTAATAGCAACATTCGATGAATCAGAAAAAAAATCAGCGATTCGTTCACCAGGCGTACGGATATCTCGCAACAATCGCGTTGGATCAACCTCATGACGTGACTCAACACCTCGTCTCATGGCTCTAACTCCTTGAGTTCTTTGGGCGATAATTGAATCTCTTTGACTGCGATTTCGAGTGCTCGAATAGCTTCATCAATCATAGGGGTTAACGAACGACGCCCCATAACTTGCTCCGCACGCCAATGTGCAAAAATTCCTCCGACTTCCGCGTACGGTGTTTGTCGCCCAATACTGTTCAACAAATACCATAGTCGTCTGTCCACAGGCTTAAGCCATAAAAATTCAGCACTAGGTACCACACCATCATCACGTGATGCTTTTAATAACTCAGCAATCACGGTGTACTGATATGCATGCTTTTGTACAATGTCTTGTACCATCTCTGTATTTTCATATTTTTGGATTGTTGGAAGTGCGATTGAGTAATCGGGTTTTCCACTAACAGAGGTTTTATCTAAGGTTTTTAAAATAAGACTTGCAGCTTCACGATCACGATTCATTCGAGCAATAAATACAGCTGCTAAAGCTTGCATTTGAGGAGAGCACCGCGCAAACCCATCCCAATAAGGTCCCAGTTGCAACGTAAAAATACGTTTTGCATCTCCACGACGCACACCTGCCGTCATTTCTAATCCTGGCATCGGATTATCTAAAAGTGGATCTTCTTTACGTAATAATTTATGTTTTCGAGCAAACTCTATCGGCGTTAACGCCATTGCCCACGGCCCCTTATTTACATCAGTCGCTACAAGATCTAAATACTGAACTGCAGGAATAATGCACGGCCAATTGGCTTGCTCCTGTGTTTTAAGCGAGTCCATGCTATGAGTTTTTTTAAACCTTAACGTCACGTTTGATTTATAGAGAAAAAAAGCGAGTAAAACCAGTGCGACTGATATTGGGTAGCGCATATATTCGCCCACACGGCTGGTTAACTCAACCAAGTCTCCCCAATCAACATCGCTCGGGTCAACCGTCTGCATAAGTAAGATTTCTTGTTGTAACACATCCCCTGGAAGCACCAAGCTAATCAACTTAGCTTGAATAATATTGAGGAAAAAAACCAACGAAACAATATATTGATGGCCAAAATACCATAAGAGATAAGCTGTCAAAAATAGCAGCAGAGTAATCCAAACCGGTGCTAGCGAGTTATCACCTGACTGTTGTTGTTGTTGTCCTGCCATATGTTTTGCTGCGCTCAGAAAGCAATACAGTTAATTTTGAGTATATACCCAGTTTCTTTTTGATGCGACTATGATTCGGTATTCATAGGTAAATCTTTGATTAATCGTCCACGCGTATACGTATATACACCACTTACATGCATAAAGCGTACAATGTAATCAAGCGATAAAGATTTATCTTTTAAAGTAAGCAATGGCGTTCCTAGCCTATCTTTGGGAGTTCTATCAATAGGCATACTTAGCACATTACTGCGATTAATATAAATTACAACATACCCTTCATTCACTGGGTTTTCTCGTGAACGAATAGCTTGTTTTATTTCTTCTTCTTTTTCATAAATAGGGCGAGAAACCATTTGGCGTGGAAGATTAATTAAAATTTGCTCCCAAGACTTCAAATTAGCTCCATCTGATGAATACAACGCAACAAAAACCTCTTGTTGACTATCAGATGGTTTTTTCTGAGAGTGATGCTCGCTTTCTTTTTTGGCAACCGCTTGCTTATCTAGGCCAACATCCGTTTCAAAACCATCATAGATAGATTGCAATTTCTTACCTAATACACGTAACAAAGCTGAACTCGCCCAAGGGCCATGTTCAATCGTATCCTGAAAGGCCCCAAGAAGCGCTTTAATTTGCTGCTCTGATAATTTATTTTTTGTCATAACTCTTAAATTATAGCAAATTAAACCAGAACAAATCACGCTGGCCTATATATTGTTGAATATTATGCACCAGGCACAGTACGGTGAGAAGAAGAGCGCTCTTCTTGATGAACTGCCTCCTCTCGGGCAATAACCGCTTTAATTGTGTTACATAGCGTTGACACTTGCTCTAATGCAGCCTCATTATTTTCATTGCCTGGTCGATTCCTATTGAGTGTTTGCAATGGCACAACAATATTTTTTCGCACTTCTTCAAAAAGTTTTTCTACATCTGCACGCTGAACACCTCTACTTTCAACACTATCCGCCAGCTTTTTTAGATCAGGTCGGGAAAAAAATTTATGGTCCATACAACACCCCTTAAAACAAGACAATCTCAATCAATTTAAACTAAAATATACTCAAAATGAGTAATATAATTACAGTATATACTCCTAAGAGTACAAAATATAGCTTAAGGGAAGCTTAAGAGGGCATTTTTTTTCGTTTTCTTTACACTATGGGCAAAAAATCAGGTTGATGCTAGTTTAAATAGCAAATCAATCGTACATTAACTCATCAAGCGGCGTATTATCAAGACTCGGGGAGCCTTGTATTAATTCATTCAGCACATCAGTAAGACATAACAATCGAAGTGCATTAGGGGTGACCTCATCAAATAAAACACGTGTGCCGAGTAGCGCCCCTTCTGCATCTTCAAATGAAGCCCCAAGACCATATCCCAAACATAAAGAACTGAGCTGATCGGCCCTTCTCACAATTGCAGGTAACAATCCTGTGGGTGCAAAAACATCTTCATGTTTAATCGGATGGTTGTTTAGCATAAATTTTGCCTGTAATTTGGATGCAATTAAAACCATGCTTTTAGGAATATCTAAACTCATATCAAGTCCACCATGGCTGAGATAATTTGATATGCCCAGCAAAAAAAGTACGCAGCCAACGCAAAAAGACGGGGAGGCTATATCCATAATGCTCAATAATTCCGAAAAAAAATGCTGACACCAGAACTAATATCCCTGTCCAAACACGAATATGCATTAAAAAGAAAAAGATAGGAAAAGCAGCTCTTGCATCCACCATAAAGAAACGTGCATTTCGAGCTGAATCACGCCAATGAGCTCCGGGAGCAAATCCACCAGCCATAACCACTCCAATTAAGCGGACCAATATAATCAAAGTATACCGAAGGTAGATATGAATGCAATTCAGAATAAATACTTATGAGCCTAGGTCTTTCTCGTTTTTATCTGTACTCGATAAGCAGTTCGTTAAAATATGTGGCATATTAGGAGTCGCCTGAGGAGAATCAGATGAGTCATCAGCAACGAGTGATTTTTCAGTTTCTAAAACTGCTTGAGCAATATTTTGAGGGGCACATGACGACACCAAGCGTTTCAATATTGCTGCGGTGCTATCCGCTTTGATATCAACCATCACTTTGCCTCCTGTGTTCATTTCAAACTTAATTTTACCGTTTAAAACTTAAGGTTTTATTATTATAAATATGATACATCATCCAAAATCTTCTTTTGTACACATTATCATATTGGCGCATATTGCAGTTTTTTAACATCCACGAGATAATGCCTTACTGGTTAAAAATTGCTTTTATTCCATGTCAGCTTCTACAGATAAAGCCTCAATACGCAAGATATGCCTCGCACAACGCAACGCGCTCACCCCCCAATTCAAAAACAATGCATCTAACGCGCTGTGTACACGCATTCAATCTCTTCCCGTTTATCAAGCGGCGAGCACCATTGCTCTTTATCAGGCCATTGATGGTGAAATAAACCTGCTTCCATTATGGACTGAAGCAGAAACATCAGGCAAGACCTGTTATCTACCGACTATAATACCGCATCAAAAATTTTTGATTTTTTTACCAGCAACTCTTAGAACTCCCCAAAAAACGAACCAATTTCACATATTAGAACCCAATATACCTCCTACAGAAGCGATTTCTATCGAAAAACTAGACCTCATGATTATGCCACTTGTTGCTTTTGATAAATACGGCACTCGTCTTGGACGAGGTGCCGGCTATTATGACCAGACCCTCAGAAACAAAAAGCCCGCATGTTTATTAGGCGCTGCCTATGAGTTCCAACAACAAGCACGACTCATACCTGACCCTTGGGATATCCCTCTAACGGGTATCGTTACTGAAAAAAATACTTATTGGAGCATTCCATGACACGTTATTGGCTTCTTAAATCCGAACTCTCTTGTTTTAGCCTTGAAGATTTAAAACAGTCTCCCAATCAAACCACTCACTGGGACGGCATTCGTAATTATCAAGCACGCAACTTCATGCGTGATGATATGCAGATAGGTGACAAAGCTTTTTTTTATCACTCAAGCTGTACCCCTCCTGGCATTGTAGGCACCATGACTGTTGTCCAAACAGCCTATCCCGATCACACCGCATTTGACGCGAACAGTGATCACCCCGACCCTAAAAGCACTCCTGAAAAGCCACGCTGGTTTATGGTTGATATGCGCTTCGAACATGAATTTAAACACTTTATTTCGCTGGAAACCTTGAAAAAACAACCCGCATTACAACACATGCAGTTATTACAAAAAGGTAACCGTTTATCTATTCTGCCTATCACACCCGATGAATGGGCTTTTATTACCAATCTTGGAGAAAAACCTCATGTTTAACAGCAGCCAATTAGAAGGCCTAGCCCAAAAACTCTGTTCAGCTTTACCCACAAGCTTCCAACAAATTGAAACGGATATGCACGATACGTTTAAATCAA
Source organism: Legionellaceae bacterium (assembly GCA_029210085.1). Taxonomy (GTDB): domain Bacteria; phylum Pseudomonadota; class Gammaproteobacteria; order Legionellales; family Legionellaceae; genus JAALKW01. The sequence goes on along the minus strand of JARGPP010000012.1, from coordinate 38,549 downwards.
TTCTACAAGCAGGATTTGCACAGTTAGATCTTGTTACACGGGAAGAGTTTGATGCACAAGTTAAAGTACTTGCAAAAACACGCGAAAAAGTTGAGACATTACAAAAACAACTCGACGAATTTATCAGTGAGAAAAATATCTAAAACTTAAAATCAATGCTAAAAAGCGTAGCTTCCCTGATTAAAATCAGCTATTGTACATCAGCACCTTTGATGGAACGTCAGGTGTTTTGTCCAATCAAATCAGGGAGCTACATTGATGAATCTCGCCATCACTAAAACACGCAGTACTCTAGGTATACATGCACAATCTGTTGCTGTTGAAGTTCACTTGTCTCGAGGATTACCGGCTTTTACCATTGTAGGCCTTGCTGAAACTGCAGTGAGAGAAAGTAAGGATAGGGTTCGAAGTGCTATCTTAAATAGTCAGTTTGAATTTCCAAATCGCCGTATTACAGTTAATTTAGCACCGGCTGACTTACCTAAAAGTGGTAGTGGATTTGATGTCCCGATTGCACTTGGCATTTTAGCCGCATCCGGGCAAATACCACGCGAATCTTTGGCCTCTCATGAATTTATTGCTGAACTGGCATTAAATGGTGAACTGCGAGGTATTTCTGGCATCATTCCAGTGGTGCTTGCCGCACGTCGCGAAGCACAAACTTTGGTGATTGCTGAAGCAAATGCAAAAGAAGCAAGTGTTGCAAAATATCCAAACCTATTTACAGCAAAAAATTTGCGTGAACTCTGTAATGCACTGTGCCATGGTGAATTACTGACACCCATCCCTGATTTTCCAATTGAAACAAATCTCAAGCAAGCACTCGACTGGTCCGACGTTAAAGGGCAACATCACGCAAAACGTGCTTTCGAAATTGCCGCGGCTGGCGGTCACAGCTTACTCTTATCAGGCCCTCCTGGCAGCGGAAAAACCATGCTCGCCAAACGCTTTACAGGGTTATTACCTGAGCTCAATGAAACGGAAACCCTTGAAACAGCTGCGATTCACTCAACCCGAGGCCAATTGCCCAATACACACAGCTGGCACGAACCGCCCTTTCGCGCACCACACCATACTGCATCCCCTGTCGCACTGGTTGGCGGTGGCAACCCACCTAAGCCGGGTGAAATCTCACTCGCACATCACGGCGTCTTATTTCTAGATGAACTACCTGAGTTTAAACGACATGTACTCGAAACACTAAGAGAACCACTCGAATCAGGACACATTTGCATTTCACGCGCAGCAGCACAGGCTGAGTTTCCTGCCAAATTTCAACTCATTGCAGCCATGAATCCTTGCCCCTGCGGACATGCTGGCAATCCTGACCGTATGTGCCTTTGCACACCTGAACGCATCAACCGTTATTTAGCGAAGCTTTCAGGCCCTTTACTCGATCGTATAGACATGCAAGTCACCATCAATGCTCTGAGTAAAAATGAACTCATTCAACCCAACCCAGCTAAAACACAAGAAAGCCCTAGCATTCGTGCCAAAATAAAAGCCATCCGTTCCCATCAAATTGAGCGTCAAGGTGTACTCAACGCGCAGCTGAGTGCTAAAGATTGCGAACAATTTTGTGCTTTAGACGCACAAGAACAAGCTTTTTTAGAGCAAGTACTTAGTCAACTTAAGCTCTCAGCACGCGCTTTTCACCGTTTACTTAAAATTGCCCGCACCATCGCCGATCTCAATGCGCGAGAGACAGTCAATCAGATGGATTTAAAACAAGCTTTATCTTATAAACAAGTTTTAAAGTCTATAACTATTTAACATCAACTATCTTTTTACCTGCAACAAGTGCTTCAAAAATGGCCATCCTAATAAAAACGCCATTTTCGACTTGTTTTAAAACACATGATTGATTGCCATCAGCAACATGACTATCTATCTCAACACCACGATTCATTGGCCCTGGATGCATCACCAGAGCATTTGGTTTTGCACAGGCCAATGCCCATTCTGTAATTGCATAATGTTCACGGTAATATTCAAAATCTAAACTTTCTTCTGATGTAAATCGTTCACGTTGCACGCGAAGTGTTATCACAACATCTGCATTTTCCAATGCTTCAAACAGTGAATCTGTCATACGTCCATATTCAAGCCTATCAGGCAGCCACGCCGCAGGACCTGTAAATACCAACTCCCCAACACCTAAAAGCGCACAAAGCCGTTGCAAAGAGCCAGCTACACGCGAATGCTTAATATCACCCACCACCGCAACTTTTGCATTTTCTAACACTACTTTTTGCTCAAGCATGGTCATCACATCGAGCATCGCCTGAGTTGGATGCGCCGCCATCCCACTCCCTGCATTGATCAGTTTGAGCTCTGCTGGCATTATCTTTTTTAACTGCTCAACCACATCATCTTCTGGGTGACGCATCACCAATATATGCACTCCCATAGCCGCTACTGTTTGCAGCATATCCCTCATTGACTCGCCTTTAGTTTCAGATGAGTGCCTGGGATCTAAATGAAGCACAGTAAACCCTAATTTTTTTGCGGCCAAATCAAAACTCAAACGGGTACGCGTGCTGTCTTCATAAAATATATTTAACACCACGATATCTGGATATTTAGGATATGTTGGCATTTTTTTTAAAATAAATGCTCGTTCAAAAAGCGCATACGCTGTATCTCGAGTTAAATCACTTACATCTAAGAACTGCTCCATGTCTATATTACTCCGCTTGCTGTAGCCACTGCTCTAAAATAACACATGCCGCCATACTATCTACTTCTGCTTTTTTCAGCTTACGGTAGCCCCCTTCAGCAAATAATTGTGCTCGCGCTTCAACCGTTGATAAACGCTCATCCACTAAAAAAACAGGTAACTCGAATTGTGTTTTTAATGCATTTGCAAATTTTTTAGCAGGCTTTGTGACATATAGCTTACTGCCATCGGCCTTAGTTGGGTAACCAACAATCAGAGCATCTGGCCTCCACTGTTTGATCAATGTAGCCACCATCTCCCAGCGTGGAATACCTTCGTGAGCTTGTAAAGTCGGAAGTGGTGTTGCCGTCAAAGTAAGCTTTTGTCCAACCGCAACGCCTATACGCTTATATCCAAAATCAAACCCAAGATAAACAGGATCAGGCATGTCCTGCCTTGCCAATTAATTGTTTCACATCAACTCCAATACCTTGGGCCGTTTTTTCCCAACGTTCATCAAATGGGGTGTCATATAATAATTCGGGTTGATAGGGGCATACAAGCCATTGTTCTTCAATTTCTTGATCAAGTTGGCCTTCTCCCCATGCCACAAACCCAAGAGCAACTAAAGCATCCGAAGGGCCATCATTTCGAGCTATTGCGCGAATAATATCATTTGATGTCGTAATGGTCACGTCGTCTTCTAATAATAAACTTGAACGCCAAGTTCCGAATGGACGGTGAATTACAAACCCACGTTCAGGCTGTACAGGCCCCCCAAATAATAACGGTTGATTTTTTTTCTTTGCAGCACCCGATTCAATCTTTAGCTGTTCAAACATAAAGCTAAGTGGGTATTCTAGTGGCTGATTAATGATCAATCCAACTGCCCCCTCAGGCTGATGCTCACAGACATAGATGACACTTCGTTCAAATGAACTTCCATGTAATGATGGCATGGCAACTAATAAGTGGCTTCTAAATGATAATGGCGTGTCCATTCACGCATCCTAAAGTAAACAAACTTAACCTCAAGTATAGATGGTTTTTTAAAAAACAATTTTATCTTTTTATTAACAAAGCTAGGGGCTGTTTTATTGTACGTTTCTTTCCCTATTGCTCCAATGCATAGGGGCAGCTACAATCAATAAGCATCACGTCACGAAAAGGAGCATTTGTGGCTACACCTAGCATTGATGAAAAGTATCCTATTTTATTTGATACCTTACTGCTCGACCAGCTTTACTCGCGTATTTTTATAATATTGTTTTTTTTAATTTTTATCTTTGTTTTTTTCTTAGATAAAAAACAAAAAAAACACACTATCCTTAGAAACTACCCACTGATTGGTCATTTGCGGTATTGGAGTGAGTATTTAGGTGAGTTTTTTAGACAATATTTTTTTACCAATGATCGAGAAGAACTTCCATTTAATCGCGCTGAACGAAGTTGGGTTTACCGCGCAGCTAAAGGAGTAGACACAACCATTGGTTTTGGCTCAACAAGACCCTTACATCATACAGGAACACTTTACTTTGTTAGCGCCCCGTTTCCTGTTTTATCTTCAGGTAAAGCACAAGTCCAGCCGTTAACCATTGGCAAGCATTGTAGAACACCTTATGTTGCCAAGCATATTTTTCATATTTCCGCTATGAGTTATGGCTCGCTTTCAAAACCAGCTATTAGAGCACTTTCTTTTGGCGCTCAAAAAGCTGGATGCTGGCTAAATACGGGGGAAGGTGGTGTTTCCCCCTACCACCTTGAAGGTGGTTGTGATGTTATTGCTCAAATTGGAACGGCTAAATATGGCTTTCGGAATCATGCTGGCGATCTGTCAGATAAACAGCTCGAAATTTATGCTAAAAATTCCAATATCAAAATGTTTGAAATTAAGTTAAGCCAAGGCGCAAAGCCTGGCAAAGGGGGTATTCTACCCGCAATTAAAGTCACCGAAGAAATTGCTGAAATTCGAGGCATTCCAGCTCATACTGACTCCATTAGTCCGAATCGTCATCCAGATATCTCAAACGTTAATGAACTACTCGATATGATGCATCATATTCGTGAGCTAACTGGCAAACCTGTAGGCTGCAAATTTGTGCTGGGTAGTTATGAATGGTTACATGATTTATGTCTTGCAATTCACCAGCGTGGTATCTTATCCGCCCCAGACTTTATTACACTAGATAGCGCAGATGGAGGCACCGGTGCATCCCCACAAGGCTTAATGGACTATATGGGCCTTCCAATTAGCGAATCACTTCCCAAGCTCATTGATATTTTAATTATTTATAATTTAAGAGAAAGAATTAAAGTCATAGCGAGTGGTAAACTGATTACTCCCGCTGATGTCACCTGGGCTTTATGCGCAGGCGCTGACTTTATTAATTCTGGACGCGGATTCATGCTCTCACTTGGATGTATCCAATCCATGAAATGTCATCAAAATACTTGCCCAACCGGTATCACAACACATAATCCTCGGTTACAACGTGGACTAGTTATCGCGGACAAAATTGAGCGTGTTCATCGTTATGCCAGTAAAATTGAATTTGAAGTCGCAACACTTTGTCACTCTGCAGGTGTAGAAGAACCACGGCAACTTCAACGCAAACATGCCCGAATTGTTTGTGAGGATGGTTTATCTGTTTCCCTTGCTGATATGTTTCCCGACCAGCATCCACTCCCTGAATACGAATAACTTGTATAAAAAGCAACGACAAATTTGATGCTTTGAACTATTCTTCAAATGTAGAGGCACAAAAAGAAGGATAACCTGCTGATGAAAAGGATTTTACTAAGTGCTGTTTTTTATACTCTCACCTTCCCAACTTGGGCAGAGCCAACACAGACAAATATAGAGCAGCTCCTAAAGCGTGTTGATCCCGAAAGCCATATTGGTGCATTAGTTGTTGATTTAAATACAGGTGAAACACTGTATTCACGGAATGCCTCTAAAACTTTTATCCCTGCAAGTAATATGAAATTATTTTCTGACGCAGCGGCTTTACTGGCTCTTGGCCCTAACTACCGTTTCCAAACCGAATTAAGCACCAATGCACATCACCTCGAAAACGGTGTTCTGGATGGCTCTATTTATTTATCGCTTCCTGGCGATCCTTCATTCACTACTAACGATTTAAATCATTTACTCAGTGAATTAAAAACCTGGGGTATCAAACGTATCAAAGGTAAAATTAAGCTCATTAGCAGTCGACATGGTATTAACCCCTATGCTCCTGGTTGGACGAAAAAAGATTTAACTTATAGTTATGGTGCCCCTCTTGCTCCCCTCGTACTTGATGAAAATCGTTTAATCGTAACAGTGAATCCTGCTGCCCGTGTAGGTGAAAAAGCCGTGATTGAACTACGCCCTTCCAATAACGGTGTCACACTGAATAACGAAGTCACAACCAAAGTAAAAGCCACCGGTTGTGGCTTAAGTTATCTCATGGACGCTAAAAATCAACTCACTGTTCGTGGCTGTATTGGAATCGGCCAATGGTCTGCCCAACAAGGTCTTGCCATTAAAAATCCTTCAATTTATGCTAAAGCTCAAATTCGTTCTGAATTATCTCGACTAGGCATTCAACTCGATGGAAAAATTGTCTATGGAAAAAAACCTAAGTATGCTTTATTACTGGCCAAACACCAATCTAAATCAATTTCCCAACTCCTAGCTGCGACACTCAAAACATCGGATAACTTGTATGCAGACAGCCTTTATTTACATACTGCAGCAGTTCTAAAAGGTTCTCCTGTTAATTGGGCTGGTGCACAGAGCGTGCTTAAAAAATTTTTACAACAAGAAACAGGCATCAAACTTAACAAGGCGAATTTCACTGATGGTTCAGGGTTATCTAGGCAAGACAGACTCACGCCCAAACAAACAGTTGAACTCCTACAGTTTTTATACTCACGCTTTCCATTAGCTTATGAGTATATTGCCGCTTTACCTGTTGCAGGACGCGACGGAACACTCAAAAAACGCTTTAAAAAACCGAGCCAAAAGGGTTTTGTCCGTGCAAAAACCGGTACGATGAGAGGTATTGTAAGCCTATCAGGCTATTTATATACAGCCAATGCACACACACTCGCCTTTGCTATTTATATCAATCAAGGCAAGAAAACAAAACCACAGGTTACCTGGCGCTATCCATCACTTGTTGATGCTTTATGTGATTTTTTCTTACGACAGCACCCAGCGGAACCAGGAGCAAAACAAACCAACAATGCACACACTCAAGTTGCTTTTCAACAGCAAATCTCACAAGCTGAGCGCTCACAAAATCATGCTAAAAAATGGCGTCATATTGAACTCGCATTGAAACGCGCCTTAAAAGGAAAACCTGTTGCTGTTGTTTATCGTGGCGATCATATTTTTCTAGACGATCAATCCAAAGACTCAAGTACCGTTTGGGAAGCATTACAAAGCGTGAATGAAAAATATCCTTTCTCAGCAGCCCTTCATGCAGCAATAGCGCCACCTAAGAATACAATGAATCCTTCACTCTTATGGGTACAAACAACAACACCTTCTAGTACTCGCACATGGACTTTGCGAGATTCTGCAGGATAAGAAAATTGCCTAAAAATAGTCTAAAAATAGTCTAAAAATAGTCTAAAATAAAATTATAATGAATTTATTTTGGACTTATCATGCCAAATCAAACTTTTTCCAAACAATTTATTCAAGCAATCGATGGTGGATACCTACAAGAGGAATATGCCCAAGGCCGAATAAACGCAGCCAATACGGGATCTGGTGGTCAATTAAGTCGAGTATTTGATAAAATCAATATTCAGCCTTCTAAAGATGAATTAGACATCTTAGCTGCTGCAAGACAAAAAGGATGGATTGATTTTTCAAAAGCTTTGTGCGCTCAAATAAAACCCATTTTTGACCATCTTTTATCTAAAGATCCAACACCTTTTAATATTCCTGATCTGACAAAAGAAGAAATCGAAAGTTTAATTACACCTGCCATCATGGCACAGTATGCAGGAGCAATCACCTACTATATGGCAGACAATAACTATAAAAAAGATTTTCAAACCGACATGAATTTTGCTATTGGAAAAATAATGCCTTATTTAGAAACACCTGATGATATAACCGAGGTCTTAGAAACAGGTGGGGTTATTCAAACCAATCTAGATGAATTAATCGAAAGAGATAAGGAGCGAGATTTTCTTAAAATAACAGATGGCATTGGTGACCTTTTAAATGCTACAGGCATACAGCGCAAAGCGCTCATAGCATTTCGTGACACAAATGAAGCAATATTAGATGAGCAGCTATACGCTCATATAGCTACTGCAATAGGCCAGCTAGGCATGCTTCATAAACAGTTAGAACAATCTGTAGCGAAACTTGAAGATCTTACTCGCTTTACAACTGACTTAGAGCGTTTAAATCAGCAGCTACAGAATACCGAAGCGAAAATCAAAAACTATGGTGACGCAGAAGGAAAAGTAGCACCTTTAAAGCAACAAAAAACACTTGATATCCTAACATCTATCATAGAGTATGTATCAGCAGCAATAGGAGACTTTCTTGCTTTCTGTGGTTATTTAACACAAAAAACGATTGATAGAAGAGCAGAAGAAGACTTGCGAGAAAACTTAAGCGAGCACTTAGGCACCTTACAAACAGAACTAGACAGTTACGCAGAGAAGAGCAAAGCACTCAAACAAGATTTAGGAGCAACAATAGAAGACAGCAAGCACTTGGCTGATGATATAACCGACATCGCATCCGAATCAAGTAATCATTCTGACCCTGCATCCTCCAGGCCCTCAAGCCCTAATGAAGAGCGAGATGATGAGCAAAGTGAGAATGAGTATGAAGGGGAAGACCATTCAGATAACGATGAACCTAGCCCCCGACCACCTTTTTAAAGCTCGTGCATCAGCTGTTCAATATGCCTGCGGCAAGTCAGTGGTCTTGCGACATACCCCATGGACTGTCTGGTGCCACCGGTACCTGTAATCACGAGTGAGCCGTACTTAAAAATACTCCCAATAATTGACTGTCTAATATCAATACTTTCAATTTTTGATAGCGGTACATCAATCGTTTGGCGTACAAGAATTCCCGTCCGCAATACGACTTGTTTTTTTTTGATGGTTAATGATGAAAATTGGTAGGTCAACCACATTAAAACACTCCAAATTAAACCCACCACCATAAACAATAAACTCACCTCATGAAACGATGGGAAAGTCGTACCAAGCCAAGCACTCAACACTAAAAATAAAATAGGCCAAACAAATAAAATCCAATGTAAACGTGCTTGATATACGACTTGCTGATTATCCATATTTAAATACTCCGGTTTTATGTCACACTCCTGTATACTAAAATACAAAAGACGGTCCAAACAATCAAAGACTATGCGCCAAATCACACAATGCTTTAATACATCTCTTGCTTCAATTTATAAAGAAGCGGCTCAGTTGAAAACATTAACGGCTTTAGTACAACAGCACCTAGGACAAAATGAACCTGTACCTTGCCAGGTGAGTCGTTTTTCTCAAGGATGTCTTGTTATTGCTGTTGAAGATGCGGTATGGGCTGCTCGATTACGGTATGAGCTTCCAACATTACGTGACCAATTACGAAAATCAGGCCTACATCAGCTCACATCGATTCGAATCAGTCTTTCACCAAGCGCCCCAAAGCCCTTAAAGAAAGTTATTCGAACACCACGTTTATCAAACGAAGCAAAACAAACCATTTGTGATAGTGCAAAATATTGTGATTATCCCCCATTAAAAGAAGCGCTTTTGCGTCTTGGAGAACATCAAGCCTCAACCAAAGACCCTTCAGGATAATTATCTGACAAAGGATCATTAACTTCGGGATAAACATATTCCCAAGCATCTGCTGTTTCAATCAATGCTTGCAATAAACGATTATTTAACTCATGCCCTGAACGATACCCTTCGAAAGCACCAATTAAGCTTGATCCCAATAAATATAAATCACCCACAGCATCAAGTACTTTATGTTTGACAAATTCATCATCAAATCGCAGGCCATCTTCATTTAAAACCCGATAATCATCTACAACAATTGCATTGTCTAAACTACCACCTTTGGCCAAATTAGCTTCACGTAATTTTTCATAGTCCGATAAAAAACCAAAGGTTCGTGCACGACAAACTTCTTTTAAATAAGACGTTGATGAAAAATCAAACGCCGCTGTTTGTGGCTTATCGTTAAATACAGGATGATCGAAGTCAATCGTAAACGAAACACGATAACCATCATGTGGTAAAAACTGAACGTATTTACCTTGGTCTTCTACTCGCACAGGCTTAATAATACGAATAAATCGTTTTGATGCATTTTGCTCAGAAACACCTGCTGATTGAATTAAAAAAACAAACGGTGCCGCACTCCCATCCATAATAGGAACTTCAGGACCATCAATATCCACATATGCATTATCAATGCCTAACCCAGCAAAAGCAGAAAGTAAGTGCTCGACTGTAGCAACCCGAATACCCTCATACTCCAGTGAAGTGCATAAAGTCGTTTCACTCACATTTTGATACAATGCAGGAATTTCAGGGGAACCTTCAAGATCGGTGCGTCGAAATATAATGCCAGTATTCACTGGCGCAGGACGCAAGGTTAATAGAATTTTATCACCTGAGTGTAAACCAACCCCAGTAGCCTGAATTACCGTCTTCGGTGTACGTTGTTTTACCATGGTGATGCTCACCTTGCTTCGTCCTCTATCGGTTAATACAAAAATCTGAACGATTCTAGCAATAATCGATTGATTAGTCTAAACCTTTTAATAAAGTTTAGACCATATCAAGGCACAAAAACAGCACGTTTAAACCTCTTCATGCTCATGGCGACGCAAAAATGCCGGAATATCCAAATAATCAACATCTGGAACTGCATCATTTTTAACGGACGGGCTAGAAGAAACACTAGGTGGTGTCGCTTGTTTACGCACAACCGCTGGCTTATCTAACTCTTGATAATCAAAACTACCATCACGACGCTGCGTTTCAAATAAAGGTGCACGCGCAGTCGCAGGCGAACTGCTCTGTTGACGTGTTTTTTCTTCGCCAAGCCCTGTCACAATCACAGTAACACGCATTTCATCAGTCATATCTGGGTCAATTACTGTTCCAACGACAACCGTTGCATCGTCCGAAATAAATTCTTTAACCACATCACCTACTTCTTCGAACTCACCAATAGACATATCTAGGCCAGCTGTGATATTGACCAGGATACCTCGAGCCCCTGAAAAATTAACATCTTCAAGCAAAGGTGAAGCAATCGCGGCTTCCGCAGCCTGTCGAGCACGCTGCTCACCTGAAGCGCTTCCAGTGCCCATCATAGCCATGCCCATTTCAGACATAACTGTCCGGACATCAGCAAAATCCACATTAATCAGACCAGGACGTGTGATTAAATCTGCAATACCTTTCACAGCACCCAGCAATACATTATTTGCAGCCTTAAAAGCATTCAGCAATGTGATATTTTTACCCAGAACACTGAGTAATTTATTATTAGGAATCGTAATCAACGAATCTACTTGTTCTGCTAAACGACGCATACCTTCTTCAGCTGCCAGAGCACGCTGTTTCCCTTCAAATGAAAAAGGCTTTGTCACCACGGCTACCGTTAAAATACCTAAGCTCTTTGCAACCTCTGCAAATACTGGTGCGGCACCTGTACCTGTTCCACCCCCCATACCTGCAGTAATAAATACCATATCGGCTCCTTCAAGAACTTCTCGAATGGACTCCCGATCTTCTTCAGCCGCTTCACGTCCTATTTGTGGATTAGCGCCAGCTCCTAAGCCTTTCGTCAATTCATCGCCTAGTTGCATCTGAATTTCAGCTTTAGAATTTTTAAGCGCCTGAGCATCTGTATTTGCGCAAATAAATTTCACACCCTCAATCCGCTCAGCCAACATATGCTCAACTGCATTTCCACCGCCGCCGCCGACACCAACGACTTTAATGACGGCATTGTCTTGTTGGCTATCCATTTGTTCTGTCATGACACTTACCCCTCACGGTCAAGTTAGGTTTAAAAGTTTCCTCTAAACCATTGTTTCATTTTCGTCCAGGCACCACTCGCCGTTTCACCCAAAGCAAACCCATTATACCCACCTTCACTCTGCTGTTGAAAGCCATGAAATAATAATCCGATGGCTGTTGAACAAGCAGGATGCATCATTTCCTCAGATAATCCCGTCATTTCAGGAGCCACACCTTGTCGAACGGGCATCTCAAAACACATCTCAGCAAGCTCTACTGCACCATTTAAGCCGGAGGCACCACCTGTCAAAACCATACCAGCGGCAATAAGCTCTTCAAAGCCACTCCGACGTAACTCATGTCGCACCAACAAGAAAAGTTCTTCATAACGTGCTGACACAACCTCAGCCAATGCCTTGGTTGAAATTTTTCGCCCTGGCCGCTCATTTACACTCAATACTTCGACCATTTGTCCAGCACTTGCAAGTTCTGGCATCGCACATGCATATTTAAGCTTCATTGCCTCTGCTGCTTTTGTCGGTGTTCGAAGTGCCATCGCAATATCATTCGTGACTTGGTCTCCCGCAACAGGGATCACCGCTGTACCCTGAATAGCGCCATGAGAAAAAATAGCAATATCTGTTGTACCACCCCCGATATCCACTAAACAAACACCTAACTCTTTCTCGTCATCTGTAAGTACGGCATCACTTGATGCAAGTTGCTCCAAGCTCATGTCATTCACTTCAAGACCACACAAACGAATACATTTTATTAAATTTTGAGCGGCACTTACAGCCCCTGTTACAATATGGACGCGAGCTTCTAATCGTACGCCCGCCATACCAATAGGCTCACGAATATTGCCTTGCCCATCAATAATGAATTCTTGAGGGAGTACATGTAATATTTTCTGATCGGCTGGTATAGGAACCGCTTTCGCGGCATCGAGTACCCGCTCAACATCAACCTGTGATACTTCCCGATCGCGAATCGCAACGATGCCATGTGAATTTAAACTCTTAATATGGCTTCCTGCAATACCGGTATATACCGAGCGAACTTCACAGCCAGCCATCAACTCAGCTTCTTGTACTGCACGCTGAATTGAGTGCACGGTAGATTCAATATCTACAACAACACCCCTTTTTAACCCGCGCGAAACATGATGGCCTGTCCCAATAATTTCGATAGTGCCTGCTGGCGTGACCTCAGCAATTAAAACAATAATTTTTGAGGTTCCCACATCAAGGGCCGCAATGATATTTTTTTCTATTTTTTTAACCATTATCTTCCCGATTTCCCCGTTTGTTGCTTCCATTGCACCGCCATACCACGAGCGTAACGTAAATCAACACAGGATAATAGTTCCGGTTTATCACCAAATACAGCAGGATAAGCCCGACAAAAACGCCGTAATCGCTGCTCTAAATCTCGTTTTCCCAAGCGCAATTTCACACCATTCGTCAAAATAAGCTCCCAAGCTTGATTCTCACGCAGGCGAAGCGATGTTGCACTTAGCCCATACACTGCTAATAGCTTACTCAATTTTTCATAAGTTTGTAAGACTTCTTGTTGTTGCGTGGCCGGTCCATATAAATAAGGCCCATCAAACATACCTTCAAAGACACGCCCTTCCTCAAATAGCCTACCGTCTGGTGCAACAAATGCCGTATTCCATGCAGCAATTGGCTTTTTCTCTAACAAAACCACTTCAAGTATATCTGGCCATACACGTTTTACTTCAACCGTTTGAACCCAGTCAAGTGTTGCAAGTTCAGCTTCTAATGCACGCGTTGATATTGAGAAAAAACTTTCTTTCATATATGGCGATAAAATATTTTCTAAAGCTTCTCGTGTAATATGTTGATAAGTCGCATCAATTTTAATGGTATGAATTGGAAAACGAGCCGGACTAGATACTGTGACATAAACCAAACGGGCAGCTAATACAAAAGCCAAAAATACGAGCAGCACAAAATAAAAATCAAACTGACGAGGAGGAGCCTTAGCTTTCGACTTCGACATCGTTATGCCACGCTCGTATAGTCCGTAATTAACGCTGAGCGCCTCTGTTGTCGCTCAACAGCCGTACGAATTAATCTATCCAACAGCGCTGAATAGTTCAAACCGCTCGCCTCCCATAGTTTGGGGAACATACTGACTTCAGTAAATCCTGGTAAGGTATTAATTTCATTAAAATATATTTTATTTTTCTCGGATTGAACAAAAAAATCAACGCGTGCAAGCCCCTCTGCCCGAAGTCGCATAAATATCTCAACAGCCGCGACTTGAAGTTTACGTGTCAATTCAGCATCTAAAGCTGCTGGAATACATAACTCCAAGTGCTCACACCCATTGTATTTGGCCGCATACGAATAAAACCCATCCGGATGTCCTGTTTTAATCTCGCCTGGAACAGTCACATCAGGCAACCCTTCGCTGCCATCATGTTCAAGCACTGCAAGCTCAATTTCTCGGCCTTCAATATATTCTTCAACTAAAACGGTTTGATCATATTGCCTTGCATCTTGCACCGCTCTTTTTAGCGCTTCCATATCTTCTACACGATGAATGCCAACACTAGAACCTAAGGCACACGGCTTTACAAACAAAGGAAAGCCTAAGTCATGTACAACATCTTCACACCAGGTTTTGTCTTGACTCAATGACGCCGTATAAGGGAGACGGTGATAGCGAATAGGCTCAACACCTTCAACCTGGGCAAGTTGTCGTGCAATATCTTTGTCCATACAAATGGCCGATGACAAAACATTGCATCCTACATATGCAATATCTGCGAGATCAAAAATCCCTTGCAATGCACCATCTTCACACAGAGGTCCATGCATCACAGGAAAAGCAACGTCAGCTTCTAATGCAAATTTTCCATCAACAATCAAACTTGATATTTTTTTTGAATCAGGCAACCGAACCGGCAAAGACTCTGGGTAATTTTCAATCAAATGCTCGGGGTGATTTAAATAAAAACAACCGTGCTTATCCATGCCAATAGGCATCACTTCATATTGCTTCGAATCTAAATTTGACAGTACAGATGCTGCTGATTGTAATGAAACTTCATGCTCCCCTGATTGACCACCATACAATAAAACAAGTTTCAATCGCGTCATCAATGCTCTCCTAAAATATGCACTTCACGTATCAAATCAATTCCTGCTTTATCTAAAACGGTCTGATGGGCATGGCCAATTAATGCCTCTATATCTACTGCACGTGCTTGTCCCTCATGATTAATAATAAAATTAGCATGCTTCTTTGAAATCATTGCTCCGCCTATCATAAACCCTTTCAAATCACATGATTCAATGAGACGTGCCGCATGGTCATTGGGTGGGTTACGAAATACCGAACCACAGTTATATTCTCCTGTTGGCTGAGTTAACGAGCGGCGAGCCAACAATGTTTTAATTTTATCGAGCGCAACTTGCTTATCCCCTTGCTTCAGCTTGCAAGTTGCGGCTATAAACCACTCATCTTGCTGTAGCCCTATGACCGAACGATAGGCAATTTGAAATTCATTTGGTTTTCGATATCGAATTTCACCTGTACGAGTCATGGTCTCAACTTCAACGACAGAATCCCATGTTTCACCATGAAAACAACCGGCATTCATACGAAGTGCGCCCCCCATCGTCCCTGGAATACCAGCCCAGAACTCTCCTCCGTGTAAATTTTTGCGCGCGGTAAAGCGCGCCATTTTTGCACATGAAACACCTGCTTCAACACGAATTAAATCATCCGCAATTAAATCTAAACCATTCAAACATCCCTGAGTTAAAATAACAGTTCCTAAAAAACCACCATCCCGCACCAAAGAATTACTGCCAAGGCCAATCCAAGTCAATGGTTCACTCAAAGGACATGATGATAAAAAAGAGGCTAAGTCAGAAATATCAGCAGGCTTGTAGAGCACGCTTGCAGGACCTCCAATACGCCAGGTGGTATAAGCAGATAATGGCTCTTTTAATAATTGTATTCCAACGGGCGAAGCTGGCTTTGTCACTAGGCATCTCCTGAAGACACAATGAATTGTGCTGCCAACTGGCCAATATTGCCAGCCCCCTGCAATAGAATGACGTCCCCATCTCGTACCACTTGGTCTAATTTTCTATCAAGACTCTCTTCTGTCACTAAAGTGGTCTTATGCTCCACGCGTTCATTGACTGCTTTAGCAAGGGCCTTGCTGCTGATGCCTTCAATCATAGGTTCACCTGCAGAATAAATATCAAATAAAAAAAGCTCATCAACAAGACTTAGCACCTCAACAAACTGCGAGAAAAGAGCTTGGGTCCGTGAATATCGATGTGGTTGAAACACATGTAATAAGCGTCGATCAGGCCATACTGAGCGAAAGGCATCAACTGTTGCCCGAATTTCTTCAGGATGATGCCCATAATCATCTACCACCAATGCTGTGCCAGATGAGAATTGGCGCTCTCCTAACACTTGAAACCGCCGCCCAACCCCTTGAAACGCAGCCAATCCTTTTAAAATAGCTTCATCTTTCACGCCAAGCTCTGTTGCAAGCGCAATCGCCGCCATTGCATTGAGTACATTGTGTCGACCCGGTAACTGTAACTCGACCCGAAGTGCTTCATGCGGCTTCGGACGCGACACGGTAAACGAGCTGACCAATGCCTCTTGCTTCCAATCTAAAGCACGGTATTCTGCATCTTCAGAAAAACCATAAGTCAATGTTGGGCGTTGAATAGAGGGTAAAATAGTACGCACTTCAGCATCATCCACACAGACAACTGCTAGTCCATAAAACGGTAAATGATGTAAAAATTCAATGAATGTTTCGCGTAACTTATCAAAGTTACCTTCATAGGTATCCATATGATCTTCATCAATATTAGTCACAACTGCCATTGTCGGCTTCAAAAATAAAAACGAAGCATCGCTTTCATCCGCTTCAGCCACAAGGTAGGGTGAGTTCCCCAACTTAGCATTGCTGCCAATACTGGTCAGCTTTCCACCAATAACAAAACTAGGGTCAAGCCCCCCTTCTGCAAGCAAACTACTAACAAGACTTGTGGTCGTTGTTTTTCCGTGTGTCCCCGCAATCGCAATCCCTTGACGAAAACGCATCAACTCAGCAAGCATCATTGCACGTGGAATCACAGGAATACGCGCGGCACGTGCAGCCACCACTTCAGGATTATCTTCATGAATCGCCGTAGAGCGCACAACAACATCTGCGCCTGTAATATGTTCTGCTTTATGACCGGTACAAACCGTTACACCAAGTGCCCGCAAATGTGCAACTGTACGGTTCTCATTCATATCAGAACCACTAATTTGATAACCTTCATTATGCAAAACCTCAGCGATACCACACATTCCGGTACCCCCAATGCCTACAAAATGTATGTGATCAACACGCCCCATCCTTGGTAGCACAAACGATTGAGTTTGATTCACAGCTTCCTCCTTACCTTAAGCCAAGTGCTTGCCAACGATTCTCGTGGTCAATACGTAACAATAGAGCCAATACAATACAATTCATCACCAGGCTCGCCCCTCCATAACTTAACAAGGGCAAAGTCAAACCCTTGGTCGGAAGTAAACCTGCATTCACTCCCATATTAATAGCAGCCTGCAAACCCAACCAAAAAGTCAATCCATAAGCAACATAAGCTGCAAAGAATCGTGTCTGTTGGTATGCACGAAAGCCAATTAAAAATCCCCTCGCAACAAGTATACTATATAAACACAAAATCAACAGAACACCGAGCAAGCCAAGCTCCTCTGCTAATACAGCAAACAAAAAGTCAGTATGAGATTCCGGCAGATAAAGTAGTTTTTGAACGCTACTGCCCAAGCCTGTTCCAAACCATCCCCCGCGTCCGAACGCAATTAAAGACTGCGTCAATTGATACCCACTATTAAATTGATCAGCCCAAGGGTTTAAAAATGCAGTCAGGCGCGCCATTCGATAAGGCGATGAAACCGCAAGCACCGTAAATATGGCCGCTAATATACTCATTAGCCCAACATAATAACGCAACCTCACACCAGCTAAAAATAGCATCACCATGACCGTACCACTGATAACAACTGTTGCGCCAAAATCAGGCTCAAGCAGTAAAAGCACACCCACCAATGCCAGTAATAGCAAAGGCTTAATAAAATCAAACACCTCATTAGGCGTCCGCGTTTGCTGACGCACTAAATATCCAGCAAGATAAAGTATCATGGAAAACTTTGCAGCTTCTGAAACCTGAATCAAAATAGGCCCTAAAGCCAACCAACGTCGACTACCATTCACAACACGTCCGAGTCCTGGGATTAAAACAAGAATAAGCATTAATAGGCATACAAGCAGCAGTGGAACACTCAATTTTTCCCAATATTGTGTATCGAGGCGCATAACTCCCATACCCACACACAGCCCTAATACAAGATAAAGCGATTGACGAATTAAAAAATGAAACGGCTGATTAAAATACTTAGTGGAAATCATGACAGAACTTGAAGCAACCATCATCAAGCCCAAAATTAATAAACTAATTACCGCAAATAACAACCATTTATCATATAAAACCAATCCTTCATCTCGCATTACAAAGCCTCCACAAGACTTGTAAATACTTCACCCCGATGATTAAAATCACGGAACGCATCGAAACTCGCACAAGCGGGCGATAACAGCACAGCATCTCCTGACTGTGCATACATATGTGCCAAATGTACTGCATCTTGCATTGATTCAGCCTGCAACACGTCGACTGTATCAGTTAAATCAGACGCTAATAATTCAGCATCCTCACCCATTAATATTAAAAAACGAACATATGCTTTCACGGGCTCTCTTAGGACCTTAAAATCGGCCCCTTTCGCCTGTCCACCCGCAATCAATATCAGATTACCTTCAATAAACGGACCCAAACCTTGAATAGCTGACTCGGTCGCTCCAACATTGGTACCCTTTGAATCATTAATCCATTTCACACCGTTTAATACGCGTACTTCTTGGCAACGGTGTGGTAATCCTTTAAATGTTTTCAAAGCGGTTAACGAAGTCTCAATCGGCAAGCCAACTGCATCGGCCAGTGCCAATGCGGCCAACGCATTTAATGCATTATGCACGCCTTGAATACCTAACAGCCGAACAGGTAATATGAGCTGCTCTCCAAAGGCTAGCCAATTTTCATCGTGCTCATCTACACTAATTCCCCACTCTCCTGCTTTGGGCGCATCATTTCCATAACTCAACACTTGTACACGCTCATCAACATATTGCTCATCAGGGTAAGTCTGCAAATCATTTCGGTTAAATAACAAGACCTCTGCACCCCGATATACACGCTGTTTCGCTGCACGATAAGCAGCTAAATCATGATGCCTATCTAAATGATCATCCGAAAGGTTTAAAAAAGTCGCGGCAAGCGGTTGCAGAGCACTTGTAATTTCCAATTGAAAACTGGACAGCTCAAGAACCCATAATTCAAAGGCTTTCGTCTCGAGCAAACAATCTAAAACAGGTGTTCCAATATTACCTGCAACGCCTACCAAACACCCAGAAGCCTTCGCCATCTCGCCCAACAAACAAGTCACTGTCGACTTACCATTCGTTCCAGTAATTGCAACCACAGGTGCTGATATTTCATGGGCAAAACAATCAATATCACTTTCAATCGGCACCCCTCGCTTACGTGCCATTTGTATTAATCGAATATCCAATGAAACGCCTGGGCTGCAAATAATACGAGAAATTTTATCTAAATCTGCATCAGGGTAGTCAACTAACACAACCGAACTATCTGGAAACTCGATGCGAAAAGCATCAAGGTTTGGGGGAGCCTCTCGTGTATCAAACATGATAAAATGGATTGATTTACGCTGAAGATAACGTGCAATCGACAAGCCCGTTTTCCCAAGCCCGACCACTAAAACCAATTGCTTCATGCTGCCTCCAAAGCTTCGTGATACCTAACGAAGTTTAAGTGTTGCAAGACCACATAAAACAAAAACAACAGTGATCAACCAAAATCGAACTATCACTTTAGGCTCAGCCCATCCTTTAAGCTCGAAGTGATGATGTAATGGTGCCATCCGAAAAACACGCTTACCTCCCGATAACTTAAAATAACTCACCTGTATCACAACCGAAAGTGTTTCGAGTACAAAAAGTCCTCCCATAATAAATAAAACTAATTCCTGACGAATAATCACTGCAACAATACCTAGTGCTGCACCAAGCGACAAAGAACCAACATCCCCCATAAACACTTGGGCAGGGTAGGTGTTATACCAAAGAAAACCTAACCCAGCACCAACAATAGCCGAACAGAAAATTGCTAACTCACCTGTATTTGGTACAAAAGGAACCGATAAATATTGGGCATAAATTGCATTCCCTGATACATATGCAAATACGCCTAAAGCACCTGCAACCATAACCGTTGGCATTGTCGCTAAACCATCTAGCCCATCTGTTAAATTAACAGCATTACTCGTGCCGACAATCACAAGATATGCCAAAACTGGAAACGCCACTCCAAGTGGTAATAGGCAGTCTTTCAAAAACGGTACCGTCAATTGTGTATGTATTGGAAAAGTTGCTTCTGTATATAAATAAATAGCGGCAGTTAATGCTATCATTGACTGCCATAAAAGCTTCTTCTTGGCTGATAGACCTTTTGTGTTTTTTAAAACCAGCTTCTTGTAATCATCAACCCAGCCTATTAAACCAAAGCCAAGCATCACAAACAGGGCAAGCCACAAATTAGGTTGAGTCAAATTTCCCCAGAAGATACAACTCACGGTCACTGAAAATAAAATCAACACCCCGCCCATTGTGGGGGTTCCAGCTTTAGACAAATGTGTCTCCGGCCCGTCATCCCGAACAGTTTGTCCAATTTGCATCGCTTTTAAACGCCGAATCATCGCAGGTCCACACACCAAAGCCACAATAAAGGCTGTCAGTGCTGCTAATATCGAGCGAAAGGTCAAATACTGAAACACACGCAAGGCATGATATTCACTTTGAAATAACTGGGTTATCCAGTAGAGCATATTTTCTATCCTAGGTTGAACAAGCCAAAAAAATCAAAGCATAGCATAAAAAAACTTTATGCAAACAAAGCTTCCACAACCTGCTCCATTGCACTTGAACGGGATCCCTTCACAAGCACTGTTGTTTTTGCATCTAATTCTGATTTCAAAATCTCTAGTAATGCTGCCTGACTACCAAAATGTTGAGCAGGATCACCAAACGTTTTGGCTGCTGCCTCACTCGCTACCCCACACGTCAGCAATACATCAATTCCTGCCTGTTTTGCAGCTTCGGCAACTGCTTCATGATGTGCTTGTGTATATTCACCTAATTCTCCCATGTCCCCAAGCACCAAAATACGTTTCCCAGGATACGATGCTAAAACATCAATACCTGCTAAAACTGAATTTAAGTTGGCATTATATGTGTCGTCGAGCACCATCGCCCCCATAGATGTTTTTTGAGGTGTTAATCGCCCTGAAACACCACTAAAACGAACTAAACCACGAGCAATTTCGTCTAACTCCAAGCCTAAGGCTACTGCACAGCTTGCCGCCGCAAGTGCATTATATACATGGTGCATACCAGGCACCTGAAGTGTTACATCACATGCATCTGCTCCTCTCACCAACCTAAAGCTTACTCCTTCTGTAGCGTGTGCTACTTTAATATCTGCTGCATATATATCGGCGCCTGCATCTGTCGCAGAAAAGCGCAATATCTGCTTATCGACTAATGAATTATCCCAAAAATGTGCATACTTATCATCTGCATTAATCACAGCAATTCCTCCCTGAGATAATCCCTGATAAATCTCACCTTTACCGCGTGCAATTCCTTCTACTGAACCAAACCCCTCAATATGAGCTGTCCCAATATTATTTACCAAAGCAACATGTGGCTTTACAATTGCTGTTGTATACGCGATTTCCCCCACATGGTTTGCACCCAGCTCAAAGACTGCATACTGATGTGAATCGTTTACTTGCAATACACTCAGAGGAACGCCTAAATGGTTATTCCAATTGCCCGGCGTGGCGAATGTCGCCTCAGGTAAAATCGCGGCAAGCATTTCTTTAACCGTCGTTTTGCCATTGCTGCCCGTTAATGCCACAACCTGACAATCTAACTGAGCACGATGCGCAGTTGCCATCAACGCTAAAGCTTTTTCTGCATCGGGATAAATTAAGACAGGAACGCTAAGCGCTTGTTGCGGTTGAACACACAAAATTGCCGCAGCTCCCTGGTTAATTGCCTCTGGAATAAAAGTGTGACCATCTGACTGTGTGCCTTGTAACGCAACAAACAGGTGTCCTGGTTTTAAGGTCCTGGTATCGATTGAAACGCCGGTTATCTCAACCTCATTCGGTAAAGGTAAATTCAGCCAACCTGCAATCTGTTTTAAAGATAAAGTCATATATCCACCAATTCAATACACGCATGATTAAGAGGCTCTCCGAGGAAAGTCTCACCAACTTTTTCAAATCGCTTAACCAAATCAGTTACTAAATAATGTACCTTTCCCGGAGCACTTTGCGCCCCTAATAAATTTGCACTAATTAATTGATTTTTAACAGCATTCGCAGTTGCCTCAGCTGAATCAACAATGCGTACTGTTTTCGGCAATAATGTTTGTAATAATGGTTTAAATACAGGGAAGTGTGTACAGCCTAGAAGTAACGTATCTTCATCCTCACGCTCTGATAGATAATGCAGAAGCGCCATCTTTGCAATTGAGTTATCTGTCATACCTTCTTCAGCCAATGCAACTAACAGACTACTTGCTCGTGCTTGAATTACAACATCTGGCAATGCTTTTTGAATCAGTGTTTGATAAGCACCGCTTCCAACCGTTGTTTCCGTTGCAAGGACCATCACACGATGATTTTTCGTTGCGCAAACAACAGCATCAGCACCTGGTTCAATCACACCAATAACGGGTATATCCGGCAGGGCTTTTTGCATATGCGACAAAGCTGCGGTACTTGCCGTATTACACGCCACAACCAAAGCTTTAATTTGTCGCTCAACCAAAATGCGTGCCATTTGCATGGCATACTGACGAACGGTTTCAGGACTTTTTGTCCCATACGGAAGACGTGCTGTATCTCCTAAATAAATAAACGATTCTTTCGGTAAAAGTTTACGCAAAGCTTTTAAAACAGTGAGCCCCCCCATGCCCGAATCAAATACACCTATAGGTAACCTCGTTTTCTGCATATTTACCTCAATAAAAATTGAAAGTCTTTTTGAATACGTGTTAAATCAAATTTATTCAAAAAAAGTGACATACTCATCCAAGAGCTCAAGGCCGCTAAATCACTAAATGGCGACGGCAAATACATTGGAGGCAAAAGCAGCCCATACTCCTGCAATTCTTTTAAAAGCGGAATATCATCTAATATAAGCTTTCCTGAAAACAACAGTGGAACAACATCAACACGATGCTGACTAATCGCAAAACGAATGAAATTATAAATCAATACAAATCCTTTTGCATAAGACAAATCTTTAGTAAACGCCCCACCATTTGGTATACTACCGCGAAATAAGCGAACACAATGTCGATAACTCTCTTGTTCGTCAAAACCACATTCCAAAAAGTATCGATAAATATCTAAAAAATTAGCCCCTTGATTGATTTTATCGAGCGCAATTACACGATTGGTTATTTTCCGCATACGTCCAGGATACGATGAAAAAGTTACAACCTCTGTCAGAACAGCCAAGCCTTCTTGAATCACACAAGTCGATGGCGGCCCTTTTGCCAAAAACGAGCAACATGACTGGTTTTCTCCATTGAGCGTTGTGCCCACATGCACCCAACCTTCATGAACCTCCAAATACTTGAGATCTCTATCGCTAAATTTTGCCTGTCTACTTAATTTTATTGTATCAGCACCCGCCGCTGCATCAGCCACCATACCGTCACTCACCATCACCGCAACATTTTTTTTATGGTATTTGAAAAATTTTGACAACCGTTTTTGTAATAAAATTTGTGCCTCTTCAGACGTATACCTTTTTATATCCGCATCAGATTGCAGCTGTACATCTAATGCCGTCAAAGTATCAAATAAAATACCCCCTATTTCGGAAAGTTTCGGACCATTACTGTAAAAAACATCGCTAGGACTACCATATAACGCTTTAGATAACTCGCTAAACACAGGTGTTCCACGATGCCTTAACATATAAACGGTCTGAATGTATTCTTCGCATTGACGCTTAATCAAACGTGTAGCAGGACTATAATCTCCCAGTTGATTTTCAGCATCCCTCTGAATCGATCGAAATTCTTCTTTTTTTTCAGCAGGATCAAACGGCAGAGGATGCTTTTGATAATAAGCGGCATTAATTGCTGGAAGGCGTGTGCCCTTATGCTTGAAGAACTGTCTTGTAATAGACTCATCCCACTTAATACAATCCAAAATTCGAATTTTATATTGTGCTTTTTTTAGTCGAGCAGATAGTTTTTGAATAATCTTTTGTTCAAGTGCCTGCTCAACCATACATCTCCTCAGCTAAAAAGCTATGTTAAAGGGGGCAATATATCTACTTTAGGATTTTTAGGTGCCGGTGGCAAACGATAAAAACCACTCAAATTAGCTGCTGTTAATGGCGGAGAAACAACCAAGTCAGGCGCATTCTTACTGTCTAAGTATTGCGTTTTATTATTAGTCGCAAAAGGAACATCCAGTACCGTATGAAAAGGCTCTTCAAATGGCATCGAGCACGCTGATAGCGCCAAAGCTGTTAGTAATACTAAAATATGTTTCACAAAAACCCCTTAAATTAAAGCCAGTGCTCGCAACGTACTGTTCAAGCCCGCATGATATTCAGATGCAAGTGATGTAAGCGGCAAACGCAGTTCATTATGTAATAAATTCATCTCGGCAAGTGCCCATTTAGATGGGATTGGATTAGCTTCGACAAATAAGCCCTCGTGTAGAGGCAATAATTTTTCTTGTAAACTTGCAGTTAAAACCTCGTTTTTATCAAGCGCTGCTTCTGCAAGCTTCGCCATCTGCTTAGGTGCAACATTAGCGGTCACTGAAATCACACCTCTTGCACCCTGTAACATCCATTCTGCCGCTGTTGGATCATCTCCACTATACACATCAATTCGTCCAGCAGCACCTTGCAACAAGGCCTCAAGACGTGTCAAGTCTCCCGTTGCTTCTTTAATACCCACAATATTTGAGATGTCAGCAAGCCTTATCACCGTCTCAGGCAATAAGTCGCAGGCTGTTCTAGCGGGAACATTATATAATATAATGGGCAAATGCACGGCCTTTGCAATCATTTTATAATGTTGATACAACCCTTCTTGTGTTGGCTTAATATAGGCTGGAGTCATAATGAGTGCTGCATGTGCACCCATTTCCATCGCTGCTTTTGTTAATTGAATACAATCTTTTGTCGCGTTCGCCGCTGTTCCTGCTATCACTGGAACACGTTCAGCCGCAACCTCAATCACTGTTTTGATCACAGTACATTTTTCATCATATGAAAGCGTTCCTGACTCACCTGTTGTGCCTGCAGCAACAAGCGCATGTGTACCTGCTTTAATATGATATTCAACCAGTGCTTTTAAGCAATCCAAATCTAATTGACCGTCCCGCATCGGTGTCACCAACGCCACCATACTCCCTCGAAACACAGCCTTCTCCTCAACAATTAAACGCTATTTTCTCATAGTACCGACGACAGGTTTGCTTCTCAACAAAAAAACAAAAATAAGGCAAAATACAAAACACTATTTATTGGCTATAACTAAAACAATATGACTTAACTAAGGGCATTTATATGAAGCGCTATTTTATTATACTATGTTTATTGAGCACCGTAGGTCTTGTAAGTTGCGCGACGACACAAACAAATAAGACCACACAAACACATAGCGACCAAAAGACTGATACAAAGCAAGTTCAAAAAAGTGGAACATACTTTGGCACTGGCGTCGGCGTGGGCTTTGTCAGCTTTTAAACTGAGATAGCAAATAAAAAATAAGAAAATAATAATCTCGGCATGTCGAACATACGCTAATCAGTCGGAATAATCACTAAACACCCTAACTCATGCTTCCATGACAACAGATATGTTACGCGCATAAATATCCTCATAGCGGGTAATATCATCTTCTCCTAAGTAAGCACCACTTTGTACTTCAATCACATAAAGCGGTGTATCTCCCGGATTACTCAATCGATGCTTTGTTTTGGGTGCAATATAAGTTGATTGATTCACTTGCAACTGAAACACATGCTTACCATTCAAAACTTCAGCAACACCAGCAACAACCACCCAATGTTCAGCTCGTTTTTCATGGCGCTGCAAAGAAATTTTTGCGCCAGGCTCTAACATCAAACGTTTTACTTTAAAAGCTTCACCTTCTGCCAATATCTCAAATGTACCCCAAGGACGTTGTGTACATGTATGTGTTTCTGTAAGTGTTTGATGTTCATTTTCCAACAAAGTTACTAAGTCTTTAACTTGTTGTGAATATTGTTTATCTGCCACTAGCACCGCATCACGCGTTGCCACAACAATTTGATTGCGAAGGCCTAGTGCCGTTACCAAGGTATGTTCACTGCTAATCAAGCACCCTTTACTTTTTTCAGCTAATACCTTGCCTTGTAGTACATTGTCATGCTCATCAGCGGGAGTACTCTCTGCAACTGCGCTCCAGCACCCTAAATCATTCCAAGCAATGTTCATCGGGACAACAGCTGCGCGCGCCGTTTTCTCCATAATGGCATAATCAATTGATTCTGAACGACATGCTGAAAACGCAGTCTCATTTAGGCGAAAATAATCATGCTGTTGATAAGCATCTTGATACGCTTGCTGAGTTAACTGGAAAAGTTCCGGCTCAAACTGTGACAACTCTTCAAGATAAGTCGTTGCTCGACACACAAACATGCCACTGTTCCAATACGATAGAGCGGTTTCTATACATGCCTCGGCCACTTCAACTGTTGGCTTTTCACGAAAACGGGCAATTTCATAAACACCTTGCGCCAGATTATCTCCTGCATCAATATAGCCATAACCGGTCTTAGGGCTGGTTGGTTTTACTCCAAACGTAACCATAGCGGATACATCGCGCACAAAATTAATCGCTTGCTGCATCGCAAGGCGCCAAGCAACAGCATCTTCAATCCAATGATCAGATGGCAAAATCAGCAAAACTGCATCATCACCTGCCACATGCAAGGCATGATGTGCTGCACAAGCAATTGCAGGTGCAGTGTTTCTCGCACAAGGCTCGAGTAAGTACGTTAAATTTAAATCAAACGCTCGGAGCTGCTCTTGACACAGAAAATAATGCGCTTCATTGCTGACTAAAAGTATTTCTTGATGCGGTATTTCTTTTGCACGCAACACGGTTTGCTGAAGCAGTGAACCACCCTCATGTAATTGCAGAAACTGCTTTGGAAAATCTTTACGCGAAAGAGGCCAAAGGCGTGTTCCAGAACCACCCGCTAAGATCACCGGAAAAACATGCATAATAAGTGCTCTTCTTTTTTAAAATCATGCATAGTGTACCAATGCTTTTATCAAGCAGGCAATCTTTGCGATAGGGTCTCTTGCTGCGTTGCAAGTAACATGGTCTCTTGTAACACATGACAAGTATGATTCATCTCATCCTCTGTTAGTGTTGGGTGCACCAAAAACATGAGGCTTGTCTCACCCATTTTTTTTGCATTAGGCAAACGTTTTTCAGGCCGAAATCCTGTATTATCAAAGGCCTTCTCTTGATAAATCTCAGAGCAAGATCCCACATAACAAGGTACCCCCCGTGCTTGCATCGTACTTAAAACACGGGCTTGATTCCAACCGTCTTTCAACTCTTCGGGCTGCAAAAATACATATGCTTTATAAGCAGCATGTTCAATATGTTGTGGTAAGTCAGGCACTCGAACTCCCGGCAATTTACGTGCAACAGCCCATATTTTTTTTGCATGCTCTAATCGTCGTGCATGCCACTTTGGCATACGCTTCAATTGAATACTCCCAATTGTTGCTTGCATTTCGGTCATACGTAAGTTGGTTCCAAAATGCTCACATACCCATTGAAACCCTTCTTTTTTTTGAGATCCGAATACAGCATTCCATGACTTACCATGTTCTTTATAAGACCACATACGTGACCACAACGCTTTATCATTCGTTGTGACCATGCCCCCTTCACCCCCTGTTGTCATAATTTTATCCTGGCAAAAAGACCATGCGGCTACATGCCCAATTGAACCAACAGGTTTACGCTTATATTTCGCACCATGTGCTTGTGCGCAATCTTCGATAATAAATAGATCATGTTTTTGAGATAGCGCCATAATATCATCCATCTCACAAGGCCAGCCGGCAAGATGAACACAAATAACTGCACGTGTTTTCTCTGATAATACCGCTTGAATACTTTCAGCTGTAATATTCTGAGTATCAAGACTCACATCAGCAAAAACTGGTGTTGCCCCGACCGATACAATGCAAGAAACGGATGCCATAAAAGAGCGCGGAGTAACAACAACTTCATCTCCGGGTCCAATTCCAAGTCCTTTCAAAGCAAGCTCTAATGCCACAGTGCCATTCATTACAGCAATTGCATGTGTCGTACCTGCCCATTCAGAAAATGCTTTCTCAAACGTTTGGCAAGCTTTTCCGGTCCAAGCATTCACTCGATTAGAAAGCAAGACCTCTTTCACTGCGCCAGCTTCTTCTTCCGTAAAATTTGGCCATGGTGAATACAACGTATTAAGCACTGGCTTCCTCCCTTTTCATAATAGGTTTGGCAGGAACACCTCCTACCACTAATTTAGTAGAAACATCATGCACAACAACTGCTCCTGCTCCGACAACAACATCCGGAGCAATTTTAATCAATTGTTTTACATTTGAGCCCACGCCAATCCAGGTTCGTACACCCACTTCAACACAGCCCGCTAAATTAGCTCCGGGGGAAACATGTACGGCATCACCCAGTATACAATCATGCTCAATCGTTGCATTTGTATTCACAATGCAGTGCTCTCCTAGCACACTTCCCGGATTCAATACCGCTCCAGCAAATACAACACTTCCTGCACCAATCTTAGCATAAGGGCTAATCACCGAACGTGGATGAATAATAAGCGCAAAAACAATACCTAGTTTCCGTAATACCTGTGCCTTATAAAATCGCGTCCGGTTGTCACCAATCGCAATAATAACAGCATCAAATTCGCTCTGTCTTTCAATAAGTTGTTTTGTCGCACCAATAACAGGCCAAGGGCCAAGGCAGTTCACCTGAGGCCATGCATCATCAAAAAAGAGTATTCGCCCCCATCCTGAAGCCAAAGCTGCGTCAGCAATTACCTTGCCATGACCACTTGCACCCAAAATAGCTAAGGTTTCCATAACGTTATTTCCTATTTCAAACAAGCAATTACACGCACTTTTTCATAAAAAAATACCGTCATTTAAATCAAATGACTCAATTTTTAAAACTAAAACATTAAGAAGACTGAGATATTTTCTCTTTTTTAGACTCAATAAAATTGGGCATAGTTACATGCCCTTCACTCTGAATCCCTGTTTGCATAAACACACAAAAAAAAGTTAAATAAAAAATTTTCAAGTCAAAAAAAAACTCTGTCTTTCGACATAATCAATATCAAACCTAAATTTTTCATCCCATGTTAATGAATTACGACCTTTAACTTGTGCCCAGCCAGTAATTCCCGGTGTAACCAAATGGCGTCTCATTTGATATTCATCATAATGTTCAAGATATTCCACAAGCAATGGCCGTGGTCCAACTAAGCTCATTTCCCCCCGAATCACGTTAAACAATGCAGGTATTTCATCAAGACTGGTTTTTCTTAAAAAACTTCCAAAACGGGTTAAACGTTTTTCATCAGGTAATAGACAACCTTTTTCATCATATAAATCAACCATTGTACGAAACTTAATAATTTTAAAATGGGAGCCATTTTTGCCCCCACGTTCTTGCCTAAAAAATACAGGAGCGCCAAGCATCAAACGAACGCACAAAGCAAGACACACCAAAAGTGGTGACAGCAACAGAAAAAGAAAAAAAGAACTTAAGAAATCAAGACAAGGCTTAGTATATTGCTTATAAATCATTTTCTTTTTCTCCCTAAAAACCAACATTTCTTATGAAAAAACGCCCAGCTCTATCACCAAGCTATAAACTATTTTTGTTGTTTTTAATCACATTTCTTTACCTAAAAAATTCCGACCCAAAACATAATTTAATCACATCAAATATCTTTAATCACTTTAGAGAGTGAACTAACAAAAGAGCTAATATTTAACTCATCTAACAATTTAAACGATTGGTCATTTTTATGCATCACTTTACTATGTTCAATTGAATAAAAAGCATTCACCACTTCTGATATCTCAGGAGCACAAACATGACCTAAATTATACTCCTTCACCCACTGATGAAGACTGCTATCTGTATCACATATACCTAAAATAGAACAACCTGCCATCACATAAGAAGAAGATTTACTTGGAAATGCATAATTACTAATACCACTTTGAATAGGAAGTAACGCCCACTGATATTGACTCACAATTGCTTCAGCGTCTTCTGCAGATACAACTCCTAAGTACTCAACAGCATCAAATTTCTGTGCTAACTTAGCCACCTCCTTTTGATAAGTGCCGCCTCCAACAAAACAAAATTTTAACTGTCCTTCTTCACGCAAATACATCTCAATTGATTCAATAATCAATGGAATCAATTGTAACGAACCTAAATTGCCACAAAAAACAATTCCTTTTATTTTTTCAACTTCAGTTCTCTCTCGTATTTGAAAGGAGGGATTATTTACCAAGAAAATAGGCAACTTAGTCTTCGACCTCTCGCTAATAAAGCGACTCATATGAGTATTAATAGTTACAATACTTGTAGCTTTTTTAATTACAGCAACATCTAAAAACCTCAAGAATTTAAAAACCACTCGCGGAAGAGTCAGTACAGTATTTGTAATTTCCGGATGTATATCCTGCAAATGATAACAATAGGTTGCTTTAAACAATTTACAATATAAAAAAACAACCACAGGAATAATTATAGGTGGATTTGTCGCAACATAGATTTTTTTTGGCCTGTTAATTAACAACTGAACAATGGTCCATGCTGTAAAATTCAAAAAATCCAGCCCTTTAAGCAACAAAGATGAAGCCGATGAAGAGCGGATTTTACAATCATTAAATTTAACTCGCTTTCCTCGCTTCAAAGTACGTAATTGGGCACTCAAGTTACCTTGCTCAGATTGTGTAATCACACACACTGAATAACATTCAGATAGTTTCTCAGATAATTGGAGTAAGGCTTCACCAATGACTTGCCCTTCAGGCCAAAACAAACGATTAATAATAGCAACATCCATTCTTTTTTTAATCATTCCAATCATACCTACTAAACAAGTCCATGTTTCGCCAATGCTGAGTCAACTTAGCAGTTCCCGTAATTAACCGTACCACGCGTTCAGATGTATTCCTAACGGTATATGCTTCAGGAATTTCTTTAGGCATATCTGAGAAGACAACACGTGATTGTGTCGCTATATGCACATTCTGAATCAGTGTGTCCTCATCAAACCCTGTTAATGCCATAACGCCCGTGTCTAATGCCTCCGGTCTTTCCATAGAACGACGCAATGTAACAGCAGGAAAATCAAGTATTGAAGCTTCTTCACTAATCGTGCCACTATCCGATATAGCACAAAAAGATTCCATTTGAAGCTTATTGTAATCTAGGAACCCAAACGGCTCTAAGAATTGAATCCCTTCTAATGTACCAATCAAGCCTAATTTTTCCAGCCTATTTTTCGTTCTTGGATGCGTTGAAATAATCAATGGCATATTATATGCCTGATACAAAGCTTTAAATGCATTGACAATCATTATTAAATTTTCACGACTATCAACATTTTCCTCACGATGACAACTGACAATAAAATACTTTTTAGCGGTTAATTGCAAGCGCTCCAACACCGTTGATGCATTAATTTTTGGCATGGCATGCTCTAAAACTTCTCTCATCGGAGAGCCTGTTAAATAAACAAATCGATGAGGTAAACCTTCGCTCAGCAAGTGTCGTCTGGCATGCTCTGTATAAACCAAATTAAAATCAGCCAAATGGTCAACAAGCTTTCGATTAATCTCTTCAGGAACATTAGCATCAAAACTACGATTCCCCGCTTCCATATGATAAGTTGGAATTTTCATTCTTTTCGCAATCATCACAGCTGTCGCGCTATTTGTATCACCTAAAACTAACATTGCATCTGGTTTTTCGTCTAATAATACTTGCTCGGTTTTTAAAATAATATCAGCCAAACTTCTACCTAATGTAGACGTATCAATCTCTAAATAATGATCTGGCTCTCTAACACCTAACTCCTCAAAAAAAACACCATTCAAATGATAGTCATAATTTTGCCCAGTATGCACGATACAATGGTCTGTTACTGCATCCAAAGCCGAAATAACACGTGAAAGACGAATAATTTCAGGCCTTGTTCCGAGCACAGTCATTACTTTTAACTTCTTCATACGATTCCTAAGATGATGAGCTTTCTTTAATCACTGGTGCTTTTTGATATTCGGGAAAAACATCTGAAAATGTATCGGGTTTATCTTTATCAAAGATTTCATTTGCCCAAAGCATCACAATAAATTCTTCTGTTCCCACATTCGTTATGTCATGACTCCAGCCAGGAACCGTTTCAACAACTTGCGGTGTTTCGCCAGAGGTATAAATTTCAAAAACCTCATTTGTTACGATCTGCTTAAATCGAAAACAAGCCTCACCTTTCACCACTAAAAATTTTTCTGTTTTAGTATGATGATAGTGTCCTCCACGTGTAATTCCTGGGCCTGCCGTAAAAAAAGAAAATTGTCCCGAATCTTTTGTTTTTAACATTTCCACAAAGCGACCTCGTGGGTCTGCATGTGTTTGCAAATAATAATTGAATTTTTCAACGGGTAAATAACTCACGTAAGTTGAATAAAGCTTACGGGTCAAGCCACTTCCAACTTGTTCTGTAATCAAAGTTTCACGACTATCCCTAAATGCATGTAACATATCTGAAAGTGCACCTAAACTAATTTCATGCACATCATTATCTAAACTTGGTTTATCATTTGATGCAGGCATTTCAGTCAATAACTGTATACAAGCATCCACCAAATCATCAATGTATAATAACGACAGTTTTTTCGATCTATCGTCAACTGTTATGGGTAAGTCTCTCGTAATATTATGACAAAAAGTTGCTATTGCCGAGTTATAGTTTGGCTTACACCACTTACCAAATAAATTAGGTAACCGATAGATATAACATGCCACACCTACAGAGGCTGAATAAGCTTCAATGGCCTCTTCCGCCATACGTTTACTCACTCCATATGCATTATCCTGCTCCGCTTGCGTTGAAGAAGAAAAGAAAATGGGCACCTTTCTTCCAGCAGACACTAATGCTTCGCATAAGACTTGGGTTAATTCAAAGTTTTCTACTCTAAACGCTTCTTCCAATTTAGGTCGATTTGCAGCAGCCAAATGAAAAATAAAATCAACTTCTCCCACCTTTTTTTTAAGAGAAATAATACTATCTTCTCTAGAAAACTTAATGACCTCTATATTAGACATACGGTTAAGATGAACAATTAAGTTCTTCGCTACAAATCCATTTGCTCCAGTAACTAATACTGTTTTTTTTTCCATCTTTATAATTCCTTTTGTACTTCAGGCAATTCTAATAACATTTGTTTAATTTGATGAGGCTCAAGCCGATAAGTGTTATGTGAATGATAATCTTCTATTTCTGATACTTCACGACTTCCCTCAGAAAAATAACTTTTATAATTTAAATCACGATTATCAAGTTGAACTCTAAAGTAATCCCCCATATCTTCAGCACTAACTAGCTCCTCTTTAGAGGCAAGCGTTTCAAAAAGTTTTTCCCCGTGACGAACACCAATATTGTTTATCTCTACACTCGAATTAAACATTTCTTTCAAAACATGAGCCAACTCAAGAATAGTACACGCAGGTGCTTTCTTAACAAAAAGATCGCCTTGTCTTGCATTGTTAAATGCATACTCGACCAAATCAACAGCTTCTGATAATGCCATCATAAAACGGGTCATAGAAGGTTCCGTAATCGTAATTGCTTGTCCTGTTTTAATTTGCTGAATAAAGCGAGGAATAACGGAACCACGCGAACACATCACGTTCCCATAGCGTACACACGAAATAATCGTTTCTTCACCTGAGGTTTTTCGAGCATAAGCCTGAGCAACTTTCTCCATCAAGGCTTTACTCATCCCCATTGCATTTATCGGATAAACTGCTTTATCAGTACTTAAACAAACTAAATGTTTCACGCCCTCAGCAACAGCTGCGCGAATCACATTTTCACTTCCTTCAACATTCGTTTTTAATGCTTCCATCGGGAAAAATTCACATGAAGGCACTTGCTTTAATGCTGCAGCATGAAAAACATAATCAACACCATGCATGGCTTCACGCACACCGATTGCATTACGCACATCACCGATATAAAATTTCACTCGCTCATCATTTTGATAGCTTGTCCGCATCAAATCTTGTTTAGCCTCATCTCGGCTAAAAATTCTAATCTCTTTTGCTACATCCTGAGCCAATAAATGATCTGAAATTTTATGTCCAAACGACCCGGTTCCACCTGTAATTAGATATGTTTTTTTATCCATAATAAACCTTAATATCCCTAAAAAATTACATGCACTAAAAGCATGAAATAAGCCCAACATATTAAATTTAACGACGTACTGTTCGCTCCAACCTCAATATCTGCATTATTTTTGCACCAACCATGAACATTCGCTCTTGATTTCGATAATCTTTGTAAGTCTTATTGGGTGCATCTAAATAAGCCTGCAATTCATCAACAGATATGCTTAATTTCTTTGCAATGTATTCGAAATCGTCTCTAATTTCATCATCACTCATTGCGGGCTTCGAAAGCGCTTCTAAAGCATCATCCCTTGTCATCTGCTTTGTTAAAATCAAGCTGGAAAACTGAACTTTCCTTGTATCATATCCAAATTTTTTAAATAGCCAATATCCTTCATAAAATTTTGTAAATCTCGATTCAAAATGTTTCTGTCGATAAGGTTGCCACCCATATTCAGCTTGCAATAAATCAACAGCATTCGACTTAACATAAGGGATATAATTCAATGGCTTTAGCACCTGGACTTTTTTAACATAGCGAAGATACACTTTATGCTTTAATATTCCACTAAATGGGTAGGTATCCATAGGAATAGTTCCAAACTTTTTCCGAATATCCCTAATCTGCGCCATATCAGTACCATAATACAACCAACTCATCGGGTAACAAACGCATTCTGTAGAATAATTCCCACCATTTAAAATATGTTTAATCTTATACTTACTCGCAAAGTTATAGAGCGTTGCAATAAAAGCATGGTCCTGAGGTATATCTATACTTGATAATCCTGACTTAAAATAGGATAACTGGAAATCTTTCATTTCTTCCCAATTAATCACCTCCGTATACAAATCGCATCCGAGCTTATCCACTAAAACCTGAATATTATTAACCGCAACTTGTGAATTCCATCCACCATCAACATGAAAAAATAACGGCCTTAAGCCAAATTCCTTTGCTTTATGTGCCAAATAAGAACTATCTACCCCTCCACTTAAGCCCAGAATACAATCAAAATCTTTACCACGACCCTCTTTTTTTATTTTATCTAACATTGGCTCTAATTTCTGCCAACCTCGATCATCCGTATGCCAATGCGGTAAAACCAAGTTATAAAAATCGTTGCAGTGGTCACATATTCCATTTTCATCAAAAGAAATATCATCATCTGTTGTATCCATCACACAATTGTTACAGACCTGATAATCCTTACTTAATCCACTCATTCTCTAAATCCTTTTTATCAAGTATCACACGTTAACAGCTTATTCTTCTCAAGAAGCCCCGGATAATTAATTAATACCGCTCGATATCGCCCTTTAAACACAAACAAACTACCTACAGCAATACCAATAACCCCCACTTTATCAATAACTTTTCTAATATCATCAAGAGAACCAGCTCCACCAAGCACCGTCATAGGAATTTCGAGTATCTCTCTAAACTTTTCAATTAAGGGCAAATCATATCCGGACATTGCCCCATCTCGATCAACAGAGTTAATCACGAGTTCGCCCGCACCTAGTTCTTCAATTTGCTTAACAAAAACAAAAGGATCAACATCAACTTCTTTCCCCGCATTATGCGTAGTAAGTGAATAGTTTTTTTTCCATAAACCTGTACACTTTATATCAACAACAACGACAACACTCTGACTTCCAACACGCTCAGATACGCGCTTAATAAGCGTTGGATCAGCAATCGCAGCAGCACTAAATGCAACTTTTTCAACACCTAAATTTAAAATACGTTCAGCTTGCTCCACAGTTTTGACACCTCCCCCATAACAAAGTGGCATCCGACACTCTTCAGCAAGTTCTTTAATTAAATTATAATTGGGTTCTCGATTCAAAGCAGAAGCATCTATATCCAGAACAATTAACTCATCCACTTCTTTTTCGTTAAAAATTTTAACCGCATTAATTGGATCACCCACATATTTAGGCGAATCAAAATTTACTGTTTTTACAAGTCCATTATTTTTAATCAATAAACATGGAATTAATCTAGGTCGAAGCATAATTATAACTCTGAAAAGTTTTTAAGTAATTGGATGCCCGCTTGATGACTCTTTTCTGGATGAAACTGAACACCAAAGATATTATCTTTTTGAACAGCCGATACAAATGATTCTCCATAATACGTCGTGGCACAGATATCTTCTTCATGGTTAGGTGAGAAATAATACGAATGTAAAAAATAAAATCTAGCATTTGATGCTATATTAGAAAATATCTCGCCTCCAACTTCAGGACAAGACTGAACCACATTCCATCCCATATGAGGCAAACATTTTCCTTGAAGCGAATTCATAATTTTTTTATCAAATTTTTTGACATTTGCATCAATCCAACCTAGCCCTGACTTAGTCCCTTCAGTGCTCTTTTTTGCCATCATCTGCATACCTACACAAATCCCTAAAACAGGCACTTTTTCAACCAACACAAGCTTATCTAAATACTCACGAAATCCAGAGTCATCCAAACAAGTCATTGCTCGATCAAATGCTCCAACTCCTGGTAAAATTAACTTTTTAGCATCAAGTAGTTCATCAGGATTTGATGCAACGGTTACTGGAATATTTAACCGATTATAAATATTTTTAATAGCCCCTATATTGCCTAATTTATAATCAATAATCGTTACCATAAACATACATCCATTTTTCTATTTTTAAGAACGCTAAAAAACCAAACAGTACATTCAACTTAAAAAGCTCAATCCGGTTCAACTCTAAAAAATCTTCAACTATTAGACAAGAACTCGATTAAGAAAGCCAGAGCTAAATTATACTTTGACAATAAATTTTCATATCAACACTTTTTATTATCACAATAATAAATATAATGCATTTGATTTACAATAAACAAAACAGGGCGAGATCACGTGTGACTTTAAATTAATCCAAGAATGTGATCTTATACCTTCTTTGTAATAAAAGGAGCAATTTAAGATGGACACAACATCATTAGTCGATTGTTTTTCAGTCATCAGAGACCCACGTCAAGAAAGTAAAATTGATCATGAGTTGATTGATATTCTCGTATTGTGTGTTTTTGGAGTTATTTGTGGTGCTGAGGGTTGGCAAGACATAGAAACAGTAGGACGCGCTCGGCTGAGCTGGCTGCAAGAACGTGGTTTGTTAAAAAATGGGATTCCCGTTGATGATACGATTGCTAGGATTGTCTCACAGCTCTGCCCAGAGGAATTACAGCACTGCTTTATCAACTGGATGAGCGCTGTAGAGGGAGCAACGGATGGCAGGATTGTAGCGATTGATGGAAAAACATTAAGGCATTCCTTCGACAAGAAAAAACGTAAAGCAGCTATTCATATGGTGAGTGCCTTTGCTGCTGAAAACGGTGTTGTTCTGGGTCAAAGAAAAACCGCGGCTAAATCAAACGAAATCACAGCCATTCCAGCCCTGCTTGATTTGCTGGACGTAAAGGGTTGTATTGTGACGATAGACGCCATGGGATGCCAAGAGACAATTGTAGAAAAAATCGTTGCCAAAGAAGCCAATTATGTCTTGGCTGTGAAAGGCAATCAAAAGCAACTTCATGAAGAAATAATCGATTTTTTTCAGACAGCACGCACGTATGATTTTCGAAACGTTCAATATGATTTTTTTGAAGAGGCTCATAAAGGTCATGGTCGTGTAGAACAGCGCCGCTATTGGATTAGCGACATGTTAGGTAGTATCAGTGAATCAGGTCGTTGGTCGTCATTATGTACTATAGGAATGGTTGAATCTGAGCGATATATTGATGGGAAAACCACATCTGAAATACGCTATTTTATCAGCTCGTTAACAGCGGATGCGAAAGTTTTTGCTAATGCCGTTAGAAAGCATTGGGCGATTGAAAACCAGCTACATTGGGTGCTTGATGTTTCTTTTAGAGAGGATGAATCTAGAGTAAGGCGTGATAATGCCCCTGAAAATTTTGGGGTATTTAGACACGTGGCCATGAATGCTTTACGTAAGGAAAAAACCTGTAAAAAAGGCGTGAAAGCTAAACGATTCAAAGCGACGCTTCAAGCTGAGTATGCTCAGAAAGTGATGGGTGCTATTTTTTGATCACTCATGCGTTTGCCCTGA
>JARGPP010000018.1 GCA_029210085.1 Legionellaceae bacterium | reverse complement strand
GCGTTCTTTACCATCTGAACTGTCTCTATGGCGAGCTTCAAGCTCTGCTTTTTCTTCTTCTGTTATGTGTATTCTTTTCATGCTGCGAAGCATGATCCTCTCAACATGAAAAATCAAGCATTTTCAAAGATCACGGGTATACATCGTTTCAGTGATTATGTCTTGCAACAACAAAAATGTGCTTACCTTCCTATGCGTCTTGAGAACGCGGGAGGTTAGCACACCTCGATAAAATAGGACAAAATCACTGAAACGATATATTAGGGTTGAGGGTTTTTTAATACTTTGCATGTCCTGGCGTTCTTGGAAATGCAATGACATCTCGAACGTTTGAGACCCCAGTGACATAGCTCACCAAACGCTCTAAACCCAGTCCAAAACCTGAGTGAGGAACAGTCCCATAACGACGCAAATCCAGGTACCATTGGTATGTCGATGTATTTAAACCGGATGCTTCCATTCGCGCTTCAAGCACATCCAAGCGTTCTTCTCTTTGACTTCCACCTATGATTTCACCAATGCCAGGTACGAGCACATCCATTGCTGCAACCGTTTGGTTATCATCATTTAACCGCATATAAAAACTTTTAATATCTTTAGGGTAGTCGGTAAGAATGACAGGTTTTTTAAAGTGACTTTCAGTGAGGTAACGTTCGTGCTCAGATTGTAAGTCAAGACCATATCTTACCGGATATTCAAAAGGCTGTTTTGCCTTCTCGAGTAACTGAATGGCATCTGTATAACTTAAGGTTTCAAAGTCAGATTGAACCAAGGCCTCAAGTCGGGCAAGACACGTTTTATCAATAAACTGGTTAAAAAAAGCTAAGTCATCTGGATATTCGTTGAGAATGGTTTCACAAACAAAGCGCAAGAATTTTTGAGATAGCTTACAAATATCATCAAGTGTTCCAAAAGCAAGTTCAGGCTCAACCATCCAAAACTCAGCTAAATGACGACTGGTATTGGAGTTTTCAGCCCGAAAAGTTGGTCCAAAAGTATATACCTTAGACATGGCCAAGCAGTAGGCTTCAACATTTAACTGGCCTGAGACCGTTAGGAAGGTTTCTTGCTCAAAAAAATCACGTGAGAAATCGGGTTTGTTATCTGGTGTCTTAGGTGGGTTCACGACATCAAGTGTACTGACTCGAAATAATTCACCAGCCCCTTCGCAGTCATTGCTGGTAATAATTGGGGTGTGAATCCAGTAATACCCTTCGTTATGCAGAAAACGATGAATGGCTTGAGAGATACCATGGCGAATACGAGTGATTGCACTGATGGTATTGGTTCGAGGGCGAAGATGAGCGACTTCGCGTAGAAACTCAAGGGTATGGCGTTTTGCTTGGATAGGATAAGTCTCAGGGTTTTCAACCCAACCCATGACCTCAATGTGCTCTGCTTGCACTTCGAAAGCTTGGCCTTTACCTGCAGACTCGACCAGTTGTCCTGTTGCTGAAATTGAGCAGCCAGCAGTTAGTTTTTGGATGGTTTTTGGGTAGTTAGGGAGTGTATTGGGTGCCACAATTTGTATTGGATGAAAGCAAGAGCCATCGTGCAAGCTAATGAAAGAAAGTCCAGCTTTAGAGTCGCGCCGTGTTTTAACCCAGCCCTGGATAGTAACAGGCGTTCCTGTTTTAATTTTTCCACTGAGGCAAGTTTTAACTGAGTTAACTTCTGGCATGATAATGTCCACTGAACTGATGATTAAAAACAGATTCCGATGATATACCAGAAAAAATACACATTAAAGAGATAGTGCATGATAGCAGCATTAAAAATTGCAATTTGACTTAAACTCAGCTATTAAATTAAAGGAGAAACCGTTTACGTTTGGGAGAAAAGCATGATTGGTTCGCACTTTCAGTCCTTTTTGTTTTCACAAGTATTTGGTCTTTACTTTGTGATTGTGTCTATTGCTATGATAAGTCGAGCTGATTATTACAAAGAGATGATCACGCAATTAAAGGCGCCAGGGCTGGGTGTGATGATGGTTGCTTCGGTTTCTTTGTTTGTTTCGTTATTTTTAGTGGTTTTGCATAATATTTGGGTTTTTCAACCGCGTGTAATTGTGACGGTGATTTGTTGGGTTTTTGTGATTAAAAGTGTTTTATGGCTTGCAGCTCCAGTACGTATGTTAAATATGTTGAAAGGAATATGGACCGGTAGAAAGCATTATGTGGCTTGCACGTTTATGTTTGTTCTCGGTATATTTATGATGGCCCGGGGTTTTTATTTGTTCATGATGGATGCGGGTGCATTGCCTATGGGGGTTTTATCTTAGGACGCAGCATACTCCTTTGATGCTTCTGTCGCTGTAGATAACACAACGTTACGGGTTGTTATCTACAGTAGATTTTTTTAGTTTTTTTTGATGGAAAAAATCAGTTATTTTCGGCTTCAGGCGCTGCCTTTTGAAAAGCATCTAGTGTTAAGCAGTGTGTTTCAATCGTTTGAATCAGCGGGTAAGGTTCAAGTGAAAAATCAAAACGCTTTGCATTGAAAACTTGAGGTACCAAACAAATATCGGCGAAACTGAGTTGATGGCCATGACAAAACTTGGAGTGCCTTTCTGGCGCTTGTTTTAATTTTGCTTCAAAGGCATCAAACCCTGCTTTTAGCCAATGATGATACCAAACT
Organism: Legionellaceae bacterium; assembly: GCA_029210085.1. Lineage (GTDB taxonomy): Bacteria > Pseudomonadota > Gammaproteobacteria > Legionellales > Legionellaceae > JAALKW01. The sequence goes on along the minus strand of JARGPP010000018.1, from coordinate 17,588 downwards.
GTAATATCGTCTTCTGTGGCATCGAATTGTTTTTTGAGCTGTTGTAGTACGCGTAAATTATTCATGGGGTGCATGTCGCAAGCTACTAAGAGTGCTAAGCTTCGCACTTCTGCACGTGTATGAATTTCTTTCGGTAAAAGAGGAGGGGCTGGGTAACGTTCTTCTAAGTACTCCATAATGGCAAGTGATTGAGTCAGTGGCGCATGCTCAGCATTGTCATCAACGAGTGTTGGCACTAAACCCTGAGGGTTCAGTGCACGGTAAGCAGGTAGGTGTTGTTCACCACCATCACGGACTAAATGTATGGGAATACATTCAAAAGCGACTTGCTTTAAGTTGAGCATGATACGCACGCGATAACTTGCAGTTGAACGGTAATAATCATATAGCTTCATGCTTTATTCATCCGGACGATATTGAGTGACAGTTTGATGAATGCTACCAAATAGGTTTGCGCCCGTTTTATCTATCATTTCAATCCGTACCGTATCGCCAAAGCGCATAAATGCTTGTTTGGGTTTGCCATCTGCAATGATTTCAAGCATACGTTTTTCTGCAATACAAGAAGAGCCTTGACTTCGGTCTGTATTAGAAACAGTTCCTGAGCCAATGATGGTGCCTGCACTGAGTCGTCGTGTTTTCGCTGTGTGTGCAATCAAATCAGGAAATGAAAAGGTCATATCAACGCCGGCATTAGGCTTGCCAAACAGGTCGTTATTTAAATAACTATAGAGAGGTAGATGCACACGTGCCCCATCAAAGTTATCTCCGAGTTCATCAGGGGTAATTGCAACCGGTGAAAAAGCACTTGAAGGTTTAGATTGAAAAAAGCCGAAACTTTTTGCAATTTCAGCAGGAATCAGATTACGCAATGATACGTCATTAACCAGCATGAGCAGTCGAATGTGAGGGCTTGCATCTTTTGATTGAATGCCCATGGGCACATCATCGGTAATGACAGCAATTTCAGCTTCAAAATCAATACCATAAGCTTCGTCAGCGACTGGTATTGGATCACATGGTCCAAGAAACGTATCTGAACCTCCTTGATATAATAATGGATCGGTCCAAAAATTAGCAGGCATTTCAGCGTTACGCGCTTTTCGTACTAATTCAACATGATTGACATAAGCGCTGCCATCCGCCCATTGATAGGCGCGTGGTAGGGGAGAAGCGCATTGTGTTGGGTCAAATGCGATGGACTCTGTTTGAAGTTTACCCGCATTAAGCGCTGATGAAAGTGTTTCGAGAGCATCAAAAACTTCATGCCAGCGCTCGAGTGCTTCTTGCAGTGTGCTTGCAATAGTACTGGCATCGACAGCACGTGATAAATCACGGCTGACGATATACAAACGCCCATCTCTAGATGATTTTGATTTTAAAGTTGCAAATTTCATAATTAAGACGCCATTTTAGAAGATTCAGAAGGAGCAATTTTTAAGGTACCCCGTTTAATTTGGTCGCGTTCAATAGCTTCAAATAATGCCTGAAAGTTACCTTCACCAAAACCATCATTTCCTTTACGTTGAATGATTTCAAAAAAAACAGGACCAAAAAGATTTTCTGTGAAAATTTGAAGCAATAAGCCCCCTTCAGGAGTTGGAGTACCATCTAGAAGAATTTTTTCTTCGTGCAACTGAGTGAGTGGCTCTTGATGCCAAGGAACACGAGCTTGAATGCCCTCATAGTAGGTATCAGGTACATCTAAAAAGTTGAGCCCAGTTTCACGTAAACCATGCACGGTTTGATAAATATCCTCTGTGCTGAGTGCAATATGTTGAATGCCTTCTCCGTGATAATCTCGAATGAACTCTTCAATTTGTGATTGATCTTCAGTAGATTCATTCAGTGGAATTTTAATTTTTCCACAAGGGCTTCCAAGTGCACGACTAATCAGGCCTGTAACTTGACCTTTGATATCAAAAAATCGGATTTCTTTAAATCCAAAAATACGGTTATAAAAATCTGCCCAAATATCCATATTACCACGCTGAACATTATGTGTAAGATGATCAATATCTATTAGGCCCTGTGAGGGTGTTTGCGTTGTTTTTTCAGCAAAATGCCATTCATTTGAAAAGGGTGAGAGTGCTTCATCAACAAAATAAATCACACTGCCACCAATAGCTTCAATAGCCAGTAAGCCGTAGTTTGCGTCATGAGTATCGTTAAAAGCGGTTGCTCCGTTTTTTATTGCGTGATCAAAAGCTTGTTTTGCATCATGTACACGAAACCCCATAGCGCACGCACCGGCACCATGCACACTGGCATGCTGAGCGGCATTTGTATTTGGCATTGCATTCAGAATAAACTGGATATTATTTTGTTGGTACCAAGTAATCGGTTTGGTTTGATGAGTTGCGTGTTTGGTAAAACCTTGTTTTTCAAAGAGGGTCTCAATAAAGCGTGCATCTGGCCCTGAAAACTCAAGAAATGCAAAGCCGTCAAGGCCACAAGGGTTTTCTTTTGATGGGTGGTTAGACATAACATACTCCTTGTTATTGATTTTAATTTTCTAAGGTTCTATTTTTCTCACTAAAAAAAGGCCGTCAGCAATGGGTAATAAACTCACGTCAACACGTGCATCGTTTTTGATATGAGTATTCAGTTTACGAATCTCACGTGTTTGAGCGCGTGTATTGTCTGGATTGATGACGTCACCCCTCCAAAGCATGTTATCAATTGCAATCAGTCCATTAGGACTAATCAGTTGGAGTGCAAGTTCATAATATTCGACATAATTGGTTTTGTCCGCGTCGATAAAGATAAAATCAAAGGACGCCTCATGGTTCTGGTCAATGAGTTCATGTAAGGTATCGAGCGCATGACCTAACTTTAAACTGATTTTATGCGCTTGTTTTGCTTCTTTCCAAAAAGGTTCCGCTTTATCAGTCCATTCCGTATTAATATCACAGGTGATAAGTTGTCCGTCATCGGGTAAGGCGAGTGCCATGGCAAGAGCGCTATAGCCTGTAAAGGTTCCAAGTTCTAATACTTTTTTTGCATGGAGCATACGCAGTAAAAGTTGCATGAACTGTGCTTGTTCAGGCGAAACCTGCATGACGGCGAGTGGTAGCGCGGCTGTTTTCTCTCGAAGTGCTTGCAGCACAGGGTGCTCGCGTAAAGAAGTATCTAATATATATTGATAGAGTGGCTCGGTCATATTCAAATGTTTCATCATTAAATAGCCTCAAGCTTTTCTTGCGCAATGGTGTCTGCAATTGTGCTGGTCGGGATATTTTCACGGGTTGCACGGTCAAAAATTTCGGTGAGTGAGGTATAGATATGATTAAGTTGCTCGGTCAGTGGTTTGGTTGCGTTTTTTAAATAATTATCGGCAGCAAAAATCAGACCGCCTGCATTAATGACATAATCGGGCGCATACAAAATACCCCGCTCATGTAATATTTTTCCGTGATAAGTGTGTGCAAGTTGGTTATTAGCGGCACCTGCAACAACCGTTGCCTTTAAATTCTTAATACTATCATCATCTAAAATACCTCCTAATGCACAAGGGGCAAATAAATCACAATCGACAGCATGAATGCTTTCAGTGGGCACAGAGCTTGCATTTAGATATTTTTCTGCTCGTGCAACCGCTTCTGAATTAACATCAGCAACAGTGAGTTTTACACCCATTGCATGGAGTTTTTCAGCAAGTGAGTAGCCCACGTGGCCAAGCCCTTGAATCGCAATGTGTAAGCCTTTTAGTTCTGGGTTATCCCATTTAAAAGCACAGGCTGCTTGAATGCCTCGTAGTACACCTTGCACCGTAAAAGGTGCAGGATCACCTTCTAGACGTGAGCAAGTTGCAACATAAGGCGTGTTTTCTCGAATGATATCCATATCTTTAATTTCAGTACCACTATCCATAGCGGTGATATAGCGACCATTCAATGAATCAACAAACCGACCAAAGTTTTTAAGATAAGCTGTACGATCGTATGAAGTCTTAGGTTGTATAATAACGGCTTTTCCACCACCGAGAGGTAAACCCACAGATGCTGCTTTATAGCTCATACCACGTGCAAGACGCATCGCATCGTAAAGCGCTGTGTTTGAGTTGGGATATTCAATAAATCGGCAACCGCCAAGAGCCGGTCCAAGTTTTGTGCTATGGATTGCAATAATGGCACGCATACCCGTTTTAGGGTCTACTTCAATATGTAACTTGCCAAAGCCGTGTGCGGCGGCATAATCTAAGAAGTTGGTATCGTCAATGGGGTTGTTTACATTTTGATTCATAAAAGCTTAAAGAGAAAAAATGAAAGTGATGTTATAGACGGATTTGAGATTGAAATCAATCGAGTGACTTAATAAAAAACAACAGTGTGTTTTTTTGGGCGGTTATTGGTAAAAGTATGCTATGTGAGATAGGTATAATGAACGGCCAAAATTTTTGTTTGAAAAGTAAAATATCGTATGTGGCCTATATTATTATGTTTTTATTAAGGCGCGCATGGTAAAATTAAGGTCAAATATGCCGGTTTAAAAAGTGTTATGTCAACAGAAAAAACAGAAGAGCTTTCTGCAAAAAAAATACAAGCCTCTATGAGACGATTTTTTGCTAAGCGAGATTATCAATTACCTTATCAACCCATTACATCCTGCACAGATTACTTGCTCCGCATTCAGGGAAATGATCCTAAAATTAATCTGAAAAGACGGCATTTATCTACGGATAGGGTAGCGCTCATTGGCACATCAGGTTTGAGAACACTTGAAATTGCATGTCAACTCGGAAGTGATTGTCCCAAAATATTTTTAATTGACAATAGTCAACATGTCATTCTTTTTTGGAGACGTTTACAAGCGGTCATGGAAAAATCATCCAGTGCAAAAGGTATCATGAAAAAAGTGTCCCCCATGACATGTGATTGTTCCGATTGTATGGACTCTATGGATCCTGAAACCGGTTATCTTGCAACTTTATGTCGAATATATGGTTTTGATAAAGTCAAACGTATTGTACTGCATGCATCTATTATTCCTCAGAATTGGGCTGATAAAAAAACATTCCAAGTGCTGTCTAGGTTAGTTACTTTTTGTGAGTATCAATCTGTATATTTATATGCCTCTAATATTGTTTCTTGTATGGTTGCAAGCCGTGAAGAAGCTTCTGCAAAAGCTATTTTAAGTCATATTGCATCTTTAAACCCAGATTTAGTGATTCATACTGATTTGTCAGGACGTCAGATTCCAAAGCAAGTTTTTTATTATTTAAAGAATCATCATGATGATGTCGAAACAATTTTGTCTAACCTTACGGCAACGCTGAGTGCAAGGGCTACTTTAAGTCGTAAAGCGGTTTTTGAATCAATTAATCATCAAGTCAAAGTGTTAGAGCCTGTAGATTTAGAGCTGGTAAATTCGCTTGTTGTGTAGATAAGAAAGCAAACAAAAACAACGTTGATTAACGGCATAAGTTATGTCTTGATTTTAAATGATGAGCTAAATCAGTTTTGCGCCCATGATTCATTTATGAAGATTTAGGAGGATTAAACAAATATGTTTCAAGCTGAAATATCATCACTATTTAAGGCATTAAGAGCAGTGAACACTGATTTATTTCAAAATTATCGTTTTGTAGGCGAAAGTCAGGGGGAAATTAAATTTCGAACGTTTTTTGCAGCGGTTCTCAATGTATCTAAAATCAGTGAAAACTTTGAAGAATTATCTAAAAAAACACAGACAGCATATGTCCATTCATTTCAAAGTCTTGATAGTCGTTTGGATTATGAATTACTGATTCAGGCTGTAATTGATTTATGCCCAGAGCAATCAAAAATTAAAGCCGGGTTGATAGTTACTCAGATCAGTCAATTACGACAGAGGATCATCGATAAGATGATCACTTTAGAAGCGGGTAGGCGAGGAGATGAATTGTCAACAACCCCTAAAGTTTTTTAAGGTATGTTATGTGTGAGTTGAATATGCATGATACACCCAAAGAAAGGGTAATTCAGAGTAGCGTATTTGAGAAGAATACGATATGCTAATTGCCATATAATGATAGATAGAGGCTTTGCGCGATGATAAACCTAGAGCCTTTAATTGTACATCGCGGTGCCTCGCCTTATGCACCAGAAAATACCATCGCTGCTTTTGATAAAGCGCTTGAATTAGGTGCGCGTGCCATTGAATTTGATGTCATGATGTCTGCAGATGGCGAATTATTTGTATTTCATGATAAAACATTTGAAAGAACAACCAATGGGTCGGGTGAGTTTGGTGCCGCATCCAGTGAATATATTTTAAGTCTGGATGCTGGCGCATGGTTTTCAGAACGATTTCGGGGGGAAAAAATTCCTCAATTATCAGATGTACTAGGATGGTTATTAAAGTATCAAATTCAAGCTAATATTGAAATTAAACCTTTGCCAGGATTCGTTGAAGTCACGACAATGGCTGTATTATCTTGTCTTAATCGGTATTGGTCTTCTACCATGCCATTACCTTTGGTTTCTTGTTTTGATAAAGAAGCGCTTCGTTTGTGTACGTCTTTGTTGCCCAACTTGCCGCTCGGTGTATTATTTCATAAGTGGCCCAAAACTGGGTTAGATTTTGCCCAAGAAGTTAATGCCTTTTCAGTGCATTTAAATCAATATACGGTCACGCGCAAGCGTATTAAAGTGATTAAAAAAGCCGGTTATAAAGTAGGCGTATATACGGTGAACTCAAAAAAAAAGGCATCTCGCTATTTTGCGTGGGGTGCAGATTCAGTATTAAGCGACTATCCTGATCTCATGGATGGGTAAACGATTTATTTTTAAAGTAGGACATTAGGAGGGTTTGGGTGTATGCATGAAGAGGCAGTTTTTTATACCATGTTTCTTATTTTTGCGGGTGCTGCAGTTTTTTCAACGGTAGTACTTTATACAAGGCAATCACTTTTGGTCGCTTATATTTTATTAGGTGCTGCATTTGGGCCCTGGGGATTTAAGCTGATTACCGATTTAACGGCTGTTCGCCAGGTGGGTGATGTAGGCATTGTATTTTTATTGTTTTTATTAGGGTTACATCTGCAACCTCAAAATCTTCTACACATGTTGAAAAAAGTAACCTGGATTGCTTTGTTAAGCTCGTCATTGTTTGCACTTGTTGCTTATGGAATTGGGCGGTGGTTTGGGCTGACGGTGACAGAGTCATTGGTGCTCGGTGCTTCAATGATGTTTTCAAGCACCATTATTGGGCTTAAGCTCTTGCCAACCACTATTTTACACCATCAGCACACAGGGGAAGTGATGATTAGTGTGCTGTTGATGCAAGATATTATTGCTATTGTTGTGTTAATTTTAATTAATGGTGCGCAGAGTACAGAAGGGTTGAGTTGGCATGATTTAGTATCTGTTTGTATTACTTTACCTGCACTTGTTTTCTTTGCCTTTGCGATTGAGCGTTATGTGCTAGTGAAGCTTTTAGCGCGCTTTGATAGAACCCAAGAATATGTTTTTTTATTGTCGATTGGCTGGTGCCTTGGTTTGTCTGTGTTAGCCTTACAGTTAGGGTTATCCGAAGATATTGGGGCTTTTGTTGCCGGTGTTGCTTTGGCGTCGAGTCCTATCTCTCTTTTTATTGCAGAGAGTTTAAAGCCATTAAGAGACTTCTTTTTGGTGATGTTCTTTTTTGCAGTTGGAGCGACGTTTAATTTTGGTTATGCTGCACAAGTGTTGATTCCAGCCTGTATTTTAGCAACACTCATGCTTGTGTTTAAGCCATTATGTTTTCACTTTATGTTATGGAAGGCGGGTGAGAAAAAAGCGGTATCAAAAGAAGTAGGCATGCGGCTTGGACAAGCCAGTGAGTTTTCTTTGTTGGTTGCAAGTATTGCATTAACGACCAATTTGATTTCCGATGTAGCATCTAATTTAATACAAGCGACAACAATTTTGACGTTTATTGTGTCGTCTTATGTGGTGGTGTTGAAGTATCCAACACCCATGTCTTTTTCAGATAAAATGCGGAAAGATTAGGATGATTCGAGCAAAAATAAAAGGAATCCAAAGGTATTATTGTGGATTAATAGTAACCTGTTTGTTATCTGCTTTTTTATTGGGTTGTTCTTTTTCACCCAAAGAAGATGCAAAACAAGCACAAGCACAAAGGGCTTGTATTAATCAGTGTGGCATAAAAAAAACAGCTTGTGAAAGTCGTTGCACGGATAGTTGCAAGCGGTGTGAAAGAAAAGAACATGCAAAGATGGTTAAGGATTATAAAACATATATAAACGAGCAGGCTGTTCAAGGAAAGCGCGTAGCGCTTCAGTTGCAATCTTTTCGTGATCCTCTACAATGCCGCAAAACATCGTGTGATTGCCCCGCGGATTATCGCATTTGTGTGGGTGAGTGTAGGGGTAAGATTCGTAAATATCTACAAATTACGCCATTCTGCTGCTAATGCCATGTGCTCAGTTAGAAGGTATGTATTGTGGTTTTAAGGAAAGAAAATATGGTCAATGAAATATTAAAAGAAGATACAGATCCAGCAGAAACAAATGACTGGGTTGATGCCTTAGCGGCCGTCATTAAAGCACACGGTCCTGAGCGCGCAGGATTTTTAATTCAGCAGCTTTTGAGTGCAGCAGACGCCTCCGGTGTATTGTTACCGAGTGCGATTCATACGCCTTATAGAAATACTATCAAAAGACATGATGAAAAACCAATGCCACCCGATGAAGGTATTGCGAAGCGAATTAGTGCTTTAATTCGCTGGAATGCAGTTGCAATGGTTTTGAGAGCGGGTAAACATGCACCTGAATTAGGTGGACATATTGCCTCGTATGCTTCTGCATCAACGTTGTATGAAACAGGATTTAATTATTTTTTCAAAGGTCCTAATACACCAGGTGGTGGCGATTTGCTTTACATTCAAGGGCATTGTGCACCTGGCATTTATGCACGTGCTTATTTGGAAGGTCGTTTGTCAGATGAACAGCTTGCTCATTTTCGACAAGAAGTTGAAGTCGATGGATTGAGCTCTTACCCTCATCCTTGGTTGATGCAGCATTTTTGGCAATTTCCAACTGTTTCTATGGGGCTTGGTCCTATCCAGGCAATTTACCAAGCACGCTTTTTAAAATATTTAGAGCACCGTGGACTCATTGGAACACAAGGCCGTAAGGTCTGGGCATTTTTAGGTGATGGTGAGATGGATGAGCCTGAGTCTGTGGGTGCTTTGTCCATTGCAGTACGTGAGCGCTTAGATAATTTAATCTTTGTTGTGAATTGCAATTTACAGCGTTTAGATGGTCCTGTTCGAGGAAATGGAAAAATTATTCAAGAACTTGAAGGACTATTCCGAGGTGCAGGTTGGCATGTGATTAAAGTTGTCTGGGGTGGTCGTTGGGATGCCTTATTTGAAAAGGATGCTCATGGTGTGATGCAAGCGCGTATGGAAGCTTGTGTTGATGGTGATTATCAAAGTTATAAAGGTAATGATGGCCACTATGTACGAGAGCATTTCTTTGGCAGCTCACCTGAGTTGAAAGCAATGGTTGAGCATTTGTCAGATGAAGAGATTTGGCGTTTAAATCGAGGGGGGCACGATCCACAAAAAGTATTTGCAGCTTATGCAGAAGCTGTTGCAACTGAGGGTGTTCCAACGGTTGTTTTAGCCAAAACGATTAAAGGCTATGGTATGGGTGCTGCCGGTGAGGCGATGAATATTACCCATCAACAGAAAAAAATGACAGAAGAAGAGCTGCGTGTATTTAGAGATAGGTTCAGTATTCCTGTTAGTGATGACGAGATTAAAAATATCCCATTTTATCGTCCAGATGAGAATAGTCCTGAAATCCAGTATTTAAAGAAACATCGTGAGGCTTTAGGCGGCTACTTACCTTCAAGAAATCCTGAGTGTGAGGTATTAAAAGCACCTGATTTAGCAGCTTTTTCTGCAGTAACAGCAGGACTTGGAGAGCGTGAGCTGTCAACAACTATGGCTTTTGTCCGTATTATTTCAGCTTTATTACGTGATAAAGATATTGGCAAGCGTATTGTGCCAATTGTTCCGGATGAATCACGAACCTTTGGTATGGAAGGGTTATTCCGACAAATTGGTATTTATTCGCCCGTTGGCCAGTTATATACCCCAGTTGATCGTGAGCAAGTGATGTATTATCGCGAAGCCAAAGACGGTCAGATTTTAGAAGAAGGCATTAATGAAGCCGGTGCTTTTTGTTCGTGGATGGCGGCGGCAACTTCTTATGCTAATAATCATTTTCCAATGATTCCATTTTATATTTATTACTCAATGTTTGGCTTTCAACGCATTGGTGATTTGGCATGGGCTGCAGGAGATATGCAGGCGCGAGGCTTTTTATTGGGTGCCACAGCCGGACGCACCACACTGGCTGGGGAAGGTTTACAGCATCAGGATGGTCATAGCCATTTGATGTCATCCACAATTCCTAATTGTGTGTCTTACGATCCAACCTATGCTTATGAGCTTGCGGTGATTATTCAAAATGGTTTATATCGCATGTTTGAAAAACAGGACCAGGTCTTTTTCTATATCACATTAATGAATGAAAATTACACACATCCAGATATGCCCAAAGGTGCTGAAAAAGGTATTTTAAAAGGCATGTATTGTTTGAAACCGTGTAAAAAGTCGAGTAAACATCATGTGCAACTGATGGGATCAGGAACTATCTTACGAGAGGTTGTAGAAGCAGCACGCTTGTTAGAAAAAGACTTTTCAGTCTCATCTGATATTTGGAGTATGACCAGTTTCACTGAGCTTGCGCGAGAAGGGCTTGCGCTTCAACGTCAGCAGCGCTTACATCCAGGAAAAAAAGCGACGCCATGTTATGTAGAGCAGCAATTGGCCGGTAAAAAAGGTCCTGTGATTGCAGCAACTGACTATATGCGTGCTTATGCTGACCAAATTCGGCCTTTTGTGGATGCGCCATATGTGACGCTTGGAACCGATGGTTATGGACGAAGCGATACACGTCAAAAATTAAGACACTTTTTTGAGGTGGATGCTAAATTTATTGCTTTGGCTGCGTTAACAGCACTTGTTGATACAGGAGAATTACCTCAATCGACAGTAACGGATGCAATAAAACGTTATGATATTAATCCTGATAAACTAGATCCTGCGACGCATTAAGGAGGATAAGGATGGCGAATGTGAAAGAAATTAAAATACCTGATATCGGTGGTGCGAGTGATGTGGATGTCATCGAAGTATTAGTAAAAGCTGGAGATAAGATAGACACAGATACGCCTTTAGTTACACTGGAAACGGATAAAGCCAGTATGGAAATTCCGTCCCCTATGCAGGGTGTGGTTCAGTCCATGCAACTTAATATTGGGGATAAAGTTGCAGAAGGAGATGTAATTTTATTATTGTCAATCGAGGAAGAAAAAAAATCAGCTTCTCCATCACCTGCTTTGATTCTTCCCGAAGATAAAATAACAGAAGAAAAAACAGCGTTGCCAGCAGATTTACCTCCAGAAGCAACTTCAACGCATTCGGGCGCGTCGAATACAGAAGTGAGTGAGGCTCAGTTTATAGCAGCTCCAGATAGCTCTATTTTAGCGGGTCCTGGTGTTCGCCGTTTAGCACGCGAACTTGGGGTTCATTTAGAAGAAGTAAAAGGCTCAGGCAAAAAAGAACGCATCACGCGAGAAGATTTAGAGCAATTCGTGAAACGAAAACTGCAGGAAAAAGGAAGTGGCTCAGGTTTGGCACTGTCTGCTGCAAAAGCAATTGATTTTAGTCGATTTGGCTCGGTTGAAACAAAACCACTGAATAAAATTAAACGTTTAACGGGTGAAAATTTGCATCGTGCATGGTTAACCATTCCACATGTGACCCAGTTTGATGAAGCTGATATTACCGACTTAGAGGCTTTTAGAAAAAGTGAGTTAAAAGCAGCTGAAAAAGCCGGGTATAAGCCCACAATGCTTGCTTTTGTGTGTAAAGTGGTTGCACGTGCATTACAAGTATTTCCACAGTTCAATACTTCTTTAGATGCGAGTGGTGAAAATTTAATCTATAAGAAATATTGTCATATTGGGATAGCTGTTGAAACTCCAAATGGTTTGGTTGTTCCTGTGATAAAAAATATTGATCAATTATCTGTGAGCGATATTTCTAAAGAAATGGCGAGATTAAGCACTAAAGCGCGTGAAAAAGGGTTAATGCCAGGGGATATGCAAGGGGGAAGTTTTACCATTTCCAGTTTAGGTGGCATTGGTGGTACGGCATTTACACCTGTTGTGAATAGTCCTGAGGTGGCTATATTAGGTGTTTCTCGCTCAGTGATGAAACCTGTTTTTGAAGGTGATGCATTTGTGCCAAGATTGATGTTACCGCTCTCTTTGTCGTATGACCATCGTGTGATTGATGGGGCTGAGGCTGCACGATTTACCCGATTCGTAAGTGAAGGACTTTCGGATATGCGACGTATTTTATTATAATTAAACATAACAAAAGTGTGATAAACAATGACAAAACAAATGAAAGCAGATGTAGTCGTAATAGGGAGTGGCCCTGGTGGATACACAGCAGCATTTCGTGCCGCTGATTTGGGCAAACAGGTCATTTTAGTGGAACGTTTCGATTCACTGGGGGGGGTGTGTTTAAACGTGGGTTGCATTCCTTCGAAAGCATTATTACACATTGCAAAATTTGTGGATGAAGCCGATGAAATGGATGATTTAGGCGTGAGTGTTGGACCGCTTAAATTTGACAATCAAAAATTAGTCGCTTGGAAAAATAAAGTTGTTAAAAAATTGACAGGTGGATTAGCGGCACTTGCCAAACAACGCAAAGTGAGTTGTGTGACGGGTGTTGCACAATTTACTTCATCGAATCAAGTTGAAGTTGATGGAAAAGACGGAAAAATTAAGATTGATTTTGAGCAAGCGATTATTGCGGTTGGTAGTGAATCGGTTACGCTTCCGTTTATTCCAGAAGATAAACGTATCTTTAGTTCAACCGGTGCTTTGGAGCTTGCAGACATCAAAGGTAGTTTGTTGGTCTTAGGGGGCGGGATTATTGGTCTTGAGATGGCAACCGTATATGCCGCATTGGGTGTAGATGTTACGGTGGTTGAATTTCTCGATCAGTTAATGCCTGGAGCCGATGCTGATTTGGTGAGTGTATTACAAAAACGCATGATGAAAAAAGGCGTTAAATGCTTATTGAAAACCAAAGTGACAGCAATGGATGCTAAAAAAGATGGCATTCATGTGTCGATGGAAGGAGAGCACGCCACGAAAAAGCCAGAGGTATTTCAACAAGTATTGGTTGCTGTTGGACGTAAACCAAATGGTCTTAAAATTGCTGCAGATAAGGCAGGCGTTCAAGTCGATGAACGTGGGTTTATTGCGGTTGATAAGCAAATGAAAACCAATGTAAGCCATATTTTTGCAATTGGTGATGTCGTTGGACAACCTATGCTTGCGCATAAAGCGATTCCTGAAGGTAAGGTAGCTGCTGAAGTCATTGCCGGCATGAAGCATACATTTGATCCAACATGTATTCCAAGCGTTGCATATACTGATCCTGAAGTTGCATGGACAGGGTTAACCGAGCGTGATGCAAAAGCTGATGGTGTAAAATATGAAAAAGCGGTTTTTCCATGGGCTGCGAGTGGTCGTGCGCTTAGTATGGGGCGTGAAGAAGGCATGACAAAACTACTCTTCTGTCCAGATACTAAACGTATTTTAGGTGGTGGTATTGTGGGCATGAATGCAGGTGATTTGATTGCAGAAGTGACTTTGGCTATTGAGATGTGTTGTGACGTTGAAGACATCGCGTTAACGATTCATCCGCACCCAACGTTGGCTGAAACCATTGCACAATCAGCGGAAATGTTTGAAGGTACAATTACTGATTTATATTTGCCTAAAAAAGCGAAAAAATCTTAAGTATAAGCAGCACACACATGCGCCTTTTAAGGCGCATGTGCTTTTCTACTTAAAGACATTCTGCCATCCTTCTCGTCGTGTGCATTATAATCAATATGCGCATATCGTTGATTCAGTTTTTTTATATGTTCTCTTTGAATTGCTTCTTTTGCATCAGGTATTTGTTTCATCATCTTTATTAATGCTTGCTCAACACTATCCTGTCTCATGAAGAAACGTTTTACTGTACCGTGTATAGATGCATCTAAGCCTGCGCCATCAAATTTGATAGCCTTTCTTATTTTCATGAGAAAAGGCCTTGTTTCGTATTTTTTGAGTAAGTCGTCTCTGGCAACCAATAGTGTACTTAATAAATTGACAAGCGAAGCGCACTGGGTTGTACTTTTCGATGTACGGAGCACATACATTGTTTTATTGAAAGTGGACTGAATAATCGCCTCATAGTTAATATCGTTTAAAAATGTTATGGCGCGCGTATCTGGATGAGTTATATTTGATTGGAGCAAATGATTCAGCATAATGGCCCGGTAGGCATTATTACGAGAAAAAAATACAGCAAGTATTTTTGCCGCATGATAAGCAGGTGATGAAGAGAAAACATGCTTTGTCTTTTTTTGTTTTAATATTTTAGTTAATGTTTTAATGCCGCTTGCTTCATGAACACCGGTCACATCATCAGTAGAGGCTTGTTGAAAAAGACAGTAAAGTTGTTCTTTGTCTGCTGAATTTAATCCATTAAATCGAGATATAAAAGACAGAATATTGAGGGTTAGTGGGCTGGCAGAAGGGTTTGAGTCTTTCGATGTTTTTGCTGCCGAACGGTTGGCTTGGTTTCTAAATAGAGTAGGCATAAAAGGCATCATATTGTTTACGGCATTAAACTTTATAGTATCTCACATCATTTTTTTGTTTACAGCTTAAAAAAGGAAAGTGCAGCACTTAGGAAGTGATTTAAACAGAACAGCCATGGTTACAAATTTGCATATCGCTATGAGCTTAGCTGCTTAAATTTAAATCATTCGCCATTCTAGTATGTGTGATATCTTTAGGAAAATTTTGAAGTCAGTTTAAAAAGGAAATTATTTTATGGCAAAATTGTATCAGTATTCACACTTTTTAGCAGTGAGTCATCGCTTATATGATGGTGATTTATCTATTGATAGACTCAAACAACACGGTAGTATCGGCCTGGGTACGTTTAATGCTTTAGCGGGCGAGTTGGTGGCTGTGGAGGGTGAGTTTTATCAGTGTACGGATGGTCACCATGTTCAAAAAGCCGCTTTAAATGCTTTGTTGCCTTGGGCTGCTGTGTCATCGTTTACTTCTGAATGTTGCAATCAAAAAATAAGCGATTTTTCTAGTTTATCACAGCTTAATTCGCACTTGCTCAAATTAGCAGGATCGGATAATTATCCCTATCTTTTTCAAATTAGGGGTGAGTTTAACAATATTATGATGACTAGTGTGCCTAAACAACAAAAGCCTTATGTGAGTGTTGAAGCCGTGATAGAGCAGAGCGTTCAACTTGAGACTGGGGCAGTTCAAGCTGATTTAGTTGGTTTTTATGCGCCTGATTTTATGTTTCCAATAAAAGGAAAAGGTTTACATTTGCATGGTATAACTTTGGATAAAAAAATAGGTGGCCATGTTCTAGCGCTGGATTTGAAATCTGCAGAAGTTTGTTTTGAAAAAATTACTGATTTTCAGATTGAGTTACCTCAACATGATGGCTATAAAAATATAAATATGGCAGCGTTTCAAGAGGATGAGCATGTGCCTTTATTGGAAGATAAATTGTAATAGCTTACAGACAAAGTTATCGCAAAACTGATAGAAGTGCGTCTGCATTTTTAACTAGCGCCTTCTGATTGATAATTATTCTCATTGCGTATATTGATGGTATCATGCTTGCGTTCTTGTGATTTTAATTTTTCAGTAAGGATAAACATTACTAAGCGCTCTCGTTTGTTCTATGCTAAAGCTTACACATTGTTCGGAGGTTAGGTTTTCAAAATGGACTCATACTATCAGCAGGTACAGGACGCTTTTCGTGGGATCTTAAATGCCACCGTACCCTATTTTAATGATTTCTTAAATTTTTGTTTGCAGCCAACAGGTTATGAGTATAACCCACACGAGTACGTTAAAATTTGGTTGAGTGCGAATCCTGACGTTTTTATGCCACAAATCCATCAGTTACGTTTGATTCGAACAAGGCAAACGAATCCAAAAGATATCATCCATCTTGTTTATGATGGCAAATTATTATCGCCTGAGGCATTAAACAAATTAAAGACATTTTGTGAAACATACAACATAATATTTCATGACGTGCGTGAAGATATTATTCCAGCGTGTAAAACAAAAGAAGAGAACAGATTAATTACGTTGTACGAAGATGAAGTGTTACATCTAGAAGAAAGTGGAAACCTGGCTGTCGCCACTGATTTACTTCGAGTACTTTCACCCGTATATGCTTGGACTTATACAGACTTTGATGTAGACGTTGATACGAGTACATTGCCCGAAACGATAAACGTAAAAGAACCTCTCTTAATCAGTTTTGATGCAAGCACTGGAACTTTTTGCACAGATGCTTTTGCTGTGGTTCATCCTGAGGATGCATCAGAGATCCTCCAAATGCTTCAGCGTATAATTATTGATGCATGCTCTCCTGAGCCCGCTCAAGAACAAGCTTCTGATTTTTCGCCGGATATTCTCGAAAATCCTAAAGCATTTTGTCAAAAGATGTTAGATGATTGTTTAGCATTGGGTTACTCCGTTCGTGAGTATAGAAACTTTATATCAAACATGGACTCATTAACATGTGGCTCTATTGCGCTTGATGAGATTAATTCTTTTGAAGCACTTTTGGCATCATTAAATTCAGCACCAGCTTCTGCAAATAAAATGAAGATGGAAATGATGATCCAGGAGGCTGTGATGAATACGACAGGGCCGAATGTGTACGCTCGCGTTATTGAACAATATATTCAAAATAACTGGATTAAAATGTTATTATTCAATCGCTTATGTGGCACGCTATCAAAGTATCATTTACAGGAATGTTTTAAAGGACAAGTGTTTAGCACGAGTCACAACAACGATAGATCATGGCTTCCCAGTGGTATTCAAAAGTTGCGTGAAGAAGAAGTCAAAATGGATGAGGCTGCAAGTAAAATAGGACGTCTTTATAGGGGCTATAAGGCTAAATCAAAAGATGCCCTTGATAGACAAATTGACACTGGAGGTGTGGAGGAAACGAAAGGAGAAGAGCCCCCAAACAAAAAGGGGCCATAGAAAATTTTCTCTCTTAGCGCTGCTCCAAATTATAACCAGAAACCGCATGATAACCTGCATCGACATGAACTTATGGTAGTGAAGATTGTACGCAGGACAAGCTTGCAACGATAGCGCAAAAGCCTAATACAATGCTCTCAGCCCTCCCGAAAGACAAAGGCGTGTTGGCGCGAAACCAAGCTGAGCTCGCTAAGCTGGCAGAGAAAACCCTAGGTCAGGATGTCTATAGTTGATTAAATTTAAAATGACTTATTTATTGTGTTACAATTTCAGATTTTATTATGAGTCATTCATCAGATTTAAGAATAAGGGTTTTGGATTATATTGAAGCGGGCGGTTTGATAAAAACAGCGTGTGATACTTTTAAAGTTAGTCGTTCTTCGATTCAACGCTGGCGAAGTC
>JARGPP010000004.1 GCA_029210085.1 Legionellaceae bacterium | reverse complement strand
CCGACTTCTTCTATGTCTTGCCAACCTTCGGCGCCACAAATTACCCCAAAAACACACAAGACAAGAATATCAATTAATTCATGATCAATTTTGCTTTCTTGACGTGGATCTCGAATCACTGAAAAACAATCGACTAATGATCTTGTAGTCACCTTATTTTGCTCCTTTTATTATAAAGGAGACATAAGATCACATTATTGGATTAATTTAAAGTCACACGTGATCTCGCCCTGTACACGAGAGTGATATCTCGATATCGTTTGGGTTTTTATGATAGACTGACTTCTTAGGAGCAAAAGGTTTGATGTTTATGCCGTTAAAAACAAATGATTTACGAGAAGGTGATAATGTACAGCTAATCGGTTTTGGTGAAACAGATGTGGGATATCGTCGTCGGTTATTTTCGTTTGGATTGACAATAGGTGTGTTAGTGCGCGTGATACGGCGCGCACCTTTAGGTTGCCCGATTCAGCTTCATGTGCGCGAAACTGATTTTATGCTTCGTGCTGCTGAGGCGTCACATCTATTGTGGGAGCATGTGTAATGCGGCGGTGTATGATCTAGGGCCTGTCGACAATCAATAAATTAGTTTAAAATGTAGTCGAATTTATCGACAAGGAATGCATTGATGCGTCGACATGAACTAACAGATATACAATTTGAAAAAATAGAGTCATTTTTACCTGGGCGTAAGGAGTCTTCCGGCGTTACAGCAAAGGATAATCGCCTTTTTGTAAATGCTGTTATCTGGATATTTAAAACGGGCCCACCATGGCGCGATCTTCCGGAGCGCTTTGGCAATTGGAGTAGCGTGCATCGACGATTTACTCGCTGGTCCAAGACAGGAGTTTTCGACCGCGTATTTCGTGTGCTATCAGAAGATGCAGACATGGAGTTTTTATTGATGGATGGCACGATTGTTAAGGCGCATCAACACTCTTCTGGCGCCAAAAAAAAGAAGGCCAAGACGAATCTATAGGCCGCTCTAGGGGTGGATTAACGACTAAAATACACTGTGCTGTTGATGGACTGGGCAATCCTGTTGATTTTATTTTAACCGGTGGTGAAGTACATGACAGTGTGTGTGCTAGTGCGTTACTGGATGGAAAAGAAGCTGATTTTGTTATGGCAGACAAAGCTTATGATAGTGATAAAATTCTTAATCAAATTGATGCCATGGGAGCTGTTGCAGTAATTCCTCCCAAATCTAATCGTTTGGAACAGCGGGATTATGATAAAGAACGTAATTTGGTCGAGCGATTTTTTTGTAAATTGAAACAGTTCAGGGGAATTGCAACACGCTATTGTAAGCGCGGAGAATACTTCCTTGAGGCTGTGAAATTAGCATCTTGCTTGATCTTGATGCATTAGTGATGTTGATTGTCGACAGGCCCTAGTGTTTCTTGACAAGAGAGATAATCTTTTTTAGCATTTCGTTGACGAGGTTGATTCGATTTTTTATCTTATGAAGGTGCGTGTAATAAAGATGTGAAGCGTTGATGTTGAGTGGTGATAATTGGTTTAAAACCACTGGGTAGTTGAATAAATCAAACAAAATGGACGAGAGGATGGGCTGCTAATAGACCTTAATTTTTTGGGGTTTTTGAATGTTGAGCCATTAAGGACGGTTGTTAAATGAGAAGACTTAAAAGTGTATTTTTAATTCAAAATACAGAGTTGTTGAAGCTTTTTTATTCTTTTGTAGGGTTTAGTTTTTTTTTCATGCTGATTTGGACGCTTTCATGGTGGCTTAATAATAAGTTCCTCTATATTAAGCCAGGTAGTGATGTGGTTTATTTAGCAAAGCTGGAACAAGCTAAGACGCAACCTGTATTTGACTCAAAAAAACCATTGAAAATTCTTGCTATTGGTGATAGTAAAGTTTTGTCTGGTTTTGTTCCTAGTCAGTTTGATGATTTGGTCGAAGGTTCCTCCTCGTTCAATGCCGGTCTTCCAGGACGAAAAAATTATATTCCGTTGTTGAAAAGTTTGATTGCCCAAGGGGAAGTTCCAACACATATTTTGTATATGACATCTTTAGATAATTTCGAAGAACCCTCTTTAGGTTTTTTTCATTTTATTTCTTCGGATAAGCACATGCTAGAAACGTTTTTTCCATTTTACCAATTTATTCGAAACGGAGTAGTTTTTTTGTTGAGAAGCTCATCTTTTGGAGGGCCGAAAGCTTTTTATGCCCATACCCAAGGAGTAAAACATGAAATGCTAGAGAAATATGGATATCATTTTATTGAGGATCAGGCTCGATTCCCCAGCCATCAATTACCAAGTGATTTCTCATTAATAAGTGATAATGCGCATTTAGAAGAGCTTCGCTCTTTTGACTTGAGTAGCCCAACATTTAAAAGTTTACAGGCATTAGCTGAGCGGTATCATATTAAAATTCTGATAATGCCAACTTATTTGCGTAAAGGAGAACGAAAAGAAGTTGGGATGCATCAAAATATGATTAAAGCGCTTGAGCCTTACTCAAATTTTACGGTGTTTGCTGAAGATTACTGGTTGTTTGATACTCCTTACTTTAGTGATACAGCGCACTTAAATCCTGGAGGGGCTGAAATGTATACTTTTAAAATAGCCCAATTATTAAGTCATTCTTTGAAGGTTGAGGGGAAGGAAAGTGCTGTTTAATTCATTTCAATTTTTTGTGTTTTTTGCTGTTGTTTTGCTTCTGCAATATGTTTTACCACATAGATATAGATGGGCTTTTTTGTTATTAGCAAGTAGTTATTTTTATATGTGCTGGAATCCAAAATATATTGTATTTTTAATGTTTATTATTTTTGTGGATTATTTTTGTGGATTAGGGATGGGGGCTTCGAGTCGAAAAAGTACTCGAAAAATTTATTTATCATTGAGTTTATTAAGTAATTTAGGAATATTATTAGTTTTTAAATATTTTGATTTTTTTGCGCAAAGTCTTAGTTCTGTATCAGGACATCATTTTTCTCTTCTTAATCTAATGCTCCCAATTGGCCTTTCATTTCATGTCTTTCAGTCATTAGCTTATTCTATTGAAGTGTATCGCTATAATGTTTCGCCAGAAAAACATATGGGTATTTTTGCTCTTTATGTTATGTTTTTCCCTCAATTAGTGGCTGGACCTATTGAAAGACCTCAAAATTTGTTGTCTCAATTTAGAGCAAAAAAGGAAGTTAAATATAGTAATATTAGAACTGGCGGACAGCTAGCGCTTTGGGGGTTATTTAAAAAGGTTTGTATTGCAGACTTGATAGCCGGGCCTGTTAATCAAGTTTATTCAAATCCAAGCGCTTTTAATGGCCCCGTACTTATGTTGGCAACAATATATTTTACAATACAAATTTATTGTGATTTTTCAGGTTATACAGACATTGCTCGGGGAGTTGCAAAAATGTTGGGCTATGATTTGATGTTGAATTTTAAGCAGCCATATTTTGCGCGTTCGATTAAAGGATTTTGGCAGCGATGGCATATTTCTCTATCTACATGGTTTCGTGATTATTTATATTATCCTCTAGGGGGTAACCGTGTTTCTAATAGAAAAATTTATAGAAATTTACTAATTGTTTTTATTATTAGTGGGTTGTGGCATGGAGCTGCGTGGACCTTTATCTTGTGGGGGCTTCTTCATGCTGTATATATGATTTTTGGTGAGGTGACCCGTGACCAGCGTGAAAAAATATGGAACCTCCTCAATGTGCCGCCTTTATTGATGCGCATAACACAGGTTTTTATAACATTAAACTTTGTAATGGTTGCATGGGTTCTCTTCCGTGCTAACTCAGTACAAGATGCTATGTATATTATAACTCATATGTATATTCCAGGACGAGTTACTTTGATTGATGTTACATATGGTATGAAATTACAGATGTTTCAGTTAGGGCAAGCTTGGCTGTTTATCGCAGTATTGTTTTTAGTTGATTATATGATTGCGTTCTATCCAGTGTTCTTTGAGACACTTTGGAAGCGTAGATCTTTTAGGTGGCCAACTTATCTTAGTGGTACTTATGCATTGATTTTTTTCGGAATATGGGGGCAGTTGCAGTTTATTTATTTTCAGTTTTAGGCAGAGAAGGGTAAATAGCAAAAGCCCTAGGTTCTGTGCACCTAACTAACTGAGCACTTATCTCATCCATAGAATAAAAGATGCATCTGCTAAAAATCCAGTAAATGAAGATGCTTTTTTATCAAAACGAGAGAAAACTTTCCGGAAATGTTTTATTTTATTAAAAAAGCACTCGACTAAGTGACGTTCTTTATAAATAGACCTCTTCGGAAACTAGCGTTTATGTAAAAATACTGGTAAAAAGCTCTCAACAAGGGAGCTAAAAAATGAAATATGAAGGGATAAAGGAACTTGAAGACGAAAAATTTCGTCGTCTCACGGGTATTAAACGTCGTACG
>JARGPP010000003.1 GCA_029210085.1 Legionellaceae bacterium | reverse complement strand
AAAGTATCACACGCTGTTTTTATCAAACCGCCCGCTTCAATATAATCCAAAACCCTTATTCTTAAATCTGATGAATGACTCATAATAAAATCTGAAATTGTAACACAATAAATAAGTCATTTTAAATTTAATCAACTATATCAGAGAGGGGTTGTTGTTTAAATTTATTCTGTAAGTTGTTTTTAAACTTATTTTGTATGTCGCCTGGTTTTTCAATAGCTTCGATGATTTCCCCAAAAAACATATAATCTATGCCGTCGAGTCTAGACTCTAATTCAAATTCAATTTGTTGTAAGGCATCGTTGAAGGCCTCTGTAATGAGCGTGTTAAGATTATTTTTTTGATGTGAGTCAAATTGAATATCAAGCACTTCATAGTTTCCATTCATCATGACAGTAACTTCTTTTTTTTCTGAGGTACCTGTAAATTCTAAAGTGTTAAATTGTGCAAGCATTGCTTGAGTTTCTTTTTCAATCTCACTACTCTTATCTTGAACAATATTATTTTCGAAGCTTGTCAGTTTATTCATGTGAAATAGCCTCCTACATTGTGTTTGTATGGTTGCTTTGTTCTTCTTCATCATGAGATGAATCAGGTTTGTCTTGTGATGGTGTTTCACGCGTAGCTTCAACTTTGGCTTCAATCTGGGCTGTCAGTGCTTGGTGTTTTTTGATGATGGGTGTGACTTCTTCTGTCAAAAAATCAGAAAGTTCGCCATTATTGCTGATACCACGACCGAAGTTTTCAAAGGCGGCACTGGTCATAACATCAGATACTTTTTGAATGTCTGCAGAGTGTTCACTTGGGTCACCCGAACGCGCATCAATGGTTTCAATCATCTGCCCCATTGCATACACTGAGGCTGTATAACAATTTGATTGGACCAATGTACAGTGCTGTCTTCCGCAAATATAATCATCTGTTTTTTTCATGACATCTCTTACTTCTGAGCCTGTCATGATTAATGCACCTTCGCTTGCTGGGCTAGTAGGTGAGATCTCTCTGAGTGCAATAGATGAGTGATAAAAAGGGGAGTGCTCTGTAAAATCTGCAAATCCTTGTTTGCGGGCAAAACCAATTTCATACAACGCATCTTCGGGTAAATCATCGAGGTTTGTGCTTTTCATTTTTTCAGGAGGCAAATCAACTTGAGGTGCATGAGCATCACTCGTCATAGGCTCAACACGAAAATCTGTACCCTCAAATAGAGCAAAATGTTTTTCATTATCCATGCGTGTGCCAAGCGCATCAAAAATAAGAGGAGATGTAACGATTTTTTTGCGTATCACATCTTTAGGATTTTTTTTAGGATCTCGCACAAAGCCAGGGCTTTGTCGGCCGAAGAGTGTCCAGTCTTTATTTTGTGCTGTAATGGTAGGCCTGTCTGTTCTAATAGGTGCTTCTGATGTGGGGAGGCTTCGTTTTAGATTGAAATAGTCTATTGTGTCATGTCCTACATAGGTGGCTGCTGCACCAGAGCCTAACATAGCCGCTCGGCCGAGTGTTTTAAGCATATTAGGGCTCATTCTTGGCATATCAAAACCTATTGCTAGCTTATTTGTGATTTAACTTAAGTGTAGAAGAGTATTTCTTTGTTATCAAAAATAAAGTACAATTAGTTTTTATTTTCACCTTATAGGTTTTTTTATGAAGGGTTTGGTTCCAGCACGACGTTTTTTTAGTGTATTGAATTTGAATAAAGTAGTTCAAGTGCCGATTGAGGCGATGTGCTCACTCCAATCATGGCCTAAAGAAGGGGTATTTGAACTATTATTTGCAAAAAAAAATGGACTTCCTATTCCTTACCTACCGATTAAACATTCAGCGATTGCTTTTCGCAATCCAGAAAATGCGACGTTTGCGGTGTACGGGCGTCAGAGTCCTTTTGATGTATCTATGTGGGCACGTGATGGTTTTATTCTTGCAACGCGGACAGACAATGAAAAAAAATATTTAACTGGAGACTTTGGATTTACAGCGCATCCAACAGCGGTGTTTTTCACACAAGAAGAAATTAAAAAAGCGCTTCATGAAGCGGATATGCTGATTAATCAAAAGCAGTTATGTAATATGGCCATTTCTAATTGTTATTCGTATTCAGTGACGGTGATGCTATTTTCAACTGAAGCTTTACTCAAACGTCCCGTTGTCGACTTGAATGCAATTCATCGTATGTTGACTGTGCTTGAAAAGCATCCTCTGAGTAATCATGCTTCAATTGGTGTTCTAAATAATAAAGTGGTCGTTGATAAACTTTTATCTGTATTGGGACACATTGAAGATCATCTCGAGCAACTCACAGAAAAAACAGACGAAACACGTATGCTGACTCAAAAAACGGAGACACTCCTTGGGCGTGCTGCGAATGCACCGTCTTTTGAAAGCATGTTAGACGCGTTTCAGCGTGTTATATAAGGATGTTTATGATGGGCCATTATGGTCGAGGCCCATTAGAATCCTCTTTTTTTGTGTCATCATGCTCGTCAAAATTACGACCTTTGTCCCAGCGGTTGTATCCTTGAACGCTTTTTTCAATTAGATTTTCAGCTTCTTTTCGAAACTTTTCCCAGGCTTTATGTGCATCTATTCTTTTATTTGCTGTAGATGGCTCCCCTGAATTTTCATTGGGTGTATCACTGCTTTTGTCATTAGGCATATATTTCTCCGTGCAATAAAAATAGCTTCTATTATCATAGACTATTTAAATCAATTGACATGATGTAAAGCGTGGGTCTTTAAGTCTATTTTTTGATAAAGTCAATCACTCACCATATAAATCATAATCATCGCTATCTGTGATAATGACGTTGGCAAATTCCCCTGGTTTAAAGTGATGATGAGGTGGGAGATAAACCAACCCATCAATTTCAGGGGCGTCGGCTGTACTTCGGGCTATCACGCGGTCTTCTTCAATCGCATCGATTAAAACAGTTTGTTGCGTTCCAATTTTTTCACATAATTTATCTCGACTAATATCTGCTTGTAGACTCATGAAGGCATCAAAACGCTCTGCCTTTAGGTTATCTGGAACAGGCTCAGCAAGGTCATTTGCTCGTGCACCTTGAACGGGTGAGTATTGGAAAGCACCTACACGATCTAGTTTTGCTGCTTTTAAAAAGGTTAATAGCTCGTCAAATTCTTCATCTGTTTCGCCAGGAAAACCGACAATAAAGGTTGAGCGAAGGGTGATGTCAGGACAAACGCTACGCCACTTTGCAATACGTTCGAGGGTATTTTCTGCATTGGCAGGTCGCCGCATGGCTTTCAGGAGTCTCGGGCTTGCGTGTTGCAGTGGGATATCCAAATAAGGCAAAAGATTACCATCTCGCATCAGCGGAATAATATGATCGACATGTGGGTAAGGATAGACATAATGCAGGCGAACCCAAATGCCCAACTCACTTAAAGCCTCACATAAATCATAAAACTTGAGTTTTCCCGTATCTAAACCATATGCACTGGTGTCTTGTGCAATGACTAAAAGTTCACGAACACCTGCTTCTTTAAGGCGTTTCGCATCTTTTAAAACATTTTCAAAAGGGTAACTTTGCAGTTTGCCTCGCATGCTTGGAATAATACAAAAGGTACACTTATGATTACAGCCTTCTGATATTTTAAGGTAAGCATAGTGCCGTGGTGTGAGTTTAATGCCCTCAGGTGGAATCAGCTGAGTGAAAGGGTCTTTGGGTGGGGGGAGGTGTCTGTGCACAGCACGTACGACTTCTTCATAAGCATGAGCACCGCTAATATGTAATACATCAGGGCAGGCTTTTTTTATAATATCTGCTTTAGCACCCAGACAACCGGTAACAATCACACGACCATTTTCAGTCATGGCTTCTTTTATCGTATTTAATGATTCTTCAACAGCAGAATCAATAAAGCCACAGGTGTTAATAATGACAATACCAGCATCTTGAAAAGTTTGGACGAGCTCATATCCTTGGGCGCGTAATTGCGTGATAATGCGCTCTGAATCGACTAAAGCTTTAGGGCACCCGAGACTAACAAATCCTACTCGATGATTCATGGTTTGGTTACTCGTATAATACGTTCAAAAAAAGAACGAATTATACAGGGTTTTATGAGGTTCTGTCGAGGTGAATTGTTAACAGCGCCTAGTCTTCTGTCATTGTGAGCCCGTAGGTGTAGTCACCTGTTTTTCTGAGTAGATATTGAGAGCAATACTTTTTATGTACGAGATTATTGTGTCAATACACTTCTCGTAATGATATGAATAAAATATTATAAAAATAAAATAAATGCTTGCGATAATATCTCCAGTCCTTTATGTTGAGAGAATTGCCAAATGGACTGGTTGATCAATCGTTATGAGAAAAATAACATGTTTTTGTTTATCTACAGCTTTACTGTCAACAGCTTTAACACTGAATGCGCAATCTTCTGAGCTACTGAGCGCGCGCACACTGTTTTCTAAAGTTTTTCTTGCCCCTAATGATAGTTTTACTCAAAGTAGTTACGAGCAGGCTTCTATTGACCTTCCTTTGTCTATGACTGCGGCGGCTTTTGATTTTAGTCGCTCTGGAATATTTCATTTAGAATCGGCCGTGCAACGAAAAAGAGCTTTTGTTACTCAATCACTGCGCTTTAGCACTTGGGATGCAATAGCTGTATCTACTGCTTCTCGTCTTTCGCGCTTTTATAGGAAAGGACGTTATTCACCAGCAGTTTTGGCATTTAGAGGTCCAGCTCAGAGTATTAAAACAAAAGCATACCTTGCTCCAGCTGCCGCTCAGCGCATAGTAATAAATACTAACCCGATGTTCAGTTATACAACGTCTAGTGGCATGATGAAAACCTACCCTCAAACAGGAGAGACCTCGTTTGGTGAAAGGGCGAGTGTAACCGCTGACCTTGGCCGCCGCGTAATCGCTCAATCATCTCCATTGGCTTCTGTCTGGGGATACTCACTTGCAATAAATGTTACCACAGGTCTGCAAGAAATAGATCGATATGCTTTAAATACAAAGACAGCAAAGCCTCAGAAGATACAAAGCAGTGGTATTGACTTAAGTAGCCTGTCATCTCCTGTAGTGTCTATATACGCAGATCCATTAGGTGCTGCTGTTTATGTCGCAACGGCTACAGCCGTTTATTATGTGGATGTAGCCCCTGATACGGGAGCGGCTGAAAGCGGATTGATGCCGTTAAATCTTACTGGACTCACGGGTTCATTGGGTATTGAGTGGATGTTTTCCCCTCCAGGTGCGGACCATTTTTATACGGCGAGCAAAGGTGGCAAGCTATTTAAGTTCACTCCTGCTGCAGACAACCGAAGCTTTGCTTTTGTTGAGGAGGTCACGGTTACAGGCTTAGTAGATGGGGTTGAACTATCTGCCATGCCTCGTGTGTTTGCAATGCCTCCTGCATCTACCGATGTAATGCAAAGGTTGCCATCAGACACTTTGGCACCTCAATCTTTACGACAAATAGAATTGATGGATGGTTCTGATAAGATGATGTTTGTACAGGGGAAAGTGATATCATTTTGTGGTATGCCGAACTCTGTGAGCGTGACGTGCGAATCAGCTTATGTTGCTGATAAAGATGTGAGTGCTGTATCAGACCCTAGTTATTTTGGTCAGGATGTTCAAGGTTACATAACTGTGGGTTGGGGGTTAGGGCTTAAAGCAGTCGCAGACGGCTATAGCTCAACAATCATGGGCTGCAAAACAACGCTAATCGGGTATGAGTTTGAGACTCAGTGCTCCTCTTCAGGAATAGAAGAAACCGAGGCGGCCAGTAACTTTGTCACTTATTAAAAGTGTCAGACTTTGAGAACAAGGCTATTGAGATAAGCAGGATAAACCTTATCTTTTGTAGTTATTATGAACTGTGGGCGCCGTCATTTAGTTTTGTGGGAATGGTTATCCCAATGTTGCGGCGTTACACTTCAACTTTTTGATAAATGACGTCAAAAAATCATTCACCTATACAGGCTCTAGGCTTTTTTTACCCTGAATTCAAGGTAGAACATTAAAAATCACTTTTGATGTACATATTATAGTTTTGTTTATACTCGTCACTATCTTGGTAATCTAAAAGTGCCAGGTCGACTTCTCTGATGAGTGTGGTATCTGCGGGATTAATTGCAACAGCAAAGCCAAAGCCTACAGGGAAGGGTTTTCCAATGGGTTTAAATATTCCAGAGGTGTTGCTTTGCCAATAGCGGACTTTAGGGGCTGTCAAAAGAGCGAGTGAAATTGTGTTAATTTGCAATGCATGAATAATTTCGCTGTCTTGTGGGAAAGAAAATATTTTTGGTTTTTTTATATCCATAAATCGAATGGTGCGCTCAAAAGAACCGCCACTTAATAGGCCAATTTTTTTTCCGGAAAGTTGTTTTAAATCGAAAGGAGGGTCTATCTTAGCTTTATCTGTTGCAATAAACTGCACTTTGCTGACCATGTAAGGTGTTGAAAAGCGAACAACTCTTGAGCGTTTTAATGTGATAATAATACCACCAATTGCCACATCAGCTTTTTGTGCGATGAGCGTGGGTAATAAATTTTCAAAAGTCATCGGCATGTATTCACAGCGGCGTTCAAGTCGTTTACAAACATATTCCATGATTTCAATATCGAACCCATAAAATTGGTTTGAATGACTTTGCATTACAAAAGGAGGGGCAAATCCCACAAGCGCGACACGAAGTGGGGGCTTTTCTGCACAGGACATGTGTGAAAAACAAAAAACAAAACAAAAAATAAGCCATTTCTTCATGATAGATTAAGCACTTGCCAAGCAAACCTTACCTAAAGGTATAGCATAAAAAAAAGCATTCAGAGCAAGTGCTGTATCATATAGATAATCAATTTAGCCAACTTCTATAGGCGGAAATTTATCGGCATAATTTTTAGGGCGTACACTCAAAGCAAGATGTGTTTGTGTTGCTATATGGGCAAAAGCTTGTGAGAGTGCTGAGTTCGTGTTAAGTGCGGAAGGGAGACCATTATCACAGTCTTCTCGAATTTGTGCGTGCAGGGGTAATTGGCCCAGCAAAGTACAATGGTGTGTTTTTGCAAGTGTTTCTGCGCCACCTGTTCCAAATAAAGTGCTGTGGTGTCCGCATTGAGCGCATACATGTTCAGCCATATTTTCAATGAGACCCAAGACATGAATGTTCGTTTTTTGAAACATGAGTAAAGCTTTTTCTGCGTCAGCTGTTGCAACGGTTTGAGGCGTTGTCACAATAATGGCACCTGTGAGCGGTATTTTTTGGACAAGACTTAACTGAATGTCACCTGTACCTGGCGGTAAGTCAATCAGCAAGTAGTCTAAGTTGTCCCACTGGGTGGCATCTAATAGTTGAATCATTGATTTAGCAAGCATGGGGCCACGCCACATTAACGGCATTGATTTTTCAGTTAAATAACCAATAGACATGGCTTGAATGCCATGGGCTTGTATAGGCAGATATTTGTCACCCTCGCATTGTACCTCGGTAACTTGTCCTAAAAGCTGTGGAA
Organism: Legionellaceae bacterium; assembly: GCA_029210085.1. Taxonomy (GTDB): domain Bacteria; phylum Pseudomonadota; class Gammaproteobacteria; order Legionellales; family Legionellaceae; genus JAALKW01. The sequence goes on along the minus strand of JARGPP010000003.1, from coordinate 88,842 downwards.
TACTAGGGCCGTAGATATCAGCATCTAGGATACCCACTCTAAAGCCTGCTTGGGTTAGTGCTGCTGCAAGGTTAACGGTAACAGTCGATTTTCCAACGCCACCTTTGCCTGAGCCAATTGCGATGGTGTTTTTGATACCCCTTAATTGCTTTCCGGGTAGCTGAGTTATATGAGAAGTTATATTCATAAGTTAAGTTACAATGCACTCAAAAAGTGCGTCCATTGTAACCTATTTTTTAAAAAATAGCTTTTTATCCAGCAGCGGAGGTATTTAGCATGTGTTTAAAATTTTCAGCCATATAATCATGCATTGTTTCTTTTTTAGTGCCATGTACTTTGAATAGATTATTTCGCTTACAAAAGTGCGGGTACTCTCCATTTAATTTTGCAACTTCTGGACAGTCAAATTCTTTTTTTCCTGCTCCAGATGTAAAATGAGCATCATCAGGATCAGAGCTTAGGAGAGCCTCTTCATCTGGATTGAGTGTTACACCATGCGTTTTTTTCTGTTGCGCGCAGGCCCGATTTTCATTCACAAGTGATGCCATAGATGCCCATGTATCATGAACGATACCATCTGTGACATCAGGTATTTGTTGTGTAACATCCCCTTTTTGATGAACGACAGAATAAGCTTTGTCAGAGAAAGGAATTTCATTCCAAGCGCCAGCTGCATCAATAAACCATCCCGTTAATTTTAAAAAAGGTGTGAAAATAACATGGACTAACCCTGCCACAAGATATCTTGCATACGTGATAGGATTGAGCCAATTATTTTTTTCAGGGAGTATATATCCCGATAAAAATCGCGCTAATGTTCTAAATGAACGTTCATTGTAAAGTTTTACATGACATCCATGTTCATGCAATTGTGCTGCAGCAAGGGTTGCAATTGCACCACCAATACATGTGCCTTCTATGCCAATGTTTTCTGCTTTTGCACCCAAGGCGAGCAAACGTTCAGCTTGTGCTTTGACATCGTCCACCATATTTTTTTGGGTCCAGACCATGCCTTGGCTATAGTCAATTCCTCTAAAGTTAAAACCAATTAAAGTGGCATCAATTTTTTGTGCTGATTCACGACAGTCTTTAATGCGATTGATATAGTTTTGCTGTTGAGGTAAACAGGTAATAATAAATTTACGCTCATGCATGGGTTTTTCTTTTTCTTTGTCGATGGATATTTCAACCGAATCAAGTACTGCACCGTCAGGTGTTTTTAACGTAAAAAAATCAAGATTAAGTTCGCGGTTTTGATTGAATGGGTGAATCCCATGTTTTTCTTTCAGGACTGAAAAGAAGTAAGTTTTTAATTCTGAACTAAGACCTTCAAGGCCTTTGAAATAGAGTTGATGTTTTAAAAAAGTTTTATTTTCACATTGTTTTATGGTTGATTGACCGTTCAGTAGCGCATCAATTTCAGTCAACATGTGATCAACATATTGCTTATCTTTTTGATGATGCAAAGAAAGCTGCCTTTTGGCGACAGTCTTCATGAACGGAAGTGTCATGATGCTGTTATTAAACTTTAAGAGATAGTCATGGAATGTTTTATTGGCATCATGGGGTATTAAATTAATCACAACAACTTCTTCGGCGTCTTTATCGTCTGATAGATACACGAGGTGGACCGGCTTTTGTAATTTTGTATGAGTTGGGTCTAATGCAATGTGTGTGATTAAACGTGAGAACACACATGAAAAAATCCAAGTAGGAATAGAGAGGATATTTTTAACCACAGACAGTAAACGTTGCCATAGTGTTTGCTTGGCATATGTGCGCGTTAGCGTATCATAACCGCTATCTTTCTCTAGGCTAATATTGTACTGACTGGGGTGGTTATCCCTATAATTTTGGCTTTTAAGGGTTTTATAAAGTGGTTCATTATATGTTAGCTTTCTGTCTTTAGTTAAACCAAAAATAATGGCTTCATAGCGAATATCTTCTAAGGTATCCAGTAATTTTTTTGTGTGGCTTGATAGTAATCCAGCATATACTTGAGATGGATTCCAAGCAGCACGTTTTTGACGAAATTCTGTGGTATTAAATTCAGCCGGATCTTCTTTAAAGCAACTGAGTGCATCATGAAGTGCTTTGATTTTAGCTTCACGATGATTTCGACCGATGTATTGAGAAAATAGGCCGTGTGAGTCGGCTCTTAGCCTTTCGATATGTTGTTCAATGTCAATGATACTGTAGGTGAGCTTATTGGATAGGTTATCTTTAATTGTTACTTTTCTATCATTGAGTGTTTGGGTGCGTGATTGTTGTAAGGTTGCACCCGATTCTAGCCAAGAAGAGTCATTGAGTTCCCCGTCTTGTGTGCCAAGAAAACGCATCATACCTAATGGTCTTTCATGCATAGGAATCGAGTTTTTAGACTGAAATATGTCTTTGAATCGATAATTATTAAATGAAAACTGTTGAATATATCTGGAAAAATAGCTGCTATCAACGACGTATCCATGAAACAAAAATTTGGAAATAGCGATGGGGCCTGTAGTACAAACAACAATGGATTTTAAATAAAGCGTCCGTTCTTTTTTCATGAGATATGCGAGTAACTGATTGTCATCAAATTGTGTCACTGCCGTTTTAATGTCATGGTATTCTTTTTTGAAGAACAACCACTTCATGGTACTGAGTTCACTAGCCAGCTGAGCTCTTAATTTTTTGACGACGACTTCTTGCGTATCTTTTTCTTTGATATTAGTGACTGTTTTTTGCTTAAATGCAATAAACGCATCTTGATTAGTCATGATTTGATGCACATGATGCCTGAGTTCTCGAGAGGTTCTGTTTGTATCATTAAAAGCAGATTTTGAACGTTCAATATAAATAGACTCTGAGCGACTTTTCATGGAATCAACAATATAGCGATTAATGATACTGCTTCCACCAAATTCTTTTTCAGTGCGCTCCATAAAATCGTTACTATAGCGGCCTAGTACTTCTATAAATCCTTTTTGTATGTTTTCGATGTCTTTTTTCGCAGCAACAGGGTCGACAATGGCAATGTAGTCATTGTTACTGAGAATAACTTCTTTTCCTTGAGTTTGCAGGCTACCAATATTGAGTAATAAAGGCGCTTCTACCGAAACATGCGCGGGTATATTATGGGTGTCTACTGGTACATCAAAATCAGTATAAGTTCCTTTGCTATAAACAGGAGGTATCCATCGAATGATATCACTTGCAACCGCTAGGTTACCGCCTTCTTGTAAGTGTTGAATTTCATCTTGGTAATATGCATATAACTGCTTATCTTCTTTTGTTTTAAGGGCTGCTTTAAAGGGTTCACTATTGGCATCAATCGCTATGATGCGATGCTCTTTACAAAAGTGCTCTAAATCTTGTAGGGCAGTTGTATTTAATAATGATGAGTCATAAACAAGGTGAATTGTATCTGATGGGTTTGTTTCACGCATCTCGATGAGACGCACCTGATTTTCAGTGTTCATAAAAACGCTGGGTTTATTACTGAGCCAAATCTTCACATGATTGTGTAGGTTATATGAGTAACTTGTTGGCATAAGAGGTGCTCATTCCTAATCTAATAGTTTAATTATTATACTGTTAGATTATTAAGGAATCATTAAGGTTTTTTGGCTATATATTGGGTGGCATATATTTAAGTTACAGCAAATTTATGTTGTTGGATGAATTGAGATGAAAAAGTCCACTCAATCCAATCTGTTGTTTCAAGGTAATATAAGCCGCAGTGAATCGGCAGCTTGGTGTGTTCTGACATGTATTTTGCGTAATGGTTGAGTTGCGTTTGATATTTTGCGTGTTGCTCGGGAGTATTTTGCCCTGTTTTAAAATCAATTATCCAGTAAATGCCGTTGTATTCAAACAAACGGTCAATCACACGTGTATTAACACGGTTGTTTTCATAAACGAGTAAAGCATATTCACTGTGTTCTTTGGAATGTTTTTGGATAATCCATTGGCCTTTGGGGTGATTAAAAAAAGCTGTAATCCATGTTTTAATTTGTTGTTGTGCTAATTTAAATTCAGATTGAGGGAGATCGAGTTTTTGGAGTGCTGTTGTGCTTAATTGCCATGGAATCTCTTCGAGAGTTTGAGGATGATACGTACACATCCATTCAAGTAACTCATGGGTAATAATGCCCAGTGCACGTGCAGAGGTCAATTCAGGTAAAACAGAAGGTGGGTTTAGTGGCATGAGATCGGTGGGTTGTTTTGTTTGCGTATAAAAAATCTCAGGGAGATAGCTACGCTGTGGGTGTGTTGTTTGGGCTGTTTCAGACAGTTGTTGTGTTTCAATGGGCTGAAAGGGGTAATTTTTTAAGTGATGGCGGAATGTATTTTGTGTGATACTTGTTGTGCTATCAAATAAGTATAAGCGTTTTTTAGCACGTGTTGCTGCAACATAGAGTAAGCGTTGTTGTTCATATTTACTTTTTTCGGCATCGAGCTCTCCTAAATAATCATATAAAGGAGCGTTGTCGTCATGTGCTGCATTTAAAGGCGAGATTAAGATTAAGTCTTCTGCATCGTCAGAAGGCAAGGTCAGCCAACGTAATAAAGGTTTATCGGGTGCAGGTGCACGTCGGCCTAAACCCGGCAGAATAACAGAATCAAACTCAAGTCCTTTAGCTTTATGAATGGTCATGAGTTGAAGTGGCGCAGAGACAGTTTTTTTTGCGTATAACTGATGAAATTCTTGTTCGAACAAAGCAAGTTCTGATAACAGTCCATCTTGCTCAAACTGTTCGATTTTATCCCAAAAAGGTTCTAAATCGCAAATTTCACTTGGGGTTAAGATAAATTCTAGGTGCAGTGCTTTAAGGGTATGAATTATCCAAGTGACCAAGGATGTTTGATGACGTGTTTCAAGTGCTTTTTTTAAAATGGGATAGATAAAGCGCATGCGGACCTGGCCTGTTTGACTGAGCTGTTGAATACAGTCTGGTTCGGCGAGTGCGGTGATAATGCTGGTATTTGGATTGTGGTTTGCAATGTGATGTAAGTCAGTTAGTGATAAGCCGCACCAGGGGCTTCGTAGAAAAGAAAGCCAAGCAAGTCGATGAGCTGGCATTAACAGCGCCTGAATTAAAGAATAAATGTCTTTGACATGCGTAAGACTTGCGGTCAAATCAGTATCTAAGCCTTGGTATGAAAGTTGATGTGTGTCGAGTGCTTGAGTAATGGCCGGTAATTGTCTGCGTGAGCGTACCAAGATGGCAATGGTTTCTTCGGGGTGTTCTTGAAGTTGTTTTTGACAGAGCATAGCAATAGATTCAGCTTCTTGTTGTGCATGTTCACATTCGAAAGCTTTGATATGTGTATTGTCGCAGGTGTGCTCTAAGTCTTTGGTTGCAACTGCTGGATGAAATGAGACAGCTCCTGACTCGAGATCATCCGTACATGGAAAAATACTAGAGAATTGCTGGTTGGCCCAATGAACCAATGCAGCATGAGAACGAAAATTAGAATCAAGATAAAGGGGTTTGAGTTGAATATGTCCAATGCCTTGTTGCTGTGCTTTTAGAAAAAGCCCAACTTCAGCTGCGCGAAAGCGATAAATAGATTGCATCGGATCACCGACCACAAAAAGTGTTCTTCCGTCATCAGGTTCAAATCCGCGTGTGAGGCGTGTGATTAACTCAAATTGCTGAATGGAGGTATCTTGAAATTCATCCACTAAAAGGTGTTGTATATTGTAATCAAGATATAAGGCTAAGTCAGTTGGGTTATCTTCAGGACCGAGTGCATCAAGCGCTTGATGTGTAATTCCTGTAAAATCGGTGGCTTGCTGAGCCTGAAAGACTAAGTGCAGGTGCCCTGCTAAAAGAGGGAGTAGTGTCAATAATGCTTGTAAGGGCTTCCACTGTTGATTCGGATAGTTGGGGTCGGGAAGCGCGCGTATACGCAGAAGTGCTTCTAAAAAACCAGGTGTTTCCTTCAGTGAGGCTAATAGTGTTTGGCTCTCGGCTTTTAACATGCGATAGCGTTCGGGAGGGCAGTTTTCGCGCTTGAGACCAACATGGTGATCAAAGGATTTTCTTAGTTTTTTTTGTGTGGTCAGTAAAAGCGAAGCAAGCGCAGTTGCTTGTTTATTTTCAAAGGTATCGAGTGTATGCCAAGATTTGAGTGCACTGCGCGGAGAGTCTGGATTAGGGTCAAGGCACGTCACTTCGGATGAGAGTTGGATTAAGGGAGTAATGAGCTCGCTTGGTAAAACCGCTTTAAACTGTTGAAGGGCATGTTGTGTAATCTGTTGAATTGCTGCTTCTAAGTGGGCTCTATCTTGTAGGCGTGCTTGATAGATAGGGGTGAGCCATTGGTCGCGTTTTGCGAGCTGATCGATAAAAAGAGTCAGTAAAATATCAGTACGATTATCGAGATGTTCGAGCAGTACGGTGATAGCTTCTTGGTAATCAGGCGAGCTGATGGCATGATGAATGCAGGACCGCGCAGCTTTCCAATACAATTTACTGGGTGTATCTGTGACGGTTGCATAGGGAACATGTTTATCATGCACTGGCATTGCTTGTGTTAAGCTTTGACACAATGAGTCGAGCGTTGTGACTCGGAGCCGGTTAGGGTTTTTAAGCAGTTGCCAATCGAGCGCTTTATCACGCGCAAGTACCGCTTGATTTTTCTGGAAGGTACTTAAAATGCGAGCTTGCATTTCATGTGCGGCTTTGCGTGTAAAAGTTAATGCAACCACTTGTTCTGGTGCATCGACAGTAAGAAGTAATTTTAAAAAGCGTTGGGTTAATATCTCAGTTTTACCCGAGCCTGCAGGCGCTTGTACAATTGCAGATAGGCTCGGGTCAATCGCTTGAATGCGTGCATGATCGTCGCTTAACATGCATCGAGTATCACTTCTTCAGCCGGTGGGCGCATGTTGTAGGAAGATCCCATACAATATCCGTAAGCACCTGTATTGGCAATTAAAATCACATCTCCTTCATGTGTTTCAGGTAAGAGTCGATCATAACCTAAGGTATCGGCTGATTCGCAAATTGGACCTACAATATGTGCAAAGCCGGTTTTTTCTTCGGTTAGGCGACTTAAATTAACAATTTCATGATAGGCACCGTAGAGCATCGGCCTAATCAGCGAGTTCATTCCTGTATCAATGCCGATAAAACGAACACGCCCTTTAGATTTACATTGCGTAACATGTGCAAGAATAACCCCACTTTCGGCCACAAAAAAACGTCCGGGTTCAAGCCAAAAAGAAAATCGTGGGTCTTGGGATTGAACCGCTTTAAGTGATGCATCAAAGGCACTGAGGTCGAGTGGATGTTGGCTGGGTTTATCAACAATACCAAGACCACCTCCTAGGTTAATTACGCGCACATCAGGAAATTGCTCTGCTTCGTCAATCAGCATGCGTGCGGTTTCTTGCCAAAGATCTGGAGATAAAATGCCGCTTCCTGAGTGAGCATGTAAACCAACGACTCGAATGTGATGCTGTTTTGTGAGTAGGGCTGCTTGCTCGATGGCTTCTTTGGGAATACCAAATTTAGACTCGTTGCCGCCAGTGCACACATATTTATGGTGACCCGCACCACAGCCTGGGTCAATCCGTAATAAAATATCGTGGTTCGAGAAGAGTTCAGGCCAATGTTCTAATGGATATAAACTATCAATCGTAATGTGGCAGCCAATTGATAATGCAAATTCATATTCAGATTTGGGTGCAAAGTTTGGGGTAAACAAAATACGATTGGGCTGAATGTCAGGAAAAAGTGTTAAAATATGTTTTAGTTCTTGAATAGAAACACATTCAAAGCCTATTTTTTGAGCTTCTAATATTTTGAGAATGTTCGCATTTGAGTTGGCTTTGATGGCATAAAACAATTGGTCGACAGTTTTTAGCTGAAGGAGTTTTTCCGCTTGCTTTGCAACAGTTGGAGCATGATAGATATAACAAGGCGCTTTCTCTTTAGCCATAGACAGCAGTGTATTTTGTGCTGTTTCCCACCAAGGAGCCGTTCTTTTGGAAGGCGCTCCGAATTGTTCTTGGAAGCTTTTAGAATAGTAAAAGCTTTGTGGGTTATTTTCAATGAGCAACGCGTGCAACTGTTGGGTGAGCTTGTTGGCCTGAGACTCATCAACGACAAAGGTGAGATTTAAATCATTTGAGGCCAGCGACATGAGATAAATTTGCTTGGCTTCAAAGACCTCAAGTGCGGGGCCTAGTTGAGGTAAAACGGTTCGAATATGATGACCCACGAGGCTGACAGCACTACAAGGTTCAATGATTTTGGCACGTCCCAACTGGTTTAAGTCGATGAGTAATGCATCGAGTGCTTTTCGGGGGCGTAAAAGTCCATTGCTATCGAGTGATAACGTCACGTTAAACTCGGATGAAGACAGTAAATCGACCGAAAAGCCATGTTGTTTAAAGACCACAAAAATATCGGATAAAAACCCGACTTGTTGCCACATGGTGAGTGTATCAATCGAAATCAGCGTGATGCTATGTTTCACTTGAATGGACTTAATGGGAGGTGCTGTATGATCACTGTCTTGTGTAATGCGCGTACCGGAATGCTCAGGCATTTTGGTATATTTAACAAACAGCGGGATATTTGCACGTCGAACAGGTGGAATACATGGGGGATGAAGTACTTTAGCACCCATTGAGGCAATTTCTTGAGCCTCATTATAGTTTAGCTGCTTTAAAAGACGGGCATGTGGCATCTGGTGTGGGTTTGCCGTATAAATTCCGGGTACATCGGTCCAAATTTCACAGGCATCAGCGTTAAGGGTTGCCGCAAGAAGGGCTGCTGAAGTATCTGAGCCACCACGGCCTAAAAGAACGGTTTCACCGGTTTCGTTCGATGCAATAAAGCCTTGTGTAATAATCGCTGATTTACCACAGTTTGCTAATTGGTAGGCAAGATTTGCGTTTTTGTTTCCAGCACAAAAAGCATTTAAATAATTAACGTTATCGCCACCAACAACAGGCGTTGTTTGAAGGGCTTCTCTGGCATCAAACCAGGCGCAACTGATGCTGTTCTGTTCTAAAAAAATATGTCCAAGTCGCGTCAGCATGAGTTCGCCCAAACTTAAGATTTGTGCGCGTGTTTTAGCCGGTGCTTCATTAAGTAGTGCGATGCCGGTAAGCCACTGCTTGAGCTGAGTAAAATCAGATTCGATGTGTTTAGGGTCAACACCGAGTTCTTTGGCCAGTGTTGTATAAGCTTGTATGAGCTCAGCGTGTAAATGATGATGTTTATCGAGTAAGGCAGCATCGGTCATTTGATCGAGTTTATTGGATGCTTGCGAGTATGCTGAGCAAACAATAATAGGTTGCACACCCTGTTTGATATGATTTTCAGTGATGGTTTGAATATGCTCCCAGGTTTCTCTAGAAGAAACGCTGGTTCCACCAAATTTAATGATAATTTGCCGCATGGATAAGGCCTTAAAAAAAACTAAGAAACCTTATCATGTGGTGGGTTTAAGAGCAAGTATATAGCAGGTTTCTATGCGACTGACACTGGCCTTTGATAGGTGGGTGCGGAGTCAATATTTTCTGTTTGCAGTGTGTTCAAGTGACTTGCTTTTGTATACCCGAGGGATGTGATATTGCTGTGTGCAAATGACTTGATGAAAAGGCCCTGATTTAGGGCCTTTGTGAGCGTTCAACTTTAAAGAGCAGGTGCAGGCTCATCATGGGTTAATTCACTATCCATATTATAGGAGTATAAGTCACCACCATGCCCCCCATGCTTGAACCAGAAAGAAGATAAGTTACCACCTAAACCCTGTTTTTTGATGACACGGTCGGGGTTATCTGAAAGGCCAATACCTGTGTTTAATGAGTCTTCTGATATAATCACATCATCGTCTTTAGCGTTGATAATGGTAACATGTCCGTGATTTTTAGAGTTTAAAATTTGCTTGACTTTACGAGCAGAGTCCATTTCACCGACGGTTGTGTTGAGTAATGCGCTTGCTGCCAGGCCAAGCGGCATATTAACAGGCTTATCTGTCCAGTAGAGTTGGAGCGATAAAAGCCCACCTACAGCAGCACCGACAACAGCCCCTGTAAGTAGAGTTGTGATACCGACCAAACTTCCTAAAATACTACCAATGACATCAAAACACATATCAGTGTATTCAGCGATGGTGTTAAACATAACGTTTACAGTACTTGCGGCATGCGATAAGCCGGGAGTAAAAGCCAGTGCAAGACTGAGGTAGTAGCCTGTATTCGCAATGAGATTTGCCAGCAAAACACCAATGCCTGTAATGAGTCCTGCAAGTGCAGTACCGATTGATGCACCGAGCGTAGTACACGCTGTAATTGAGGTAACGAGAGGCAGATAACACCCATATTTTTCATAAGCCTCATTGAGTCCAGACACTTTTTCACATCCTAGCGCAATCCTTGTTTCCAAGTTTGCAGGCAGTGCACTTAAGCTGGCAAAGGAGCGGTCCACGACTAGGTTCACAGAATGGCCTTCATCATGTAGTTTTTTTGCGACGTGTGCTGCAACGCCTCCTCCTAAAGACAGACCCTTTAAGGTAATGTCTTTGGCTGGCACATCGCTATCTAATAATGTTTTAACAGCTTCATAACCAGCTTGAAACAAAGGCGTAATGTGAGTGATGCTTTGGCCTGTACCGACACCCGGGTAATTTTGGAAGATATAGTTTGTATTGGGTTTTTCTTTTAATACCTCTTGAACAAAATAAGGGCTTAGTGAGTCTTGACTATTTCTACCAAAATATACGATATGTTGTTTTGCATCAGGTACCGTGACCGTAAGGGTTTGAGCGCCGTGTATGTTGGTTATTTGATATGTATTTTTATCCACATGATACAGGCCTCTACTTTTATAATCTTGTTCGTGATAAGTTTTGTGTCCGACAGTATTTGTTCTTAATGCGGGTAGAATAGGTTGCATGAGGTACGAACCTAAAAAGTGAGAGAGCTGATTGGGTGCCATACCCCATCGTGTTTTGAGTGTGCTGAGTGATTCTGATAAATGATCAGGCACATAAACGGCAGTTTTAGGTGAGAAAGGCATATATACTCCAGTATCAAGATGAAAATAAAGAAAAATAGAATTGTACTAAACTTAATCAATTAAATCAAGTCATGAGTACTGGACTTTGTGAAAAAACACCCCTCCCGAATCTCCGCGGCGCAGACCCTGTCTCTTGATCACAAGTCTAATCTCCCAGTACTCATTAGCTCCTGAGCGAGTAAAAAACCTTTTAATCGCTCATTGAATTTGAACCATCCATCCCAAACTGTGGCCCAAGAAGCTTTGCCAGTTCCTTTAGAATTGCTCCAACCACCAAGCTTAGCAATGGCTTGAAATGCCCAGGCAGCTGTTGGTGGTTTATTCGGGAAAGGTGTTTTTTCACAAAGTCCAGCTAATGTCGTGAGATAAATTAAACACTGTATGATGCGGGGGGCATTTGAGGGTAGGTCAGTGTATCATCAATGTCGTTTTCGTGAAGTGGAGCGATATGATCGCCTTTATTGTACCAAATAGAAGTGATGTTGCTCATTAGGTGGTTGCGTTGAGTCTGTGTTGTGAAGCCAAGTCCTGTATTTAAAGCTGCTTCAGGATGAATGACTTCATCCTCTTTGGAATTAATGATTGTAACTTTACCATGTGCGTTAAATTTTAAAATAGATTGAATATTTTGCACTGAAAGTATTTCACCAGTGGTTGTATTGAGTAGTGCACGCGTTGGTAATTGGAGCGAAAGATTGTAAGGATTGTCTGTGAATAGTAATTGAATGGATAAGATAGCGCCAAAAACAGCGCCCAATACGGCACCTGCAATCAATCCTGCCAAGGCAACAACACTACCCACAGTGGTTGCGATGATATCAAAGCAAACATTGAGGTGAATTGCGTGTGCATTAAATAATTCGTTCAGACTGTTTGAGAGCAACAGGAGGCCTGGAATAAAAGCAAGTATTGAACTGAGACAATAGCCTGTTGCTGCAATACAAGTTGCAGCGATAACGCTAGTCGACGTTATAAAACCGGCTAAGGCTGTGCCAATGGATGTGCCTATTAGGGCAAAAGCAATCACAGATGTTCCTAATGGGAAATGGCGTGCATATCTTGTTCTCCAATCTGTTTTTGTATCTAACACATGATAAAGTAAAGGCGAGACGACGTTACTTAAGCTGGAGAAGGAGCGCTCAATGGTCAAATTAACAGGGTAGTCCTCTTCATGTAGTTTTTTTGTGGTGTGTGCGGCAATACCCCCTCCCATTGAGTACCCATACAAGGTGACATCTTCGGGTGGTATACCTTCGTTGCGTAGTTTTTTGACTTGTTCATAACCTGCTTTAAATAACAAGTCAAAGCGAGTGACGCCTTTGTATCGACAGGCACCCGGATAATTCCAAAAAATATAATTTGTATTCGGGTTGGCTTGAAGCATTTCTTTGATGTAGTTTGGCTCAAGTGCGTCTTGTGTATTGCCTGCAAAATAAATTTGATATTGCTTAGCATTAGATGAGATGGCCCTAAGTGTTTGAGCCCCATTTTCTGATCTTGTCAGTTCAAAGTGATGTGTTTTCTGTTGGGTATATGCTTCAATCGTGTAACTATCGGGAGGTGTACTCACAGCAGCTAAAGCTGCTGTCTGCATCAGATGTGACCCAATATATTCTGAGAGCATATTGGGTGTGATAAACCCTCTTTCTTTGAGTGAGTAAAATTTGTCTGCTAGCGCTTCAGGAAAATAAGGCGTTGAATGATGGACTGCCGACATAAAAATCACTAAAAATAATCTTAAAAGACACCATAGTGTATTTTATTAGAGCATAAAAGTCAAGTGATGATTTATTGTGATGCTTGCTTTTGTTAATACTTATTGTATGATGATGGGCCTTTATTGATACCACAAAACACAGTTTGATTTTTAACGCATAAATAATAGCTGAGTACGGTACAGGGACGAGGAGATGTAGATGGGATATACACCTAAAGGCATAAAGCAGACTTTTTATGGTGTTTCTTTGGGGTTGACCTTAACAAGCCATGTTTTTGCTGGCGGGTTTTCGTTGTATACCGAAGGCAGTGTCTCAGAGTTGGGAGTGTTTGCAGCAGGCGCTGCGGCACAAGCTCCCGACGCTTCGATTGGCTGGTATAATCCAGCCGGTTTAGTCTTGATGAACGAAGATGGTATTGTATTCAGTGGTATTGGTGTTTTTCCTCGTACAACATTAACAGGAACCAGTACATATCAAACAGAAGGCGTGCCTGCTTACGTACAGTCGTTTGACTCTTTAAATGGTGGGCGCAATGCTGTGGTTCCGGCATTGCATCTTGCACATCCTCTCGGTGAGCGCGCAGTATTTGGTTTGAGTATTGTCTCGCCGTTTGGTTTATCAACGGACTGGGGCAATGAATCACCTCTGCGTTACTCAGGTACGTTGACTGAGCTCTTAACCTTGGTGGTATCGCCCGAAATAGGGGGGTATTTAACCGATAATTTGGCTCTGGGTGTTGGGCTTGATTTAGAATGGGCCCGTGTTACATTTAATGCGATTGCAGGCTCCCCTGCGGCGTTGCAATATTTGCAGTCTTTAGGAGGTTTGGTAATCCCAACCACACTGGATTCACGCAGTGAAAACACAGGTGATTCTTTCGGCATTGGTTTTCATGCAGGCGTACTTGCTTTTTTTAATGATGAACACACACGTCTCGGACTTAATTTTCAATCAGCGATTGAGCATCAATTTGAAGGTACCAGCACATTGACAGGTCGCCTCGCAGATCCTGATTTAATGAACCTCGAGGCTGTATATCAATTAGATACGCTCAGCAGTAATAATACACGATTACCTAATATTACAACGTTGAGTATCTATCAAGATATGACCGAAAAATTTGCGCTGTTAGGCTCAGTTGTCTATACCGGATGGAGTGTATTTAAAACCACACAGCTTGATAATGTCGCAGGGTTTGATGCTGATACAGGCTTACAAGCACCGATCACTGTTTTGACAGAGCAACATTATCGCAATGCCTGGCGATTTGCTTTGGGCGCTTTGTATGATGTAAATGAGCGTTGGACATTTCGTTTGGGTGGGGGATATGATCAAACACCAACCGTTGATGGTGAACGTGATGGACGCTTACCGGACATGGATAGATGGGCAGCAGCAGTTGGATTACATTATCAGCCTCGTCCGACCATAGGATTTGATTTGGCTTATGTTTATCTTTGGGGGGCCGGAAGAGCATCGGTACATAAAACACAAGTATTCAATGAAATGTCGAGTGTTCGTGTAGATGCTTGGGGGAATAATCATGCGCAATTAGCAGGGCTTCAGGCCGTTTGGAAACCGCTTGATTAAAGGTCATTGATCATGGGCTAAAAAAATGGGTAGAGATATTTTTCCTACTTATCCCTCATAAAGCCCAATGATTGAATATGAGTTCAAGGTATGATTAGATTGCACTTTAAGTTTTGCGCAACGATAAAATAAGAGTAAATTCAGATGATTGCGGGTTACCCAGTCAAATTAACGTTTAAAAGTGCTGGATGAGTAGATGGGAAATCAAAGGTCAACAGTCCTTAAATGATGTTGACTGTAATTTTAACCGGTGACGTAGTTAATAACTTATAGTCGTTTGATTTCTAAGTGATCGACTTAAACGCATAATCAACTGCCTCAGCCAAGCTGCTAAAATTAGTAATTATTTTCTTAATTTTATTTTTTAAATTAGCCCAAAATTTCTCAATTGGATTGAGGTCTGGGGAATACGGCGGTAAAAACAATAAATAGCACTGAGCATTGCTAATCAATTTTTTAGTTTCTTCTGACTTATGAAACGCAGCGTTATCCATAATAATGGTATAGCCAGGCCCTAATTCCGGTAACAAGAAATTTTCAAGCCAAAAATTAAACAATATCGTGTCGCAAGTCCCTGTATAGCAAAGAGGAGCAACTATTTTATTGCTGACTAAACCAGCAATAAAGCTTTCCCTCGCATAGCGTCTACCTGATATTTCTCCCGTGACACGCTGACCTTTTTCACCCCAGCCATACTCTCTTGAAATAAATTTATCGATGCCTGATTCATCAATATAAACGCATTTATTAATTGCGTGCTGTAAGAGGCTAAGTAAAAAAGATTGTCGCTTTACTTCGTTTCGCTCTTTATAAAGCGGCGACTTTTTTTTCGTGTAATTCGTAAGCGCTTTAGTGCACGCCATGCACCTGAGTCAGTAATGCTGAAGTGTTCTGCTATTTCGTTTAAATAAGCATCCGGATTGGAAGATATAAACTCTCGAAGTTTCACGTCATCTACTTTATAAGGTAAATTTTTGCGTGGTGTTGGCGATAAGGCACCAGTTTCTTCTTTTCTAGACCGCCAACGTTGTATCGAAGAACGGTTCACTTGAAAGGTATCACAAGCTGTTTTTATCAAACCACCTGCTTCAATATACCCTAACACTCTTACTCTTAAATCTGATGAATGGCTCATAATAAAAAGCAGATATTATAACACAATAAATTAGTCCTTTTGAAATCAAAAGACTATACAAAAAATCAAAGGATTTGAAATGCGTATAAATAACAAAGGTTTTATTGTGGTCGGGGTGCCCTTCGTTATCATTGTTCTCTTCATTCTCATCTTCTTAGTACGCCTTGTATTGGCATTTTTAGGTCCTGAACCTTTGAGTACAGATATAGCATCCACAACAAACGCGGGTGTTTTGAGCGTTAATTGGACCCATAAAACTAATGCCTCTGAACCTGCTGAAAATTATCAGCTCTTTTTACCCTTTTCCGACTACACAAGAATTGGCCATAAAGTTACACCTCGCAAACATTTCCAACTTAATAATGGTTTTCACTTTGCTATACCGCTGCTTTCAAAAAAAGATGGGCAAGATAACCTGCCCCAAAATATAGATGAAGCAGAAAGATTTAATACGCCCTTTTCTATTGCTTTCACGCCAACCGCAAGCAATGAAGAGCAAGTGGCTGAAAATACCAACTGGCTTAGCATTGAAGAAAACAAACCTCAGAATACGTTAACAGCTGTAAATGTTGATCATGGTGTGCGTTTATACAAACCCGTTATCTTAAAAAAGGACAACCAAGTTATCGCAACAGTTGGTTCTGTGGTTATTGAACAAAGTACAGCTGAACAAGGTAACAGCATAAACATGGTATTTAATGGCATGTATTCGCCAATTAAAATGGAAGGCATGCATGCTGGCCCTGGTGTTTTTTCATTTACACTCAATAATTTAGATGCGCGACTCGTTCACCAATTAGAAAAAGAAGTAAATGATATCAAGTACTTACCCAAAAGAAAGCAAATTCTCACGGAACTGAAAATGCTAAAAAAAATTTCGGCTCTTTGTAAAAAAGAGTCAACGTTAACTGTGGATTACACCGTTCATACTGCAACAGGACCGGTTAGGCAGCATTACAGCATTAGTTTGGCTGATATCACCAAAGCACCTGCGCTGATTTTAGATGCTACACCTTAAGGCTTAGTATTGAATTGGGGCGCAAAAATAAAAAATATTAGGACTGTTTATATTTGCGCCCCATCTACTTGTCTCAGGAATACGAGGCGTTAAGTAGGCACTGAAAGCAGGTCTTTTAAAAATCAAAAGAATAATATATGCAGAGTATCCAGGCAATTAGGCGGCAGTTCGACGAATTGGCAATAGCCTGAGATGTGTCTATTTTATTATCCTTTACGCAACGTTGTTTCAGCAGGACCATCAACAACCATGGTGTAGCCATTTGCATGTAATTCTTTAGGTTGAATATCGCCATTACTTAAATCAACAGTGACCATGCCTAACTCAACAGGATTAGGTGTGTCTGTTCCTACTTTAATTAATGCAGGACACTTCCCATTTGTGATATGACCAAAGCATGCCATTCTGACAGAAGCCCACATGACACGACCATCTGAGTTCGCTTTGGTTGGATGCTGTGAAGGAATCGTGCCGGCAACAAATGCATTAGACTCAAGGTTGGTCTGATTATGTGTAATCAGCATTTTTGGGGGAACAGCAAGGGCCATGGTGGACATCAGGTTTAGTGCAAGTGTTGAGCAAAATAGGGTTATTTTCTTCATGTACTTTCCTTCATCGTGATAACAATCAGCCACTATATGCGAGTTTTCTTGGATGAACAAGAGATTTTTGATTCAAATTACTTCAGTTTTCGACGTAGTACTTTCCCAACATTGGTTTTAGGAAGCTCATCATAGAAGGCGAAAATTTTAGGAACTTTATAGGCAGTCAGGTGCTTTCTGCA
Organism: Legionellaceae bacterium; assembly: GCA_029210085.1. Lineage (GTDB taxonomy): Bacteria > Pseudomonadota > Gammaproteobacteria > Legionellales > Legionellaceae > JAALKW01. The sequence continues at coordinate 71,570 of JARGPP010000003.1, read as the reverse complement.
GTGCATAATGACTTGCTCTTCTGTTAGTGTTGGGTCGCGTTTCACAATACATGCTTTTACAGCTTCGCCACCTAAGTTATCTTCAACACCAACGACTCCTACTTCTAAAACACCTGGCATAAGACCGATAATTTGCTCGACTTCATTCGGATAGACGTTAAATCCTGAGACTAAGATCATATCTTTTTTTCGATCGACTAAATAAACAAAGCCTTGTTTGTTGACTTTTGCGACGTCGCCTGTGCGAAGAAATCCATCAGGCCAAAAAACCAAACTGGTCTCATCGGCTCGTTGCCAGTATCCTGGCATGACTTGAGGGCCTTTGATACATAACTCACCTGATTCGCCTAAGGCGAGATTGTTACCATTTTCATCGCGAATAGCAATATCAGTTGATGGCAGAGGAAGACCAATGCTGCCATTGTATGTTTTCATGGTTAAAGGATTAATGGTAACCGCTGGGCTTGTCTCAGTGAGGCCATAAGCTTCAAGTGCGTAGGTATTGGTTTTTGTATGCCAGGCTTCAGCAACACTTTTTTGTAAGGCCATACCTCCTGAAAGCGCAAGACGAATTTTTGAAAAGTCGATGCTTGTAAATTGGGGGTGGTTGAGTAGTGCATTAAATAAAGTGTTTACGCCAGTAATGGCTGTAAATTGTGTGTTTTTAATTGTTTTAATAAAACCGGTAATATCTCGTGGGTTCGTAATTAATATATTTGTAGCACCTGCTTTAAAAAAAGTGAGGCAATTCGCTGTTAGTGAGAAAATATGATAAAGCGGCAAAGCTGTAACGATGATATCGTCCTGGCTGATACCAATAGGAGTAATCCAAGCAAACGCTTGCATTACATTTGCAATTAAATTGCCGTGCGTCAGCATAGCCCCCTTGGAAATGCCTGTGGTACCGCCGGTATATTGAATAAATGCTAAGTTTTCATGGGCAAGTGCTGGTGCAGAAAATGACTTTTTGGAGCCAATAGAGAGTGCTTTTTGCCAGGTTATGGCTTGTCGTATTTGATAGGGTGGGACTTGCTTTTTGACATGTTTTAAGATGGCATTAATGGTAACGCGTTTGATTGTCGACAATACATCGCCAACTTCTGTAATAACAACATGCTTAAGATTTGGCATATTAGGCAATGCTTTTTCAACAGTGGTTGCGAAATTTGCCAGTACAATAATCGCTTCTGCGTTTGAGTCATTGATTTGATGGCTTATTTCGTCTGCTGTGTAGAGTGGATTGGTATTTACGACTACATATCCCGCACGCAAAATCGCAAATAGAGCAATGGGATACTGTAGTACGTTCGGGAGCATGATTGCGACACGAGCGCCTTGGGTTAATCCTAGGCTTTGAAGGTATGCAGAGAAGTGACGACTTAAGGCCTCAAGTTTTGAATAAGTCAGTTTATGCCCAAAATTAATGTATGCGGTGCGGTCTTTATGTTGCTGACAGACTTCATCAAAGAGGGCTGTGAGCGAGGAATAGGCATTGCTGTTGATGGTATGTGGAACACCATCCGGATATTGTTCCAGCCACAATTTATCCACGTTGTTGACCTTTTGTTGAGAATAGCTGCGTGATAGTATAAACAAAAAAAACGCGAATGGATATCAATAGCATGACAGATAATGTGTTGAAATTAAAAGCATTTAAACTTAAAGGGCGTTTATATACTTTAACAGTACTCCAGGTGCTTGAAGCAGATACAAAAGGGTTTAATGATCAACTAGAAGCATTGGTTGCAAAAGCGCCTCGGCTTTTTGAGCAAGCACCGATTGTCTTGGATTGCACTTTAGTTCCTGAAGCAAAGGTTGATTTGTCCGCATTATGCACCTGTGCACGTAGCCATGGTTTATTCCCTATTGCGGTGCAAGGAGGAAGCGCGTTGTTTCGTGAGCGAGCGGTAGCGATGGGTCTTGCAACGTTACGTTCTTCTTCAACTCATGATAAGCGTATCACTGAGGATGATGCAGAACCTGTTTCGCAGAAAGAGGTGCAGGTACCCACGAGTGTCCATACCAAATTATTAACAACGCCTGTACGTTCCGGTCAGCAGGTTGTGAGTCAGGGAGATTTAATTGTTACAGCCTCAATTGGTCATGGTGCGGAGTTATTGGCTGAGGGTAATATTCATGTGTATGGGACATTAAGAGGGCGTGTGCTTGCCGGTATTTCGGGTAATCAGACAGCACGTATTTTTTGTCAGTCGTTTGATCCAGAGTTGGTTTCTATTGCTGGTGTTTATCGTTTGCCGGAGACCATGGAGCCTTGCACTAAGCCTTGTCAAATTTTGTTGAAAGGCGAGCGGATTGATGTTGAGTTATTATGATTGAAGCTGTTTTTATTTCGGACTTACATTTGCATCCAGACATGCCAGATATTTTAAGGCGGTTTGAGGTATTTTTAGATTGGGTTGAGACAAAAACGCAAACATTATATATCTTAGGTGATTTTTTTCATGTTTGGGCTGGTGATGATACCTTTAATGCTTGGAGTGATACAATTGCAGCGCGTCTTGCTGCATTGAGTCAAAAGGGCATGAAAGTCTATTTTATGCGGGGTAATCGCGATTTTTTATTAGGTGATGCTTTTTTTACACGTGCAGGACTGATAGTTTTAGAAGAGCCAACTGTGATTTATTTGGGTGCTAATCGCGTTGTATTGGTTCATGGAGACAGATATTGCACAGCAGATAAAGCACACCAGTGGCTAAGGTTTTTTACACGTAATCGATGGTTTCCTGCTGGCTTCATGACGTTACCGCGCAAACTGCGCACACAGATTGTGATGGGTATGCGGCTGAAAAGTGCAACAAACACACGAAAGAAAGCAGAGATTATGGATGTGAATCCAGATGCATTGATTCAGCACTTAAAGCAATGTGATGCACAGATTGTTATTCATGGCCACACACATAAGCCAGGTTTAACCAAGCATGTACAGGTAGGAAAGTCTTATCAACAGTATGTTTTGAGTGATTGGGATGCACCGCCATCAGCTCTGTGCTATAATAGAACAACAGGGTTTAATTTTGAGCTTATTGAGGATCGTTATGAGCAGTAATAAAGGTGAAAAAGATGTGGCTAAGGCTGGTAAAAAAGCAGCTGAAGCAAGAGAAGCATTGATGAAATCAATTCGGGAAACCGAGTATGACAAATTAAAAAAAGTAGAGCGTGAGCGAGACGCCGATGCGGCACTCAGAAAAGCGGAGCAAGATGAATTAGCGGCAAAAGCAGGAACACCTGCACAGAAAAAACAACAAGCAAAAGCAGATGCGGCTCTGAAGGATTTTAAAGCGAAAAGTAAGGAGCTAGTAGATTCAGGTGTCCAAGGGTATGATAGATTTGATACCTCGATGCTTAAGATTATTGCATGGTCTAAACAAGGTGCTGTCGCTTTAAATGAAAATTTACAACCATGGACAAATACAGCGTGGTTTCTTAATGACTTTGTACCTGGACTTGCTAAGGGTGTTGCTGATCAGACAGGATTAACAGCAGGTGCTCGAGGCGCTGCTCATCACATAGAGGATATGTTCAATAAAGCCGGACTGAATGGGGAGGTTGATTATGATGGCCCCGTTGATATATCAGGTATGGTCAATATTGATGGGGATACAGGCGCATTAACGTTTACCCAAAAATTTGTTGATATGGACATGCAAGATGATGAAGGAGAGGATATTCCTGACGAAAGAAAAGAGTTAATGGACAAGATGTTTCAAGAAACAGTACGTCTTACCTTGGTAAAAAATGGTTATCAACTGAGGAAAGAAGGTGGGGTTGAAGGCTGGATGAAGCCAGGAGAAGGTCCCGGGATGTGGGAGATGCTAAATAACGATGCGCTTCAAACATGTATTTATGAGGGCCCAAAGCCTGTTGCTGGTGAAGAAATAGTTGACCTTGCAGAGTTTTACGATCAAGTGGTTACAAATGTTGGTACAAACTCAGCAACGCTTTCATTTGATGACGACGATGATGATGACGATGAAGATGATTTGTCTCTTGGAATGTGAAATTTAGGAATTTTTTGTGCTTGTTTTAGGAATTGAATCGTCTTGTGATGAGACTGGGGTTGCGCTCTATTCATCAAAACATGGGCTTCTAGCCCATGCTTTACATTCTCAGGTTGTCACACATCGCAAATTTGGTGGTGTGGTGCCTGAGCTTGCTTCGCGCGATCATGTGAAACATATTGTGCCTTTAGTGGATGCTGTATTAGAAGAAGCCAAGCTAAAAAAAACAGATATTGATGCCATTGCATATACACAAGGTCCTGGTTTAATGGGGGCGCTTTTGGTGGGCGCATCTTTTGCGAAGAGCTTGAGCTTTGCTTTAGGCATTCCATCAATTGCAGTGCATCATCTAGAAGCACATCTTTTGGCGGCCAAACTAGACTCGCCTCAATTAGCTTTTCCATTTACAGCATTGCTGGTGTCTGGTGGACATACACAATTAATAGAAGCACGTGATTTGGGTGATTATACTTTATTAGGCGAAACTTTGGATGATGCGGTAGGTGAGGCGTTTGATAAAACAGCAAAGCTCATGGGATTTGAGTATCCAGGTGGGCCTTTATTAGCAGCGCTAGCGGATAAAGAGGTGCAAGCAGGTGAGTTACCTGCTATTGCTCCGTTTCCACGACCCATGCTAAATAGACCTGGTTTTGATTTTAGTTTTAGTGGTTTAAAAACGCATGCGATGATGGCATGGAAAAATAGTAAACAGACATCACTCGATAAAGTAGCTATTGCAAAAGCTTTTCAAGAGGCGATCATTGAAACCCTTTGGACTAAAACAATGCGTGCCTTAGCATCAACGGGTAGTACTCGCTTGGTGGTTGCAGGAGGCGTTGGTGCTAATCGTGCGCTTCGTGCCGCATTTACCACACGTATGAAAGCATATGGTGGCGAGGTTTGTTTTCCGCGTTTAGAATATTGCACGGATAATGGTGCGATGGTTGCTTATACGGGGTGTTTGCATCTAATGCAGGGTGCGCGTGACACAAGTCACGCGATTGAAGTCTATGCACGTATGCCTTTATTAACGAATAGTTCTATATCGTAGGAGAGTCACGGTTTTCTTTCTGTATTTTTCTTTCTGAAATGACTACATCTTGTTCGAATGCATCTTTGAGTGATCGTTTTTTATCTTGGAAGATAGATAAATCAGCAACACTTTGTTGTTCGCTGTGTAGGCTTTCAAGATGTAGAATGCGTTTCTCATTAGAAAAATTGTGCATGATCATTTGAGCAATTTGAGTGGCTGTTTTATGCAGTTCTTCAGTTGTCGACTCATCGTTATCGACCAGTGCGTGTGCGATGTCATACACAAAAGGTCTAAACTGTTGTAGGCTTCCTATGATGCGCTCTATTTGCTGTTCTGATAAATAATTAAAGAAGTGCTTTTCTTGAAAGCCTACAGTATATTCAGCAATCCATTCACAATTTTCATATTGGAGAATGATTGCTTTTTTGAGTGATGCTTGGTCGATACAAAGAGAAGCAAAGTGCTGGGGTGGAATGAGCTTATCTAAAATGGTTGTAGCATTGGTGTAGCAATTATCCAATTGAGGCTTATCTTCACAATACTCAATAAAGGACTCTACTGTCTCTAGATGAGGAAACGCCAGAGCATTATCAGGTAGCATGTCTTTTTCTAATATATCATGTAGTCGGCAGTTGTCTAAATCACCATCAGGAATAGATTCTTTATATTTTTCATAAAGTAACCTATATGTTATTTCAGTTGTCATTTTTTATGGTCCAGACTTTATTTTAAAGGGTAAATATTTTTACACACCTTTATCTTAATGTCCACAATGGTTTTTTTTTGGTTTTTTTATTAATGTATTATAAATAATGCGTTGATATTTATAATACATTCTAACTACTGGGTGGCCCAAATAAATCGGGCCCAGCAGATATAGACAGGTCGGTGAATGGTCAGCAGACCCTATTTGGCTTTTTTCTTAGATGTTTTATTTTTTTTGTTAGTCTGAAGATTAATTTTTGATTCACTGCCGTTAAGCAAGCGTTTCATATTATCTTGATGTTGATAAAGAACAGCGAGCGAGAGCGCAACTAAAGGGAAAAAAGCCTGTTGTTCATTGAATGCAAGTAAGGCATAAAATGGGCTTAAAGTAATGGCAACGATGGATGCAAGGGATGAATAACGGCTAAAGTAAGCAACAGTGACCCAGGTTAGGATTGCAAGTACGCCAAACATGGGGTGGAGTCCAAATAAGACGCCGAGCGTTGTTGCAACCCCTTTACCCCCTTTAAAGTCAAAAAATGCAGGGTAGATGTGTCCTAGTACCGCAGCAAGGCCAACAAGTGCTTGCCCAAAAGGATTGAGTTGTAGCACGATGGCAATCCATATTGCTAATAAGCCTTTTAAAAAATCAGCAACCAAGACTAAGGCTGCGTATTTTTTCCCAGCAATCCGAAGAACGTTGGTGGCACCAGGGTTTTTTGAACCTTCAGTGCGTGGGTCGGGCAATTTGGCTATACGGCAGACAACCACAGCTGAGCATAAAGAGCCAAGTGCATAAGCAGCAGCCACACAAAATACAAGAAACAGTAAGGTGAGCATGGTTTCTCCGATTAAATGAGTGATTTTAAGCGTTGAGTATGGCAGGTGGCGTGGGGTTATGGCAAGAATAAGCGTTGTAAATCGTTGGTAAAACGACGTCCAAATGGCGTGACGTGCCAGTGCGTTTGACTACAACGTAAAAGACCTTGTTGCTCTGCTGCTTTAAGTTTGGGTATGAGTGTATTGATGTTGAGCCCTGTATGTTGTGTGAACAGAGCATAGGGAATGGGTTGCTCAAGGCGCGTTGTATTGAGCATAAACTCAAAAATCAAATCACGGACATGAATCCACTGTTTCTCAACAAGCTGCGCTTTGCTGGGATTTAAATAATCTCTAGGCTGGCGTTGTTTTCGTGTGCGGTAAATTTTTTTGAGATCAGGCGTTGTTAACTTACCATGTGCCCCAGCACCTATCCCATAATAATCACCAAATTGCCAATAGTTTAAATTATGTTGTGCTTGTTTTTGAGGTTTTGAGAAGGCAGATATTTCATACTTTTCATACATATTTTCTGCAAGGTATGCATGTCCTTTTTGCTCTAAATCATAGGTTATATCATCATGAGGAAGTTTGGGAGGCTTTTTATAAAAGACAGTATTAGGCTCGAGTGTGAGTTGATACCAAGAAAGGTGTTCTGGTGTATAAGAAAGCGCAGTTTCTAAATCTTGCATGCCCATAGAGACAGATTGTTCAGGCAAACCGTGCATGAGGTCTAGATTGATATTATCAAAACCCGCTCTTCGTGCAGCTTCAATGGCACGGTGTGCTTCTTTGTCGTTATGAACACGCCCTAATGCTTTTAAATGTGTTTTATTAAAGCTTTGTATGCCTAAGGACAAGCGGTTGATACCGAGTGTACGATACGCTTTAAAACGTGTTTGCTCAGCACTGCCTGGATTTGCTTCAAGTGTTATTTCAATTTGTTGGGCGAAGGTTAAGCGTTTATTTAAGCCTTCAAATAGCAGAGCATAGGCTGATTCAGATAATAAACTAGGTGTGCCGCCACCGATAAAAATAGAGCTGATTGGACGAGCAGGAAATAGTGCTAAATCATGATCTAAGTCTTTTAGTAAAGCATGAACATATTGAAGTTCTGGCAGCGTCTTTGGGCTTTGGTGCGAGTTAAAATCGCAGTAAGGACATTTTTGAATACACCAAGGGATGTGAATATAAAGTGATAGTGGTAACATGGGACACGATTTTTATAAAAGCTTATTATATCGCGAGATAGGAGATAAATTAAATGAATAAACGCGTTCGAGTTGCAATTACAGGGGCTGCGGGACAAATTGGGTATGCATTATTGTTTAGAATCGCATCCGGTCAGTTATTTGGTGATGATACGGATGTTGAATTACACTTACTTGAATTACCACAAGCATTGCCTGCTTTAAAAGGCGTGGCCATGGAGCTTGAAGATTGTGCTTTCCCACGTTTGAAGCATGTCGAATGTACGTCGAGCTTGAAAGAAGCGATGATGGGGGTTCATTGGGCATTTTTAGTGGGTTCTGTTCCTCGGAAACCAGGTATGGAACGAGCAGATTTACTGCAAGTGAACGGTGAAATTTTCATTGAGCAGGGTCGCGCCATTAATGATTATGCTAACAGTGATGTACGCGTATTTGTGGTAGGTAATCCTTGTAATACGAATGCGCTGATTGCAAAGCATCATGCAAAAGATGTGCCGGATAGCCGCTTTTACGCCATGATGACTCTTGATGAGTTACGTGCACGCAATCAACTGGCTAAAAAAGCAGATGTAGATATTACAGAAGTTTCTCAAATGACAATTTGGGGAAATCACTCAGCAACACAATATCCTGATTTTTATAGTGCTAAAATCAATGGGTTACCTGTAACCTCTCTAATTCAAGATGAAGTATGGTTAAAAGAAACGTTTGTTTCTACCATACAACAGCGTGGTGCTGCTGTTTTAAAAGAGCGCGGTGCATCTTCTGCGGCGTCTGCTGCGAATGCGATTATCAGAGGGGTTCAACATTTGACTACAGATACGCCTAAAGGGGAGACCTTTTCAATGGCACTGTGCTCGCAAGGTGAATATGGTGTTGATGAAGGTTTAATGTTCTCTTTTCCTTGTCGTCGTGAATCACATTTAATTGAGCGTGTTGGACATTCCGGTCCTGATGGCACACGTGTATATTCTGAAGAAGGCATTCGTGTTGTGCGTGATTTGGAATTCAATGCATATAGTCAAGAAAAATTTGATGCAACCTTGGCTGAGCTTCGTGCAGAGCGTGAAGCTGTGAAAGACTTAGGTCTTTTAAAAGATTAGGATATCTTGCAGAGGCTAAAATCCTCGCTAGAAACGGCTTTCTACCTGCATATCTTGCTTTGTCTAAGGTATGTGGGTAAGTCACCTAGCCCCTAGGGCTAGCAATTGTTCTTTATATTCAAAAAAGTTGATGCCTATATTTGAGATTGAAATTGCACGGGATAGCTTTATTAAAACAAGGAGAAGTTGATTGAATTTATGACTAGGAAAGTAAAAATTGTAACTACGCCCTATCTCTATTCTTGCCTACGTACTGCCTGTAAAGCCCCGTGTGTGTGGAGCTTGATTATCAATCTTGATTTTTTTAACAAACTATTTCAGAGAAATATAAGATGTTTGAAGCCGTTGAAAAGTTAGAAGTACAGTTACTCTTGAATGATATGCGAAAAGATGAGTCGTTCTTAGACAGCGTCCTCAGTGAAGACTTTATTGAGTATGGACAGTCAGGAAAAGTTTATAGCAAGAAAGATGTGATAGAACACTTGAAGACAGAATCTATACATCGCTCATTGGAAGCAACAAATTTGAAGACAAGGGTATTGGCAGAAGATATTTTTCAGGTTACGTACGTGAGTATAATAGATACAAATAGTAAGGCATTAAGATCGTCCATTTGGAAGCGATTTGAAAGTGGTTGGAAAATGGTATTTCATCAAGGAACACCATTAAAAAATTGATTATTTAAAGTAGCATGCATGCTATACTGGTTATTAACCAACAGCCAATCATTTTTGAACCGATAAGCTTAATAAGGGATGTATCTTGTTGTTAATGTTGTGTTAAACCACTTTGGTGTGGGAAGCCTGAATTAACACAACCGCAGCCCACCTGAATCCCAGGGTTCAAAATTTTTGGTTGTTGGTCTTATTTATATAGGCGTTATTTTCTTATGCAAAAACTAACTATTTATCATAATCCAAGATGCTCTAAATCAAGAGAAACATTAGCAATTCTTCAAAATCAAGGCATTGAGTTTACTGCTATTGAGTATCTAAAAACACCGCTGGATATAAAACAGTTAAAGGCTTTACGCGCGCACTTTTCTTTAAAAGAATTTGTACGCACCCATGAAACCGTTTTTAAAACACTGGGTTTGTCACTGGATGATGAGCAGGGTGTTTTAAACGCAATGTTAGATGAGCCTAAATTAATGCAACGCCCCATTGTGGTTTATCAAAATAAAGCCGTGATAGGACGTCCCCCCGAAAACGTTTTAGCGCTTCTTAAACAATAAATTTTATTTGCAAAGCAAAAATTCTTCTACTAACTTTATCTTATTCGATATATTTAAAGACCAAGTGTTGTTGGGATGCATTGAGTAAATAAAAAATATTTTTTGCATTGGTATGAATGATTTTAATTGTTTGATGATGGAAAAATTAAAGTATTCGGACGACTGTATTTTTCACTCACGCTTGCATTATGATGAGGTGAGGCCAAAGACAAGTGACGATTATCCGCTTTCCAAATTATTAACCCGGTCAGAATAGAAACTGAATGCTTTTTATCAGAGCCTGCTAATTTTTGAAAATATATACATAGATAGATATTAGAGCCTGTTGAGGGAAGGGGGCTCTGATAACACAATAGGATTTTATCGCGTTATGGCGTAATATGATTAATTGTTCTCATGAGGAGATGAGTCGTATGAGAAGAAAAATAGGGTTATTTTTTGCTGTAGTGGCTTTTATTTTATTCATATTTTTATGTTTAGGCATGTTAGGTGTTTTTAATATCACGGGATACTCACTTTCAGGTGTAACACTGTTACACTTTATAGGGCAGTGTACGATTTTATCGTTTTTGATATCGGCTTGGGGATATTGGGAAATCTAAAGTGTCATTGGCGTGATTAAGAATGCAACGAACCTAAGAGGGAATTGTTATGTTTAAGGCATCGGATGTTTTTATATTATTTTCTGTAATGACCGCATTTGTTTTTTCTGCTTATTTGTGGTTTTCTGGGCATCATGTAGAAGGCACTTTTACAGCAGTTTGGGTCCCAAGTATCTTGGGGTTTGCTATTTATTTTAAAGTGCTTGGCTTGATTAAGCTACTAAGAAAGGAATAGTGCTATGAATATCTCTATTATTCTTCAAGTTGGAATTCCGACCTTCGTCTTGTTGGTTATAGGCGTTGCTCTTACGGTGTATGAGTTTCATAAAAGCTCAAAGTATTTTGATAACATCAAATCGGGAAAAAAGAAAAGCGGATGAAAGTTGCTTGGATTGTAGGAGAGGGTGGTATTGGGTATGCTATTCATCAGGCTCTAGAGCAAATGGATTATAAAGTTGTTGTGCTGAGTAAGCAGTATGGTATGGATTTATTGAGTTATGAAGCCGTCGAGAAAGCCTTACTGGCTCAAGTTGATTTACCGAGTTTGGTGATTAATACGTGTGGCATTTTACATGATGAATCACATATGCCAGAAAAATCAATTTTTGAGCTGAGTATGCCTTGGTTGCTTAAGAGCATTGAAGTGAACGTGTCGATTACCATTAACCTCATTCAGGTGCTCAGTCATTATGTTTCATCGGCTCATACCCTTCAGTTTTGTGCTTTTTCTGCTCGCGTTTCAAGTATAACGGATAACCGTAAAGGAGGGTGGTACAGTTACCGTATGAGCAAGGCCATGCTGAATATGTTGATTAAAAACATTGCATTAGAGTGGCAGGTGAAGTCACCTGCATCTATTGCTTTTGCTTATCATCCAGGTACAGTTGATACCAACTTGTCTGAACCTTTTAAAAAATATATAACGCCATCTCAAATTTTTTCACCACAGCAAGCGGCAAATTATTTTTTAGACGTTATATTTGACGAGACGATTAATAAACACGGCAAATTGATTGATTGGCAGGGGTTAGAAATTTTACCCTAATGCGTTACGTATTGAATAAGGACTTGATTGCTTAGGCATTTAGGTTTGCTTCTGAAAAACAATTAAAGCCCATTCTTCCTCATATTGTGTGTCTTGATGTATCCAATCAGATGTGGTGTATGCTTGCATGATCTGTTCAACTTGTGTTGCTAAAATACCAGAAAGCACGAGTATACCACCTGGCCTTAGGAGCTCGTTAAAGCGTGCTTGAAGGGCTAATAGGGGGGTAAGTAAAATATTAGCCATTAAGATATCAACAGGCTCAATCAGGGATTCTGGTTGTGAGAGTGATAGCTTAGTTTCAGGGATATTATTTTTTTTAGCATTACTTTCCGTCGCAATTAAAGCTTGTTCGTCTAAGTCAACGGCGTAGGTGAGGCGTGCGCCCAGTTTTAATGCAGCAAGTGCTAAAATACCTGAGCCACAGCCGTAGTCAATGATGAGTTTGTCTTCAAGTTTTTCACCATCAAGCCAAGTTAAGCAAAGAGATGTGGTGGGATGAGTGCCAGTTCCAAAGGCAAGTCCTGGGTCAAGCATGATATTAACGGCATGAGGGTTGGGAGGTGTGTGATTTGAAGGGCATATCCAAAGATTCTTTCCAAATAACAGTGGCTTAATATCATCTAAGCAGGCACGGACCCAATCTTGATTAGGTATGGCCTTCAATGTATGTGATAAATGAGGATACTCGATGAGTAACGTTTGCCATGCGGCTTCAGCCTCAATAGCACTTGCATATAAGGCTTCAGCAACAGAGTAAGGCCAAAGAGGCGTTTCGCCTGGCCCTGGCTCAAGAATGGGATCATCTGCTTGGTCAACCAAGGTTACAGAGAGTGCACCGTTTGACTCAAGATGGTCAGAAATAGCTTCTGCATGGTCTGCATGACAGGGTTTGACGTGTAACTCAAACATAACTATCCCTCTTTGAGTAGCGCTTCTAAGTAGTGAATGTTGGTTTCACCGACCATAAACGCTTTATCGTTTATGAGCCTGCGATGCAAATCAAGATTGGTTTTAATCCCGTCGATGATAATTTCATCAAGTGCATTGCGCATACGAGCAAACGCTTCATCTCGCGTTTTACCATGAGTAATTAATTTTCCAATCATCGAGTCATAATGAGGTGGCACGGTATAACTACCATAAATATGAGAATCAAAACGAACACCAGGCCCACCGGGTTGATGTAGTAAATTAATTTTACCTGGTGACGGCATAAATGTCGCGGCATCTTCAGCGTTAATACGACATTCGACTGCGTGTCCATCGAAAGTAATGTCATCTTGAGTGAGCGTTAGCGGCAGGTCGCTTGCCATGCGAATTTGCTCTTTAATGAGATCAACACCTGTGATGTACTCACTCACTGGGTGCTCTACTTGGATGCGAGTGTTCATTTCAATAAAATAAAAACAGCCATCCTGGTATAAAAACTCAAACGTACCAGCACCACGATAACGCATGTTACAGCAAGCGTTTACAACACATTCCCCCATGGTTTGACGCATTTCGGGCGTAATGCCAGGGGCAGGGGCTTCTTCAATAACTTTTTGGTGGCGGCGTTGCATGGAGCAGTCGCGCTCACCGAGGTGTATGGCTTTACCTTTACCATCACCTAATACTTGGAATTCAATGTGGCGCGGATTTTCTAAGAATTTCTCCATGTAGACAACCGGGTTATTAAAAGCAGCTTTAGCTTCACTTTGTGTTAGAGCAATGGCATTTAATAGGTTTGATTCACTGTGCACTACACGCATACCACGTCCACCACCGCCACCGGCAGCTTTAATAATAACAGGATACCCAATATCGCGGCCTAGAGCCAAATTGGCTGCATCGTTGTCAGTAAGTGGGCCGTCTGAACCTGGAACACAGGGAACACCAGCTTCTTTCATCGCACGAATAGCTGATACTTTATCGCCCATTAAGCGAATGGTCTCTGCACATGGGCCGATAAAGCGAAACCCACTTTGTTCGACAATTTCAGCAAAGTCTGCATTTTCAGATAAAAAGCCATAGCCAGGATGAATAGCAACAGCATCGGTGACTTCAGCCGCAGAAATAATCGCGGGGATATTTAAATAGCTTTTAGCTGATGGAGCAGGTCCAATACAAACGGTTTCGTCTGCAAGACGGACGTGAAGTAAGTCTTTATCTACATCTGAATGCACAGCAACTGTTTGGACACCAAGTTCTTTACAGGCACGCAAAATACGTAGCGCAATTTCACCGCGGTTAGCGATCACAATTTTACTTAACATATCAGTGATCTCCTATTCGATAATGAAGAGTGGTTCGCCATATTCAACTGGATCACCGTTTGAAACGAGTATTTCTTTGATAACGCCTGCTTTGTCAGCTTCGATTTCATTAAACATTTTCATGGCTTCAACAATGCATAGCGTATCACCAATAGACACACTCTGACCTACTGTAGCAAAAGATGGCGTATCAGGTGATGAAGACGAATAGAAAGTGCCAACCATAGGAGAGTTTACTTTGTGTCCAGCCGAAACGGATTCGGCTTTAGGCTGCTCTTCTGAAGCCGAGGCTGAAACAGCGGGTGCTGGTGTTGCTTGCATCACGGGTGCTGTAGAAACCATGTGCTCTGTGATGGTTTGTGAGTGGCTGGGGGTTGTATGCCGTGTTAAGCGTAGTGATTCTTCACCTTCTTTTATTTCAATTTCTGAAATACCTGTTTCGGTCAGTAATTCAATGAGCTTTCTAATCTTTCGAATATCCATGTTATGTCTTCTCACTCAATAGTGTTAGTTAATTGATGAATAATGGTCTGTAAAGCTAAATGATAGCCGTAAGTACCAAGGCCTGAGATAGTACCACTTGCAATATCTGAAAAATAAGATGTATGCCGGTAGGTTTCTCTCGAAAAAATGTTGCTGATATGTACCTCAATAAATGGAAGTTGTACAGCAAGTAAGGCGTCACGTAGCGCAATACTTGTATGCGTTAGTGCTGCTGGGTTTAAAATAAGGTATGCGGTGTTGTTTTGATAGGCTGTATGAATCGCTGCAATAAGTTCTGCTTCAGACTGGCTTTGTTGTGCTTCAAATAGAAGATTATTTTGTTCTGCTATTGCTGCTAATGCACCATTGAGTTGCTCAAGGGTTTGTGTACCATAATGTTTGGGCTCACGTAATCCGAGTAAATTAAGATTAGGCCCGTTGAGCATGAGAACTTTTTGCATACAGTTGATAATATTTAGAGCATAAAAATCTCATTATGTCAGACTTTTATAAATATGTCTAGATAAACGAATTTAGCAGCATGTTTAAAGCATTTAGGCTTGAACATGCTGCTTTTCGATGACTTATTAACTGGCTGTGTTATATTCACCACAAGCAGCAAGACTATTTGCCTCAGCAGCTTTTAGTAAAGCAGCTTGTGCATTTGGAATATTTGCCTCAACGCCAGACCATGCTTGCAGGCAATGCTCTTGGAGGGCACGCCCATAAGAGAAGCTCAGCATCCATGGCTGCTCACTAAAGTTATTGATGGCATTAAGATTGATAATAGACTGTTCGGGTGTTTGACCACCGGACAAAAAGTTAATTGAAGGTACGGCAGCAGGAACCTGATTTCTAAAAACACTTAAGGTGTATTCTGCTATTTCTTCAGGAGTACTGAAAGGCGTGCATGCTTGGCCACAAGTTATCATGCTGGGTTTTAAAATCATGCATTCAAGTGCAACTTGATGTAGAAATAGGGCATTAAACACTTCATGCAAAATAACTTCACTTGCTTCAGCCGCATGTTCAATACTGTGATCGCCATCGATAAGGACTTCAGGTTCAACAATTGGGACAATACCCACATTTTGACAAGTTGTTGCATAGCGAGCGAGTGTTTCAGCTCCCGCTTTTACAGCAACAAGGCTGGGTGTAAAGTCTGAGATTTTAAAAACATTACGCCATTTTGCAAACTTTGCACCTTGGCTTTTAAAGTGTAAAAGCCGCTCTTCAAGGCCATCTAAGCCTTGAGTGATTTTTTCATCATCAGTATTGGGCAGATTAATTAATCCTTTATCAACTTTAATGCCGGGCAAAATGTTTTTCTCTGCAAACAGTTGTGGCACAGAAATACCTGCTTGATTGTGATGTGTAAAGGTTTCTTCAAATAAGATGACGCCGCTGATATATTGTTCAAGATTTTCTGTTGATGCGAGCAAAAGTCGGTAGTCACGACGATTATTTTCGGTGTTTTCAATGCCAATACTATCAAAGCGTTTTCCAATAGTACCGTTACTCTCGTCTGCGGCTAAAATTCCTTTTCCAGGATGTGATAAATGATCGATAGTTTTTGATAATTCTTCATGATGTGTCACGGGTGCTGCTCCTTAAATTGCTTTTTATTATCGAGAGATATATTTTTCACGAACAATACGCTGTATGGCGAAACCGCGGTCTTTAAGGTCAGAAAAAGACTCATCTACCATACCAGGATTTCCACAT
This sequence comes from Legionellaceae bacterium, assembly GCA_029210085.1. GTDB lineage: Bacteria > Pseudomonadota > Gammaproteobacteria > Legionellales > Legionellaceae > JAALKW01. The sequence goes on along the minus strand of JARGPP010000003.1, from coordinate 55,333 downwards.
AAGTAAACTATGTCTTCTTCAGGATTTAAATTCAACTCGGGATAGGCTGTTTGTACATAGCCTGCATGTTCGTTTGCCCTGAGCGCTTCAGGATTTTCACGACTTAGTTGCGCGCGATAGGTCACACGAGGGGTTTGCTGGGCAAAGGCTAAAAAGGTGTCATGATAGAGTAAGTCATGCCGGTTCTGTACGCCTTGTAATAGGACAACATGCAGATTTGGGTTTGCATCGAGTCGTTTTTTAAGCGCCGGCAACATAGCATGATAGGGTGTAACGCCTGTGCTTGTTGCGACAAAAATATAGCGTACAGGATCTTCGTCTTTGAGTGTTAGACGACCGAACGGGCCGGTTGTATTGAGTGTATCACCAGGTTTTAAATGAAAGAGCAGTTCGGTACTTGGACCATTTTCAACAAAACCTGCGGCAAATTCTAATTGATTTTTTGAGCTAGGAGCGTTTGCAAGGCTATAACTTCGACGTAAAATTTTACCATCGTGCTGAATATGTATTGTAATAAACTGTCCTGGGAGATAATTTAAAGGGGTGGCCGGTGTAAAAACAAACTGTTTTACGGAGGGCGTGATCATGTACGCCTCTTCCAAGGTGATGGTAAAGGTGTTAGCCTGCATAGTGATGTGCTTTGCTGAGTGGAAAGGTTCTAAATATGCGTTTAAAAGCGCCAAATTGCAAGTACGGATAGGGTTTTATGCCTGATTTAGTTTCGATTTTTATAAATTTAAGTAAATCACTTGCGCCTATACAAGAACTGTTATCTGGTTTTGGCTATGTGATTGGTATTGCTTTTGTGATTGCGGCAATGGGAAAGTTTCGTAAAATTGGGGATGCACGCGCGCAATCACACTCGCAAGAAAAAATGTTTGTACCAATCACATATTTTTCAATAGGGGTTGGGCTTATTTTTCTACCCACAGCAATGAGCACACTTGCAAATACCGCTTTTGGTAGTAATAACATTTTAGCTTACTCCTCTGAAACAGAAGATGATTTAACTGCCGCCATTAAATTCTTGATTAAAACCGCAGGTGTTCTTTGGTTTGTGCGGGGTTCTGTATTACTTGCGCATGGCAGTGAGCCTGGTGTTCAAGAAGGTTCAAAAGGATTAACATTTATTGTGGCTGGTATTTTTGCTTTAAATTTTGATAATACAATTGAGGCCATTCAATATGCAATGAATAATTTTTTTGCGGTGATGGGTGCGGTTAAAAGTAATGCGACAGGATGAGTATTATTCAGGTGTAGACTCGGGTGAGTCATCTTCATCACAAATTTTGAGTTGGTTGGCTTCTGCAAAATCCAAAATAGATTGATAAATTTGTGGGCTAGATTCTTTGAGCTTAGGATCAAGTAAGACACACTTGTATCCTTTATGATTGACGCTGGGTTGTAGTAAGGGTGAGTAATGGATACGACTTTTTTTAAAGCTTGCCAATGAGCCACTCATGCGCTCAGCCCAATCACTTGGGCGAAATGCTTGACCTTCAGGCGTTACACCCTCGATGACAATTTTTTTACTGTTTTTTGTTGTTTTTACTGATTTCTTCATATCAACCATTAATATAAATTCAATGTGTACAGTATAGCACCAAGGGCGGTATTTTATCATAAAACGCATGGTTTTCGTAGGCCCACAATAGTCATGTGAGCCAGTATTGTGGTAGTATATTAAAAACATTAACTCACTTTGGAATAAACAGTGAAGCAAAAAAATACACATAATGGCATTTACTTACTGCCTAATTTATTGACCACAGCCAGTTTATTTTCTGCCTTTTATTCAATCATTGCTTCATTGAAAGGACAGTATGATGTTGCTGTTATTGCTATTTTTGTAGGGATGGTATGGGATGCACTCGATGGTCGTATTGCACGAATGACAAACACACAAACAGCCTTTGGTGCTGAGTATGATAGTTTATCCGATATGGTAACCTTTGGGGTTGCACCGTCAGTTTTGCTGTATAGTTGGGCGCTTGAACGTCTTGGAAAATTTGGCTGGCTCGCTGCTTTTATTTATACGGCGGCAGTTGCACTGAGACTGGCTCGCTTTAACACACAACTAGAAACGGCAGATAAACGTTATTTTCAAGGGTTAGCATGTCCTGCTGCTGCCGCTGTTCTTGCTTCTTTTGTATGGATTTGTCATACCGAAGGTGGGGCAAATTTATTTGTGGGTTGGATTTCAGTTGGTTTTTTATTGTTAGTTGCTGCCCTGCAGGTGAGTAATATACGATATCATAGTTTTAAAAAGTTAGATTTTAAGGGAAAGATACCTTTTCTTCATGTCCTTTTAATTGTTTTGCTATTTGTCACAATTGCAGCTGCCCCATCTGTTATGTTGTTTGTTGCTTCGTTAGGTTATGCATTATCTGGGCCATTTCAAACATTAACGGGATTAAAAAAGGCGCGTGGAAAGCGCCGTAAAGGTGTTGTTAGAAAAATAAAAGGATGAGCGTAAAAGGGAGCTACTCAGGCTCCCCAAACCGATTATCAACAAGGTTTATCAACGCATGTGTCATGCTTTCTTCATCGGGTCCGTTGATTTGGAGTGTTAGTTGACTGTTTTGACTAGCGGCAAGCATCATGACCCCCATAATACTTTTACCATTTACCTTTTGTTTGTCTTTAGTCACATCAATTTGACTTTGAAATCGGCCTGCAGTTGAGACAAATTTTGCCGAAGCACGTGCGTGCAGGCCTAATTTGTTGATAATTGTAATTTGTGTTTCTATCATGTCAATTAATTTACCATGGTTGTTTTTATACTGCAAATTCAAAATGATGTTTAATTGATAATCAAGGAAAAAAGATTACACTATAAGTAAGGGTTTTTTGTTCAATAAGTGCTAAGCCAAACTAAGGAGTTGTTGTATGGAAATTAATTTCACAGGACATCAGGTAGAAATAACGGACGCATTGAAAGCATTTACCGAAGAAAAATTTGGTAAATTATCGCGACATTTTGATAGAATTACGGCAATCAATGTGACGTTTAACGTGGAAAAGTTGAGACAGATTGTTGATGCAACGATACTGATTCCTAAAAGCGAGTTACATGCAAGTGCGGAAGCAGAAAATATGTATACCGCTATTGATGAGTTGGTAGGAAAGCTTGATAGACAACTGATTAAACATAAAGAAAAGATGGACTCTCATCGGGAGTAATCGATAGGCAAAGAAAAATCCCATCATTGAGCATTGATGTTCGAATGATGGGACTTAGCGTGACGGCATGGCGTAAAGTTTCTTGATTGATATTGAGTTTTTTGTGCATATCTAAGTGGGGTGTAATTTATTATAAATCACTTTATCTAAGGTTCTTTTGGTTCGTTATAGATGTATTTTACGGTTATAATCGTGTGTTAAGCCATGTGATTGCTATATAAGTAAATACTCACGGATTGCTTTGTATTGATTGCTCCCTATGTCGCCATAATAAACCGGTAAAAATACAGCATGGCTATTGAAATAGCGGCTCTTTGAGTAGAAAAGAGATATTCTTTAATATGCAGAAGGCTGATAGGGTGAGTATTTCATCATCACAGTCGTATTATGTGATATTATTTGTGGACGTAAATATGCTCTTGTATTAAATTAATGGATTATAGTTTTCACTTGTTTTTGTTTTTGTTATTGATATGTTATTTTTAAAAAGGATTTTAAGCTTTGAAAAAACGATATAATGTGTTGGATAGCTTTAGGGGAATTGCTGCAATCATGGTAGCAATTGGGCACTTACATGTATCTGGATTTTTTACAACCATCCCATTTTCTAAAAATACCTGGTTATTTGTGGAGTTTTTTTTGTATTGAGCGGATTTGTGATTGCTCATAGCTACTTAGATAAAATTAACAATCAAGAAAGTCTTTATCTGTTTGTTAAAAAACGGTTTGCCCGAATATGGCCGTTACATTTTTTTATGATGGTGTTATTTATTCCATTTGCTGCTTTTAATTTAATATTTCATATTGACTTAGGCGATCGATTTTCACTTTTCTCATTTCTAACTAATGCTACTTTTTTGCAAGCATTTGGCTTACATACTGATGCAACATGGAACCAGCCTGCATGGAGTATTGCTGTTGAGTTTTATACCTATATAGCTTTTGGAGTATTGGTCTTACTGTGCCCACGTAAGAGCATTGTTAAAGCTTCATTAAGTATAGCTTTAATATCGATGCTGATTTTATATTATAACTCATCCATGTCTGATATTTATCGATGGCCCATGTTTAGATGTACTTATTCATTTTTCTTGGGTGTTGTTGCCTATAAATTAAGTTTTAGAGTTAATTTCAAGCCTTTTTGTGAGGTTTTAGTTGTGATAGGTTTGTTTTTTTCTTTTTCTATGACCGTGATTAACGGAGCATATACTTATCTTTACCCCTTATTATTTTTTATGGTCATTTTGATTTTTGCCAATGAGCAGGGGGTTGTTTCTAAGTTTTTAAGTTTGTCTTTTTTTAGAAGAATGGGAGAACTTTCTTTTTCTATTTATTTGACACATACGTGGATTATTACCGCTTCGAAAGCGGTTTCTATTGTTATCGATAAAATATTTGGCTTTAATTTTATGCCATCAGAGACAGAGCGAGTGTTTGATTTTGGACTGGGTTACTGGAATGATCTGATTTATTTGCCTTATGTGCTTTTAATTATTTTTGTTGCGTCGCTTACGTTTAAATATATAGAGAAACCTGCTCAACAATATCTGTTGAATAAATTTTTTCGAGAAACAGGCCTTTCTATGGCCTCTGGCTGAGTATGTTGAAAGGAGCTTTGTTCTGAGCTTTTTTGTAAGTCAGATAAAAAAATAGCCTCAACAGAGGCTATTTTTTAGATGAATATACTGGATTTGCTATTTTACTTTTTTCTCTTTAAACAACACATGTTTACGAATCACAGGATCGTACATCATGAGCTCCATCTTTTCAGGGTGATTACGTGGGTTTTTGGTCGTAGTTTTGTAATAACCCGTTCCTGCAGTTGACTCCATTTTTACTTTAACTGTCACAGCGGCCATGGTGGCACTCCTCTTTTACGGGTTAAATTTTTTCGCCTTTCGCACGAAGTCGTTTAAGTACAGTTTGAATACCTAGCTTATCAATCACACGAAGGCCTTTCGTGCTGATTTTTAAGGTAATATAACGTGCCTCTTCTTCAACCCAAATTCGGTGTTTTTGGATGTTAGGAATAAATCTTCTTTTAGATTTATTATTGGCATGAGATACATTGTTCCCTGTAGTGGGGCGCTTGCCTGTAATTTGGCATATTCGTGACATGCTGTTGCTCCGCAATGTTTAATTCAAATGTGAGTCGCGTTTTATATCAAAAAATAACTTCAGATGCAATTAAAAAATGCATTTAGTGGGTGACAAGAAATACATAACTGGTTATAATAGGGGAATTATGTTTTATTATTGAGCAAATAATGGGTGAATTGATACATCGTACCATCAAGAGTTTTACTTTGCGTGCAGGGCGTTTAAGTCCCCGCCAGGCGCGTGCTTTATCTCTTTATTTGCCTGATTATGTATTACCGATGCAAGAAACACCATGGTGTTTAAATGAAATATTTGGACGTACAGCAGATACTATTGTTGAAATTGGTTTTGGTATGGGGCAATCACTTGTTCAAATGGCACAAGAAAGGCCAGAGATTAATTTTGTAGGCATCGAGGTACATCGTGCAGGCATTGGTAGTTTAGTCGCTGATGTACATGATGCTGATTTGGGTAATATACGTGTTGCACCTTATGATGCGGTTCAAGTTTTTCAACACTGTATTGCAGCGAATGTTTTAGCAGGCGTTCAGGTGTTTTTTCCTGATCCATGGCCTAAAGCACGACATCATAAACGTCGTTTGATTCAAACAGATTTTGTACGTGTATTAGCTAAAGCGCTCCGAAAAGATGGTTTTTTGCACTGTGCAACGGATTGGGAAGAGTATGCTAATCATATGCTCTTGGTTTTAGAAAAAGACAGTTTGTTGTATAATCAGGCATATGATGGTGCATTTTCACCTAAACCTGATACACGACCACTCACGAAGTTTGAGGCGCGAGGACAACGTTTAGGGCATGGTACTTGGGATTTAATTTTTAAGCGAATCAGCTAGCACTTTGGATGTGTTGGGTAGGGCTCGGATGGATGATGTAGGTGTAGATTTAAATGTAGATGATGTAGGTGTCTCTATGAATGTAAGTGAAATGTTAAGTACAACATTGAGTGTATTGGAGACAGTTTCTGTTCCTCTTGGTTTACTGAATGAAGGGGCTTTATTTTCTCAAACAGTAGAAGAGCTCAGGGAATCTTTATTAGATGGTCTTTTGAAGCGTCCATATACCTTTGTGTCTGTGAAAAAAGCATTAGTATTCGAACAAAGAGCCCGAGCTGCAGAAAAAAGAGTGCAACTAGCCGCGCAAAAAGCAAATGATTTAAGTCATACTCATCCACAAACAGTCATAACACTGTGCATTGAAGCGGTTGGTAATGCCGCAGCGGCGGCAAGACGTGCTGAGGCAGCATCAGATGCGTTAAAAACGGCCAGATTGATGGGGTTTAGTGACTCGGATTCAGCAGAAATTTTGTTAGAAAAAATAGAGCAAGCAGCACTTGACGCCGAAAAAATAGCTCTTGAAGTAGAAAAAGAGGTTGGGATAATAGATGAGCATACGCTGTCTGATATTGAAATGCCTGACTCTGACTCACATAAAGCACTTACAAAGCAACAAATCATAGACAGTATTAATGCTTTTGAACGATATGTTGCTGAAATTTTGGAAAAAAATCATTGGAATGAGCATTTTTTAGAAGAGCTTGGGCAACCACAGGCATCAGGTGAGCCTTTTGTTGAGCATGCTCATGATTCGTTTCAAGTGCTTCAAATTAAAAAAATAGTGAATGCTTTATATCATTTTCAGCTTGGGCTTGAGGCCATTGAATCGGATGATTTAAAAGTTATTTTGCGCTATCTTGGTTCTGACGATCCAATAGCTACTTTTCAACAGCAATGGCGTGAACAAGCACAAAATAGAACTTGGCGTGATTTTGCTTATACAGTTGGCTCTTCTTTGTATCCTCCAAATTTGGCAAAAGCTGCGGTTAATCCTTTATATCAAGCCAATCAAATTATTCAGCATATTTATCGCGGCTGTAATTTAATCACACATATTGAGCCTGAGTTTTTAGAGGCTTTTGGCGGTGAGTGGTCATGGATGAAAGAAAAACTCAATTCGAAAGGTTTGGTGGAGAGTTTTCAGTTTATTCAAAAATTAATGGCTGAACAAAATGGAGCAGATAACTTAAAGAAAGTGGCTTATTTGCAAGGTGTTTTACTTGATCAGCTAAGACCTAATAAAACAGGGGGCGCTGATTATTCATTGCTGATTCAGTTGACAACAACAGGATATGAAAAAACAGAAAATCTTCAAGTTTTTTTATCGGATTCTGATCAGTTATTTTCAAGCATTAAAAACTTTTTTTCGAGTGTAGGTGTTGAGTCTGAGACGCTTGATAAAGCCAAACAATTGATTGCGGATGAACTTCAATCAAGACCCAATGTAGAAGCAGCTTTTTTAGAAGACTTTCAGCAGACAGCGGCCAAATTACAAAAAGCATTTGCACAGTTAAGTGGGAAAGGTGAGTTTTCGCCATTTGATGTTGTGCATTATGCATCCATTGTTTGGCATGCATGGAGTTTGTTATCTGAGATGGGAGAAAATGTCAGTGCTTTAAGTGATGCATCACAGCAATTTATCCAAGAGAAAATAGTTGAATTAAGAAATGTTTATTTTGCAGCGCTGGTTGGTTTTTTAGATAAAATAGAAGAGACTACGTTGAGTGCGCCCGGTAGTCGTATGAAACCGTTGATGGCCCAATTAGAAGTGTATTATCAGAATATTATTTCTAAAGTGGGCTTTGTTGATTTACATACATTAGGCCCGCTTCAAAGTGAGCAGTTTACAGAAAAACGGCTTGAAATCGCGAAGACCCGTCGTACACATTATAAAAATCAATTAAGCCGTGTTGATGAAGTATTGATTCCAGCAATACATTGTTTAATGAATCCTAATCCAACAGAGCTAGAAAAGCGTAAGATGGCTAGTCTGTTTGAGTTGTTACAACCTCACTTTGAAGCTGTTGATGCGGGGTTAAGTAATCAGTTGCTTCAAGACTGGAAAAATAGACAGGAGCTACATGCAACGCATGCTGGCACTGAGTCTCTTTATCCGGTGATATCTCAAATGAAGCACCCCGAGTTTATTCAGTCAGTATTTGCACGATTATTACATTTAAGCCAGACCAAAGAACTCGCAATTCAATTAACAGAAGATACAATTGCATCAATACTTGAGAATGCGAGTGAATACTTAAAAACAACTGAGCATCAAAAAACAAGGGCAGAAAATGTAAGAGAAGCAAATATTCAAAGAGAAAAAGCGACAGCAGAAAGAGTCGCAGAAGAAAGTCACCTACCTTCTCCGCAAAGCGTGGATGTCTTAAATAAGCTACCTGTACGTACTATAACTGATTTAAAACCTGCATCTGATAGAAAAGTGGCAGAGTATTTGATAGAAGACATCTCAGAAGGCGTTAATGAGGAAGGAGCTGCGGACCCAACAAAAGATTCACTCATCAGAAAATTAGAAAAAGGACTCAAAACAGCTCAAACGCATTTAGAAGCCTACGGCATCGATCCGAATGGAAATCATGAGTCACCATTAAGCTTAACTCATATTACAAGTACGCTAGCTAGTTTGCAGGCCTCTTGTAAGATTTTGGAGGAGATCAGGCCTAATAGTTCAAGCTTACCGTATAAATCAGAAGGGATGTATGTTGTTCAAACTATCCAACTTTTTTATGGTTGGATAAGTGCGATTCTAGAAATATATCCTTATGGCATCACGATACAATCAGAGTGTCAAAAAGGCACTGAAGCACTGGTAGAAACGTATCAGGCAAGTGCAAAACATTATCAAATGCCGAAGAGTATGGCGTTACCTGATTTAGCTTACTCCGGTATGCATGCTGCTTTAACTGGGCCTGCACATCTGAAGGCATTAGCAAAAGGATATTCTGATTTGCCTGAAGCCGGCAAAAGACAAGCCAATGAAAAAGCAGATGTGTTTGCAGGTGAAATTGATCGATTGAATCAGCATGCAAACCTTGAATGGTCTTTGTATCGTTATCCTGCATTAACATATGATGCAGGGCGTATTTTAACGAAGCGCTTGATGGGGCAAGAAACCATTGACCAGCAAGCGATTCGTTCTACAAATAAATTAGCCAAGTCAGTTTATAAAACAGCAATGGAGCATGGGTTAGATGGTTTAAATCATCAAGTATTTCATGAAATGTTGTGTAAAGCTGATGATGCTGAGCAAGCATTAACGCTACCGCCTGGAACATTATCTTTGCCGCTTGAGCACCTGGTAGATGATTATAGACAAGCCCTTTTAGATCCTTTAAGCGTACCTTCAGGTAAATATTTTGAAGTAAGAGTAGATGAAGAGTCGTTTAATAAACGTGCTGCTCGTATGCCTGATGGTGGTTCGCATGCTATGTTTTTAAAAGGACGTCTTCATCGAGGGAGTGTATATGATGTGAAGTTAATGGAAAGGGATGATTTAGCCGTTAGTGCTGATACGGCTAGTATCAATGTTGAACTGCAACGTCACCTTGATTCAGGCGCATTACAATTAGAACAAAGCCAACCAACATTACTTAAGTTAAAGTCATCGGCTGAAGAGACTGATAAATTAAGGTATGTCGTCTATGGAAATTCAAATCAGAAAGGATGGCGATTTACAGAACTTGAGTTGCTCGAAAGAACAGATTTAACGGTGTCCTCTGATGAAAAGCTGATGGAAGCTGAACTTCAAAAACATCTTGTTTCTAAGCGATTAGTTTTGGGTAAAATAAAGCCGACTTTACTGAAAGTAAAATTAGCACCGAAGGGTTCTGCTAAAGGCTCAGATAAGTTTGGATATTTCGCGTACAGTCATTCCAAGGGAAGCGACTGGACATTTAAAGCGCTTGATGCCAGTGTGTTTGAAAGTGATGCAGCAGCGCCATCCAAAACATTGAAGTATGCACATGCGAGTGAATTGTGTGAATATATAACATCACATTCAGGCCATACCGAGAAAACACTGATTGAAGTACGCCAAGCATGTGTACGTGAAGATGTGATTGACAGAGCCCTTGATCTTGAACTCATGCGTATTCAAAAAAGTAAAAGTTTTGAATTAAAGTATGCTAATCAATTGTATTTAGGTGCGTTAAGAAAAGCACTAAGACCTGCTATACACCAATGGGTTCCGAACAAAGACATAGGTGGATTTGAAGACAGTGTATTTGATTTCATGTATAAAAAATCGATTGAAGATTTGAGTTTATTTGATGAAAGCCAGGACCAAGGTTCTTGTCGTTTGGATGCGATGTGTGCATATATTTCAAATTTAGAAAATTATTTAAAGCAAACATATATTGAAAAGCATTGTTTCTTATTTTATTTATTTGAAGATCAAGAAACACATGCAAAAAAATTAGCATGGACTAAGCAATTGCGTGCTTTAGTGAATGATTCAACCCGCACGCCGAGTGAGCGTATTTATGCACTACAAGATTTAATTCAAAGCAAAGCATTTCAAAATGATATGCAGGCATATAGCATATGGTTTTCATTTGCGGGGATTGGGCGTTGTGTTGTATGGTTTTTGAGTTGTATTCAACTGTGCTCTTATCAAACAGCCGGTACATTTGCTTTTGATAGTTTGGTTCGAGCTGCTGATTTAACGGTTTCAGAATTACAGGTGTTTGATGAGCTCTATGCGACAGATTATCGTCGGTTGGATGCGATACTTCGTCAAATTACATTACTTGAAGAGCACCTAGACCCTAAGAAAGATGCATCTTATGTAGGGCGAGCCAAATTATATGAAGATTTATTAACGCGATCGAAAAAAAGAGGCTGGTTGTTACAGCTGCGTCGTATTGCGGAAAATACAGACCATACACCTGTAGAACGAATAGCTGCGATGCGCGAGCTGATGTCCCAAAAGCAGTTTAAATCGGATATGTTAACTTACGCTGCTATTGGGGATGTTTTTACCTTTAGAGCCTTTAAGCGCGCTGTGCTTTGGTTATTATCTTGTGTGGGTTTATATACTTTACCTTGTGTGGGTGAGTGTAATGCTTTAATGCATTCTTCCAAACCTGAAACAGGTTATTCAAAAAGCCCATTAATTAATGTGGGTTTATTCAGTGAAAGTGCGCCTTCAACGGACCGAAATTATACAGCAGAATCGGCTCTTGATAAGCTTGGTTTAGCTTCAGCTGCTTAATGGGCTTGCGTCTGCTCGTGAACCCCCCTAAAATCCTACTTTTCTTGTGGAAACATTGGGGAGTGGTTTATGGGATGGGATGGGCCTGATAAAGATAAAACACCGTGGGGTTCAAAGGATCAGCCACCTGATTTAGATGAGGCATTGAAACGCTTACAACGTCAGTTTAAAAAAATACTATCAAATGGCGGTAAATCGGGTGGTTCTAAAAAACCAAATGGTTCTTTTAATGCGGACTCTGACAGTGGCGGTCTTTTTTTAGTTGGATTTTTAGCAATTGCTGCATTGGTTCTATGGGCATTATCCGGTATTTTTATTGTTGATCCCGCAGAAAAAGCGGCTATTCTTCGTTTTGGGCGTTATGTTAAAACGGTTGGGCCTGGTCCACACTGGATTCCTCGCTTAATTGAATCGAAAGTACTCGTGAACGTTGATCGTGTTTCTGATTATTCTTATACCGCTCAGATGCTAACGCGGGATGAAAATCTTGTGTCTGTTGCAGTGGTGGTTCAATATCGTATCAGTGATTTAGAAGCTTATTTATTTAATGTGACTGATCCTATTGAGAGTTTACAGCAGGCAACTTCAAGTGCTTTAAGACAAGTGATTGGTACCACGCGGTTAGATGAGATTATTACAGAAGGTCGGGAGTTATGGGGCAGTAATGTGCAAGAGTCTTTGATTGCGATTTTAAAGAGTTATAAAACAGGGATTAAAGTGGTTAATGTGTCACCACAACCTGCACGTGCTCCTGAAAACGTGCAAGATGCATTTGATGATGCAATTAAAGCACAAGAAGATGAAAAGCGGTTTAAAGAGCAAGCTCGGGCGTATGAGGCGAGTGTTGTGCCTATTGCTGAAGGGAATGCAAAACGTATATTGGCAGAAGCAAAAGCAAGTGCTGAACAGGTTGTATTACGTGCAAAAGGAGAAGTTGCCGAGTTTCTTGCACTATTGCCTGAGTATTTACGATCGCCCGCTGTGACAAGCGAGCGCTTGTATTTAGAGGTGATGCAGCGTGTACTGAGTCAGAGTAGCACCATTGTTGTAGATGGTAAGGCTGGCAATTTACTCTATTTGCCTTTGGATAAGTTAGGTGGCTCAAATCAGCCTAAAAATATTGAAGAAACCGTTGTTTTGAATCAGCATGTGCCATCAAATAGTGCATCAGGTATGGGTGTGCTGGATGGTCGAAAAACTGCAAGACCAACAGAACGTTTGGGGAGGAATGCGTCATGAAGGCGACAAAAATTGTGTTAATGAGCGTCGCATTATTTGTACTGGTTTTGTTGCTTGGATGCTTATTTACGGTGACTCAAGGTGAGCAGGGTATTTTATTGCGACTTGGAAAATTAGTGCGAGATTCAGGAACCGATAATATAAAAGTTTTAGGCCCTGGGCTCCATGCAAAATTACCCTTTGTGGAAACAACGCGTATTTTTGATACGCGCATTCAGACTTTGGATATTAAATCATCAAGAATTGTGACCAAAGAAAAGAAAGATGTGTTGGTTGATTATTATGTAAAATGGCGTATTGTAGATTTGTCGCGTTATTTTAAAGCAACAAGTGGTAATCAATTTAAAGCAGAAACTTTGCTTGAGCAACAACTGAATACTTCTTTACGTGCACAGTTTGGTAAGCGTACGATTTCAGATGTGGTCTCTGGTGGGCGTGATGATGTGATGGAAGTATTACGAGACGGCGCTGAAAAAGGCGCAAGTCGGTTGGGAATTCATGTTGTGGATGTACGCATTAAAGGAATTGAGTTACCTGCAAATACCAGTAATGCTATTTATCAGCGTATGCGTGCCGACATGCAAAAAATTGCAAATAGACATCGTGCCGATGGTCAGGCAGAATCAGAAGCGATTCAAGCAGGGGCAGATGCTAAAGTGACAGTGACTTTAGCAAAGGCACGAAGTGATGGGGAGCGCATCAAAGCAGTTGGGCTCGCGGATGCTGCGAAAACGTATTCTGAAGCCTTTGCTCAAAATCAGGAATTTTTTGGTTTTTATCGTAGTTTGAAAGCTTACGAGGGAAGTTTTAGTAATAAAGATAGTATGCTAGTGCTTGATCAAAGTAGTGCATTTTTTGATTATTTTAAACAAGGTTTAATACGTAAAAAAAGTGGAGTGAGTACACATGGCGGGTAAACGCGTTGTTGTTTTAGGGACGCATTGGGGTGATGAAGGCAAAGGAAAGGTGGTTGACTGGTTAACACAACATGCGCGAGCTGTGGTGCGTTATCAAGGTGGTCATAATGCGGGACATACCTTGAAGATTAAAGGTGAGCAGACTATTTTACGCTTGATTCCTTCAGGCATATTGCACGCAGGCGTTCAGTGTTATATTGGGAATGGTGTTGTTTTATCGGCTGATGCTTTGCTTGCTGAAGTGACAGAGCTAGAAAAAAAAGGGGTTGATGTGCGGGCACGACTTTTTGTGAGTCCTGCTTGTGCCTTGATTTTACCCTCTCATATTGCCCTCGATAAAGCACGTGAAGCACAAAGTGGCCGTGCTGCAATTGGCACAACAGGTCGTGGCATTGGACCTGCTTATGAAGATAAAATAGCAAGGCGTGGGCTTCGGGTCAGTGATTTATTACATCCAGAGCGGTTTGCTGAAAAGTTACAAAAGTTATTGAGCTATCATAACTTTTTATTAACAGAATATTATCAAGAGGCACCTATTGCAATTGAAGATGTATTGCTTGCTTCAAAAACATGGGTTGAGTTATTAAAGCCAATGGTGTGTGATGTGGCTTGTGCGGTACAGCAGCATGTACGTGCGGATGTGCCTATGTTGTTTGAAGGTGCGCAAGGTGTTTTTCTTGATATTGATCATGGAACATACCCATTTGTAACTTCATCAAATACCTGTGCAGGAGGCGTGAGCACCGGATCAGGTATTGGGCCACGACAGTTAGATTATATTTTAGGCGTGACTAAGGCGTATACCACACGTGTAGGAGGCGGACCTTTTCCAACTGAATTACATGATGATGTAGGTAAAGGTTTGGCTGAACGAGGACATGAGTTTGGCGCAGTGACAGGACGCCCCAGACGTTGTGGCTGGTTTGATGCGGTACTTTTAAGACGTGCAATAGAACTCAATAGTCTCTCGGGGCTTTGTTTGACTAAGTTAGATGTCTTAGATGGAATGGAGACTGTTCGTATTGCCGTTCAATATAAGAATAAAGCCGGTGATATTTTGGATTATCCACCGCAAGCGGCCGAAGACTATGAACTTTTAGAGCCTATTTATGAAGATATGCCTGGTTGGTCACAATCGACAGAAAATTGTACGGAAATGGCAGCGTTACCTGATAATGCAGTGGCTTACGTGCGTCGCTTAGAAGCTTTACTTGGAGTACCCATTGACTTACTGTCAACGGGTCCTGAGCGTGATGCGATGGTCGTTATTCAAGACCCTTTCGAAAATAATAATTGATGATGGATTTTTAGTTCATATGTGTGGAATTGCAGGTATTTTTGATACAAAGAAACGAGAAATCCAAGGCCTTGATAAAAAACTTGCCGTCATGGGAGATTTAATAGCGCATCGAGGCCCTGATGCGCATGGTTTTTGGAAAAATTCCGCTGAGAACATTGGGTTTGCCCATCGTCGGCTGAGTATCCTAGATTTGTCATCAGAAGCTGATCAACCGATGAAAGCTGCGGCAACAGGTGATGTGATTGTCTTTAATGGCGAAATTTATAATTATATTGAGCTAAGAGAGACACTAAAGCCACATTGGTCTTTTCAGACGGACTCAGATACTGAAGTTATTTTGGCTGCTTATCGTGTGTATGGTGTAGATTGTGTCAAGCATTTTAAAGGCATGTTTGCATTTGTGCTCTGGGATGGTGAAAATTTATTTTGTGCGCGAGATCACTTCGGCATCAAGCCATTTTATTATACCTGGCAAGATGGTGTATTTTATTTTGCGTCAGAAAGTAAAGCCTTATTGCCTTTTTTGCCTGAATTAAAAACGAACCGCCAAGCATTTGTCGAATATGTCACGTTCCAGTATCCTATGGGGGAGCAAACTTTATTTGAACATGTGGGACAATTAGAGTCTGCCCATGCCATGCTGATTACGCCAAGTGGCACTAAAAGATGGCGTTACTGGGATGTGCATTATCAGATTGATTATTCTCGTTCAGAAGCTTATTTTTCGGAGCGTTTAGAAGAATTGGTGTCGGAATCAGTTGCCTTACATTTACGTGCTGATGTTCATGTAGGCGCTTATGTAAGTGGTGGAATTGATTCAAGCTTGATTGGGCTGTTGGCTTCAAAAGAAAAAAATAGTGCCCTTCCTTTTTTTCATGGACGTTTTTTAGAAGGTGAGCAATATGATGAAAGTTCATATGCTGCTCATGTTGCTGCTAAGTCAGGTTCGGAGTTTCATGTTTGTGATATTACAGCGAATGACTTTGAACGTACCCTGCAAAATGTTATGTACCACTTAGATTTTCCCGTTGCAGGACCAGGTGTTTTTCCACAGTATATGGTCTCTGAGATGGCTGCAAAACACGTTAAAGTGGTTTTGGGTGGGCAAGGAGGCGATGAAATCTTTGGTGGGTATGCGCGATATGTCATTGCTTATTTTGAGCAATGCATTAAAGCTGCAATTGAAGGGAACTATAAAGACGGTCGTTTTGTGGTGACAGCTGAGTCTATTATACCAAATTTAGAAGTATTAAAAGCATACAAACCTTTGCTAAAACGTTTTTGGAGTAAAGGCTTATTTGAGTCGTTAGATAAGCGATACTTTTCATTGGTTAACCGTGCACCCGATTTAGAACAAGAAGTTCATTTAACGCATACCGAAAATGAATATATTTATAATCAGTTCTCGGATGTCTTTAATGCTGCCAAATTTGAGCATGCAGAGTCTTATTTTGACAGTATGACGCATTTTGATTTTAAGTGTCTATTGCCAGGTCTTTTGCATGTTGAAGATAGAATGAGTATGGCACATGGTCTTGAAGCGCGCGTTCCATTCCTTTACCATCCTCTGATTGAATTCATGGCAACCATTCCAGCTAATATTAAATTCAAAGATGGAAACATGAAGCATTTGTTAAAACATACTTTTTCGGATACTTTGCCGCAACAAGTGCTCGATAGAAAAGATAAAATGGGATTTCCTGTGCCCTTAACTGAATGGATGCGTGGAGGATTGAAAGAATATGTTTTTGACATATTAAATACAGGCCTTAAGCGTCAGGATAGTTTCATTGATTATCGACAAGTCATGAAAGATTTTGAACAATCAGAGCAGTTTACTCGAAAGCAGTGGGGGTTTTTATGCTACGAGGTGTGGCAGCAACAGTTTCATGATCAAACAAGGGTTTATAAGGAAACACTGAAAAAACAAGTTGCTATGTGCTAATCAATATTGAAAATAGGGGAATAAAAAATGCGTGTGTTAATTACAGGAGGAGCTGGGTTTGTTGGCTCACATTTAGCGGATAGATTGTTAGCCAAAGGTGATATAGTGCTTGCAATTGATAATTTTGAAACAGGCCGACGTGATAATTTGGTTTCTCATGAGAATCTAACGATCGTTGAAGAAAGTATTGCGAATACAGGTGAAATGGAACGTTTGTTTCAAGCATTTAAACCTGATGTTGTTGTGCATGCAGCAGCGTCGTATAAAGACCCAGATAATTGGGTTGAAGACTGCAAAACCAATGTATTAGGCACAGTCAATGTGGTGTCAGCGGCTAAGAAAGCAAACTGTAATCGCATTGTATATTTTCAAACAGCGCTTTGTTATGGTCTGAAACCTGAAGAGCAACCTGTGACACTTGATCATGCAATTAATGCACGGGGTAGCAGTTATGCCATTAGCAAAACTGCCGCTGAACATTATGTTGAGTTATCCGGTTTAGACTTTGTATCATTTCGTTTAGCGAATGCGTATGGTCCCCGTAATATCAGTGGTCCATTGCCTACTTTTTATCATCGTTTAACGGCTGAAAAGCCTTGTTTTGTGATGGATACTCGTCGTGATTTTGTTTATATTAATGATTTAGTTGATTGTGTTGAAAAAGCGGTTTCTGGAACAGGCCAAGGTTACTATCATATTTCTTCCGGTGGTGATGTATCGATTAAGGCATTGTTTGATGCAACGTTAAAAGCCTTGAATATGACTTTGGATAAAGACGTAGAAGTACGGCCGCGTAATCCAGATGATGCTTATACTATTTTGCTGGATGCATCTCGAACAAATCATGATTTTTCTTGGGATGTTACAACGCCATTAGATGAGGGAGTTAAGGCAGCCATTGAGTATTACGCTGCATATGGTATTGAGCAGACTTTTACACATCTTCGGGTTGAAGAAAACGAACCTGTTTAACTGAGAAATATGACGTATCGTGACTGGTTTTGACGAATTGGATAAAACTATGAGCGATACGTTAGTATACAAAATACCTGGGAGTAGAAGTGACCGGTTTTTCTGGACAAAAAATATTGGTTGTTGGCGGTGCGGGTTTTGTTGGCAGTAATTTGACGCGCATGCTGCTTAAAGATAACCCAGAACAAGTGATAGTTGTTGATAATTTGCTATCAGCTGATATTTCACAGGTTCCAGAAGATGCAGCGTTGCACTTTGTTTATGGGTCTATTACAGATGACTCAATTTTAAATGCCTTACCTCAAGATTTAGATTATGTTTTTCATTTAGCAACATATCACGGTAATCAGAGCTCGATAGAAGATCCATTAAAAGATCATGAAAATAATACATTAACGAGCTTGAAATTATTTGATTGTTTAAGTCGTTTTAAATCAATTAAAAAAGTGGTTTATGCTGCAGCAGGATGCACGGTTGCGAAAAAGACATTTGATGATGTTGAAGCAACTGCTGAGCAAGAAGAAGTATCGCTTTATTTAGATAGTCCGTACCAGATGTCAAAAATATTTGGTGAATTTTACGGTAATTATTATTTTATGCGGTATGACATGCCTTTTGTTAAAGCACGATTTCAGAATGTGTATGGACCGGGTGAAATATTAGGAGCAGGTCTTTGGCGTGGCAATGCAAATACAGTATGGCGTAATGTGACACCGACGTTTATTTTTAAAGCTTTACATCAAGAAGCATTACCGGTTGAAAATGGTGGTGTTGCGACACGTGACTTCATTCACGTAGATGATGTAACATGTGGCTTAATAGCCTGTGCTTTAAAAGGAAAGGCTGGAGGCGTTTATAATATTGCTTCAGGTGTTGAGACATCTATTGCTGAACTAGCACATTTAATCAATGAGTTAACTGAAAATTTAACACAAATAGAAGGTGCATCGGCACGTAGTTGGGATCGCTCAGGAAAGCGTCATGGTGATCCATCTAAATCAATGCGTGAATTAGGATTTGAAGCAAAAATATTGTTTCCTGATGGTTTAAAGAAGACCATTTTATGGACAAAAGAGAATCGGGATTTGATTAAGCGCTGTATGGCAAATCATCGACGTTACTTACCTGAGTTAACTACTTATCTTAAAAGTGAGGCATAGAGTATGAGTATGCAATTTATTGATTTAAAAGCACAAAAAGCACGAATTGAGACAGGCCTTAAAACACGCATTGATAAAGTTTTAGAGCATGGCGCCTATATTATGGGGCCTGAAGTGCGAGAACTTGAAGCGTTATTGGCTGATTTTACGGGTGTGTCGCATGCAATTGGAGTTTCGAGTGGCACTGATGCGCTGCTTATTGCTTTGATGGCGATTGGTGTGGGTGCTGGAGACGAGGTTATTACAGCACCTTTTAGCTTTTTTGCAACAGCAGAAGTGATTGCTTTATTGGGAGCTAAGCCCGTTTTTGTTGATATTGATAGAAGTACCTATAATATTGATGCAAGCTTGATAGAAGCAGCGATTACTGATAAAACCAAAGCGATTATGCCGGTCAGTATGTATGGGCAGTGTGCTGACTATGAAGCAATTAATGCGATTGCAGCGCGTCATGCACTTCCTGTGATTGAAGATGGTGCACAAAGTTTTGGTGCTTTGCATCGAGGTGTGCATTCTTGTGGTTTAACGACGATAGGATGTACAAGCTTTTTTCCTTCTAAGCCTTTAGGTGCTTATGGAGATGGCGGCGCTTGTTTTACAAATGATGAAGCACTGGCAGAACGAATGCGCTCTATTCGTGTACATGGACAAGCTAAGCGATATGAGCATACTCGATTGGGGATTAATGGGCGTCTAGATACTATCCAAGCTGCTATTTTGCTTGAAAAACTTGCATTATTTCCCGATGAAATAGAGCAGCGACAGGCAGTGGCCGCGCGTTATACGGCTGGTTTATCGCATATTGCACAAACACCAATGATAGAAGCACATAATACCAGTGTTTTTGCTCAATACACGATTGAGGTATCAGATAGAAAGTCTGTGCAGGCAGGTTTACAAGCGCTTGATATTCCAACAGCAGTCCATTATCCACTGGCATTGCATGAGCAGCCTGTATTTAAACAGTTTTACGCCGAACCACAAACGTTTTCAAATGCTGAAAATGCAGCCTGTCGTGTGCTTAGTTTACCCATGCACCCTTATTTGACAGAAGTTGATCAGAATAAAGTAATAGATGCTTTGCAAAAAGTGCTTACTAAAGAAGTCATGAGTGCTTAATCGACGTTATTTTAGATTAAGCTTGAGTATCAAGGAACGTATTTTAAGAATAACATGGAGCGCGTAAACTATGCCGCAGCATTTAATAGAAAAATTAAATAATCAAGAAGCCATAATTGGCATTATTGGTTTAGGATATGTTGGATTGCCACTGATGCTGCGATTTGCGGAAGTAGGTTATCGTGTGCTTGGAATTGACATTGATGCATCTAAGAATGCGTTGTTGAATGAAGGCAAGTCTTTCATTCAACATATCCCATCAGAGAAAATAAAAGCAGTGCAAACCCGTATTAATGCGACAGATGATTTTTCAGCTGCACGTGATGCTGATGCACTGATTTTATGTGTACCAACGCCACTGAATAAATATCGTGAGCCTGATTTAAGTTATGTATTAAAAACAGTTGATGCTTTATTACCTCATTTACGTCAAGGACAAATTATTTCACTGGAAAGCACCACTTATCCTGGAACAACCGAAGAAGAGTTAAAAACGCGTATTGAACAAAAAGGTTTTGAAGTTGGAAAGGACATTTTTTTAGTGTATTCACCTGAGCGAGAAGATCCAGGCAATGCTCACTTTTCAACGTCGAGTATTCCTAAAGTGTGTGGGGGAGATACGCCCAATTGTGTCGATGCAGGGCATGCTTTGTATCATTCGGTCATTGAACAAGTGGTACCTGTTTCTTCGACACGTGTCGCTGAAATGACAAAGCTTTTAGAAAATATCCATCGGTCTGTCAATATTGGCTTGATGAATGAGATGAAAGTCTTAGCTGATAAAATGGATATTGATATTCATGAAGTGATTGATGCTGCAGCAACCAAGCCATTTGGATTTGTGCCTTATTATCCAGGGCCTGGTATTGGTGGTCATTGTATCCCCATTGATCCTTTCTATTTGACTTGGAAAGCACGAGAATATGGCATGCATACCCGCTTTATTGAACTTGCAGGTGAAATTAATAGTCGGATGCCACACTGGGTGATTGATAAAGTTTCTGATGCTTTAAATACACGAGAAAAGTCGATAAAAAACAGCAAAATTTTAATGTTAGGTGTCGCCTATAAGCGTGATGTGGATGATATGCGTGAATCACCTTCTATCGAAATGTTAGAGTTATTAAGAGACAAAGGTGCTGAGGTTGCCTATAGCGATCCTCATGTACCTGTTTTTCCGGCTATGCGGGCGCATCATTTTGATTTACATAGTGTGCCGCTTACATCAGAAACGATAGCTCAATATGACTGTGTGCTTTTGGCAACTGCTCACACAGCATTTGATTATGACTTGATTGCACGTCATGCAAGATTAATTATAGATACTCGGGGTGGGTTTCGTACCTATTCAAACGATAATATAGTGAGTGCTTAATGATGAAAAAAACCCCTTCTATTATTTTAAATAGGAAAATTAATGTCGCTTTGGTGGGGTGTGGTCGCATTTCTAAAAACCATTTGAATGCAATTACAGAGCATCAAGATAGATTGACTCTGACGGCTGTTTGTGATCGAGATGAAGCAGCCGCAAAAATGGTCGCTGAAGCACATTCAGCGATTGCTTACACATCACTTGAAACGATGTTGTCAGAAGTAGATATTGACTTGGTTGTTTTATGCACGCCAAGTGGGCTTCATCCAAGGCAAACGATTCAAATTGCTGAAGCAGGTAAACATGTTCTGACTGAAAAGCCAATGGCAACACGTTGGCAAGATGGTCTTGAAATGGTAAAAGCTTGTGATAATGCAGATGTACGATTGTTTGTAGTAAAGCAAAATCGCTTAAATCCACCGATTCAAGCTTTGAAAAAAGCAATTGATGCGGATAGATTTGGAAAAATTTATTTGGCCAATGTTAATGTTTTTTGGACGCGTCCACAGGATTACTATGACCAAGTGAACTGGAGGGGTTCTTTTGAGTGGGATGGTGGTGCTTTTATGAATCAAGCCAGCCACTATGTAGATTTAATTCAGTGGCTTTTAGGTCCTGTTGAATCTGTGCAAGCCATGATGGGAACTTTAGGCCGAAAAATTGAAGCTGAAGATACGGGTGTGTTAAATATTCGTTGGCGACAAGGAGCGATGGGTTCTGTCAATGTGACCATGTTAACTTATCCTAAGAACTATGAGGGTTCTATCACTATTTTAGGTGAAAAAGGAACCGTTTGTATTGGTGGGCTTGCGGTTAATAAAGTGCAGCATTGGGAGTTTGATGATGTTCAGCCTGATGATGAACTGATTCAATCTGAAAACTATGAAACGGCTTCTGTTTATGGGTTTGGGCATGTGCCTTATTATGCCAATGTCATTGATTGTCTCCAAGGAAAACCAGCAGAGATTACAGATGGTCGTTCAGGGCTTGCGGCGTTAGAGCTTTTAGTTGCTGCGTATCGTTCTGCGCGAGATGATAAAACCACTCATTTGCCTTTGGAGTTGTAATGTCAGATACACGGATTCATGAAACAGCGATTGTAGATGAAGGGGCCAAATTAGGAGCAGGTACATGTATTTGGCACTGGGTGCATGTGAGTGCCGGAGCCTCTATTGGTGAGCGTTGTAGTTTGGGGCAGAATGTATACGTGGGCAACCAAGTTGTGATTGGAAATAACGTAAAAATACAAAACAATGTATCTGTTTATGATAATGTGACACTCGAGGACGATGTGTTTTGTGGTCCGAGTATGGTCTTTACGAATGTGTATAATCCTCGCTCCGCTGTTAGCCGAAAACATGAATATCGTGATACATTGGTTAAGCGAGGTGCAACTTTAGGTGCAAACTGTACATTGGTTTGTGGTGTAACAGTGGGAGAATATGCGTTTATTGCGGCGGGCGCGGTTGTTAATCGTGATGTAAAGCCGTATGCATTGATGGCAGGTGTTCCTGCGCGTCAAATTGGATGGATGAGTCGTTTTGGTGAGCGCCTTAATTTTCAACCTCTAGATTTAGATTCCGGTGTATTTCAAGCTATTTGTGAGCACACTGGTGAGGCATATGAAGAGCGAGATGGACAGGTAACACACGTATGAAAATATGCACAATTATTGGGGCACGACCACAATTTGTAAAGGCAGCTGTTGTATCTCGCGCAATTTTAGCACGTGATGGACTGAGTGAAATTATTATTCATACAGGTCAGCATTATGATGCAAATATGTCGACGCAATTTTTTGATGAGCTTGATATTCCAAAACCTGCTTATCACTTGAGTGTTGGGTCGGGTACGCATGGCTTACAAACAGGGCAAATGCTTGAACGGATTGAGGCTGTTTTGATTCAAGAAAAGCCAGATTGGGTTTTGGTTTATGGGGATACAAATTCAACTCTTGCAGGTGCGCTTGCTGCAGTTAAACTTCATATTCCCGTGGCACATGTTGAAGCTGGTTTGCGTTCTTTTAATCGAGCCATGCCAGAAGAAATTAATCGTATTATGACTGATCATGTCAGTGAAGTGCTTTTTGTACCCACGGAGACGGCACAGCATCAGTTACTCAAAGAAGGTATAGATGAAGCGCGTGTGCTTAATGTTGGTGATGTGATGTATGATGCAACGCTTTACTATAATGAACGAAGTACAAGCCAACAAACAATCATGGATACACTCAATTTAACAGCTAAACAATATGGTTTGGTGACTCTACATCGCGCTGAAAATACAGATAGTGCTGTGCGAATGAAGCATATTGTAGATGCTTTAATTGAGCTTTCTGAAACACATACTTTAGTGCTCCCGTTGCATCCAAGAACAAAGAGTTGTTTAGAGCAATTAAACTTACTCGATGACCTTGCCGCAAGTGTGCGGCTAATTGACCCTGTAGGTTTTTTAGATATGCTCGTTCTTGAGCAACATGCAGCCTGTATGATTACTGATTCGGGTGGTGTTCAAAAAGAAGCTTATTTTAATCGTGTACCTTGTGTGACATTACGAGATGAAACAGAGTGGGTTGAATTGATTTCGACAGGCTGGAATCGTTTATGTTCTCCTAAGAGACCTTTTTCTTTGTTAAAAGCTATCTCAAATTATCAACGACCATCAGAGTATGGTTCGTTATATGGTGATGGTAATGCGTCTGAGAAAATTGTTGATAGATTGTTGTTGCAGTTCTCAAAGCAAGAGCAGGCTAATATGGCAGTATGAAATTAAATATATTATTACTCTGCAACAAGCCATCGGTTGGGCGTGATGCGAATACAATTGTTGATCATATTGAAGCTTTTGAAAAATACTCACAGCATCAGATTTATGTATATTCTAACTTGGGACATTTATCTAAAAAATTAGATTTAAATAAATTTGATGTAGTGATTATTCATTATTCTTTATCTGTTTTAAGTGCCCAATATTTAACACCTTCAGCTAAAAAAAAATTACGCGATTACACGGGAATGAAGGCGATTTTTATTCAAGATGAATATCGTCAAATTAATCATGTTGTACGTGAGTTAAATGAGCTTAAAATAGATGTTTTGTGGACGTGTTTTCCTGAGTCCGAGTTTGAGCATATTTACCCAAAGCACCAATTACCTGCTTTATCGAAATATAATAACTTAACGGGCTATGTGCCTAAGCGTTTAACTGAGTATACCAGCCAGCCGGCCATGTCTGAACGCCTACTTCATGTGGGTTATCGAGGAAGAAGATTACCGTATTGGTACGGTGCACTGGGTTTTGAAAAATCAAATATTGTTGAAAAATGGCATCAACATGTTTCGGATAAAAGATTAAAAGTTGATATTTCCTTTCAACAAACAGATAGAATTTATGGTGAGCAATGGATAGATTTTCTTTCTTCATGTAAAACCACGTTAGGTGTTGAAAGTGGTGTTAGTGTGATGGATTTTACAGGAGAATTAGAGCGGCGAGTTGATGAGCATGAGCTAAAATATCCAGAAGATTCATTTAAACACGTACAAAAGCTATATTTTTTAGAACAAGAAGGACGTCATAAACTTAATCAGATTTCACCCCGTTGTTTTGAAGCCATCGCACTGAAAACAGTGCTTGTGCTGTATGAGGGTGAATATTCAGGTATTTTGATACCTGGACGTCATTATATTGCTTTAAAAAAAGATTTTAGCAATATTTCAGATGTTTTGTTATTGATAAAAGATGATACGTTTTTACAAAATATGGCTGATATCACTTATGAAGAAATTGCTTTAAATCCGAAATATACATATCAGACTTTTATTAAAACAGTAGATCATATCCTTCAGCATGAATTTGTTCAGCGTAATAAAAAAAATGTTGTACAGCCATATGATGTATCAGTATTTAATCAAGTTCTGGGACGCTCTTCGTTTAAGAATAAACTCATGAAGCGAGCAATGGCTACTTATCAGAGTTTACCTTTTTCTGTGCGTCTGAGAATTAAAAATATATTTAAAGCCAAACAATAAGAGTGAATTTTACGTGTGAGCAAACCTAACATTCTTTTCTTTGCAGATACAACGCATCAAGCTGGTGCCGTACTTGATCATATTCATGCAGTTACTGCATCAAATGAGTTTGAGTGGCATATTGTGAATCCATTGATTCTTAAAACATCTGAGAAACTAGATTTTTCTTTATTTGATGCTGTGGGCGTACATTTTTCTATTAAACTGCATGGATATTATTATTTGTCATCGGCATTAAAGAAAAAAATTCGTGCTTATTCAGGACCTAAGTTTGTTTTTTTACAAGATGAATATCAAAGAGTGAATCAAATGCAGGGATTGCTTTATTTTTTGAAGTTTGATGTTTTATTTACTTTAGTTGCTCCTGAATTAGTGAATCAAGCCTATCCTGACTCGCGTCTTAAAGCACTGAAGAAAGTTCATATTCTAACAGGATATGTTGACGATGCGATGCATTCATTTGAAGCACCACCGATTGCATCGCGACCACTGGATGTTTCTTATCGTGTACGTCGTTATGATTATCGATTGGGAAAGCTAGCCCAAGAAAAAGTATTATTGGCATCTGAATTTATGAATTATGCAGCGCACACGGATTTAAGTGTAGATATCAGTATGAAAGAATCTGATCGTGTGTATGGTGATGCTTGGTTTGATTTATTAATGCGTTCAAAAGTGGTATTAGGCACAGAAAGTGGAGCGAGTATTTGGGATAGAGATGGACAAGTTTCTAAAAAAGTAAAACAATTTTTACGTAAACATAAAGGGGCATCTTTTGAGACGGTATTTGAGGCTGTACTGAAACCTTATGAAGGCAATCTTTTATATGCTGCGATTTCACCCAGAATATTTGAAGCTGCGGCTGCAAAAACAGCGATGGTCATGTTTACAGGGCACTATAGTGGTTTATGTCAACCGAATGTTCATTATATTGCTTTAGAAAAAGATTTTTCGAATATTTCAGATGTGTTAGAAAAAATACAAGATACAGCTTATTTGCAAGCGATGGTTGATAGAACCTATGCAGACTTAATTGCTTCAGGAAATTATGCGCGTTCTAAATTAACGGACTTAATCTCGCAAGAGCTTAAGCTGATGACGGCCCATAAACCGGCTACGGCTTCTGTTGAAGCAATTAGAAAACAATATGATAAGGTGATTTTAAAGTATCATGTTTTAAATAAAATAAGACGTTTTTATACTGAATTTATTTTTGTGGTGTGTAATTTTTTGCAAATATTGTTTTTTGAACCCAGTAGTGCTCATTCATCTAAGCGAAAATTTTTATTTGAAGGTGCAAAAAGATACATTGCTTATTTAAGTTTACGGATTAAAAAAAATCAGGCTTAGTATGATTGGAAGATAGAGAGAATTCCATATGAATATATTATTACTGGGCGCAACAGGCTTTGTTGGAAAAACACTGCTAAAAACATTATTGTTGCATACACATCACACCATCAAAGTAGTGATTCGGGATGTGTCTAAACAGTTGTTGGAGACTTCAGATTCGCGTGTTTCTATTCATACGATAGAGGGTATTGATTCAGACACGGATTGGACTGAATGCTTGAAAGGGTGTGATTGTATTATTTATGCGGCAGGTTACGCACATGTGATGGGGAAGCCAGATGAAAAGGCTTTGTCTCTTTATGCTACTGTAAATACAACGGGTGTTTTAAATCTTGCAATGCAAGCAGATAGAGCTGGAATTAAACGTTTTATTTTTATTAGCTCGATTAAAGTCTGTGGTGAACAGACATTACCTAACGCATCTTATTGCTCAGATGGTTTGGTTAATCCTTTAGATGCTTATGCGTGCTCTAAATATGAAGCAGAAAAGGCACTGTTAAAATTAGCAGACAAAAGCAAGATTGAAGTGGTCATTATTCGACCGCCTCTTATCTATGGCCCTGGTGTTAAGGGTAATTTAAATGTGATAATTAAATGGTTGAAGCGAGGTATTGCTTTACCTTTTGGTGCTGTGAAAAATCAAAGAAGTTTGGTTTCGGTGTATAATTTATCGAGTTTAATCTCAACGTGCATCCATCATCCTGCTGCTGCAAATCAAATTTTTCTCGTGAGCGATGGGTTTAGTGTATCGACTACAGCGTTATTAAAAAAAATAAGTGTAGCATTATCTGTGCCTGTTCGGCTGGTTCCTGTGCCTACTTGGGTTATACATTTTGGATTGAGCTTATTAGGAAAAAGAAAAATTGCTCAACGCTTATTGGGATCATTAACTGTAGATATTACGAAAACACGAGAATTATTAGGGTGGGAGCCTGAAGATCATATGGATGCGGTACTAAAAGAAACAGTTGATTTTTTTGACAGTGTGCATGAATCAATACAATAAAAAGGATTGACTCATATAGATAGGGAGGAACGTTCAACCGCTTGCCAAGGTACGCATCAGGTAACCGCTGACTTTATCAGTATTGATACCTTTGAAAGTGAGCTAATTTAAAAAATATGTGTCAATAAAACACAATTTTTAATTGAAAATATTCATGGTACCCATAACCCTTATGCTTGTATTCACGGAAATACGCCGCTGAACCCTATTCTTCTTGGTTGTTTCGCTTTTTGCTATTGGAGCGCTTGGTACGCTGATTTTAGTATTAATATTTTGTCTTTGTGGCTTAATAAAGGAACACATGAGCGTCTTTTATAGGCCGGTATGTTTGTTCAAACTAATTGCTTACTTGGAAAACATTTTTTATCACAAAGATTGGATTAGCACAGAAGTGATTAAAGAAAAGGTGAAAATATTAGGTGCTGGGGGATAGGCGCTGGGGGAAGTTGCCAACAGCCCCTAGGAAACATGGGGTATGGCGAATATTTTTCAAATTTAGTTTTGTCGCATGAAAACCGGCTGTTGAGTCCAGATGAAGCGCTTATTTATGAGTAGGATAAGATTATATCTTTAAGTACCCAGCATAAAGCCTGCCACAACCCGGCGATGTTCACTGAGTAAAATATTGAAAGTGCGGCTTGCGGCATCGATGGTCATACATTCAACACCAATGTGTTTTTCAGCGAGTTGTCGGATGATATCTAAGCGGCGTAATGTATCCGGTGTGTGGGTTCCTAAAATAATCACTTCAGGCTCTAAGTCTAGTATCACTTGTAGATGTGCTTGGTTTAGTTCAGCTGCATTTGGGATATTCCACGGAGTGATTAATGTATCGCGGCTTATAATTAAAGGGGTGTGATACGTCACATTATTGGTTTTAATTTCAGTGTTACTGTAAGCCTGAATGGTATGTGTTTCGTGTGCTTCTAATTGAATTTGCATGTCACTTGATTGCCTGTATGATGCTTTAAAATAAAAATTGATTATACCATAGAGGTTGTTTGCGTGGAGCTTATTATTAATGCATCTAAACAAACAGATGTAGCACCCATTTCATCAATGGCTGAGGTGCGTTTGTTAAAAGCTTTTGGGTATGCTGATAATGCACTCCCTGTTGCAGAATTACTCGCACGTTATCATAAATTATCGGGTGTTTGGGCTGTTTTATCTCCGATACATTGGGAAACCACACATAATGATGCTTTGATGATGTTAGGTGACGCATCGCGTGATTTATTTGAGGCATTTCAAGCCTTTCTCGCTGAGGATAATATGCAACTTTATTATCATGATGTAAATACTTGGTTACTTCGGTGTGATGCGCATCCTTTTCCTAAAACAAAGCCTTTACATGCTGTTTTACAGCATTCAATGAGACCTCTTTTAAAAGCGTTAGAAACAGAACCTTTTTGGCTCCGTTTTTTAACGGAGGCGCAAATGTTTTTGAGTCGTTACCAGCAAACGGTGAATGGTGTATGGTTTTGGGGGGGAAGTGCTTGTCACGCCGCAGACAGTAGGCCACTTGTGGTGTGTGGGGATGAGAGTGAGGCTTGGCATGCAGCTGCTCGTTTGGTTTCTAGCGATGTTCGTTTATATCACTCAGATATGATGATAGAAAAAAACAGCGTATGTTTTGTGCCAACTTTTTCATCTGATATTCTAGAAAATTTAGGCGCTAAATTAAATAAACATACGGTTAATTGGTCTTGGAATGACACCACATATATGACAAAACCCAAGCGTTTTTGGGCAAAGCTTTGGGGTAGAAAACCATGAAAATTAGGCGTCGAGAAGTCCCTCATATTTCGGCTGATCTAGCAGGTTTTCCGCTTGTTTTACAGCGTATTTATGCGGCGCGTGGTATTACTCAAAAATCAGAACTAGATAAGCAACTGAATGACTTATTACCGTTTACGGATTTGCTGGGTATAGAAGATGCGAGTATACGATTAGCAGCAGCATTATCTAAGCAAGAACGTATTCTCATTGTGGGTGACTTTGATGCTGATGGCGCGACATCAAGCGCACTTGCAGTATCGGCACTACGCGAAATGGGGGCACGTGAAGTTAATTTTTTGGTTCCTAATCGTTTTGAGTTTGGCTATGGCTTAACACCTGGCATTATTGAGGTGGCTAGAAAGTGGCAGCCCAGTTTAATTATTACTGTAGATAATGGCATTGCGAGTTTGGATGGAGTATTGGCCGCAAATAAAGCAGGGATTGATGTATTGGTCACAGATCATCATCTAGCAGCCGAAACGTTACCTGAAGCTTGTGCGATTGTGAATCCAAATCAGCCGGGCGATCAGTTCAAAAGTAAATCTATCGCGGGTGTTGGCGTTATTTTTTATGTGATGCTCGCGCTGCGCAAGCATTTGCGGCAAAGTAATTGGTTTGAGTCTCAAAATATTCCTGAGCCTAACATGGCGCAGTTTTTAGACTTAGTAGCACTGGGCACAGTTGCTGATGTGGTAACGCTTGATAAGAATAATCGTATTTTAGTGGAGCAAGGTTTAAGACGGATTCGTGGTGGGGCTTGTCGCCCCGGTATTCAAGCACTGATTGAGATTGCAAAGCGTGAACGTGCTTATTTACGTGAAAGCGATTTAGGTTTTGCAGTAGCGCCTAGGCTGAATGCAGCCGGGCGCTTGGATGATATGTCGTTGGGTATTGATTGTTTGCTTGCCGAAACAGATGCAGCAGCCCGTACATTTGCTCGTGAACTTGATGAGCTGAATGTTGAGCGACGAAAAATTGAAGGTGAGATGCAAGAAAAAGCCTTAAAAGCCTTGGATAAGCTTTCTTTAGGTCAGGCGAAAGATTTACCGGCAATGCTGTGTTTAATGGATGAAACCTGGCATCAAGGGGTTATTGGCATTTTAGCAGGGCGTTTAAAAGAGCGTTATCATAGACCTGTGATTGCCTTTGCAAAAACAGGCGAAGATGAGCTGAAAGGTTCAGCACGTTCTATTCAAAATATTAATATTCGAGATGTGCTTGCAGCGATTGATAGCCAACACCCAGGGTTAATCACTAAATTTGGAGGGCATGCGATGGCTGCAGGCTTAAGTTTGCCTCCTGAAAATTTTGAATTATTTCGGCAATACGTTACACAAGCCATTGAAGCTGAGCTACAAGGGGTTGTACTTGAGGGGGTGGTTCTTAGTGATGGAGCACTTGAACCTCAAGATTTTAATTTAAATTTTGCCAAAGAATTACAGCAAGCAGGACCCTGGGGGCAGCAATTTCAAGAGCCTTTGTTTGATGATGTGTTTGAAATCTTAGATCAACGTTTGGTTGGAAAAAATCATCTAAAACTGATGCTACGACATGAAGCAGGTGGCGAGCCATTAGACGCCATTGCATTTAATATTGATTTAGATACGTGGCCTAATCAGCGGGCAAGGCGTTTACATGCAGCCTATAAATTAGATATTAATATTTATCGAGGGCGCGCGCGGTTGCAATTAATGATTGCTGCAATGAGTGAAATATCATAGCGCACGATGAAAGTATTTTTTAAGCGGCTTGATGTTGAAGCATCTCTGTTTTCTATTGATCTACCTGATGCCGTGTGTGTAGGTATGTTGCATCCTATATTAGAGCTTTATTTGCAGCTTAATCAGTATGAATCACAGGATATGTTGCTGAGTATGTCTGAGGTAGCAGAGCCTCCATACGTGGGGTGTATCATCATTCAGATGAGTGATTTTATCGAGCCTCACGAAAAGCAAGCATTTGCTGAAAAAACGCTGTCCAATCTTGTGCGATTTTTTAAACAATACGCGGTGACTAGAAATTACTTTTTTTATGTACATGAATTAGATGGTGGCGGTGAATATTATAAAGCACGTGCTTGTTTAAAACAGAATTTAGCCGCGTATGTTAGAAAACTTGGCTTTGAAGCCGAGGTCTTTGATATATTGAAAGAGACATTAAATGCAGGCCTTGCTACACGAATATCCATTCAAATAGTGGAACGAATGCTCAGTAAGTGTAAAGGAGAAGCGCAGAGATCTGCGCTTGATGACGTCGCGTGCTTAGCATCAGTGAGTTTAGGTTAATGCACGATAGGGTGCTTATAGCATTTGCACCCTATTTGCTGTATCTGGCTGTTCCATTTCAATTGATGAATGCGCGTCATTGTCAGGCTCATATTCATGAGAAGCATCTGATGCAACGCGATGGCTGAGCCGTCGGGCATCAAGAAAGCGCGCGTGCTCATGTAAGTTGGCTGATTTTGCAAACATACTGATGGCACCTAATGAAACGGAAACACAAGTGATGCCGATTGCGATATCTGGGGCTAATCGAAGGGCTTCTTCCTCTCCAACGCAGTAGTTCATAACGAGCCCTTCTTCGCCAGCTCGAACAGCCTCAGGGTTATTACTACTGACATATTCATTTAAAGCCTTTTGTAAGAGGGCCATAAGCGCAATTGCACTGAAAATTAATGTGATATTCACACTTGCCCGAGTCGAGAGTTTGAGTTGTTTAAAGGTATCAATCAATATTTGTCCGCTGAGTACTTTTCCCATCAATCTGAGTGCGGGAACAGATGACTGAGAGAGCTGGTTTTCTGTGATAAACGCTGTACCAGCCGCTGTAAAATTATCTTTGAGTTGATTGAGTTCAAACTGAGCGGCATAAGCTGTTCCCCAGTAAGCAAGAAATCCAACCGGAATATTAATAACATTCACTGCATTTTCTGACACCGTTGTTTTAAGCATGGATGTGACGGTATCTCTTGTGACTTGAGAGCGAATGATGCCACTTAAAACAGGGAGTACTTCACGCAAAATAATGCTGAAACACGCTGCATGTTTGTGTATAAACTCACCACCCCATTTTTGTTTAAAGAATGGCGCAATGTGTTGTCCTTGGGCTTTTTTGTATTCGACATGCTTGCGAAAAGCATCGACCACATCTGTTAATAAATCAGTCGTATAATTGAGGCAGCCTAATGTAATGGCCCCAGTCCATAAAAGAGCAGGGTGCGCATCTGATAAACCCACATAAGCAACCAATAATGCATTAGTAATGCTTGAAACATTCGCGAATAGGGCGATAAGCATATGTGAAGGAGCATCTTGAAA
The DNA here is from genome assembly GCA_029210085.1 of Legionellaceae bacterium. GTDB lineage: Bacteria > Pseudomonadota > Gammaproteobacteria > Legionellales > Legionellaceae > JAALKW01. The sequence continues at coordinate 22,459 of JARGPP010000003.1, read as the reverse complement.
AGTACCATTATACAGCTCAACATCTGCATCTTTACGGCCATTCATGCGATGACCAATACTATTTTGAAGGAGCCAAGTTCTTAGCGATACAAGGGCCAAGTATGGGACTAATGGTGCAAGAATTTTTTGTTCTCGCGAGATATTGTTTTGTTCGGCTAAGCTTTCTTCTAGCAAAATAATAAAAATAGGAAGTGATAAAGAAGAGAAAGCCGCAAAAGTAGGGACTGCTACGGTTGTTAATGCTTGAACAGGTAATGGTGTTGTGAGCGCTGCGGATGTTGTATCACTTGCTTCTAAAGGTTGAGCTTCAGCAATGGGGTGTTCAGTGGAATATTGGCCGTCTTCTTCGATGGTAATTGCATGGGGTTGTTGAGTTCTTCCTTCTAGGGAATGAATTCTGTCAATGATAGATGTTATAGAGGTTTGATTTGCGCGGGTATCGTTTAGCATAATTTATTTCAGATGACTTGTTAGGTCAATATGTTACCACAGTGTGTTTTTTATTCAACAATTGATGAGGCGCAAGGGATTGTGAGCTTGACTTATATCTTTTTTAGACTTAATGATGAATCAATACCATAAAAAATAAATTTAAAAATGGATAAGCATTATAGCATTACACAGATGAGTCAAGCCGATATGGCGCTTGCGATAAAGTGGTCAGCTGATGCAGGCTGGAACCCTGGGTTGCATGATGCTCAATGTTTTTATGCAACAGATCCTAGTGGTTTTTTTGTTGGGAAAATAAATAATCAAGTCATTGCCATAGGGTCAGCTGTTATTTATGACGCACATTTTGCCTTTTGTGGATTTTATATTGTAGATCCTCATTTTAGGGGGCAAGGTTATGGTCTTGCGTTAACCAAAGCGCGGTTGTCTTATATTGGGGCACGTAATGCAGGAATTGATGGTGTGCCTGAGATGCTCAAAAAATATGAGCGATTAGGTTATAAAATTGCACATTATAATGCACGCTATGAAATACAATCTGACACGTTATCCAATATACAACCTGAACACCAAGTGATGGCATTGCAAAACGTACCGTTTGCCTTATTGATGGCTTATGACCGGCGACATTTTCCCGCGGCACGGGATATATTTTTAAAATGTTGGATTGCGCAAACAGGAGGGGAAAGCTTTGCCGTGATGCAAAAAGGTGTTTTGCGGGGGTATGGTGTGATTCGGCTGTGTCAAACAGGTTTTAAAATAGGCCCGTTATTTGCAGATACTGAAAGCATTGCAAATGCTTTGTTTGTGCATCTTATTCATGCGGTAAGAGATGGACCTGTGTACCTGGATTGCCCGCTTAATAACCCGCATGCCATGGCCTTAGTCAAGCGCTATGATTTAAAGCAAGTGTTTGAAACCGCGCGTATGTATCTAAAATCTGAACCTAATATTGTAACACGGGCCGTATATGGCATCACGACTTTTGAATTAGGCTAAATCATGATGCGCAACATGGCAGGATATCGGGGTACAGGCAGTGGTTTAATCTGGCCTAATTCGGCACGTATTGCAGTTCACTTTGTGGTTAATGATGAGGAAGGTGCAGAAAATTTGCCTATATATGGTGATGCATATGCTGTTTAGTAGTTTATTGCGTATATTCAAAGTATTCCATATGTGTGGATAGCACGACGTATGGATATTGTCTCTGACTGGATAAAGTCTTTTAGGTCGTTGTGATTAATTTTATCTGAATGTTTGAGAACGTTTAAAATAATGGATTTTTATCGGCTGATCTAGCTGTGTTTTTTTATGCTATAATGATTTTTTTTAGATCAAAATAATGTAATCAATCCTATGGATAATATCAGCAAGAAGTCAACATATGCTAGTGCTTTAAAAGCTTTCAGATTAAGTGATTTTAATTCAACCATTACGCTGTGTAGTGAGATTATTGATACCGATAGTGATGAGATTGGTCGTGATCAAATAACGGTGGGTGCATGTGCTCTACGAGGACGCGCGCATCTAGAACTGTTCAAACTATCAGGAGACATAGCGCATAAGATAAGTGAAATGGAGGATTCATTACGTGGACGATTTTATGAGCTTGATGAAGCGAGTGTTTTAAAACTAGATGAAAAAACAAATGCTCTTCCTGCAGTATTGCCCTGTAATGCTACGCCTAGCTTGCCAGCAAGTGAAGAATCATTAAAGCATGAAGGTTTACCGAACCAATCAAAAAACGCAAAGAATAAAGCAAAAGCTAGAGCAAAAGTAATGTTTGAGCAAGGTGATGAACATCGACTGAATGGCAATGATTCAGCTGCTTTAGATTGCTATACACAATCGATAGAAATTTATGGCAGTTTGGCCGCTTATCAAGGAAGAATATTAGTCAATTTAGAGCGAAGAGAGAGTGAAGCGGTGTTTCATGATTGTGACATGATAGATAAAATAGATCGTGTTGAGTCATTGTTTTTACGTGGATCAGCACAGATAGCATTGGGGCTTTATGTGCCAGCAGATGAAACATTTACTGATTTAATGCACGCGAAATCAAAAAAAACAACAGATAATCTGATTGGTTTAAAACTTCATATTGGAAAGTTGTTTCGAGCAGAACAGCAATTAGATATGGCAAAAAAATATATACTAGAGGCATTGGTGAGTGACTCAATGTGCCCTTTGGTACGTCATGAATTATCTTGTCTGACTCGGTCGTATGCGTTGCGAGGCGCTAAGAGGAAAAAAGAGGGCGATCATTTAAAGGCTAAAATTGACCATGATGAGGCTAAATCACTTCAATCATATATGCCTAGCGCATCGCAGACTAAAAGTAACTCAACTTCTCAGGTTCCGCTGGGCTTATTTAATGGCAAAGATACTGAGGGGTGTATAGAAGGCTTTGATAACTTGCAGCAGGTGCATGATGCAACGAGTCAGGCGACGGTAAGTGCTTCTCAGATATCTTTTAATGCCTAAATGGATAGGTTAAAAATAGATCGTGTTTTCGTGGTAAGAAAATTATTGATGCTTTTATCTAGGCGCTGGGGGAGTTGTCAACAGCCCTTAGTGCCACATCACATCCTGCTGACTGATAATTTCTTGGGTACATGCTTCAAAATCAATGACCACACTTTGGCAAGCTTTATCAGAGATTTTTCATTGAAAATGAGTTCGCTTAAAAATGAAAGTGAAAAAACAAAGTTTATCCTATATTTAAAGTATGTGTTTGATTGAGTAAGTCATATGACAATTAATATCAGTGATTTAGATGACGCTACTATTTATTTCGAAGCAACAGATACCTTGGCCAATCGGATTGATTTTGCGTGGTCTGTATATACACATAAGACAGATTATAGCGAGGAAGAAAAGGAAAAAGCCTTTTATTTTCTTGTGTATGCTTTTGATATTTCAGATGTACAAGATGTGAATGCTGAGCTTATTGAACTTATGGCAGAAAGAGATTTGTATAAATCAGACAATCCAGCATATATCCCTGGTCAGCAGTTAACACGTTTGCCGTTTAATCCAGGACATCTATTAGTAACAGCTCAGTCAGATGTAGACGAAATTATTGAAGAAGCATTTGATTCTGCTGAATTATTAGATATGAATCCTTTAGCAAAAGGAAGTGATTCTGGTGGAGGTATTATTTATTTATCTGAAGCGGAACGTGCAAAATATCGCGTTCATATTCATGAAGGTTCTTTTTTTCAAAATGGAGGCTACTTTGATACTACTCATATGGAGTCACATGGTAAATCAGGATTTGGTGCTTTTACGCTGAATGTAAATGGAGAGTTATCTATTTTTACACATAAAGATAGCATTGATGGTATGGCTCATTCTTCAATGAATGCAGGGGCTCCTGTTGTTGCAGCAGGAGAGATTCAAATTAAAAAAGGTGTTTTAATGGCGGTTACCACACATAGTGGCCATTATTTCCCAACTTTATTTAATGTTTATCGGATATTAGAACATTTTTCATTACACAATGTTGATATTAGGCAAGCAAAAGTTATTACGTTTGCCAATCCATCTGATACGCTTGAAGCGGTATCTTCGAATGCTGTTTACTATGATTACTATCAGCAAGAGATGTATGAAACAAGTGCTGCTGAAGTGTATCATGCGATGAATAAGCTGATAGAGAAAAATGTTCATAAAATTCAAGCTGATATTAATAGGTATCAACAAGCAGGTTATTATCATTCACTGCTTTCTTTGAAAGATAGGGTTATTTTTTCAGATTTAACAGAAAAACGGTCTGATTTGGCTGATGCATTTTTAAAGGCTACCAAAGCATTTCAAGCAGAAATACCTTTAGGGTTATCTAAAGCTGAACTCAGTATAAAGCTTCAAGAGTTAGGCGCAATTATCTCTGATTTTCAGGGACAAAATGAGCAATTATCTTTTGCTCACAGTAAAGATAAATCCAATGGGCGTTTGGCGGAAAAAATGCAGCATTTTAGAGAACAACTACAGGCTTTAAAACCCAATGGAGAGGATGACAGTATTCAGTCAGATATTGCTGATAAAATGAAAAAAATTCAATAGTTGTTAGGGATAGTAGCAGTCAAAATTTTTTAAATGCTATTACGAACAGTGAGGTTCGGTCGTATCGAGGTTTAACATCCTGATGTTCAATCAGAAATTCGTGTGAATCTGCCTGTGTGCAATGATGATATTGATTGTATGATTTCGACAAAACTACTTTGGTGAGGCAAAACAAGGCATTTTTATGACTTGTCTAGATAGTCCGGTTTGGGCAGTTTCTATGAAATGATGGTTGGATACACATTGAGGTTTTATATCTTAGTAGTTATTTTTAATTCATTTTGATTTTTTAGAAACCTATTAAGTGAGGTTTATCCTATACTAAGATTATATCTTTTTGTTTTTTCTTAGGAATTATGCGCAGATTATTCAATATAGAAAAAACCATTCGCTTTTTATTGCCTGTCATTTTAATGAGTTTAGCATTGTGGATTACGTTTGCGCCCTATAAGTCGGGAACGGTTATAGGCACGATACAATCTCTTTTTTATAAAATGGATAATATGCGCTATGATGCAAAAATATCATTGCTGACCAAGCGTGAGCGTGATAAAAATCAAATCGTCATTGTGGGTATTGATAGCAAAAGTATTATTCAGGAAGGTCCATGGCCATGGCGTTATAATCGCATTGTTCAATTGATTACTTGCTTGCGTGAGCAAGGTGCTTCAGTGATTGCATTTAATTCCATATTTAATCAAAAAGAAAAAAACATTGTAGATGTTATTGAGAAAAGGCTAACTCAGGAGGAAATTGATTATTTTTTCTTTCATCAAAAGTTGGAGCAATTAAAAGCTAAATTTGATGAAAACAAACAATTTGTTAACCAAGTAAAAAGCAAACAAGACGTTGTTTTACCCATTTTACTGAATCATTCATCTTACACACAGGGTGATTTGCCTAAGCCGTTTCTGATGTTAAATCAGCAAGATATTGCGCAGAGTAGCCTCTTAAATATGTCGGGTTATTTAACCAACTTTAATGCTTTACAGCATGCTTCAATTCATAATGGGTTTATTTCCCCACAAAAAGGTAGAGACGGTATTGTTCGACAACAAATGCTGGTATCACGTCACAACAATCAAGTTTATTTATCACTGCCATTGACCGTTGCTCAGTTGTTATATCCTGAAAAAAAGATACATTTGAATACCATAAATGTGATGGGGAAACAGTATTTAAAATCAATTCAACTTGGGGGACAACACATTTTAACGGGTAAAAACGGACACGTATGGATGCCATCTTATGATAAAAAATTTGTTTTTAAATATGTATCGGCCTCTGATGTGCTGAATCATCAGTTTAATCCCGAAATATTAAAGTCTGCAGTTGTGTTTATTGGCTCTACTGTATCTGAATTAACATGGGATGATAAAAAATTCAGTGAAGTTAAATCGAATATTGAAATTCAAGCCACTGTGCTAAAGGCTATTTTAGAGGGTGATTTATTATATACCCCGTATTGGAATAAAGCTTTTACTGTTGTCTTAATTTTAGGGGTAGGTACTGTCATTGCGTTGATATCACCTCTTTTAAATATAGCGACAGCAATACTACTCGCTTTTGTATTACAATTCATGATACTGCTTATGAATGTGACATTTTTTCTTAAGTTTGGCATTGTTTTGTCACTTGGCGTTCCTTTGTTCATGGGCTTGTTGTTAATCATTATGAGTACGGTATTTGGTTTTTTATTTGAGCACAGAAAAAAGGCATCTTTGCGCAAGTCTTTTGCTCAATATGTGCCACCTGATTATTTAAAATTATTGTTAGAGAACCCTGATGCGTATAGCTTTGAAGGTCAGTCGGTTGAGTTAACCGTTTTATTTGCTGATATTCGAGAGTTTACAACCATTTCAGAAAAGCTTGATGCCTCTAAGGTAAAGCAATTACTGAACACATTTTTTACGCCGATGACCCAAATTATATTAAAGCATGGTGGGACCATCGACAAATATGTCGGTGATATGATTATGGCTTTTTGGGGGGCACCTATAGAAAATGAAGCACATGCTGAGGCAGCGATTGATGCATCACTGGATATGTTGGCTAAAACACAGGCTTTAAAAAAGAGTTTTCGAGCCAAGGGTTTACCTGAGATAGAACTCGGAATTGCGTTGAATACTGGCTTAATGAATGTAGGCGATATGGGCTCTAAGTTTCGACGTTCTTATACTGTAATTGGTGATGCGGTGAATCTAGGCTCTAGATTACAAAATGCTACAGCATATTATGGTGTGACATTATTGGTGGGTAGCTCGACAAAAACGCATCAAACTCGATTTGTATTTCGTTTAATTGATAAAGTCAGATTTAAAGGTAAGCATGAACAAGTTGATATCTATGAAGTTGTGTGTCGAAAACAGGATGCCACACCGGCATTAATTCAGGAGATAGAAGCGCATAAAAGAGCCTTAGATGCTTATTTTGCTAAAAATTGGCCATTAGCTGCGTGTTTATTTGAAGTACTCACCCATCAGTATCCTGGTACAAAGCTTTATGATGTATTTTTAAAACGTACAAAACACTTTGAAAAGCATCACCCACCCTCAAGCTGGGATGGTTCATATGAATTTAAAGATAAGTTGATTTAGATGTTAAAAGATTGGCCGCGTATTACAAATCCTTTGAAACCATCTTTTTTGGCATCAGGAAGAGGGCCATCGTCTTCATCATAGTCATATAACCACATTTTTTCTTTGATTGTTGCAGGCAATGTTTTTAGATCAATATATCCAGCATGTTGCCCACTTGGAGAGATTCGCGTTTCACAATCATGAAAGATAAGGTCAGCGTTTGTATATATTGGCATGAGTTCAGTCGGGGTGAAGCGAGTATCTGTTGATATAAATATTTTCATGTGATTGTTTGAAATGAATAATCCAAAGCTTGGTAAACGTTTGTGATGGCTGATGCTATGAAAAACATCAATGAGCTCGAAAGTATAATCTTCCCAGATAAAATGATGATTATGCATGGGTTGAATATCAAAATAGCTGGATAAAGTTGCACTTTCTTCTTCAAGAGATGACATACCGCCGGAGAGCACGTGGTTCCAAAGTTCGGCTTTTAGTTTTGGCGAGATATAAAGCTTTGGTTTTTTGGGGTCCTTAAAAAGCTTGGAAAAGCCAAGCCATTCAAGTCCACCAACGTGATCAGCATGCAAGTGACTAATATAAACGGCATCAATATCAGAGTGACTCATGCCTTGTTCATAGAGTGAATGTTTGATATCAGAGCCACAGTCAATGAGCATGTTGCGACCTGATTTAGCTTTAAGAATCATGTTAGATTGATAGTTCTTATACCCAGTGGTTAAGGCAGATGACACGCCAAGAAAGATCAGTTCCATTGATAATTTCCTCAAGCTGTGAATAGTTGACAGGTCAACATGGGCGACACATACTTTTAAGTAACACTTCTTGTAACCATAAGCACTGTTAATGGCTAAATCAACTTTGGGTATTACAAAAGAGCAAATGGTTACTTTTCTATCTAAGATAGATTTGTTTTCTAATTTGTCACTAGATGTGATTCGTGAAATTTCAGATGGTTTTGAGTTAACTTATCTTGCAGGAAACTCGGTGCTTATTCAGCAAAATGATACATCAGATTGTATGTATGTTTTGATGTTCGGATTTTTACGGGCCATAAAAATAGATAGTGATGGCACCGAAAAAGTTATTGGTGAGTTAAGTGCGGGTAGTATTGTTGGAGAAATTGGGTGTTTATTTGATGAACCTCGCACCGCATCTGTTTATACGATACGAGACAGCGTCTTACTTAAAATGACACGAGCAGCATTTAATGTTTTATTAGAAAAACATCCTCGTATTATGATGGGTATTGTAAGGCAGAGTGTTAAACGGTTGGTTAATCCTGAAAAGTATAGTCCTAAACGAGATGTTTCTTGCTTTTGTTTGATTCCTGCTGGAACGTACACAGAAATTGAAAAATTCAGCCATATTTTTGTTGAGAAATTATCAAAATATGGTGAAACGTTGCTGTTAACCCAAGATATTATCGATAAAATTCATGGTGGTCATCTGGTCGAGTCATCACTTGAAAGTGCAAACACACTGTCTTTGTTCCAAGAGTTAGAATCAAAGTATCGATTCCTTGTGTATGTAGCCGCCGATAAAAATGCATGGGCTAGACGTTGTATTGGTCAAACGGATAAAATTTTGTTAATTGGCCAGTATGGCGAAGACCCAGCATTGGGAGAGGTTGAGCATTTTTTGTTTGATAAAAAAAATGAGATAACTCCTGCGGTAGAGCTTATCTTACTGTTTGGCGAAAATGCACAAAATCCCACAGAAACAAACCAGTGGTTTAAACATCGTGATTTATCGTCACATCATAAAGTACGACAACCTTATACAAAAGATCTTGAGCGTGTGGTGAGACTCATTACTGGCAATGCGCTGGGGTTGGTGTTATCAGGGGGAGGCTCTTGTGCACTTTCACATGTAGGGGTTATTCGCGCACTTGATGAAGCAAATATTCCAGTAGATTATATTGCAGGTACCAGTATGGGGGCGATCATTGGAGGATTATTTGCACGAGAAATTGATCATCAAACGTTAACAGAGATGTTGGTGTATGAATTAGAAAAATTTCAAAACGGATTAGATTATACCTTGCCTATTGTTGCTTTAATTAAAGCTAAACTCTTGGATCATTTGTTACGTTCTTCTTTGGGAGAAAAAACGAAAATAGAGGACTTATGGCAAAAATATTTCTGCGTATCAACTAACATTTCAACCAATGAGCTACGAGTTCATGAGGAGGGATTGCTGTGGCAAGCAGTGCGTGCAAGCATTTCTTTGCCAGGTATTCTTCCTGCTGTTTTTGATGCGCATCAACAAATATTTGTTGATGGCGGTATTTTAAATAATTTGCCCGTAGATAGTATGGCCAGCCGAATCCAAGGAGGAAAAATATTAGCTAGTTCAATTGTACGGCGTAATGATAGCCCTTCTACGTTGAGTTATGAAGAATATACTTCTTCGGGATGGCGTTTATTATTTAAGTATTTTTTATGGCCTAAATTAACAAGAAATCAGGAAGATAAGAAAAAGAACTTTGTAACGATTGCTTCTATTATTCAAGACTCTATGATTGTGGGCAGTAATAACCATCAAGAAGCTATGATTAAGCAAGCCGATTATAATATCATAATGGATCTGAATCAATTTAATATGGTTAGTTTTTCAACCATTCAAGCAATTATAGATTCTGGATATCAGCAAGCAACCCAAGCGTTAGCATCTATGCATTTATCAGATGATTCTCATTAATTGGGAGTGGAGCATGTGGTTTGTTATTTCACGCTAAAGTGCCATATTTAATCTATATTTAAAGTATGTTCTTTTTGAGTGGCTGATATGGCTATCAGTATTGATGATGTACGTAATGCAAATATTTATTTAGAAGAAAAAGATACTTTAGCGAATCGGATTGATTTTGCTTGGTCTGTATATACCCATAAAACAGATTATGGTGATGATGACAAGAAAAAGGCTTTTGAGTTTTTGGTTTATGCTTTTGATATTTCGGATATACAAGACGTAAATGTCAAACTGATTGAGCTGATGGCAGAAAGAGACTTATATAGAGCAGATAATCCAGAGTATATTCCAAATCAGCAATTAACCCGTTTGCCATTTGACCCAAGGAGGATCATTCTAAAAGCACTCGAACCTCATCATGGTGGTGCTAACGCTGTATCAGGTGGGTTAACCAAGGCGTTAAAATCAGCTGAATTGTTAGATGTAAATGTTGAATCAAAATTAGAAGATGAAATAGATGAAGTCCCTTTTTTATCTGAGACAGAGCGTGCTGCATATCGTGTTCATCTTCATGGCGGAAAATTTCAAAAAGACGGCAAAAATTTTGATACAAGTGCTATGGGTTCACATTTGAAACTCGGTTTTGCTTCGTTTACCTTAAATGCAAATGGTGAGCTTTCTGTTTTTACTCATACCGGATATCGTATGATGCATTCATCAATGAATGCCGGGGCTCCTGTTGTTGCAGCAGGAGAGCTTAAAATTAAAGATGGTGTTTTAGTATCAATGACCACGCATAGTGGTCACTATTTTCCAACATTATTTAACGTGTATCGAGCACTTGAGCACTTTGTGTTGCATGATGCTGATATCAAGCAAGCCACCGTCATTACTTTTGCAAACCCATCGGAGCAACTTCAAAATGTATCTTCCCGGGAAAGAACAGATCTTCCTTATGAACAGGCCATGTATGAGACGGATGCGGTAGATGTGTACCATGCAATGAATGTGCTGATAGAAAAAAATATGCATGCCATTCAGAGCGATGTGATGAAATATCAGAATGCTGGATATTATAATGCGCTCCTTCGTTTTAAAGATAAACACATGCATTCTGATTTAACAGAGCAACGTCTAGGTTTGGCACAAAAATTTTTAGAGGCCGTCCAGACCTTTCAAGCTGATTTACCTGAAGGATTATCTAAATCTGAGCTTAAAGACAGAATTCATAGCCTCGATGCCTTGATTATGGGCTTTCAAGCGCAGAATGAAGCCATTTCTTTATCTCATGATAAAAGTCAATCCAGTGGTCGTTTAGAAAAAAAGATGCAAGATTTTAGGGCTCAACTGCAAGTGCTTAAAGCAGGAGATGAAGACACGCTTGATTCGGATACTGCACGTGATATGAAGAAGCTTAGGTAATCGTTTTAAAGTATATTGAGGCTCCTTATTGATTGCGTAACTGACGGTTCCACTGCAGGTGTGCACTCTGGTTCATTGCTCAGTATTGATTTGATACGACAAGATAACAGTGAGGTCCCATAAGTTGGACTTGCTGCATCCAGCGCAATCACAAAACCTAATTCACCTGATGTGTCTATGAAGGTAGGACCTGCTATCGCACGAATGGACGCACCAAAATCTCGCTGCCATGTATCACAGAATAAATCTGGGGAAGTTGGTGTGTATGTACAGTGCTCAACAGATTGGCCTGCCGGAATAAATATTTGATTTTGTGTAGAAACAATAGCGCCTGTGGGTGGGATAGGGCGTTGTTTTCGTGGTTTCATACAGATACAGTTTCCACTGCCGCCACCACCACCATTTTTAGGGGGAGAAGGACAACGATAGATACATTCAGGCGTGTTTTCTGGTACAGCCCATAGGTTTTGAGTTGTGATGTCGTATGTTACGTATGCAATTGAAGGCAGAGAGCTGTCTATAGGGTTAAAAGTAGGACACGATGTAACAGGCTGATTATTTTCTATTGGGCAGGCACGAAGTACGCCTGCATCAGCCACAAAGAGTTGTTCAGGAGACTGGGTGATATCGGTTATATCTGTAAAAGTAGGCTCTAAAAGAGAAGGTGATACCGGTAAGCCTTGAGGACTCAGCATTGCCTGATAGATACGAGTGCTGCTAGCAACATAAGCGCTTGTTTCCAAAAAGTTAGGTGCTATTGCTATGGGAGATGAGAAAACACTGGTTTTTTGAGGGCGTGCGTAGTTGGTATTGGTGGTTTGGGTCGCACTAAAAATGGCGTTTTGATTGGGCGTTGTCCAAGTAAGTTGTGAATGGGTAGTCAGATAATGTATTTCACAAGAAATATTTCCTGTGACAAGGCATATTTTAAATGGAAATGTTCGAGGTGGACCGTAAGCCTTGACGTAAGTGGATGTATAATGGGTGGGTACAGCCGTATCGTTACATGTGCTCGGGTTGGGTAAGTCATTGCAGCGCTCAAAGCGGGTATAAACTAAGTTTGTCTTATGAGCGTTCGTAACATCAAAGAAATTGACGCCGGATAGAAAACCTTGTGAGTTAAAAAAAGCAACCCAGCCAGGGGTTAACCCCCAATTCATGGACACATGGGTATAACGAGGCTGTTGGGAAAGATGTGGACTCAGGTTTAGCTCAAGGGTATGAAAGTTTGATGTGGTTTCAAAGATGTTTTGTGCATGAGATAAGCACGATATAAGAAATAAAGTAGCGATTGAATAAAAGCGTATTATTTTTTTCATGGAGTCAAATAAGCTAGTTGATGTTGATAATAAGTATTAAATTACGCTAAAAAAAAAAGAGTTTCAATCAGTAGTTTTGGACATCAATAGACGATAAAATGCTCTAATAATGAGCAGTATAAAGTTAATTTTGAATTAAGATTGATTAAACAAGAAGAGTTAGCCGTTGAGCAAGTGACATTCATTAGTGAGCGGAGTCAAGATTGTGATATGACTTTGAGTTCAAGCGTAATTTTTTGATTTAATTTTTTTAAATGGAAGCCGACAGAGTGCCGGCCTGAGTTGTATCGCTGGGGTTTAACGTATTTTTATATACGTTATTGATTGGGAGCGTAACATTGCCCGCCTCGCGCGGCAATTGCTTCGATGTACGCTTTAATTTTATCGCGTGTTTCACGATAAAAAGAGAGATTTTGACGGTATGCATCAGGAATGTCGACTTGTGTACCATCGGCACACTCACTTAGCATATAAACATTTTTTGCTGTTGGCGCCATTGTTTGAAGTATTTGGTCTTTTTGTGCTTTTGTCATGGTCAAGATAAGTTTGGCTTGATTAAGATCAACGTTTGTTAATGGTTTTGCACGATGCTCATTGATATTAATGCCGATATCTTGCATCACAGCAACGGCGTTACTTTCTGGCATAACTTCTGCTGCTCGTGTATTAATGCCACGAGAATTAAATTGATGCTTTTCTTCAGAAGAAAACGGAGCATGTTTAGCAAGGTATTCTGCCATTGCGCTTCTTCCTGTATTTCCTGTACATACAAAAGTAATAATGGGTTGCGTAAATGAGGGGGTTGAAAACAAGTGAAAACCACCCATAAGAAGGGTTAAGACCAATATAAATTTGATGCCAAATTTTATCAGTGAACGCATTGATTTATATTCCTTCGCATTATTTTTTATAAAAATAAGTGTGCTTCGATTAAACGAAATTGTAAAGAGCGGAGATTGAGTGGTTTATCAAGTCAACAATTTTTGAGGATGAAAATCTGATATGTAGGTGATACATTTAAATGCTTTTTATATTCATAGTGTTGATGGTGAGTGTATTTGCGTGGTATTGAAAAATTAGTGCGTTATATTGCATACTTTCAATTTTAAAGTTAATCAGCCGATTATGAATCATTATCAGCAGAAAATCAGTTGTCCTATTTGCAAAAAAGCAAATACTTGGGATAGTCAGAATGCTTTTAGACCTTTTTGTTCAGAGCGGTGCAAGCTCATTGATTTGGGAGAGTGGGCTCGTGAGAGTCGAAAAATCCCAAGCGATGTTATGAATCAAGATGATTTAGAGTAGTGAATTTTCACAGGCGGACGTGATTAAGCTATATTGTTCTCATAAGAGAAGAATATTGATGGATTTTTGTGATGATATGGATTAATCAGCCGCACTTATGGATTGCGTTTGCAGCAACTCTTTTTTTAATAGTGTTTCACTATTTAAGTCCTTGGTTTGCGAATCATTTGCCAGGACGAGGGCGTGCATTTGTTTCTTTCTCAGGTGGCGTTGCCGTAGCTTACGTTTTTTTACACATGTTACCGGATTTAGTGGAATATAATAAACCCATCGGACAGTTTTTATTAGGTCATCAATGGCTGACACCGTTTACTGAACTTTGGATTTATATTGCTGCTTTTTTGGGTTTTTTGATTTATTACGGCTTTGATTTATTAGCTGAGCGTTATCGTGATGAAGCACGTGATGATGGCTTGGTTTATGGGTTACATTTGGGCATGTTTTGTTTGTATAATTTTTTAATTACTTATACGATGTCTTTGCGTGCACAATCAAGTATGACAGCAACTTTTGTGTTTACGATTGCAATGGCCCTTCATTTTGTTTTAACTGATCGTAAATTCTGTCGTTTTTATCAGATAAAATTTAATCATGTGGGGCGTTTTTTATTGATTTTTGCTTTATGGGTCGGTTGGTTATGTTCAGTTATTTTTGATCCCGTTAATGTACTGGTTTCAGCATTCATGCTTGCTTTTTTATCTGGCTCTGTATTATTAAATGTTTTCAGAGAAGAGTTACCTGCTACAGGTCTAACCAGTTATTATTGGTTTAGTTTGGGAGGCGTGTTGGTGATGTTTATTTTATTACTTCAAACTTGGTTTTTGAATGTTTAATGATGAAGATGGCGTGTCATGAGTCATTTAAAAATAACAGATAATCTATCGATTCCAATTTCTGAGGTGATGTGTACAGCCATTCGCTCATCGGGTGCGGGTGGGCAGCATGTAAATAAAGTTTCTACAGCAATTCATCTGAGATTTGATATTGCAGCATCTTCGCTACCTGATGTATATAAAACACGCTTAATGTATACTAAAGATTATCGTATCACATCAGAAGGTGTGATTGTGATTAAGGCTCAGCGGCATAAAAATCAAGAGCATAATAAAAAAGATGCGCTAGAGCGATTGGCGCGGTTTATCCAAAAAGCAATCAGCAGGCCCAAAAAGAGACAAAAAACCAAGCCCTCTAGAAGTTCGGTTAAAAAGAGAGTCGATAGTAAGGTTAAACGAGGGCAACTCAAAAAGCTTCGGAAGTCGCTTGAATAAAGTTATGAGAGGTAGGTAATTGATATGTTACACGTTGCATTGTTCCAGCCTGAAATTCCACCGAATACAGGCAATATTATTCGTTTATGTGCAAATAGTGGTGCGCAGCTACATATCATTCATCCTTTAGGGTTTGAACTAGATGATAAACGTATGCGTCGTGCTGGTCTTGATTACCATGAATGGGCATCTGTTCAGCATTATCAAGATATGGCCGATTTCCTTAATAAAAATCAACATAGGCGCATCATATCCTGCTCAACTAAGGCTAAAAAAACACATACTGATTGTGTGTATCAAGATAATGATATTTTATTATTTGGTCCGGAAACACGGGGTTTACCGATAGATATGATTGAGCAACATGAGGCCGTTCGTATTCCAATGCGCGCAGAAAGTCGCAGTTTGAATTTATCAAATGCGGTAGCCATTATTTTGTTTGAAGCATGGAGACAGCTTGATTTCTACTAAATGATGAGGATACCTGATGTCATCAACCCCAAAACAAGAACATTCAAAACAGATACTTGCGTATAACGAGGTAGCCTGGGATAAACAAGCTTTATTGCAAGAACCTTGGTCAAAACCCGTTAGTTCAGAGATTATCCAAGCGGCAAAAAAAGGGCAGTGGGACATTCATCTCACAAAAAAACCATTGTCGAGTCATTGGCTGCCTAAAAATATTCAAAACAAAAATATTTTATGTCTTGCTGCAGCGGGTGGGCAGCAAGCACCAGTACTTGCAGCAGCAGGTGCAAATGTGACGGTATTTGATATTTCTAAGCAGCAATTAGAGCAAGATAAACACGTTGCGGTGCGTGATAATTTACAGATTAAACGCATTCAAGGGGACATGTCTGATTTATCAAAAATAAAAGAGAGCACTTTTGATTATATTATTCACCCTATTTCTAATTTATATGTAGCTGATTTAAATCCTGTATGGCGTGAATGTTATCGTGTATTGCGCAGGAAAGGTGTTTTATTAACAAGTTTTTATAACCCTGTGGTGTTTGTTTTTTCAAAAGATAAAGAACTTTCGGAAAAAGGTCTGTTGAAGCCACTGTACACTTTGCCGTATGCTGATATAGATGCGCTGGAACAAAACATATTGAATCAAAAAATTGAGAATCAAGAGGCATTTGTTTTTGGACATACGCTGTCGAGTCAGATTAATGGGCAGCTAGAAGCAGGTTTTTTATTGGCTGGATTTGATGAAGATTCGCATCCGTCGCCTAGGTTTTTAATTGAAAAATACATGAAAACAATGATAGCAACGCGAGCCATTAAATTTTAAATGTGTGTTTGCTGGGTAAAAGGAAAGAATACGTGGGGGTAAGTCAAGAGTTCAAACAAGCGTTTAAAATAAGCATTCCAACGTTGTTTGCTTATTTTCCGTTGGGTATTGTTTTTACTGTTCTATGGCTAAAAGCTGGTTTTCCTGGTTATTGGGCACCTATTATGAGTCTGTTAGCGTTTGCAGGTGCTGCACAGTTTGTTGCATTATCTATGATGCAAGAACATGCCAGTGTGTTTGCTATTTTGCTGGCCACCAGTTTTATTGCTTCTCGTAATTTGTTTTATGGCTTAAGTTTTATTGAGCGATTTAAAACGAAACCGATGATGTTAAGAGCCTTTCTAATTTTTGGGTTGGTTGACGCAACTTACGGCATGTTAACCGCTAACCCTGAATCGCCTCAACGCGATGATACGGTATTTTGCTTTTATGTGACGCTTCTCCCTTATTTGTATTGGTTTTTTGGGACGTGCTTAGGCCTGGTTTTATTTTCGAGCATGCCTGATGTTAAAGGCTTAGATTTTATGTTGACGAGCTTTTTTATGATTCTAGTGGTTGATTATTACTTAATAAGCCGTGATAAATTGAGTTTAATGATGCCAATTGCATTTGCATGCTTTAGTTTTTTAATTTTTCCAAAGCAATACTTGTTGTTGTCTATTATTTGCTCTGTATTGTTTATTTATGTCGATGAAACACGTCAAGAAAAAAATACGGACGTCCAGTCATGAATCATTATGCCTTAACAGTTGTACTCAGCTTATGTGCTTTGGCAATTGTAACGCGCGCATTTCCATTTATGTTTACTGAAAAATTGTCGGGTAATGTCAAAATGCAGGCTTTAGGTAAGCGTCTTACTGCTTACATTATGATGCTGTTGGTTATTTATGAAATTAACCCCGCTTCTTTTAAAACCAATCCTTTCGGATTACCTGCAATGATCAGTTTATTCATCGTAATCGTTGCCCATTTGCTGCTAAAAAAACCGTTACTCAGTATGGTGTTAGGCACAGTGAGTTTTGTGCTGTTGAAGCAGCATTTAGGTTAAGACAGTACGGGCATATTCAAATACGGCAACAGAGTCCGTAGGAGGCTCCGACCTTGAATGACTATGTTGATAATCCGGTTTGGGGGAATAATATCGAGATTTTGGCATATCGAAAACTCATGCTTGCCGCAGTGTCTTAAGGGTTTTTATTTCACACAAAGGACTTTATTTTACCAGTAAGCCCAATCATTTTGAGATTACAACATATTGAGGTATGTATTATTTAAATGTAATCAGAAGGAGTGGCATCAGCAAAATTTAAACTATACTTATTTTTAATTCACATCAAAAGAAAAGCTTATTGAGCTTAGTACATCATGGACATGATACTTATGATATCTACGGTTTATTTAAAGTCATGATGTAGCCAGTGTTCATCACAAGGAGGCGTCATGAAAACATCAGCTTTAGAAGAAGAAATCGCTTTTTTACGTCGAGAGGTTGAGATATTACGACAAGAAAAATCAAAGGTACAGTCTAGACCTAAGCCACGCTCTCAAGTCAAATCGAAAGCGAAATTATCAGGAAAGGCAGCCGAAAAAAAAGAAGATACAATCGAAATAGAAGCTGAGTTAAAACAACTTTTAACCGAAATTTTAAGAGCAACAAAAAAAGATTACGAGAATCTTTCCCCGGTGACAGCATTATTGTTATTTGCATTGGGCGCGATGTTGGGTGGCGTACTTGCAAAAAGCCGGGGAGGTCGGTAATGAAGAATGAATTTGATAGTAAGCTTAACCTTTATCTTCGAAGTGAACGAGTCATGCTGGATATTTTTGTACGTGATAAATTACGTCAGTTATTTTGGGTGTCCATGGGCTTGGTTGCTTTGTTAACGGCATTAATCATGTTGGATATAGCCCTTTTTTTTACGTTATCCCCTTATTTTTCGATCAAAGTTACCGCATTTATTTTGACCGGTTTTCATGTATTCCTATGTTTGCTTTTTATTTTGCGTTCCAAAAGAAGTAAGCACCGAAAAGAAGTTGAAGCTTTGAGAGATATTCGAGATTTTGCTAAAGACGAAGTGACGAAAGATTTAAAAGTCGCTAAAGATGAAGTGCTTGAAGTAGGGCACTCGGTTGGTGAGGCTGTGCATCAAGCGTCTTCTGTTTTTAATGGGGAAATATTGAACTTAGCTCATTTGTTACCCATCATCAGGCACTTTTTAAAGGGTCGTCAGTCCGGCCAATGAGCCGAAGCTCAGTGCAGCATACTAAGACTCGAGTGTCCGTGTTTGTAAAAAATATTAGAAGTTTTTTCACGTCAATTGCTTTTAAACACGATACCCCAGCTTCCACACACTTTTATCCCCAGATATTGGGGATAACCCTCAAAACAACCTCTGAAGCACAGCATCTTTAAGCTGTTAAGTTCCTGTGATTGTTTGATAAAGGCCCATTCTATATAGGTTTAGCTTGTGAATATTTGTTTTCCACATCTCTTTTCAGGCTCACGGAATGACTGATTTGCTCAGTTGTCTACTAATTTAATCGAGTAGGAGGAGCCCTCACGAGCTCCGTCCCCTCACACCACCGCACATACGGAACCGTATACTGCGATTTCAACCAGATGTTTATCGAGTAACTAATTGATGCAGGCTAATCAAACTGTTCTTTACAAACCATTGATTGGACATCGCCTGTCGCGCTGCCGCGGTGTTTGATAAACACCACCACCGTTTTTGAGACAGCCCGGACCACGTGATTACAAACAATATTTTTTTGCAATACCTTTTCGCATCACGCAAGCCCTTGAACTGTGGTATAACTAATTTTGTTGCGCAAACGGTCGTTTGTGCAATTGGCTTGATGTTTGAATCCTTCGGCGCAATCATTAAAACAACACTCATTGCAATACAAGTATAACATGTTATACTTGTATCATATAGATACCCATGGGGAAAAGTATGTTGGCCGTACGATTACCAGAGCAACTTGAGCACAGGTTATCAGAGCTATCAAAGGAAACGCACCGCTCAAAAAGTTTTTATGTGAAACAAGCATTGTCATCCTTTTTAGATGATCACGAAGATCGCTTAATTGCCATCGCTCGACTTGAAGAAAACAACCCAAGAATCTCTTTAGAAGAGATGGAGCGTCGACTTGACTTGGAAGGTTGAATTCGACACCAGCGTTGAAAAAGATTTAAAGAAGCTTGGGCACACGGCTCAGAAGAAAATTTTAAAATACATCAAAGAAAAAATTTTAACTTCTGAAAATCCTCGTCTACTGGGAAAGTCTTTATCTGGTAAGCTCAGCGATATCTGGCGGTACCGCATCGGTGATTATCGACTTTTAGCAAAGATCGAAGACGAACAATTTGTAATACTTGTTATACATGTGGGTCACAGAAAAGATGTTTATCGTTGAGCTTGCCAGACTTTGATATTTAGGCGGGTTCTTGAGTCACACAAACTCAACAATCATGCAGCCCTACCTTTTGATGATTTCATGTCCCAACTAACCAACGTTTTTTGGGACATGGAGCGCCATGTGATTACAAACAACATTTTTTATATTTTTTTCCACTTCCACAGGAGCACGGATCATTACGTCCAATTTTTGGTTCCTTACGCATAGTTTGTGTATTGTGACCACAGCAATTATCATGCTCATGATGATAATGCTCATCCAGTAAGTACGGTATTGCGTCGTCCAACTTACTAGCTCCATCATTAAAGCATGCCCACCACTCCATTTCTTTTACTGTATCCTGAATTGGCTTGTACTTTGGGTCATTCACATATCTTTTAACATCATTTTTAGCGAGTCTATCTATGATGTAATCTAAATCGAGCCAATCTTCATCTACCAATTGATTGTCAAAGGCTACCTTTATTTGCTCTATAAAATTACTAGGATCGTAGTCACACCAAAAATTAACAAGTGCTGTCATACCCTCGTGATCTTTTGCTGTTAATAAAATTTCAAATAAATGATGGGTATACGTTTCAATCAAAGATTCTTCAATAAGGTTTTCATTAAGAAGGACTAATAGAGACTGCATAGCCTCTAATCTCGTATATAAATTAATCAATTTATCTTGAATGATACTTTTTATTGCATCCAGATCACCATCAAACGTTGAGCCAATAAACTGCGATAAAGATTCAGTAAGACTATCTCCCAACAAATCACTCTGTTGTTTATAGGGTAATTTAGCCAGCTTAATAATTAATGGAAATGCTTGTTTTTCTCTAAATTGAGATAAAATAAATAAAGCAAATATATGACCCATGTATGAGTGATCAAGTGTCTCAACATTTTCGATTGCATACTCAAGATACCCAAGAAGAATTGGCGTACTAGCCTCTTGGTTTGATATTGCATTGAGTACCGCATCACGTGGAAAAGTATGATCAAACGTAGTCAAAGCGGTTTCAAAATCAATAACTGATGGCATGAGTGTTTCATTATCTTGCATTATTTACTCAATAATTGAAAAAATTTGCGCGATCCTAGCATGATTGAGAGTAATCCCCCATAAGCATAAGCCATAAATTGCTAAACAATTTGAAAGCACAAGAAAACCACATGAACACGGAATCACCTTGCTTTGATTTTCTCAATGGGTAATCTTGTGCATTTTAAGCGTGATTTAACCCCTTCACCCGATCACAAGATTAACCTTCGTTTTTCTTGCGGCCTAAAACACTCAAATATGGCTGCCGCGATCCTGTGGGTATACTACCCAGAAAACACCGCGAGTATCTTTTGATACCATGGTATTACATGACCGCATTTGACGATGCTGCAACTACCACCAATACAACCTACTTTCTGACTCTAGCACTTAATCTTCCGCACGACTTCCACAATACTTGTCATCAAAATATTTCTTCAGTTTCATGCGACACGTGCCGCGACTTAAGCCAAGCAAATTAGCCGCTTTACTTTGGTTGTACTTGCAGTGCTCAATGGCGGATTTAAGCAGTGCAGGCTCTACTTGCTCAAGCACCATGTCGCGCAGGTTGGTAACACCCTGCGCTTCGGGTAACGACAAAAAATTATTGACTGATTTTGTGACCGCTTCGGATAGGTTCATTGCTCGTTCTTCGATTTTCATTATGATATTCACCTTTGTTTTATTTATCTGTTAATAACTCACCTTACGCACAGCTCCTTGCAAATCTATTTACCTCGTCATAATGTACGGTTCTATCTTCATCGGCAGTAAGGGTTATCACCCGATTATGAAATTGAGCTATAGTAGAACGATGTCCGATACTAATGTAGGTTGTACTGGGTAATTTATGCTGGAGGAGTGTATACATTTTTGCTCCGCATTCTTCATCCAACGCTGACGTAGACTCATCTAAAAATAGAATGTCTGGCCTTTTTAGTAAGGCACGAGCAAATAATATCCGTTGTTGTTGACCTGCGGATAACTGGGTAGACCAATTTTCTTTACAATTAAGTTTTGGAATAAAATCGTCCATATCACCCACATCTCTTAAAGCGGCGTCATATTGATCATCCCTATAAGTTTCAACGGGCTCGGGATAGGCAAGTACTACTTTAAGGGTATCATGAGGAAGGGAGGGTTTCTGAGGGAGAAAATAAAGACGATGATTATCTGGAACTAACACCTCTCCCACTCCATGGTCCCAGGTTCCAGCCATAGCTTTAAAGATGGTGCTTTTTCCCAAGCCGGAGCGACCTTTAATTAATGTATTTTCACCAGGGTAAAAGGTTAAATTTACATCTCGCATAATATAAACTTGGGTGGGTTGCTCCATGTTGGATGGAGCGGCAGGGCGAGATCACGTGTGACTTTAAATTAATCCAATAATGTGATCTTATGTCTCCTTTATAATAAAAGGAGCAAAATAAGGTGACTACAACATCATTAGTCGATTGTTTTTCAGTGATTCGAGATCCACGTCAAGAAAGCAAAATTGATCATGAATTAATTGATATTCTTGTCTTGTGTGTTTTTGGGGTAATTTGTGGCGCCGAAGGTTGGCAAGACATAGAAGAAGTCGG